>JAFQJH010000010.1 GCA_017415025.1 Clostridia bacterium
AACACCTTCCCCATTGTCAACACTTTTTTTAATCTTTTTTATCCCTTTTTTTACTCTTCTTCAACTCTCCCGCGTGTTCTGTGCTCATATTGGCATTTTCCTCCGGTTTGTATACTATATCTTGTTTTATTTTCTCTTTTTGATTTGTTCTTCTATATATAGATTCCGTAGAATGTTAAACCCGAGAAGCATTCGCCTCTCGGGTTGATTACATTTTTTCGATTATTCTCTGTGCCACTTGACACCCTGTGCGGTATCCTCAAGAACAATACCCATTGCTTTGAGCTCGTCACGGATTCTGTCTGCCTCTGCCCAATTCTTATCCTTTCTCGCCTGAGTACGCTGTGCGATAAGTGCCTCGACCTCGTTGTCAAGGTCGTCGGCCTTTCGGTTATAAACAAGGCCGAGCACGTCAGTCAATTCGTCAAAGAGCTTTGCCGCAGCCTCGCAGTTGCCTTTGACGGGAGCATCCGTGATAACATTCGTATTAATATCACGGACAAGCTCAAACACTGCGGAAATACCGTCCGCTGTATTAAGGTCGTCATTCATTGCATCGATAAACTGCTGACGGCGCTTTTCAAGCATTGCCGCGATCTCTTCGCTTACCTCACCTTCAGCCGCATTCTTGAGTGCGAAATCAAGGTTGTCGCGGCAGGTGTAGAGTCTTGTGAGAGAAGCCTTGCACTGCTCGATAACATCTGTGCTGTAATTGATGGGGCTTCTGTAATGTGAAGAAATCATAAGATAGCGGATAGGCTCATAGCCGTAAGCCTCTGCAACGTCGCGGACAGTGAAAAAGTTGCCGAGTGACTTCGACATCTTAACATTATCAACGTTGATGTAGCCGTTATGCATCCAATAGTTTGCAAAGGGCGCACCGTTGCAGCACTCGCTCTGTGCAATTTCATTTTCGTGGTGCGGGAAGATAAGATCCTGACCGCCGCAATGGATGTCGATTGTCTCGCCGAGGTAGCGTCTTACCATAGCGGAACATTCAATATGCCAGCCCGGTCTGCCGTGACCCCACGGAGATTCCCAATAGGGCTCGCCCGGCTTTGCACTCTTCCAGAGAGCGAAATCCATCGGCTCCTTTTTTACCTCGCCGACCATAATTCTTGCGCCTGCCTCAAGGTCCTCAAGAGGCTGATGCGAAAGCTTGCCGTATTCGTCAAACTTCTTGGGGCTGAAATAAACATCTCCGTCAACAGCGTAAGCATAGCCCTTTTCGATAAGGGACGAAACGATGCTGATAATCTCGTCGATGTTTTCAGTAGCCTTCGGGTGAACGGTGGCCTCGCGGATGTTCATACCCTTGACGTCCTTCCAGAATTCCTCGATATATTTTTCGCTGACTTCCTTATAGGTGATACCCTCTTCGTTTGCGCGCTTGATGATTTTGTCATCAATATCTGTAAAGTTCTGAACAAAACGGACATCGTAGCCTGTATACTCAAGGAAACGGCGGAGCACATCAAAAACGCAAAGCGGTCTTGCGTTACCGATGTGAATAAAATTATAAACCGTAGGACCGCAGGCGTAGATTTTCACCTTGCCCTCTTCAACTGTCTTAAGCTCTTCCTTCTGTCGTGTCAGAGTGTTAAATACTTTCATTATTTTGTTCCTCCATCTTTTTCTTTAGTTTATCTATTTCTGCTCTTAATTTGCAAAGCTCCTGCGAAATCGGGTCAGGAATATGAATCTGGTCAAGATCCTGAACGCGCTTTCCGTTGCGGCGCACAACTCTTGCAGGTACGCCGACGGCTGTTGAATTGTCGGGAATTTTATCAAGAACAACCGCACCTGCGGCTATATTTGTATTGTCGCCTACGGTAACGGGGCCGAGCACCTTTGAGCCAGCACCGATAAGCACGTTGTTGCCGATTGTCGGATGTCGCTTACCTGTATCCTTACCCGTACCGCCGAGGGTTACTCCCTGATAAATCGTAACGTCATCACCGATAACCGTAGTTTCGCCGATAACTATTCCCGTGCCGTGGTCGATAAAAAAACGTCTGCCTATCTGTGCACCGGGATGAATCTCGATACCCGTTCGTTTAACGTTAATCTGCGAAATCATACGAGCGATAAAAAACATCTTCTTTTTGTAAAACCAATGTGCTTTTCTGTGGCTTCGTATAGCCTTGAAGCCGGGATAAAGAAACATAACCTCGATTGCCGAATGTGCGGCAGGGTCGCGGTCGAGGACACATCTGATATCCTCTCTCATTCTTTCAAACATAACATCACTCACTTTCAAAAGCTGTCGAAACTAAGGGCGACAACACTTGAACACTAAATAAAAAAGCCCCATCGCCAATGGCGACGGAGGCGGTGTTCCGCGGTTCCACTCCGACTTATTACTTTTTAGCCCTGTAACGGCGGCTTCCGCACAGAGATACTCGGCGCGTGCCTTTCCCCCTGCGTGCTGGCGGGTGCATTTCACAAAAGACGGAACAAGAAGCTTTCACCGTAATGCTTCATTCTCTGCTGTGCCGAACAAGAGTTACTTCTCCCGATAATCGCATTTAAGTTCAATGTATTATACTATAATTATATATAAAAATCAAGAGGTTGTTACGAAAGTTGTATGAGGGTAAATATTTCATTCCCTGCCGAGGTTTGCAATTTTTAATTTGTCGGGATGTTTTAAAGTCAGATTCTGCTCGGACAGAGCCGGCTCCCTTGTGTAAAGGGAGCTGGATTTTGCAAAGCAAAAGACTGAGGGATTGTTAAAAAACAATCCTCCCGTCACGGCTTACGCCGTGCCACCCTCCTTTACTCAAGGAGGGCTAGGAAACAGCAAACATTAAAGCCTCCCGCAAACTCCCAAATTGTCGGGATATTTTTTTGTTGTTGCTAGCCTTGAGCAGTTTTCCCTGAAAGGGGAAATGTCGCGTAGCGACAAAGGGGTGTTGCGAAGCAACGAGAAAAAATTAGTCAATAGTCAAAGAACTTTTTGGTCGCTGACGCTCCACCCATCCGCCCTGTCGGGCACCTTCCCTTTCAGGGAAGGCTGCTTGTCTTTAGCTTGTTTCAAGTTTAAAAAGATATCAACAAACTCCCAATTTATTCAACAAAATCTGATTGTTTTCGTAGGGCACGGCGCTTTCCAACGTGCCGAAGATTCACCGAAAAATAACGGGCAGATGATATCTGCCCCTACCGCCTCAAATGAAACTCACACGGTAGGGCGGTGGCTTGCTGCCGCTGTAAAATATATCTAGATTTAAATGACGGTCGGGGACGCCCGTCCCTACGCGGTGAACTGTGATTCGTGCTTTGCACTCCTTGCCTGAAGGAGGCTATGCTATACTAAAGCCAATAAAAAAATAACACTAACTCCTCCCGTGCATAGAATGTATTAGGCGTATGCCAAAAATCTGAAAAGGAGTTAGTTTGACTTGAATAACCCTTCATATTCCCATCACGTTAAACCGATGGGTTATCATAAACCGCATTTTGCGGAAAGCTATTCGGGCAAGATTACGGCTCTTCCCGAATGTCCGCAGGTTGCAACGGCTTACGTGCCGTTCCAGACGGATTTTACAACCTATGATGAAATGCAGGCGCTCAGGTGCGGAACTCTGTTCCCCATTCTCAACAAGCCCTTCCTCGGAAGTGGTAACAGATGACAAGAGCAATGCTTTTACAAAAGCTCGATGCCGTTCAGTTCGCGATGTGGGAGCTTCATCTTTATCTCGACACCCACCCCGACGACCTCGCCGCACTTTCACTCTACAAAAAGTACGAAGAGAAAAACGAAAAGCTTGTCTGTGAATACGAGGAGCAGTACGGCCCTCTTTACTCGGACTGCGACCCCGGCGCAATGTGGCTTAAAAATCCGTGGCCGTGGGATTTAGGAGGTAGCTGCTGATGTTTGTTTATGAAAAGAAATTACAGTATCCCGTGAAAATCGCCAACCCCAATCCTAAATATGCGCAGATAATCATCTCGCAGTACGGCGGACCTGACGGAGAGCTCGGCGCTTCGCTTCGTTATCTCAGTCAGCGTTATTCGATGCCGTATCCCGAGCTCAAGGGTCTTCTGACGGATATCGGTACGGAGGAGCTCGGCCACCTTGAAATGATCGGTGCGATTATTTACCAATTGACAAGAAATCTCTCGCCCGAGGAAATCAAGCGCAGCGGATTTGACACCTATTTTGTTGACCATACTGCGGGCGTTTACCCGACAGCGGCAAGCGGTTTCCCGTGGACAGCGGCAAGCATGCAGTCGAAGGGCGACCTTATCACCGACCTTTCGGAGGATATGGGCGCAGAGCAGAAGGCGCGTACTACTTACGACAACATTCTCCGTCTTGTAGACGACCCCGACGTGCGCGAGCCGATCAAATTCCTTCGCGAAAGAGAAATCGTCCACTTCCAGCGCTTCGGCGAAGGTCTCCGCCTTGCGACAGACAGAATGGATTGCAAAAACTTCTATGCGTTCAACCCGAGCTTTGATAAGTAAAAAACGTATGCCGTCCGAAGACGGCATACGTTACTTGACAAAAATAAATATTGCTGTATAATATAGATGAAAGGTGTAGCACTACCTTGTAGACGGTTACGCCCTCAAAAGTGAAAAGCTAAAGAATAGCCGCTCAAGTTTGCAGACATGGGGCGGTTATTTCTTTTTATGCTCAAGAACAGTAATAAAAATACTTACTATACCGATAATTACCAACGAAAAGGATAATAAATTTTCGTATGTAACGTATTGCATAAAAACACCCCCTTGCGAGGGCAAAGAGTGTAACCGCCTACCGTACAGGTAATGCTACACAAGTATTATCAACCAAAAGCGACAAAAAGTCAAGACAAATAAAAATCAGACCTTCCGCGCGAAACGGAAGGTCTTTATTTTTATTCAGCAAAAATCAGGCTTCTTCAAAGTCGGCGATTTTTGCGTTCATAATTGCGGCAACAATCTCCTGTCTAATGTTTTCAGGCAGGGAACGGAGCTTCTTGATCAAAGCCTTTTCTTTTTCAAGTGTCTCCGCGACACATTGCTCTTTGTCGTCTGTCATTTCGACACCTTCTTTGAGGAATTTTGCGGCACTCTGCAGTGCAGAGCACCGCTGTTTTTAATTTGTGTCCGTTATTTGTAAATAACAGGACTTGCACAGGTTGCGGTTTCGACAACCTTGCTTGTACGCGAATTCTTAATCACAATCGTTGTATGTGTTCTGTACGCGTAGCCTGCAGGAGCAAACCAGAGCTTTGACATACCGTTTGTTCCCAAATCGGTAAAGGTCTCGGTTGCCGTTTTGTAGGTCTGCCAGCCCGCAGCGCTGCCGTCCGTGCGCTGAAGCGTGCAGGTCAGAACAAACGTATAATTTTCATACATACAGCTATATGTAGATTCACACAGAACAAAGCCTAATCCTTCTTCTGAAATACCTGCGCTCACCGAATCAAGATGTGTATACCGCGGAGTTACACTAGATTGATCAGGCAGTTCAAACGTTTCCGTGTTGGTTTCTGCCGAAACAAAAACACAGCAGGAAAACATCATAATAACCGACAGAGATAAAGCCAGAATCTTTTTCAACGTCCTCATCCTCCTTTTTCAATAATATTGTTATATTAAACAACCGAAAAAGGATTTTGTAACACTATTTTTTCTCAATATGCGTAACGAATCCGATATAATCAACAGTTTCGTCATTGAAAATTATATGAATTATCGCATCAGTTTCATTTACAACAAGACGCTTAACACCATCTTTTATTGCTATCACAACATCTTTTCCTTTGATAACCTGTGTTTCATAGCTATCATAGTCTTCCTTATTGATATTAAATTTCTTTTCGCTGTCCCTTATATGTTCTGTAAATGAAATGATATTACCTGAATCATTTTCAAGCTTGATTGTTTTAAAGTAAACATCATTATCCACCTCAACCACCTCATAGCCCTCGGGAATCCAGGTGGGTATGTACTGTCCTTCGTATTCCAAAAGCTTGTTTTCGTTTTCATTTTCAGAAGCGAGCATAAACGAATACGACGGGTTACCGATATTTGACAAAACCTCCCACAGCTTTTCGCGGAAGCCTTTGACCGTCAGTGTCATAACGGAAAGTCCGACAAGCAGGGCGAGGAAAACGGATGCGGCACGCAGGAGTGCTTTACTGCGCGGTTTTTTCACCGCAAAAGCTTCATCGAGCGCCTTCTTCATTTTCTCGTCGCTCTCCTTGGTGTTCGCAAATCGAGGGTCGGCGGATGCCGCTTCGATTTCTTTCAAAAACAGCTCATCATTCTCGTCGATAATATCGTCCGTGACAATCTTCAGAATCCGCTTGTTATACTCTGTCATTTTTTAGTACCTCTTTCTACCTTTTTGCCCAGCCTCTCAACGCTTCGGCGAACGGTCATTCTTACGCTGTTTTCCTTGATGCCGATTATTTCCGAAATCTCCGCGTCACTCAGCTCGTGATTATATTTCATTATAATCAGCTCTCTGTCCCTCGAGGGAAGTCCGTTCATATTCTCCCTCACAGTTTCGATATTCAGCTTCTTTTCAACGGCTTCTTCAACATTTTCCCTGCCGGGTATTTCATCAAAAAAACACTCCTCATTTTCCGTAACAAGACAGGTCCGTGAAGAATGCTTCATATAATTTATTGCGGTGTGGTTAACGGTGGTTGCAATATATGACCTCAGCTGTCGGTCGTTCAGATTACGGATAGTATCAACATGCTTTATCAGACTGATTATGCAATCGTGTACCAGGTCATAGCTGACCTCATAATCACCTGTCAGGGTGTAAGCGCGGCTTCGCATCCAAGGCGCATACTGTTCATAAATATCAGTAATAATCTGTTTGTCCGTTTCATCGTCAAGGCTTTCAATGACAAATGAAATCATATAAATCTCTCCTCTTTTGAATTTTAAATATTTTAACATTGACGGAAATTTATGGCAAGTGTTAAGGCGGATTTTTGCTGAATTTTCAGCGAATATTTGCTATTTTACAGTATCGGGACTAATTTTTATACCATAAATCCGCTTTATAATTACAAAAAGACACTTTCGGTTGCCGAAAGTGTCTTAATTTTATAACACATACCCCGCTGCAATACCGAGTACTGCGGCAAGGACGATTATAATAATCGGATGAACTTTTTTGAATGCCATTACGGTGCATATCGCAAAGGTTGCAAGCGCAACATAGAACGAAGCGTCCGTAAAGACAGCCATCGAAAATCCGTTCGGAATAAAAACGGTGAGCAGAACGGATATGATTGCCGAGCCGATAAGTCCGACAACCGCAGGCTTGAGTCCTGTCATACAGCCCTTGACGACCTTGCTGTTCTTAAAGCGCTCGAAGCACTTTGCAACAATAAGAATAACGATGAACGAAGGAAGAACTACTCCGAACGTTGCACAGAACGAGCCGAAAATACTGCCTGCAAGACCGAACGCACCGCCGACCTCCGAGCCGACGTATGTTGCCATATTGATTGCGAACGGGCCGGGCGTGCTTTCGCTGACAGCGATAAAATTAACAACATCCTCAAGCGGCATCCACTTGTGCGCAAGTACCTCCTCCTGCATAAGAGGAAGCATAGCGTATCCGCCGCCGAAGGTAAACGCACCTATTTTGAAAAACGTGAGAAAAAGGTCAAGAAAGATGTTCATTTCTTACTCCTCCTTTCGGCGATAAGAGAAGTAACGAGACCGAACACCGCACAGCCGATGATAACGAAAAGCACGTTGATATCGAAGAATGCGGTAATCACGAACGATGCGCCCATAACAATGTAGCTGACAAGTCCCTTCGGAGCTTTTTTATACATTGAGACAAGAGCCTTGATAAGAAGTGCAAGAACACCTGCGCGGATGCCGTTGAAGGCATACTGAACGGCAGGAATATCCTGAAACTCTCTTAAAACAAACGAAATTAAAAGAATGATGACAAAGGACGGCAGAACAACACCGAGCGTTGCAAACATTGCACCGAAAAAGCCTGCTACACGGTAGCCGACGAAGGTTGCGGAATTGATTGCAATCGGGCCGGGTGTAGATTCCGCAATCGCAATAATTTCGAGAATATCGTCGTCCGTAATCCACTTTTTGTTTTCAACAATTTCCTTCTGAATAATCGGAATCATTGCGTAGCCACCGCCGAAGGTGAATGCTCCGATTTTCAGAAAAACAAGAAAGAGCTGAAATATTTTTTTACCTTTACTTTCCAAAATTACACCTCACTGTCATCCGCATCGGATGCTTCAACATTTCCTACGAAGAGAGTTTCTTTTTCGTGTGTTACATCCTCACGCACAAGTCGGTAAACAGTTGCAACAACGGGCACGCCGATGAGCATACCGAAAATACCGAAAACACCGCCGCCGACAGTAACTGCCGCAAGCACCCAGAGTCCCGGAAGTCCGATTGAAGAGCCGACAACCTTCGGGTAAATGAGGTTGCCCTCGACCTGCTGAAGGATGATAACAAAAACGAGAAAAATCAAAGCCTTAACGGGCGATTCCATAAGAATGAGGAATGCGCCGACGCCTGCACCGATAAGTCCGCCGACGATAGGAATAAGCGCGGTAAAGCCCATAAGAGTGCCTATCATCAGAGCGTAAGGAATACGCAGAATCGCCATTCCGATAATACACAGCACACCGAGGATAACCGCCTCCGTGCACTGACCGACAATAAAGCGGTGGAAGCAATCGTTAAGGACATCAATGATATGAGTGATTTTTCCGAGGATGCGCGCGGGGATATATTTTACCGAAACCTTATTGAACTGTCTGCCGAGGCGCTTTTTATCAATAAGGATATAGAGTGCAAAGATTACGCCGAGGACAATGTTGAACACGCCGGAGAATACGGAGGAAACTGCGCTCACCGCAACTCCCGCAACGTCGCCGATACCGCTTGTGACAGTCTGCATAATATCGGTTATGCGCGATTTCCAATCAACAGAAGCAAGTGAATCAATAAGATTTTTGGAAATAAATTCATTCTCCTTGAGCTTGGAAACAACGTAATCCATAGCACCGGGAATTTCGTTGACAAGCATCTGTATGCAGGCAACGAGCTGCGGCGCAATAAGACCGATAACCAAAGAAATAATACCGAGAACAGTGATAACCGCGCCGACGAGGCTGACAGCCTTGCGGCTTTTGATAACGGCAGGCTTCTGCGATTTCGGGAAATAGTGTCTTTCGTAAAAAGACATCAGTATATTCAGCGGATACGCCACCGCAGCACCGATAATTATCGGCAAAGCGGCAGAAAGAACCGTACCGAGAATACCCGAGATATTAGGCCAATAATGTATTGCGAGGTAAACGGCAATAACACCGACACCGATTTTAAAAACGGTTTTCCAATCCAATTTTTTTAACATAATACACCTCAAAAAAGCTCTTTATGAAGTCGGATTTATTCTAACACAAAAGAAAAGAACATTCAATAAAAATTATTTGCGGTTTACGAGAAAAAATGATACTATATATAATGAAAAGGAGAGATTGCGATGTTATTGATATGGTATCCGAAATGCACCACCTGTCAGAAGGCGAAAAAATGGCTTGACGATAAGTCTGTCGAGATTGAAACAAGACACATAAAGGATGAAAATCCGTCCTATGATGAATTGAAGGAATGGTACGAAAAAAGCGGTCTGCCGCTCAAAAGATTTTTTAACACGAGCGGACTTTTATACAAATCGCTTCAGCTCAAGGATAAGCTGCCGATAATGAGTGAGGACGAGCAGCTAAAGCTTCTCGCAAGCGACGGTATGCTCGTCAAGCGACCGATTCTCATTACGGAAAAAGGAATCACAACGGGCTTTAAAGAAAAAGAATGGGAAAAGCTGATATGACCGACACGGAAAAATATGTCCGCGGCAGACTTTTCGCCTTGCAGGATTTAAAGTACAGAGATTTTCATTCAAAGCTGATGCCGACCATAGACAAGGAGCTTGTTATCGGTGTCCGCACACCCAAGCTTAGAAAATTTGCAAAAGAGTTTGCGAAAACGGATATGGCGGAGGCTTTTCTCGGCACCCTGCCCCATAAATACTATGAAGAGAACAATCTGCACGCGTTTCTGCTTTGTGAAATCAAGGATTTTGCTTTACTTATCGCGAGGCTGAATAAATTTCTGCCCTTTGTTGATAACTGGGCAACCTGCGATATGATGCGACCGAAGATTTTTGCAAAAAACAAAGAAAAACTCTTGCCCGAAATTGAAAGATGGATGCAGAGTGACGAGCCGTATACCGTGCGCTTCGGCATTGAAATGCTGATGATACATTTTCTCGATGAGGACTTTGATATTAAATTTCCTCAGAGTGTTACCGAAATCAGGTCGGACGAATATTACGTAAAAATGATGCAGGCGTGGTACTTTGCAACAGCATTAGCGTTTCAGTATGAAGCCGTTCTCCCGTTTATCGAGAGTAAAGCCCTCGACGATTGGACACACAACAAGGCGATTCAGAAGGCAGTCGAAAGCTATAGGATAACGGACAAGCAAAAAGAACACCTTAAAGCATTAAAAAATCCTGCTCGTATTTGAGCAGGATTTCGTTTTTTATTTTTTCCTCTGTTCGAGCATATTTTTTGCGAGGGAAAGACATTCGTCGATGAAAACTGTCGGTGCAGTGGCGACGGCGGTTATTCCCTCGCCGACCATTTTGCCGTACATCGAATTTCTTTTGTAAGCGATTGCCATAATCGCATGGTAGCGGAAATTGATATACTTAATCTCCTTCTTTGAAAGCCTCGGAAAGAAACGTGTCTTGATTTCGTAAAGATTCTTTTCGCCCTGAATTTTGTTCCTGCTGAAGGAGATACTTCCCTCCGCGCTGATTGTATGAAGCACGTCATTGACATCCATATATCGGATTTTAAGACCGGCCTCAATCGCTTTGAGCATCAGTATAAACTCCTGACCGCAGAGCGCGTTGTCAAAGCCGCCGATTTCTCGAAGCTTTTCCGCCTTGAACATATACGTAGATGTGCCCGTCAGGTGGTAAAGCAAATGATAGTGAAGAAGCGACTCGTTATCAAACGCAGGGATATCCTTAAAATCTCTGACCTCAACGGGCTTGCCGTTCTTGCACATAACCGTATTTGAAAAGGTCATATCGCAGTCATTTTCGAGCATAAAGCGAAGCTGCTTTTCGATTTTATCGGGAGTATATTCGTCATCATCGTCAAGGAAAGCGATGTAATCACCCGTCGAAGCGTCGATGCCTCTGTTACGTGTAAGTGAGCCTCCGAGATTTTTTTCGTTTTGAAGATAAATTACTTTATCGTGCTCAATACTCTCGGCATAAGCCTTTACCTCGGCGCGCTTTTCATAATCTGACGGGCTATCGTCAACGATGACAAGCTCTATGTTTTTATATGTCTGGTTGAGTGCGGAATTGACAGCATTTGCAAGGCACTCAACCTCTCTTTTATGTGTGGGGATAATTATTGAAACAAGCTTATCCATTATTAATCTTCTTTCTTTTTAGTAAACACTCGGGTTCTGCTTGATGTTCATTTTCTTGATGATTTCAAAAACGGTTTTTTCCGCATTATCCGTCACCTCAACGTTGATGTCGGCAAGGAATTTATAAATCGGGGAACGCTCGGCGTGGATACGCTCGAGAGCTTCGCGGTTTCTTGCAAGATAAACACCGTTGAGCTTAAGGTCGGAAAGGTCGCGAGAAAGCCATACGATATAGCCGTTCTGCCTTAAATAATATTGGTTTTCAAGGCTCATAACCGCACCGCTGTCCGTTGAAATAACCTGACCGCCGTTGCGAGTGATTTTGCGGAGAGTCTCCGTTTCAAGCTCGCGGTAATACTTTTCGCCGTAAGCGGTGAAAATTGCGGAAACGGGGATACCTGCCTTCATTTCTATAAGTCTATCAACGTCAATGCACGGTCTGCCGAGCTTTGCGGCAACAACCTTTGCAATCGTTGTCTTTCCGCAGCCGGGCAAGCCGACAAAAATGATGTTCTTTCTGCGGTCGCTCATTGTTTTGTAGGTAGCCTTGAAAAGCTCCTCGTCGGGTTCAATTCTGCCGAAGCGGATCTCCGCCATATATTCGCGTGCAACAAGCATTGAAAGTCCGTCGGAGTTCGGAATTTCAAGATCCTCTGCATCGCAGATAAGCTTTGTTCTTCTCGGGTTATAAATTACCTCAAGAACACCGCCGATTTTCGGAAAACGCTTGACGTCAACAATTTTGTCGCCGTTATTGGGATACATACCCGTCTGCGTTGTATTGACAAGAACCTCGGCATCCTCATGCTCATAGATGTTTTCGAAATTCACTTTACCGTCAACCGTAACGTCAACAATTTCCCTTGCGCCCATATCCTCAATAGCGCAACGGATAACGGAAGCGTTTTTGCCGAGAAGCAGAACCTTTTTGCCCTTTACGTCAATACCGCACTTGGTAATCATATGGCGGAAGCCGTCATATTCGCAGTTATCGCCGATAAGTCTGCCCTCTTCGTCAACGGTGATTGTATCAACGCAGTCGAGCTTTCTTGCAGTATCGGTAAGGATATCGCAATACTTTACGACCTCTTTTTTGTACGGAAAAACGATGCTCAGACCCGCAAAATCCTTCTTCGTGATAAACGCCTCGAGGTCTTCGGGCTCAACCTGAAAAAGCTCATAGCTGAAGTTGCCGAGCTCTCTGTGAATTTCGGGAGAAAGACTGTGAAGAAGTCTCCGACCGAGCAAACCGTATTTTTTCATAATATCAGCCTCCGTTTTTCGGATCATTTCGACGCCGTATCAGATAAAATCCGCCCATACTGACGAGCGTTACCGTAACAATGACCGCAACAACGGCAAATGCACGGTCCTTGGCAGTAATATTGATAACCTGACCGCCCGGATTGTGCGGTTGTGTGGCGGAAGTTGAAGCTTTCGCCTGTGTTGATTTTTCCTGTGAAGAAGCCTGCGTTTTCTGAACAACTGGCTCCTTCTTGTCGGATGTATTGTTTTTCTTTGTCTGTCGGGTTGCATTTTCTGAAGACTCCGGCTGTTCGTCCGTCTCAGAAATATCAACGCTGTATGTGTTGGATGCAAGCCCTTCGGTATCATAGAAATTGAAATTAAGAACTAATTTGTCGGGAATACCCTTCTTTATACCGAGAGTGACCTCGAGGTAAAGAGTTTTCGTCCTCGGGTCAAAATCGGTTATCATCACGGCAAAATACTCTTCTTCATTATACTCGGCAGTGCCGTCTGCGTGCAGAACAACATCCTCGCCGCCGTTGACATTCAGCCTTACTCCCGATTTGCTCTCATCTGTAAAGGAATCAAGCTCGAGACTGAAAAGCATCCTTATCCGATTGGACGGGCGGTCATAGGCTGTCCTGAGAAATGCCATAACCACCGCGGAATTCGAGTAGCCGTCCTCGCCGTCAAAAACAGTGTAAAGCGCACTTTCGTCATTCCACTTTGCTAAATCAATGTCTCCTGCGTGCGCGGTCAGCGTTGAGCCTAATACAACGGCAAGAGCAAACAGTATGATAGCTGTTCTTTTCAATTTCCGTCACCTTATAATCAGTATGCTTTGATTGTGATAATTTCAAACGGCTTTGCGGTAAATTCTACGCTGTTGTTTTTAACCTCAAGCTCTTCGAGATTGTTTTCGAGCAGGTCACAAACGTAAGCCTTTGTGATATCAAAGCCGAAGTCAAGCTTAACATTAGTGCGCTTGTTATAAGCCTCGTAGCCACGGACAACGAGAGCATCGTCTGCCTCTGCCTTCTTGACAGTTTCAACGATGAAGTTATCGCTGTTGCAGGTAAGGAATGAGTATTCCTCGGGAAGAGAGCCCTCCTGCTTGCCGATTTCAAAAGCCTTGAGCGGACAGTTGAGCTCATAAGCAAGCTGTACCGTGCCGCTTTCACGGTAGTTTCCTGCGTGCGGGAAGAGTGAATATGTAAAGATGTGCTCACCCTTATCGGCCTTGGGATCGGGATATGTCGGGCACTTGAACAATGAAAGCTTCATTGTTCCGTTTTCAATGTTGTGACCGTACTTACAGTCATTAAGAAGAGACACGCCGTAGCCGTAATCCGCATAATCAATGTACTTATGAGCACATACCTCAAATTTCGCCGACTCCCAGCTTGTGTTCTTATGAACAGGACGCTCAACGGAGCCGAACTGAATTTCATACGTTGCCTTATCGGAGTTGACGTCAACGTCAAATGCAGCCTTGAGGAAGAGATGCTCCTGATGCCAATCGGCATAGGTATCAAAGTCAATTCTGTTAGAGCCGTCGTAGAAATAAATCGTCTGCTTAATAACCGAATTATAGAATTTTCTTGTAATTTCGTAACCGAAGCGTGCGCCCTCATAAATGAATTTAACGTCACTTACGTCGTTAATCTCATATTTCTTTTCGGTGTAATACTTTGAGATTTCCCAAGCGTCATATTCGTAGGGATAATCCTCAAATGCCTCGATATAGTTTGCTCTGCCGCCCTCGCGGAGAACCTCACGCTCGTTAATCTTATCGTAGAGACGTGTAATTACATATTCATCGTTGAATTCAACGATGTAGTTGCTTGTTTCGAGATACTTATCCTCCTGGACGTAAACGACAGGATCAGCATCCGAAAAATCAACAACCTTATAACCCTTTGCAGGAATACCGTTCACGCGGTAGGTCTTGCCGTTGTAGTTTACATATCCGTTTGACTTAAAGGAGTTCTGATTGAATACTGCAACTCCGCCGTTTGTACCGATGTTGGCAAGAAGTGACTTGTAAGCCTTGCTTTCAAGCTCTGTTGCCGAGCCGATAATCCTCTTGTAATCCTCGTCACAGCGCTCGTAAACGGAACGGATCGAAGAGCCGGGAATGATGTCGTGGAACTGATTGAGAAGAATACACTCCCAACCGTCGTTGAGCTCTGTCTGCGGATATTCCGCACCGAGAAGCTTGCTTG
This sequence comes from Clostridia bacterium, assembly GCA_017415025.1. Taxonomy (GTDB): domain Bacteria; phylum Bacillota; class Clostridia; order Oscillospirales; family Acutalibacteraceae; genus CAG-488. Next base: position 14,943 of record JAFQJH010000010.1, read on the forward strand.
CCATTGAGTTTACAAGCTCGGTGTTCTGATAAAGAAGCTCCGATTTTCTGTTGTTTTTCTTGTTCTTTGCCTGTGAGGTGTAGGTACCTCTGTGGAATTCGAGGTAAAGCTCACCGACCCATTTCGGAAGGCGCTTGTTGCTTTCAAGCTTCTGACGGAGTCTTTCGAGGAAGCTTGAGGTGCTTTCCCACTTGACCTGCGGACAGCCGTTGATGCCGTGCTTGAGACGGTTGAAATATTCGATGTGTCTGTCTGCCGGTCCGCCGCCGCCGTCACCGTGGCCGAAGGGCATCATAAGCTCGTTGTTGAGTGCCTTGGGCTCGTATCTGTCCCACGTACCCTGAACGTAGGACGGTGTTGTGTCGGGCGTATAGGTTGAACGCCAATACATACCTTCAAAATTCTTTCTTCTTTCAATTGCTGTAAGGAAATATGTGAAAACCTGCGAGCCGTCGATACCCTGCCAGGTGAAGGTGTCATAGGGAAGACGGTTAGTCTCGTTCCAGGCAATTTTTGACGTTACAAACTTGTCAATACCGCTCTTTCTCATAATCTGAGGCATTGCGGCACTGTATCCGAAAACGTCGGGAAGCCAAACAGACCTGTTATCAACGCCGAACTCTTCCTTAAAGAAGCGCTTGCCGTGCATAATCTGACGGACAAGTGACTCACCGCTCGAAAGGTTACAGTCTGCCTCGACCCACATTGAGCCCTCAAGCTCAAATCTGCCTTCCTTGACGAGACGCTTTACCTCCTCGTACATTTCGGGAGCTTCTTCCTTGAGGTATTTCAGAAGCTGCGGCTGGCTGGACATAAAGCGGTAATCGGGATATTTCTTCATCATCTCGATAACACTGCCGAAGGTACGCTGAACCTTCTCCTTTGTCTGATCAAGTGTCCACTGCCAGGCAACGTCAATGTGAGTATGACCCGTACAGCTTATCTGAACATCCTGCTTCTTACAGAATTTACCGTAAAATTCGTTATCCATATATTCGTTAGCCTTGCGGACGGACTCAAGGAACTCCTCGCTCATCGGTGCGCACCAATTGAGCATATTGAGTGCTTCGTTAAGGCGGAGAATAATGTCTCCGCGGTTCTTGTCCATATCGTCAAGGTATTCAACAACCTCGTAGGGAACTCTGAGGTCATAGTAAAGCTTTTCAATCTCTCTGTTGAAAACACAGAGCTGACTGTAAAAATATACTCTTTCGCCGAAGGGTCTTGAGTAAGCATAAATATGAACGTCATAGCCGTCCTTACTGCTGTCAAGCTTCAAGTAACGGTGGTTAGAGTCCATACCGCGGATTTCCTTACCGTCGAGGTAGGCAATGAACTGCGGCTCCCACTGCTGACCGTTGGGTGCAGTTGAAGAAACGTAGAGCTCAACGTCCTGACCTTTAAGCTCCTCGGGAATTTCGATGTGCTTATAGAACCAGCGGTGCTCCTCGGGATTTGTTCCCCAGGTCTCGGTTACGCCGAAGTCCTGCCAGCCTTCAAGCTCAGGTGACGGCACCACGTTATCTTTTTTATAGTCACAGGGAAGAGTTTTCCAGCCTGTAACGTCAAGACGGACAGGAGTGATAAAGCCTTTTAATTCTTCTATCATCGTCCGTATTCTTTTATCAAGTAATTTATCCATAATCCAACTCTCCGCATCTTAAATTAATTCTTGGATTTTTCGGTATTTCCGAGCATCTCGAAAAAACAGAACAGATAAGACAATTATACTTACAAAGTCCTCAAAAGTCAACAAATTATGACAACGTAAATTGCAGAAAAAACACAGATTTTTTGCGGAAATCCGATTGACATTTATTGCACGCTTTGTTAATATAAAGTGATTGACTATATTAGAAAAAAGAGGACGTTTCTTATGTTACTTGACAAGACAATTCACATTCCCGATCTCGGTGATATCGGTGCAGACAGCGGCTTTCACGTGCTTGAGACAACAGAAGACGGCAAGTTCTCCGTCGGTAAAAACGGCGTTGTTGACATTCTTGCAACAGGCGACCAGAAGGTTGAGTTTGTTTCCTTCGGCTCACACACTCTCGCTTGCGTAAAATCTGCAATCGCATATCCCACCTACTATCCCGTTCATCCCGTACAGCTTGATATGCCCGTAAAGGCAGTTCTTATGGACCTTGACGGCACAACGGTACGCAGCGAGGAGTTTTGGATCTGGATTATTCAGATGAGTATTGCAAGTCTTCTCGGCAACCCGAAGTTTGAGCTTGAAGAGGCTGATATGCCCTTCGTTTCAGGTCACTCCGTTTCCGAGCATCTTCAGTACTGTATTGATAAATACTGCCCCGGCGCATCACTCGACAGGGCTCGCGACTACTACTTCGAGCACACTCACAGAGAGATGGAAGAGATTATGGCAGGCAGAGGCAAGGACGGTGCCTTCACCCCGACAGTAGGCGTTAAGGATTTCCTTTACGAGCTCAAGAGTATGGGCGTTAAAATCGGTCTTGTTACTTCAGGTCTCTATGAGAAGGCATGGCCCGAAATCCTCTCCGCATTCAAGACTCTCGGTATGGGCGACCCCAAGGATTTCTACGATGCAATTATTTCTGCAGGCTTCCCGCTTCGTAAGGGTGCTGTCGGTACTCTCGGTGAGCTTTCTCCGAAGCCGCATCCGTGGCTTTATTCCGAAACCTCAATCGTCGGTCTCGGCGAGGCTTTTGCAGACCGCAACCACGTTGTAGGTATTGAGGATAGCGGCGCAGGCGCTTGCTCCGTTCGTCTTGCAGGCTATACAACAATCGGTATCGCAGGCGGTAACATTGTTGAAAGCGGCACAAAGGCTGTTTGTAACTATTTCGAGGACAGCTTTGAGGATATTTTAAAAATTATAAAGGGATGATTGGTTGATGAAAAAGTTTTCGGCTAAAACCGTAATCAGCGTAATGTCATTAACACTTTTCGCTCTTATGCTCGTTGATGCCTACCTTGACCACAAGAAGGACATCGACGAGAGCATCACAAGACTCAAAACAACTCTGACACCGAAGGAAAATGCACAATCCGTTGCGACAATCGGTGCAGAGGATGAAGCAAAAACAGAAGGAGATTTGGCAAATGGATAACAACAAGAAAATAAGCTGTCACTTTATATCCAACACCCATTGGGACAGAGAGTGGCGCTTCTCCGCAAGAAGAACACAGTATATGCTCGGCTATATGCTCGATATGCTTATCGACATTATCGAGAAGAATCCCGAGTACAAGCATTTCCACCTTGACTCACAGACAATGCCCGTTCAGGATTATCTTGAGGTTTATCCCGAGAAGAAGGAGCTTTTCAAGAAGCTCGTTTCAGAGGGTAAAATCGGCGTTGGCCCGTGGTTCTGCCTTCCCGATGAGTTCACGGTCGGCGGCGAGGCTCTTATCAGAAACCTCCTCCTCGGTCACAGAATCGGTAAGGAAATGGGCGGCATCAGTAAGACAGGCTATTCACCCTTCGGCTGGGGTCAGATTTCACAGCTTCCGCAGATTTATGCAGGCTTTGACATCCATTTCGCTTCCTTCTACCGCGGTGTTAACGAGTATACTGCTCCCCGCTCGGAGTTCTATTGGGAAAGCCCCGACGGAACACGCATCTACGCTTCCCGTCTTGCAAAGCGTCCGCGTTATAATATATGGTACATCGTTCAGCGTCCCGTTTACTATAACCAGTCAAACGAAAACAACCGTGATATGGTCTGGAACGACAACAACGGTATCTTCAAGTTTGTAGATAACGAGAATCAGAAGCTCGACTATCAGTATACACATCCGTTCTTTGAGTATCATAAGGAAAACATCAAGGAGCGTGCAGAGCAGGCAATGCGCGAGCAGGACGGCGACTGGACAACCTCTCACCGCTTCTGGTCACTCGGTCACGACTCATCCTGCCCGGACATCCGTGAGGTTGATATGATCAAGGACCTTGATGAGGTTCTTCCGAATGCCGAGGTATTCCACAGCACTCTTAAGGAGATGGAGCAGGGCATCATCGACGAGTTCGACGAAAACTCACCCGTACTCAAGGGCGAGATGCGCGAGCCGTTCACAAAGGGCAGTGTAAGCCCCGTTATGGGTTGGATTCTTTCTGCAAGAACATACATCAAGCAGGATAACTTCAAAACAGAAACTCAGCTTATGAACTACGCCGAGCCTCTTGCAGTGTTCTCTGCATTCGCCGGCGCACCGTTCCAGAAGAACTTTATCGACCTTTCATACAACTATCTTCTTCAGAACCACGGTCACGACAGCATCGGTGCTTGCGGACGTGATATCGTTTACGAGGATGTTGTTTCACGTTACAGACAGTCAAAGGAGCTTTCAAACTGCGTTTATGAGCGTGCATTTATGGACGTTGCAGGCGACATCAAACTCGAAGGCTTCAGCCGTGACGACGCTGCTATCGTTGTTTACAACCCCGCACCGTTCAAGAGAAGCGAGAGCGTTCAGATGACAATCGAGCTTCCCGCAGAGTGGAAGGCAGACAGCTTCAAAATCACAGACGTTGACGGCACTGCACTTACATATCAGATTCTTGCTTCAAACAAGCACGTTGCACAGATTATCCAGAACCCGAACGACGTTGCAAACGTTCTTCATACGCAGCAGTACAAGATTGTTGTTGACGTTAAGGACATCCCCGGCTTCGGTTACAGAACACTCAAGCTTCAGCCGCTTTACAACGTTCGTGCAAATACTCCGAAAACAATGCTCAAGAAGGCACAGGTTATGGAGAACGAGTACCTCCGCGTTTCCTTCAACTCAAACGGTACTTACAACGTTCTTGACAAGGTAAACGGCAAGTCCTACGAGGGACTCGGCTACTTCAAGGATACAGGCGAAATCGGCAATCCCTGGGAGCACATCGTTCCCGAGAACGACGAGACGTTCACAACTCTCAACGAGCGTGCAAAGATTACACTTCTCCACGAGGGTGAGCTCGAGGTTTCATATAAGATTGAAATCGACTGGGCACTTCCCGAGGGTCGCAGTATGGACGAAAAGACACGTTCACCGCACCTCAATCCGTGCAAGATTGTCAACATCGTAACTCTCCGCAAGGGCGCAAAGTATCTTGAGGTTGAAACAACAATCGACAACCGGTCAGAGGACCACTACCTTCAGGTAGCATTCCCGACAGATATCAAGGCAGAGTACTCTTACGCACAGGGTCAGTTCGATGTTGTTAAGCGTCAGGTTGCAAAGCTCGACTACTCACTCTATGATGAAATCCCGATGACAGAGCATCCGATGAACTCCTTTGTTGACGTGACAGACGGTGAGCACGGCGTTGCACTTCTCAACACAGGTCTCAAGGCTTATGAAGCAAGCGACGACGAGTGCGGCACGGTTTATCTTTCACTTCTTCGTGCATTCCCGCTCCGCATCTGTGTAACATCAGATATGCAGGATTACAGCAAGGTTGACAAGGGCTCACAGTGCATCGGCAAGAATACATACCGCTACGCATTTATGCCTCACGCAGGCGATTGGGAAGAGGGTAACGTATGGGGCGAATCAGAGCGCTTCAACCTCAGCTTCGGTATTGCACAGTTCGCACCGACTCAGCACGGTAAGAACGGTCTTGTTCACTCCTTCCTTGAGCTTGAAAACGAAAAGCTCAACGTCAGCGCAGTCAAGCTCAGCGAGGACGGCGAGGGCTACGTAGTCCGTATCTTCAACCCGTCAGACAATGCTGTCAATACATCAATCCGTCTCAACGGCGGTATGGCTCCGATTGAGAAGGCACAGTCACCCGTTGAAAGACAGCGTGCAGAGTTCGAGCTTCCCGCATACTCAGGTAAGAAGTGGAGCGAGGTTAAGCTCGTCAGCCTTGAGGAGAAGGACGTTGCACCTCTTACAATGAAAGAGGATGGCTTTGTAGACTTCGAAATCACAGGCAAAAAGATTCTTACAATCAAGTTTGTAGGCTAATTCACAAATCAACACCCCCGAGGCAGAAGGTTTCTGCTTCGGGGGTGTTTACAGTTTAGGGTGACGGTAGTAATCCGAGCCACAATATATTGTTCTTTTTCGTCAAAAAATCCGTTTTTATAACACAATTTTGCGTTTTGTATATTGAAATTAAAGCATATATATGTTAAAATCAATTAAATATTATTAGGAGAGGTGTGCCAAAATGAAAAAAGGCAATGGTTTCTTTAGTGAATTCAAAAAGTTTATCTTAAGAGGTAACGTTATCGATCTTGCAGTCGGTGTTATCATCGGCGGCGCTTTCCAGTCAATCGTTAAGTCCTTGGTTGACGATATCGTAATGCCCCTCGTAGGTATGGTTACAGGTAACATCGATTTTTCACAGCGCGTATGGAAAATCGGCGAGGGCGAGTTTGCCGCAACGGTTACGTGGGGTAACTTCGTAACAGCAGTTCTCAACTTCCTCATTATGTCCTTCGTTATCTTCTGCTTCATCAAGGTTATCAACAAGATTCAGGAAAAGGCTGTAAAAAAGAACGAGGAGCCTGCTGCAGAGCCCACAACAAAGAAGTGCCCGTACTGCTGTTCAGAAATCGATATCAAGGCTGTTAAGTGCCCGAACTGTACTTCTGACGTAGAGTAATCTTAGGAGATGTTTTCTTGGAAAAGGAAATTGTTCTTAAAAAAGCTATAATCGGCGGCTTTGACCGCAACGAGGTCATCAACTGCATTGCACAGCTGCAGGCGCAGGCTCTTGATGCGCGCGGTGAGAGCGAAGAAATCGAAAAGCTCCGCCGTACTGTTGCAGAGCTGGAGACAATCGTTGCCGAAAAGGATGCTGAAATCGACAGGCTTTCTGCCGAAGCGCAGAGCAGTTCCCGAATTTCCGCCGCATCCGCAAGGCTGATGCGCGAATCTGTTGACTATGCTGACCACTATGTTGAAAGCGCACGTATTCTTGCAGAGGATATTTCCTCCCAGACAAACGCGAGAATCGAAAGCGCAAAGCAAACCGTCAACGACCTTCTTTCCGACATTACAAGAATATCCGAGGATGTTCTTGCATTGTATACAAGTCTGACAGAGCTCAAGACCGAATACGACTCGTTTGGTGAAGACACCCCTGCTTCTTCCGATATTTACCTAGCTGAGGATGAAGAAACGGTCGCAGAGGACGAGTGTCAGGCAGTTCCACTTGATGCGGAGCAGGATGAGAATTCTGCACCGCACCAAGATGTGGAAAAAGCAATGGAAATGATTCGCAAGGCAAAAGAAAAATATCAGAAAATGATTTGAATATGAAAAATTAACGCTACTCGACAGAGTAGCGTTTTTGTTTTAGTTGTGGAAATATATTCGGTTGGTGACGAAGGTTGTTACTCCCTCGCCTACCCACTTTTCCATAGTTTCTTTTGTATCAACCGTCCAGCAAGCAAGAGGTATGCCTGCCTTTTGCAGCTCGGCAATTTTTTCGGGAGTATTAGCCTTGTTGTTACCGTTAAAGCTGACACCCATATCGGGATTTGCAAGGCAAAGCTCCATTTCATCCTTATTGAGCTTTGAAACAAGCTTATAAAGCGTAATTTCACTGTTGATTTCACGCACAATTTCAACCGCTTCACGGTGGAAAGAGATTACGGAGCAGGTTTTTGTAAAGCCGTATTTGTCGATAATTTTAAGAAGATTTTCAAGTCCCTCACGGGTGTAATCCTTAATCTCAATCATCGGCTTGACGTTAAATTCAAGACAGGCTTTAAGTGCCTGCTCAAAGGTCGGTATTTTAAGCTCGGGATAGTCCTGCACGTTTGCACCCTTGACAATATTGTACGGTACAAGGTCGTAATATGTAAAGGATGAAACCTTACCCGACTTATCGCAGACCGTGCCGATATCCTCATCGTGCATCAGCACCCATACGCCGTCCTTGGTCTGACGGACATCAATCTCGACATAATCAAAGCCGTATTCCGCCGCCTTCTGAATCGCAGGGATTGTGTTTTCCGGCGCTTGTGAAGAATACCCGCGGTGGGCAACGAGTGTAATTTTTTCGCGGTCCGTCTGCTTGATAATAACATCAGTAAGCGGAATAGGAGCTTTTTCCTTGAGTCGGTCACCCGTCATTTTTGCCGAAAGTCCGATCGGCAAAGCTATTGCAACAACGAGCACAAGTGCAATAAGGGCAAACGGCCATTTTTTACGCTTCATTATGCGCAGCTTTCTTTTAAACTGTTCCTTATTCATAACAACCTCCTAAAACAAAACCTATCCCATTATCGGAATTTCAAGAAAAGCAAAGTTAAAGCAATTTAAAATAAACATAATCAATGCAATTATAACCGCCGTACCGTAAACAGTCTTGCCGTACCTGTGCTTTGCCGCGGAAATAAGCACCGCACTTGCAAAAAGAGTAAGCATATCCGTAAAATAAAACACGCGCTGACCCGATGCATAGATTGACGAGCTGAAGCCCATTACAACCGCACTTGCGACCGATGCCGCAAAAAGAAGTGCTGCTGTCATTCCGAGACGTTTATTTTTATTTATAATCAGTATAAGCATCACAGCAAAAGCCACGAGCAACAAAAAGCAAAGCGAAAGCGTTAAAATGTTAATAAAACCGTACTCTCCGCTTTTAAAAAGCTTCTCAAAACCCTTGTCGGGAATTGCTTTGTTAATTATGATATAAAGCACGTTGACCGCCACGGATACAAAAGCGAAAAATGTTATAAAAATTTTCGAGAAAGCCTTGACCCTTTTATCGTCATACAGGGAGTCAACCGCAAAGAAAATCAGCACGGCAAAAAGTCCCGTAACTATGATTGACATAAAGAAGGAATAGCCGAAATAATTTGAAAAACCGCAGAGGATTTTTTCAAAAATATTCATTTCCTCAAAACGCGGAAACGCGCCGCCCTCCATCGCTATTCTTCCCCTCATCCCGGGAGAAGTGAACAGCCACACCGCACCTGCAAAGCCGAAAAACATCGGCGGAGCGTGATAGAATTTTAATTTCTTTTTGAAAGAATTTGCGATAAAAAGAACAATCAGAAATGTGATTGTCAGCGCCGTCGTCTGCTCCTGCGAGCAGGCAAGAAGCGAGGCAAAAACCGCAACTGTGTTTAAAAAAATTTTGTTGTATTTTATTTCAAAATATTCAAAAGACAGCGGTGCAACCGTCAGCAAAAATGCGGTGAACGGAAAAAGAAAAGTGAAGCTTCCCGCAAACCAGAATGCTCCCGGATTGAGTGCGCCGATAAAAACGAGAAACGGCACACAGCAGCAAAAAATGTTTTTCTGAAATTGCGTGAGATTTCCCGAAAAAACCGAACTGATTTTTTGCAAAAACCAAGCAATAAAAATAAAAGAAACCGAGGCAAAAATCTTCCAGAAAATCGGATTGATTTTAAGAAAGCTCATCATCAGGAATTCGCTGACCGTGCGCCCCGAAACGGTATGATATCTTTGTGAAAGCCAGTCGGTAATTTCAAAGCCCTCTTCATTCAAAATTCCGAGAAAATGTCCGTCATCGGTTTTGATAATTAAATGTGTGAAGAACACAAAAAATGCAAGCGTTGCAAAAGAAAATATCATCAGCGGATAGTTTTCTTTTTTGATGCACTTCATCTGCCTCACCTCTTTTCTTTTTTGTTGTGGTAAATCGGAATTTATCTCACCACATACGGCTTTTCTTTTGTGCCGTTGCCGCCGCAGATTGTTACCGCTTTGCTTTCAAGATAAAACGCAGGGCAGACACCCATAAGCGTATCCGCGGGAAGGGTTTTATAAAATCCGCCCGACTGCGTTACCGCCGCCACGCTCGATGAATTTGTTTCTATTGAAGAGCTCGTCCAATACCAGCAGTTTTTGCGGATAACCAATTTGTTCGACCCGTCATTCCTGATTGCTGATGCGGTCGGTGATTTTGCTCTCTTGCTTTCCTTAAAGGACTGCAGTTGTTTTTTAGAAAGAATGAACATCGTATCGCCGTCTTCGTTCTGCTTTACAATGTCCGTTGAGCTGAAATTTTCTTCCGACAAAAATCCGCTCTCACTGTTAAGCCATTCGCGTAAATCACTTGTAAGCCAATCGGAGGATTTGTCGTCATACGCTCTGAAGCAGATTGCATTCTTACTCCACGAGAGCGGCGTTTCGCTGTCATTAACAATTTCCCAGACTATATCCTCGCCGTAAATTTTTCCAAAGACAAAAAAGTCTCCCTTTTTGAGTTCAACTTTCTTTTCATCTGCTTTTTCTATCGTTACATTCTGCTTATAGAGCGCACTATACAAGTCCGCCTTGTGCCGCGGCAAAACCGCAGACACAAGGCAGAAAATAATTGCAGAAACAGATATAATTGTCAGAATTGCTTTTTTCAAAAAATCATCCGTTCAATGCTTTAAAGCTATCCTTGTTGTTCTTGTAAAGAGTCTTGAATATTGCAAAATTCTTGTCGTAAACAGCTCTGTTGGCAGTATTCGGCTTAAAGGTCTTGACGGCAGGAACATAGTCCTTAACCTTGCTGACACTTTCGATAACTCCGAGTCCGATACCTACCATTGCCGCCGCACCGACAGCACCAATATCCTGCGGACGGTTGACCGTCTCCACGGTCTTGCCCGTAATATCGGCAAGAATCTGGCACGTTACGTCCGAAAGTGCACCGCCGCCGACAAAACGGATAACGTCGGAGGTCTTGACCTTCTTATTCTGTGCCTCAAGCATCCAGTTGAGGTGGAAGCAGACGCCCTCGATAACTGCACGGAGCATCTCTGATTTGCCCGTATCAATGCGGATATTGAAGAACATACCTGCGGCATTGGGATCTTCAAACGGACAGCGGTTGCCGTGAAGCCACGGAGTGAAAACAACACCGTTTGAGCCTGCGGGAACCTCGTTGATAATCTTTGTCATATAGTCATAAAGGCTTGTGTACTCCGTTTCGGGATCCTCGGCAACATCCATCTTCTGCTTGAAGATGCCGATTTCGTCAAGGCAAAGGTGGTCACGTACCCATTCAAGGCACTTACCTGCCGTTTCAAGCTCTGCAAAGTAAACATAAGAATCGGGGTCTGCGCCGACGATAGCCGCAATCATTGCCGACGTATCAACAAGCTGTTTTTCAACAACGGTACCTACCCAGCCCGAAGTACCCTGATAGATGTGAGTATCTCCGACAGCACCGCTGCCTGCACCAACACCGATAAGTGAAGAGTCGCTACCGCCGCCGAACACGGGTGTACCCTCTGCAAGGCCGAGCTGTTCAGCCGCCTTTGCCGTAACCGTGCCGACAACATCGGTTGACTTGAGGATTTTCGGAAGATGATCCATATTTATATCAAAAATACCTGTTACACTCTTGCTCCAGCCCTCTTTGCCCTTTCTTGTATCGAAAAGAAGTGTTGCAAAAGCAGAGTCCTTTGTCATTGCAAATTCATCCGTGCAACGGCTGATGAGGAAATCCTTAACATCAAGCCACTTATATGTTTTCTTGAAGTTTTCGGGCTCATGTGCCTCGACCCACTTGTATTTATAAACGGGGTCCTTAACACTGCAGGCAACCGCGCCCGTTGCGATAAGAGATTTGAGAAGCGGAACGACGTTTGCACCCGCAATCTGCAAGCCGTAAGCCATATATTTTTTAAGCTCTTCCTTCGCGCGCTGATCCATATAGCTCATCGCTCTGCGGACAGGATTACCCTGCTTATCAACAAGAACAAGTCCCTGCGCCTGCGAGCAGAAGGAAATACCCGCAATCTGCGACGGCTTGATATCAGTCTTGCTGAAAAGCTCCTTTGTTGTTGAGCACATTGCACCCCACCATTCGTTGGGATCCTGCTCCGCACCGCCGTCGCCAACCATATAAAGGTTGTATGCGCCGTATGCGTTTGTAACGGGTCTGATTGTTTTATCAATCTCAAAAAGACAGGTTTTCATACCCGTCGTGCCGACATCGTAAGCGATAACATAGATAGCCATTTTTATAACCCCCAAATCGTGTTAATCACATTGTAACATAAAAATACAAGATTTGTAAAAGAAATTATAAAAATTTTTCAAAAAAATTGAAAAAAATATTTAATTTTTGTGCTTAATATGTTATACTGCATATTGGATATAAAGCGTTATCGCTATATTTACAAAAAACTATACATATTATCGGAGGAATTACCATGGCTGAAAATTTTGCTATCACCAAGTATCTTGATGCCGATGCTGTTACAAAACAGCTCGATGCACTCATCAAAAAGCCGATTTACAGCGTTAAGCCCGAGGCTTTGAAGAAGTACGAGGAAGAGTATTTTGCAAAGAAGTGCACAAAGTCAAAGGAAATGATTGACATCGCAAAGGGACGTATCCCCGGCGGCGTTCAGCACAACCTCGCTTTCAACTATCCGTTCCCCCTTGTTTTCACAAAGGCATCGGGTAACAAGCTTTACGACATCGACGGTAACGAATATTACGACTTCCTTCAGGCAGGCGGCCCGACAATCGTAGGCTCCAACCCTGAAAAAATCCGCAACAAGGTTATCGAGCTTCTCAACGACTGCGGTCCTTCAACAGGTCTTTTCCACGAGTATGAGTACAAGCTCGCTAACAAGATTGCAGAGTGCGTTCCCTCAGTCGAAATGTTCCGTATGCTCGGTTCAGGTACTGAGGCTTGTATGTGTGCTGTTCGTGTTGCACGTCTTGCAACAGGTAAGAAGAACATCCTCAAGATGGGCGGCGCATACCACGGCTGGTCAGATCAGATGGCTTACGGTATGAGAGTTCCGGGCACAAAGAACCTTCAGTCTCCCGGCGTTCCGATGTTCGTATTCAAGCATACAGACGAATTCTTCCCGAACGATCTTGAAGATCTCGAGAAGAAGCTTAAGAAGAATCAGCTCATCGGCGGTACTGCTGCCGTATTCCTTGAGCCCGTCGGCCCCGAAAGCGGCACACGTCCCCTCAGCAAGGCATTCGTTAAGGGCGTTGAAAAGCTTTGCCGTCAGTACGGCGCACTTCTCGTATTCGATGAGGTTGTTACAGGCTTCCGTATCGGCGTATCAGGCGCACAGGGCTACTTCGGCGTAGATCCCGACATCACAATCTTCGGTAAAATCATCGCAGGCGGATATCCCGGTGCAGGCGGTATCGGCGGTCATAAGGACGTTATGGCTCACCTCGGCGCAGGTCTTGACGGTTCAGGCAAGAAGGTCAAGAAGGCAATGTGCGGCGGTACAATGGCTGCTACTCCGATTTCCTGCGTTGCAGGCTACTATACTCTTTGCGAAATCGAAGAGTCAAATGCTTGCCAGAAGGCGGGCGAAATGGGCGACAGACTCACAAAGGGTCTTCAGAAGTCCATTGAAAAGCACAACCTTCCCTTCGTAGCATTCAATCAGGGCTCAATCTGTCACCTTGATACAGTCGGCACAATGCACTTTTCAATCGACTGGTCAAAGCCGTGGCTCATTCCCGATGTTCTCAAGCAGACAAGTCTTCGTAAGAAGGAAATGGAGCATATGGGTGCTGCTTATATGGCAGAGGGTATGGTTACTCTTGCAGGCAGCCGTCTTTACACAAGTGCCGCTTACACAGAGGCAGACATTGACGATGCAATCGCACGTTTCGACAGAGTATTCGACAACTGCGGCCGTATCGGTTAATTAGGAGAATAATTATGGCTTACAATATTCAGGAAGCAAAAGAGCTTGTTGTTGAAGCAGGCAAAAAGCTTCTCGAGACAGGTCTTATTGCCCGCACCTGGGGTAACGTAAGTGCCCGAATTTCCGACACACAGTTCGTTATCACTCCGAGCGGCAGGGCTTACGAAACACTCACTCCCGATGACATCGTTGTTGTCAACATTGCTGACTGCTCCTACGAGGGCGACATCAAGCCGTCGAGTGAAAAGGGTGTTCACGCCGATGCTTACAGACTCCGTCCCGAAGAAAATTTCGTTATCCACACTCATCAGATAAAGGCTTCCGTTGTCGGCGCGGCAGGCAAGAACATTGACGTTCCCGAAAAATATGCAGCTCTCTTCGGAGACTGCGTTCCCGTCGCAGACTACGGTATGCCCTCAACCTCGACACTCCGCAAGGCTGTTGAGACAGCTTATGCAGAATACCCGAACAGCAAGGCTATTCTTATGAAGCAGCACGGTGCTGTTGTTACGGGCAACAGCTTTGAGCAGGCTTTCGAGGTTGTTTCCGAGCTTGAAAACCTTTGCGAAGAGAAGATTCAGAAGGCTTACCTTCTTTATGAAGGTACACCCGAATATTCCTACAAGGGTATGCTTAACAGCTACATCAAGGCTGTCGGCGCAGGCAAGATGCCCAAGCAGATTGCAGACTTCGGCGAAAGCTCAAGAATCGGCTCAAAGTTTGAGATTCATTATAAAAACGGTAAGAGCTTCACCGTGGACATCAAAACTGCAAAGTCAGCAGAGGCTGAGGATGTTCCCGCAACAGCAATGGTTCACGCTGAAATCTATGCCAGAACGAATGCAGGCTTTATCAAGCACCTTACTGCAAGTGAGATAGTTGCAGTAAGCGTTGCACAGCCGACTATCCTCCCCCGTCTTGACGACTTTGCACAGATTGCAGGAACAAAAATCAACTCCTTCAAGTGGGACGGCTCTCGCGCTTCGGCAAAAACGGCTGCAAAAGCTGTCAAGGGCAGTAACGCTGTTCTTATCAGCGGTTCAGGCGCACTTTGCACAGGAACAAAGGAAAGTGACCTTGATGCGGTTGAGCTTATTATGTCAAGAGAATGTCAGACTCATATCGGCTCGGTATTCTTCGGCGCAGGCGACGCCCTCAGCCCGATTGATGCAAAGATTATGAGAATCATTTATCAGACAAAGTACTCAAAGAAGGCTGAATAAAAGTAAATCATAACCACCCGTTTGACGGGTGGTTATGATTTATCATCGAATAAACAAAAATTACATATATAATTGTACCACTACATAAAAATCGTCTTAATTACATAAACACATTTAAGTTTCATCTTCAAATAATGTTTTCGATCAAAACTCGATTGAATATAGCATGCATATGAGGTGATTATATACTTTGAAAACATATAATACTATAAATAACATTTCTTGTGTTGACAATAAACATCAAAAATCAACTAGAAAGATAAGTGTAGTAGTTGTTACTGCTGATTTTGGAATGGGAGGAATATCTAAATCTTTAATAGAGTGGTTAAATTTAGTCGATTACAAAAAATATGATATTACTCTCTATATTCGAAGAAACGATACATTAGATTTGCTGTCCTTCGTAAACAACAATGTGAATATCGTAACTGTTGACAGTGAACTAAAAAAACAAGTTTATGATGATTCTTTTGTTGGTAAAACGATAAAACTGATTTGTACGATTTTGCGAAAATTCAACAAAAAATACCTTGCCAAACAGATTTACAGATGGTATAAATATCCGCGACAAAGAGAAATTGAAGGAGAATACTTCAAAAAGAACAAACTGTCTTATGATACAGCTATCGCTTATTCAACCGCTGATGATATACCGATTTTTGTCTTGGAGCAAATAAAAGCAAGTAGAAAATATCTCTTCATTCATCAAAGCACATCAATTTCAAAGCAAAACCAAAAATCTTTATCGCATTTTGATGGAGTAGTTGCAGTTTCAGATAATTTGTGTGAACAGTTAAAAAAAGAATTTCCCAATAAACAAATCAATTTTATTTCGTTGCCCAACTATGTTTCACATAGTCGGGTTACGAAACTGGCTAATGAAGTAACCGTGTATACTGATAAAAGCATTCTTAATTTAGCAACATGCGGCCGATTAGTGGAAGTAAAAGGCTATGACATTTTATTGGAAACAGCAGAAAAGCTTAAGAAAAAAGGCTTGAATTTTATTTGGAATTGGATCGGCGACGGTTCGGAACGAAAAAAGTTGGAGGATGGAATCAAGTCAAAAAAATTAGAAAAAGAAGTGCACATTCTTGGAGAAAAAATCAATCCGTATCCTTACATTAAAAGTTGTGACATTTATGTTCAACCGTCAAAAGCAGAGGCCTCACCTTTAACCATTTTTGAAGCGCTTTCTCTCGGCAAAGTGGTAATATCTACAAAAACTGTTGGTGGTAAATATATATTAACAAAATACAACTGCGGAAAACTTGTTGATTTTTCTTCAGATGAAATTGCAGAAAAAATTTTTGAATTAGCAACCAATCCGAAGGTATCATTGACAGAACAGAAAAAAGTTAAAGATATTGATTGGTTGAAAGAGGAAAATGAATACCGCGACAATTGGGATAAGCTTCTTTCGGGTAAAATTTAACCTCTAAAAAATTCTTTGTTTTTCTTTTATCTTTATTTATTTCCAAAAGTATGATATAATCGTTTTACCACAAAAAGAGGAGAAAATAAAAAATGGCGGACACAATTTATAAGACAACAAGAAAGAAGCGCAATCTGACGCGCGACGAGGTTTGCGACGAGGCATCGCTACTGAACAATCCGATTCAGCCGGAACGACTTGAACGAATTGAAAACGGCAAATTCGGCATCACTCCCGACGAAGTTTTGCTTCTTTCAAAAATTTACCGAGAGCCCACACTCTGCAACCACTACTGCTCAAAGGAATGTCCTATCGGCGAAAAATATGTTCCCGAGGTCGAGGTAAAAGACCTTTCGCAGATTATTCTTGAGATGCTGTTTTCACTCAACTCGATGAAAAACAGTCAGGAAAGACTTATTGAAATCACATCAAACGGTCAGATAAATGACGATGAAATCAGAGATTTTGTTTCTATTCAGAGAAAGCTCGAACAGCTTTCAATTACCATTGAGAGCCTTCAGCTCTGGGTTGAGCAGATGCTGGCGGATAAGAAAATCAATCTTGAAAAATATAATGAAATTATAAATGAATAAGCAAAGGGCGCTGTGTCAAAAGCACAATGCCCTTATTTTTTATTCTTCCTTTTCAAAAATCAGGTCAAGCTCCTGTATGTGACCCGTGCCGCGCTGTCTTGTCGGGATGTAGCCGACATACCGCCATCCGTCGTTTGCGCGCTTTTCGATAATTGATTTATAATCGGCAATGCCGTAGGAATTTCCGTTAAACATTCCCCAGCCGTCCATTTCACAGCTAACCGATTCATATTCGTACTTGAACATACAATCACTCCTTAATACCGATAGCAAAGTCTGCCGTAGGGGCAGCATCACCGTGTGTGTAAAATGAATAAACATCGTTTTCGATATAGTTGTCTGCCCACTTGAAATTAAAGCTGTCCGAAAGCCCGGGAATTGACTTTGACACGCTGAGCATCAGCTTATTACCCTCGTATCAGATTGACGCTTCACCGATTTTTTCAAACTTTCCGTCTGCACTTTTTTCAACGGCAGTTTTTCCGTTTTCGGGTGCAGTGCGGTTTACAACTATATTTTCGTTGATGAAAAGTGACATCCAGCAGCCACCGTCATCGGAAGTCAGGGGCTGTGCCGTATCGACATAAAAAACAGTATGAATGCTGTAATTCTCCGAACCGGAAACAGTTCAAATCCACCCATTCATATCTCCTCCGATCAGATTATTTTATAACCTTAATCCTGTCCTCAAATCTCGGCTTCATTTCGGGTTTTTCGTCGGGATAGCCGACCGCGATTGCGATAAGGAATTTGTACTCCTCGGGGATATCCCACGCACGCTTCCACTTGTCACCCTGCTCATTTCCGTCGGCAAAGAGTGCTCCCACGCTCGCGATGATACAAGTGCCGAGTCCCATACCCTCTGCGGCAATGCAGATGTTTTCGCACATAATTCCGCCGTCCATATAGCTCTCGCCTTCGGCAAAAAGCACGATAAATGTCGGCGCGTTGTGGTAAACGGGATTTGTATCCCAACGGGTGTAGGCAGGGGTGTCATAGCCGACAAGCTCCTTGAAATCCGTGTTCATTTCCTTGAGCATTTCCGCATTCTGAACAAAACGCACGTGGCACGGCTGTCCGTTTCTTCCGCTCGGTGCGCGAAGAGCCGCCTGCTTGAGTGCTTCGAGCTGTTCATCCGAAATCTGCTCGGGCTTGTATTCGCGGATTGTCTGTCTTTTTAAAATTGTTTTCATTACCTCGTTCATTGTTTTCACCTCAAAGAATCTTTTGTTATTATGTGTCTGAGAATCTTGTTATAAACTGTGAATATCACACCGTACAAAACTCCGAATTCAACCAATCCCTTTAAATGCTCAATCACAAAATCAGGACTTACGAATTTATAAACAAGTATGTTTAACAGAATATAAGGAACAAGCACCGCTGAAATTTTTGCAACAAACGGCCCAGCCGCAGATGGATTGCACGGTGACCAATAGGAAAAAGCATTTTTAAGCGGCGCGGTCTTCATTTGCTTACAGCAATCCTTATAGTTGAGCGAATATGTCTTGTAATTCTTCACATCGTTCTCGTCAAATTCAAAAACACGGAAGGCTCTGTGCTTTGTGCCGTAGGAGTTGTAGCCCGTACCGGGACAATAGCCGAGGTCAATTCCGTCCACCTTGCCTGCAAAGGAATTGTAGTGGTCGTGTCCGAAATACATCGCAAAAACGTCGCCCTGCGCCTTCATAGCATCAAACTGCTTTGTACCGAGTGTCATTGACGGTGTTTCGCCATAAGTATAGTTGTGGAAAAGCTTTTCCTCATCAAGAATCCAATATCTCGGGTTGCCTTTGACAAAGTCGCACTCCGCACCCTTTGTCCCCTTCGAAACCTCCTTGAAAAGTCCCATAATATTGCTGACGGGAATGTGCTGAAACACCATTGACGGTACAAGCTCTCCGCCGTTTTCCGCCTTGAGCTTCTCACCCACAGCCCTGTACCATTCAAGCTGTTTGTCGTTCACGCCCTCGTAACCGACACCCTTTGTTTTTGAATGAGTATCCATCACGAAAAAGTTGAGCGCAACCCTTTCGCCGTCAGTTGAAAGTACGGGAACATTGAATGTGCCGACGTCGGGTCTTCCGTCGTTCAGATCATCAAAGCAGATGCAATTCTTCAAAGTCCTGTAAATTTCAACCTGCTTCTCGTTTGAAACGCCCGTCTCGCGGTCGTGATTGCCGAAGGTGAGGACATAAGGAATATTGTGCTTTTCGATAACGCTGAAAAGTCTGCGGATAGCAATTTCGACATTCTTTTCCGCCTTTTCACCCTTACCCCACAGTCCGACAACATCAAGCTGATCACCCGTCAGAATTATGAAATCGGGCTTGACCTTCGCAATAGCGTCGTCAACAAAGTGAAGCGTGTCAACGCTCGTATTTTTAGTGTCCTGCAAATCCGAAATCTGCATAACCTTCAATTTTCCGTTTTTGAACTTAATTTTATTTTCAAGACTCATTGGTATCACCTGTAACAAGTTTATCACAGTTCAAACTCAAAAGCAACATAAAACCCCGTCATTGCACCACGGGAGGTATATTTCTTCGTCATTTCGCCAAAAATATATTTTAAAAAAGTGTTACTTTTTACCATAAAAAATATTGATATTCAAAAATTGATGTGATATAATTTTCTACATTAAAAAATCAGAATCGAGATTTCTCGAGGAACTATACATCTTAGGAGGTCAGTATTATGGATCAGAACAAAAGACCCGAATCTATGCAGAGAATCACCACTCCCGAGCTTGCAGAGGCTTTCATCGCCGAACAGGTAAAGGCTGTTCAGGAGCAGGTTGGTGACAAAAAAGTTCTCCTTGCGCTTTCAGGCGGCGTTGACTCATCAGTTGTTGCGGCATTGCTCATCAAGGCTATCGGCAAGCAGCTTGTTTGTGTTCACGTTAACCACGGACTTATGCGTAAGGGCGAGAGCGAAAACGTTATTGAGGTATTCAAAAATCAGCTTGACGCAAACCTTATTTACGTTGACGCGACAGACCGTTTCCTTGACCTTCTTGCAGGTGTAAGCGACCCCGAATCAAAGCGTAAGATTATCGGCGCAGAATTCATTAAGGTTTTCGACGAAGAATCAGCAAAGCTTGACGGAATTTCATTCCTTGCACAGGGCACAATTTATCCCGACATTCTCGAGAGCATCAAGCAGGCAGAGGGCAAGAAGGCTGTTAAGTCTCACCACAACGTCGGCGGACTTCCCGAGGAAATGGAAATGCAGCTTGTTGAGCCGATTAAGCTCCTCTTTAAGGACGAGGTTCGTGTCGTTGGTGAAGCACTCGGACTTCCCCACGCTATGGTTTACCGTCAGCCGTTCCCGGGCCCGGGACTTGGCGTAAGATGTCTCGGCGCAATCACACGCGACAGACTTCACGCTCTGCGCGAGGCAGATGCAATCCTCCGCGAGGAATTTGACCTCAACGGTCTTGCAGAGAAGGTATGGCAGTATTTCATCGCAGTGCCTGATGTAAAGAGCGTAGGCGTTAAGGACGAAAGCCGTTATGAGGGCTGGCCCGCAATCATCCGCGCAGTCAACACAAAGGATGCAATGACAGCAACAATCGAGGAAATCCCCTACCCTGTTCTTCATAAGATTACAGCAAGAATCACAAGCGAAGTTGAAGGCATCAACCGCGTTCTCTTCGACCTCACCCCGAAGCCGACAGGCACGATAGAGTGGGAGTGAGTTTTGTACAACAAAGCTCTGAAATCATAACAAACAACCACCCGAAGCCGCGAGGTTTCGGGTGGTTTTGGTTTGGGTGGGATTTATATATGTTTGCGAAAAGCACAAAATTGACCAATGTTCAACCACTATTGCACTTTTTATATTTAAAATATATCATTATATTTTTTAAAAATTTCGACTGTCTCCTCAACAAAAAATTTCATAGGCACTTTAATTGCAATATCCGAAATATCACCAATTTTTAATACCGTCGGCTCTAAACTAACCGGATTTTCGTGAAATACAAATCTAAATTCTTGTTGCCATTCGAAATCTGTTGTTTTGTTGAATGGACTCAACAGTTTTGTTTGCTCATCATTTTCATAGTATTCAACAAAACCACGCTTCACACGAACGATGTTTGTTTCTTGTTTGTCTAATGCTTTCTTTATTTTTGTTTCAAACGCCTCGATATCATATATTATTATTGCTTCATTGGCATTAAAGGTGTGTATTTTGGGGGATGGCGGTAAAATTGCCATTTTTTCTTTATCATACAAGAAAACATATAGGCAAAGTAATTTTGTGAATTTCAAATCTTCAGAAAGTAAATGAACATTGCCAATTAGATTATTTTTTATTTCCTCTCCAAAATCTAATCCAAAATCTGCCCAATCATCAACATTAACACTTGCAACAGAACCTTCTAAAAAATCATTTATTGCAGAGTTGCGTTCACCTATATTACCTTTAATAATTTCTTCTACACCTCTATAATATTCCAAAGGGTTAAGATAAAGATTGCCTTTCAAGAAATCATCACCATGATTGGTGAATTTTATTAACTTGTGCTTCAAACTCATTATTTCACCTTCTTATGTGTTTTTAGTGTCGCACTTGGCAATTATTGTTTTTTGCTTGCTTTCAAATATACTTGTGGGAATGTTTTATCCCGAATGTTCAGATCTTTTCTTATTTCAATAATAAGAGCTGTTAAATATTTATCATGCTCATTACTATTTTTTCCTACAGCCGTTTCTTCATATTCTAACATTGCCCTAACAACTTTTTCGCTAGCAACTATAAACATTTTGTCGCGATGTAAAGTATATTCTTTTAACGCCTTTATATTTTTATTGTCTTCAGCAAGATTATGTACCGCCTCAAGATAACGCACATAATGTTCTTCCTTCATTTTTCTAGTTTGCATCTGCAAATTATTCACATTAAGAAAAATTGCACCGAAAATTGCAACACATATAGAAAACAATCCCGCTACTATCGCTACTGCAATCTCCATTCATAAAACCTCCTCATCTAATATTTATTTAATCAAGTCCTGATACATCTTCATAAGCTCTGCGACGCATTCGGATTCGGTCATTTTGATGCTGAAGCCGTAGGCTTGCATAACAGCTTTATCGTTTGCCTGGTGAGCTTTGCGGAGTTCGGGCGGCATTGTAAGTTCGTCGTAGAGGTCAGCAAGCGAGCAATCGGGATAGAGTGCGCGTGCGTCAAGGATAGCCTGTGCGGTTTGTTCAATTTTCGTCTTCTGCTCATCAGTAGGAGTTGGCCATGGGAAGTTGTTGTAGACGACACTGCCCGAATACTGATAATCGCTTTTCATTCTACCTGCAACAGTTCTCATCCAAGACATATGAACATTTGAAATAATAACACCAAAATGATAAAGTGACGCGTCTGGAATTATCAAAGCACTTCCATTTACAATTATTTCCGGAGAAACATAAGAAAGTGGTATATATCTTCTGTTTTCAGAAGACACTTTTGGGATAGCAATCATATTGGTTTTGGGTTGCCTTATTTCACCGAACAAAGCTGGCGTTTCAGCAAGCGCTAAAGTTTGCGGTCTGTTACTTGATTTTCTAAATTCAGAAGTTCTTTTTATTCTATCTTTAATAAAAGGGGAATTTTGAATATCTTTAGGTGATACTCCAACAAGCCACAAACACCAACGATCTTTATTTCTTAACAATTCAACTCCGCCTACATATTTGCGAATATACTTGCTATTTCCCTTATTCTCTTTTATCAGAGTATCAACATCTTCTTTATCAAGTATTAAAAGACCATCATCAATAGGCATACTGCCATAATATATTTGAGGAGTGTTAGTGCAAATAGCTTTACTTCGTGAACTGATTATAATCGTCGGAGCATTAACCAAATAGGGATTGATATTGTCTACCATTTGATACTTTTCACCATCATATAATTTCTTTGCTTTATCAGATAGACCATTTAAAGTAAACCCTATAATAACACAATGGACATGGGCCTTCATACTCGCTTCACTATCCCAACGGAAAGTGCGATGGGCAAAAATAATGTTCATGCCTAAAACCAACAATTCACCCCATAAAACAGGAACTTGTTCGCCTTGTGTAATTGAATTCGTGGATACAAAGGCAGCTTTTATAAATGTATCTCTCATAATATCGACAGCTTTTCTGTACCAGCAAGAAACATAGTCCAAATTGCCAACACCTTTAACTTTTTTACCAAAAGTATCGACAACCTCTTGTTTTTGAACTTTCGTCTGTTCCTTCTTGCCCACAAACGGCGGGTTGCCCATAATGTAATTGAGCTTGTCCTTTGGAACAACTGTCTCCCAATCGATACGCAAAGCGTTGCCCTCGACGATATTTGCATAGGATTTCAACGGGAGGAATTCAAGGTTCTGATGAATTATCTCTTCCGTTTCCTTCATCATCTGACTTTCGGCTATCCACAGCGCAGTTGTCGCTACTGTGACAGCAAAATCGTTAATCTCTATGCCGTAAAACTGTCCGATAGAAACATTGATAGGATTGCCGACCGCGCCGAACATCATCTGTCCTCTCGTTGTTTCTTCTATCGCTTCGTTTTCAAGTCTGCGAAGAGAAATATAAGTTTCTGTCAGGAAATTACCGCTTCCGCATGCAGGGTCAAAAAACGTCAGCGAGCCGAGCTTTTTTCTGAATTCATCAAGTCTTGCTACTCTTGTTTTTTCGACCTTGATTTCCTTTATCTCTTCAAATTCCTCGCGGAGCTCGTCGAGGAAAAGCGGATCGATAACCTTATGTATATTCTCAATAGAGGTATAGTGCATACCGCCCGAACGTCTTGTTTCGGGGTTGAGAGTTGATTCAAAAACCGCACCGAAAATCGTAGGACTTATTAAGCTCCAGTCAAAATCCTCACTGGCTTTGCGAAGAAGCAAATCACGGATAGTATCATTCATCTGCGGAATTTCTATATTTTCATCCGCAAAAAGTCCGCCGTTTACATAAGGAAATGCAAGCAGGTTTTCATCCTCATACGGGTCTCTGTCCTCAACCTTTGTGTCAAGAATTTTGAACAGCTCAATAAGAGCCTTTCTCATATCACGGGCAGAGAACGAGCTGATATAATTATGAAACTTCGAATGACCGCCGAAAACACCTGCATCCTCCGCATAAAGGCAGAAAACAAGACGGACGATAAGCTTGTTAAGGCTCTGTAACGATTGTTCATTCGACGGGTCGCGGTACTGTTTCAATATCTCATCATACATTATGCCGACAAGGTTGCCCGCCTGAATGGAAACCTCCATTTCACGGCGGATATTTTCGTCACCCGTATCAACAAGAAATTGCAGACGGTAGTACTCTTTCGGGAGGTCTTTAAGTAAAATCTGCTCCGGCTCTCCGTTCGGCTTCTCCATATCGTAAACAAGAAATTCCTCAAAATTACAGGTTACAATCCAACGGGGACGCTGCGAATACGGAAGCTCCGCCGCATAGCGTTTTGCCTGCTGAAACGGAGTGAGCAACGAGCCGTCCGACTGCTTTATAGGCTTACGCAAATCCTTGCCGAGACCTTTTTGTTCAATCAAAACGTGAGTTGACGGAATACTGCCATCAATAAAGCTTGTGTGGTCGAGATGCACCTGATCTTCAAATGAAATAAACTATTCGGGGTGCTCCACACCGAAAACATCACGAAGAAGCGAGAGCCAGAACGCCTGACTTTCGCCTTTTTCATAGCCTTTATCCTTCCAATACGCCGCAAAATCCTTCGCCGCTGTACGCATTTCATTATCTTTCATAGTAACCTCCGAATTTTATTCACCGATATAATTTTATCATATTAGTGAACGATTTTCAATAACACAAAAGAAAATGAAGGAACAATCGTCAGGCACGCAACAGAAAACCAAATCAACGAAAAGAAAGGTAGGTCGGCATGAAAAGCTTCATTGAAGAATTTTATTACGGCAACATAGAGCCGCAGGAACTCAGTTCTGAGCTCGGCTCTTCCCTTAAAAAGAAACTGAACTCACTCGTAAAAAACGAAGATGAGTTCAGAGAAAAGCTATCCGAAGAAGAAAAGAAACTGCTTCAGCAATACACAAATTCATACAATGAATTTCTCAGCATAAGTATTGCCGACAGTTTTATTTCAGGATTCAGACTCGGAGCAAAATTCACACACGATGTATTTGTAAAATGAAAGGAGAAAATTATGAACATCACTTACAGACAGGTCGGAGATTATAAAATACCGAATCTCACCTTACCAACCGAAGCGAAGGAAATCAGACTCGGTAAATGGGGACGAGCCCATGGTTTATATCTGCAGAAAAACAAACAGGTGCTTTTCACTCAGCTCTTCTCGGCAGGTAAACTCTGGAGTCACCTCGCAGAGATTGACAAGCAGGCAGAAGAATTATTCAACACTCTCGTGACCCAAATCGCAAAAGCAGAAAATGTAACCGAAGAACTCAAGGAAACAAACCAACTTGAATGGGTTCAGCGAATGAATAACATCCACCAACGCGCAACCGAAGTTGTGAACAGAGAACTGATTTACGCTTAACATCAAGAACGGCAGTAAGATAATTCCCACTGCCGTTATATTTAATCCAGTATTCTTCCGTCTGTGGAGATTGTGACGACTCTCCACGGGATAAACTTTCCGCTTGTCTGTAATGCTTTTTTCACTGCATACTCAATACCGCCGCAACACGGCACCTCCATACGCACAACAGTAACACTTTTGATGTTATTGTTTGTGATGATAGCTGAAAGTTTTTCTGTATAATCACCCTCGTCAAGCTTCGGGCAACCGATAAGAGTAATGTGGTTACGGATAAATTCATTATGAAAATTTCCATAAGCATAAGCTGTACAATCCGCCGCTACGAGCAGGTTTGCTCCGTCAAAATAAGGAGCATTCACAGGAACAAGCTTTATCTGAACAGGCCACTGTGAAAGTCGGCTGTTGATCGGTGCAGCAAAGTTATTGTAGTCACTGCTTTCTCTGTTGATTGCTTTAGATTGTGTTCCGGGACAACCGCAGGGCAAGGTTCCTTGCTTTTTAGCTTTTGATTCAAGAACAGCCGCCTCATCGTAAGCAGGTGCTTCTCTTTCCTCAAAAGTGATGGCACCTGTGGGGCAAGCAGGAAGACAATCACCAAGTCCGTCACAATAATCCTCACGGGTCAGACGAGCCTTGCCGTCAATCATTTCAATAGCGCCTTCATGACAAGCGGAAGCACAAGCACCGCAGCCATTACACTTTTCTTCATCAATTTTTATAATTTTCCTAATCATATATTCTTACCTCACTTGATTTTGTGGCTTCATTATAATACAATAAAAGAAACAAATCAGTTGTTTTTACAACAGAATCGAGGCTTTATGAAAAAATATGTACCTGTTTTAATGAAAACACAGATGTTTGCAGGTGTAGGTAATGATGAAGTATCAGCGATGCTTTCCTGCCTCGATGCAAGACTGTACAATTATAAAAAAGGTGAATATGTTCTGCGTCAGGGCGAGCATCTGAGCGACATTGTTGTTTTAGTTGAAGGAACTCTTCACATACAAAATGATGATTATTGGGGTAACCGCAGTATCCTTGGTCAGATTGCAGTCGGCGAAATGTTTGGTGAAGCATATGTTGCACCCGAAAGCGGAGCTTTGTTAAACGATGTGGTTGCTATTGAGGACAGCACCGTCATCTTTTTTGATGTTAGGCGTATTCTTACAACCTGTTCTTCAGCCTGTCGTTTTCATGCTATGGTTGTGCAGAATATGTTTTTTGCAATATCCGGGAAAAACAGAAAACTCGTGCAAAAGCTCGGTCATATGTCTAAGCGTTCCACACGAGAGAAGCTGATTTCTTATTTATCCGAAGAAGCAAAGAAGCATAACAGTGCGACTTTTAACATTCCGTTCAACCGTCAACAGCTTGCGGATTTTCTTTCTGTTGACCGCAGTGCTATGTCGAATGAGCTTTGCAAAATGCGTGATGACGGTTTAATAGAATTTGATAAAAACAGTTTCAAGTTATTATAAGATTCTGATTGCTGACTAAAATATTCCCACACAGCATTGACAAACTATCGTTGTAACGATATAATAAAAACAGATAACAACTATCGTTGTAACGATACCTCGAGAAAGGAGCATACTTATGGCAGAGAAGATTATAGTTTATCACGGTTCATCTAAAATTATTGAAAAGCCTATTTGGGGAATGGGCAATCCTAATAATGATTACGGTCTCGGTTTTTACTGTACCGAAAATGAAGAGCTTGCAAAAGAATGGGCATGTTCATCAGAAAGTGACGGTTACGCAAACAAATACAGTCTCGACCTCACCGGTCTTTCTGTTCTTTCGTTGACAAACGGAGAATACAATATCCTCAACTGGCTGTTTGTGTTGCTTGAAAACCGTCAGTTCCGTATCAGCGGAGATATTGCAACTCAGGCCAAGGAGTACATCTTCGATAACTTTGCAATTGATTATAAGAAATATGATGTTATAAAAGGTTACCGGGCAGATGATGCATATTTTTCGTTTGCAAATGCATTCCTGAACAATACTATATCTGTATCACAGTTAGAGAAAGCAATGGTTCTCGGAAAACTTGGTGAACAAGTTGTTGCAATCTCACAAAAAGCTTTTAATGCATTCGAATTTATAGAAGCAACTGTTGCTCCTAACGAAATGTATCTGCCTAAAAAAATGGCTCGTGATTCAGCAGCAAGAGATGAATTTAAGAAAGAAAAAAGCAGAGGCTCCGTACTTACTGAAAAATATATATTAGATATTATCAGAGAAGGGTGAAAAAACGATGATGAACGCTTACAGCGAGTTGTACTTGGATGATGCAATGCAGAATCTCGGAGATATGGTGGACTACGCCGTATGTGATTTAGGGTTTGACCCTGACGAGTTCTTCGGTTGGTTTATATCTTCAGGTATTGCTTCACGTTTTGAAAAAGGCAATCCTAAATATGTAGGCGGAATGTCGGGTTATGAGCTTGCTGATGCAGTTCTCACCGCCACCAATGTTTCCTACGAAAAGAAAGAACCTTTATATTCTGATTTTAAGGGCAGAGAATATTGGGCAGGCTGGATTCTTGCATATTATCAGTGGATAACAAATCAGAGATTTGAAGACATCGTCAAAGACGGTCTTACTCTTTCCACTGTCTTTTCAATGTATATACTCCACGAAGCAGATGTCAGCAAGTTTGTTGAAGCTGCAAACGAAGTGATTGCAAGAAATAAAGAAAATCGAAAATCAAAGCTCAGCGAAATCAGAAAATCAAGAGGATTCACTCAACAGCAGTTAAGTGATGCATCCGGTGTAACACTTCGTATGATTCAGCTTTATGAACAGCGACAGAACGACATAAGTAAGGCGCAAGTGAATGTCGTGTTAAGCTTAGCAAAAGCTCTTGGCTGTGAAATTGAAGATATAATTGAATAAAGCAAACCGGCTGATATCTGAATAATCAGATGTCAGTCGGATTTTTTATACTCTCCCCTTTTCGGTTGCTTCTTGTCGTTTTATGTCGTAATACTGCACAATACATATCACCCCGTACTGTGTAAAATGTAGAACTTTAAAAAAAGTGAAAGATTTTGTGTTACATTTTACGGTTTCCGACATTTATATGTATAAGGGAAAGTATATACCTCGATATCTTTTATGTGAAAATAATTTGGAAGCTTCCGTACAAGCACCGCTTATCCAACATAATCTCTATATGCACATTATAGTCATTTTAAATGTAAATTTAGTTTTCGCTTTATTTTTTCTTGCAAAAGCTGTTTTATAGGGATATAATGTAGAAGTAAAATTATATTCTTTCTGAGGTGTAATTATGTCTGTAAGTTATAAGAAATTATGGAAGCTTCTGATTGACCACGATATGAAGAAAAAAGATCTTGCAAAGGTCGCTGATATCAGCAACTACACAATCACAAAAATGAGCAAGGGTGAAAACGTTACCGTCGAAACCCTCGGCAAAATCTGCAAAGCCCTCGATTGCGGTGTGGATGATATTATGGAATTTGTTGTGGAAGAAAACCAATAAATATTTTTGTATGTTGTACAAGATAGTTTAAAGGAGAAATAGTATGTTAATTGAAAAATATAACCCCAATACATTAAGTGTAGGTGCAATACTTGGTCTTATTGCATCCGGTGATATTGCTATTCCGGAAATTCAAAGACCCTTTGTTTGGAAAAAAACACAAGTTCGTGATTTATTAGATTCGTTATATAAAGGATATCCTACTGGTTACTTAATCGTTTGGAAGAATCCAAATGTAAAGTTAAAAGATGGAACAGTTTCTTCGGGAAAAAAGATTTTGATTGACGGTCAGCAAAGAGTGACAGCTTTGATGACTGCCATTGCCGGCATCCCTGTTGTTAACGCAAGCTATAAAAAGGATCGCATAAAAATTGCATTTAACCCCTTTGAAGCGCTTTCTGAAGACAAAGATGCGGAAATCTTTGCAGTACAGGACCAGAGCCATTTGAAAGGCAAAAAGTGGATTCCGGATGTGGCTGAAATTTTCAAACCCGGTTTCAAACAGTTCTCATTCATCAATCAGTATTGCACTGATAACCCTGATATGGATCCCGAAACACTTGGAGAAATACTTAGCAATCTTACATCAATCGCAAACCGTCTTATTGGTGTTATCGAGCTTTCAGATAATCTTGATATTGATATTGTTACAGATATATTTATCCGAATAAATTCTAAAGGAACTGCATTAAGTCAGGGTGACTTTGTCATGTCTAAGATTGCATCCGATGAAGAACATGGTGGTAACGCTCTTCGCAAGGCAATTGATTATTTTGCTCATCTTTGTGTTGAACCTTCTTTCTATAGCTATATCAAAGAAAACGACACAGATTTTGCGAATTCCGAATATATCAACAAACTTTCATGGCTCAAAGATGATAAAGAAACTGTTTATGATCCAGAATGTGATGATATTCTTCGTGTTGCATTTATGCATATGTATCCAAGAGCAAAACTTGCAGACCTTGTAAGTCTGCTTTCAGGTAGAGATTTTGAAACAAGAGAATATAAATCTGAAATCATTGAAGAAACTTTTGCAAAATTAAAGCAAGGTGTCCTTAATGTAATAAACAAGAATAATTTTGAGCAATTTATGTTAGCAATTAAGGGAGCTGGATTTGTTTCTGAAAAACTGGTTAATTCATATATGGCTCTTGATTTTGCATATGCACTGTACTTAAGACTTTCAATAAGTAAAGAAGTTAGTGTTAGTGAAATTAAAAAGATTGTTCAAAAATGGTATGTTCTTTCTGTGCTTACAGGTAGATACAGTTCATCTCCTGAAACTGCATTTTATAGGGATATTCGTAAAATAAATGAAGTAGGCGTTGTTAAAACACTTGAAGATATGGAAGCTGCCCTTCTTTCGGATAATTTCTGGGAGGTAAAGGTTGTTCAAGATTTGGCATACACCTCAACTATCAATCCTACATACCTCGTTTATCTCGCAGCTCAGGTTGCTAACAATGATTTGTCATTGCTGTCTAACAATATAACGGTAAGAGATTTAATCGAAATTGCCGGTGATGTACACCACATTTTCCCGAAGGAATATCTCAAATCAAATGGATTCAATAAGAACCTTTATAATCAAGATGCAAACTACGCTTATCTCGATACGCAGGTTAACAAATCAATAGGCAAACAAGCCCCTTGTGAATATTTTGCAAAAGCATTGAAACAGTGTGAAACTAAGATTGTTGAATGCGGTTCAATCACTGAACTCAATGAACTGAAAGCTAACCTTGAGGCGAACTGCATTCCTTTTGAAGCTTGCAAAATGTCATATGAGGATTATGAGGGATTTCTTGAGGAACGTCGTAAGCTTATGGCGAAGAAAATAAAAAGTTATTATTATAGTTTATAATTGAGGAATATTACGATGGGAAATAAAATTATAGATACTTTTTGGGATGAATCTCCCATTGATGTAACACAAGAAGCAAATTTTATATGGTCAATTGCGAATAAATTGCGCGGTTCTTATATGCCCGATAAATACGGTGATGTGATTATTCCTATGACCATTATCCGCAGATTCGAATGTGCACTTGCAGATAAGAAAGATATTGTTAGAGCAACATTTGAAAAAGATCCAAAACACCCGCCAAAAGCTCTTTGTCGTTTGTCTGGTTATCAGTTTTATAATACGAGTGGTTATGACTTGGCAGAACTTTGTAATGATGCCGACAATATTGCTGAAAACTTTAAATCTTATATCAATAGATTTTCTTCAAATGTTCAGGATATTTTAAACGAGCTCGAAATCAATACTCATATCGATAAAATGGACAAGGATGGCTGTCTTTACTCCGTTGTAAAGGCATTCTCTGAACTTGATTTGAGCCTTGAAACATTCGACAGCATTAAGATGGGGTATATTTTCGAGAATCTCATCGGACGTTTCTTCCAGAATGTTGATGCCGGACAGTTTTACACAGGTAGAGATATTATAAAACTTTTAGTTGAAATTCTTATGTCAGAAGGCTGTGACGATATTTTTGATAATGGTAAGGTTATCACCGTATGTGACCAGGCTTGTGGTACCGGCGGTATGCTTTCTACTGCCTATAATTATATTAAGCATTATAATCCCACTGCAGACGTTAGATTGTTTGGTCAGGAATATATGGGTGTATCTTATGCAGTCGGACTTGCAGAAATGTTGATTAAAAATCAAAATTCCGAGAATTTCAGACACACAGATACCTTCAAAGAAGACTGTTTTGAGAATATTAAAATGCGATTCGTGATTGAAAATCCACCTTTTGGTACTCCTTGGTCTAGCAAAGATGCAAAAGTTGGGCAGGAAGATGCTGTTCGTGCAGAATATGCCAAAGGCGAAACGGGTCGTTGGGGACATGGATTACCTGACGGTGGTGATTCACAGCTTATCTTTATGCAGTCTGCCATTGATAAAATGGATGAAAAACTCGGTAGAGCTGCAATAATCGAAAACAGTTCTTCTCTTATGTCAAGTAAAGCATCTGCTGGAGAAAGTCAGATTCGCCGTTGGATGCTTGAAAGCGATTTGATCGAGGCAATCATTGCGCTTCCCGTAGACTTGTTCTACAACACAGGTATTCAAACTTATGTGTGGATTCTTTCAAAGAATAAACGTGCTGAACGAAAAGGTAAAGTTCAGCTTATCAATGCGGCAGCTTTTTATCATAAACTTCGCAAAGCAGTTGGCGATAAGAAAAATGAAATTTCTCCTGAAGACAGGAAGAAGATTGCTCACCTTTATGCTGATTTTAAAGAAGGTGAATTCTGTAAAATTTATCGTAACGAAGAGTTTATGTATCGTGAATATACAGTTATGCAACCTCTCCAGCGCAGCTATGCTATTACAGAAGAACGAATTGAAGCTATGCTTTTAAATGGCATACTTAATAATCTTTATGATGAAGCAAAAGTTCGTGAATATGAAAATCAAGGCGTTGCCATTTCTGATGCTGACAAGAAGAAGTTCGATAAACTTCTTGCAGGTAAACCTACGTTTGATTTAATTGTTTCAAGACTTAAAGATAATATTTCTGATAAAGTGTTCCTTTCTCCTAAGCCGTTTCTTGATTATCTTTCAACAATTTTAGATGTTGATAAAAAGTTGATTGAAAAAGTTGCAAATGGTCTTTCAGTGATGGACAAGTCCGCAGAAATTCAAAGAGATAAAAAAGGTAATATAATCTACGATAAAACAACAGCTGAAACAGAAGTTGTAAAAATTGAAGAAGATATTGATGATTATATGGCTCGTGAGGTATTGCCACATGTTCCTGATGCAGTTGCTTTCTTTGAAGAAGTAATTACAGAGAAAAAGACAGTTATCAAAACCGGTGCAGATATTGCGTTTACACGTTATTTTTATCAGTATCAAAAACCTGAAGATAGTGATGTGCTTGCAAGAAAGTTTATTGATATTGAAAACAATGTTAGTAAGAGAATATCAAAACTATTTATGGAGAATTAATATGACTGAAGAAATGATTAAAGCTTTTGGTGAATTTCAAGTTGAAAAAGGTATTTATGAACAAATAAATGGAATAAAAATTGAAGATTTTAAAGCATTGACATCTAACCAAGCTTTAAAAACAATAGATCTATATTGTCCATTATGTAAAGAAAACAAAACATTCATTTACTCGAAATCGGAATATATTAATGGATTAGGACAGCTTCCTTATCCCAGTGAAGATGGTTTTGGAACTGCATACACAGGTGCGATACGATTTTTAAATTACGAATGTCCCTCTTGTGGTAAAAAACTTGTTTACGGATTTTATCATAATGGTAAAGCCAGTGTTACTAAAATAACGCAATATCCCTCCCTTTTTGATGTAAGTAGAGACGAACTAAAAAAATACCAGAAAAATGATTTGATTGACAAAGTAAGTTTTTCTCAGCTATACAAAGCAGAAACTTGTGCCAGTTCAGGGTATTATGTAGCTGCTTATACTTATATGCGTAGAGTTTATGAAACAATGCTGTTATCTGTTTTTAAACAATACGAACAAGAAATAGGTATAACAGAAGATAATTTCCGAAAACTGCGGTCTGATGAAAAACTTAAATCAATTAAAAACTATTTAGCAATTGACGATGAAATTTATATTCCACTGTATGGTTTGTTAAGTGCTGGGATTCACGCAATGACAGAAGAACAGTGTTGTGAAGATTATACTGTTTTAAAACCGATACTGTTAGAGATCTTGGCTGAACAAAAAGCAAAGAAAGAAAAAGCAGCCAAAAGAAAAGAACTTAAAGAATTATTTGCTAAAAGAAAAGGCGAAATGAAATGAGAGAAATGAAAGATAGTGGAATAGCTTGGGTGGGAACAATCCCGTCGCATTGGTTAAGTAAACCCATAGGGGCGCTTTTTCAGGAAATTAGAACAAAAAATTATTTGGGCAAAGAAAAACAAGCCTTGCAATTTAGAATGGGCTCAATTGTGCCTAAAGATAATTTTGATACAGATGTTGAAGATTATGTTGCCAATACAATAACCAATTATACTTTGGTTGACTATGGTACAATAATGATTAATGGTTTGAATCTTAATTTCGATTTTGTTACACAAAGAGTTGCATTGGTTAAAGATAAAGGCGCAATTACGTCCGCTTATATGGCTATAAAAGCCAAGGATAATAACGAAATATTGCCTGAGTATAGTACATACCTTTTAAAAACATACGACAACTGTAAAGCATTCCACAATATGGGCGGCGGAGTCAGAAAAATACTTAATTTTGATGAGTTGAGACGTAATTATATTATTTTACCATCAATAGATGAGCAAGAAAAAATAGTTGAATTTCTTGATATAAAGTGTTCTGAAATTGATGCCTTGATTGCAGATATCCAAGAGCAAATTGAAACATTGGAGCAATATAAAAGGTCAACTGTTATTGAATCAGTTACTAAAGGTTTGAATCCCAATGTACAAATGAAAGATAGCGGAATACAGTGGATAGGTAATATCCCTGTAACGTGGAATTGTGTTCGTGGTAAATATATTTTGAAATATATCTCAAAACCAGTCAGAGAAGACGATGGTGTAATTACTTGTTTTCGTGATGGTGAAGTAACGTTACGAAGCAAACGTCGTGAAGAAGGATTTACTATGGCTGACAAAGAAATCGGTTATCAAGGAATTGATGTTGGCGACCTTGTTGTGCACGGAATGGATGGTTTTGCAGGAGCAATTGGAATATCAGATTCACGAGGAAAAGCCTCTCCTGTATTAAATGTTTTAGAAACAAAGCAAAACAAAAGATACATTATGTATTTTCTGCGCAGTATGGCTTATGGAGATGTATTCCTTGCTCTAGCAACTGGAATACGAGTTCGTTCATGTGATTTGCGCTGGAACAAATTGGCTGAATTGTTCTATCCTATTCCTTCTCTTGGAGAACAAACTGAAATAGTTGAATATATCGACAGCGTTATCAAAGAAACAAATGTAATTATAGCTAATAAAAAAGAACAGATTGCAACCCTTGAGTCATACAAAAAATCAATTATTTTTGAGTATGTAACGGGCAAGAAAGAGGTTGAATAAATGATTGATTTTATAGACATATCAAAAGAGGCTACTGATTTATTGTTTGAAATAGTCGAACATGAAGAAGAGGCAAATTATTGGAAGAGTCGTTTTCAAAATATGAGTAATCGTGAAGACACAATATTACGTGGTTGTTTTAAAGAGTTGAGAGAAAACAATTTGGTTAATGTTTTATGGGCGGATAATTATCCTTACAATATTGCTATTTTAAAAGATGGGTATCTGTTCGAAGAAAAAACAAGAAAAGAAATTGAAGCAAACCTTAGTACTTTCGAAAAAGGTTTAAAAGGGTTATTACAACGCACCAAATCAATAAAATCTCCGATTAACGCAGCATCAATTGGCACTAATATTGATGAATATAACAAACCAAGCAATGTTTGGATTAACGACTTTGAAATCTTTTATAACAAGTACTTGAGAGACCATTTCTTATCTAAAAGAATTGAATCTATTCTTTTTCATAGAACGCTTAGTGCATATAATGACTTAGTTGCAATTCTTGAAAGTATTAGTAAGGATACAGATTATATTAATAGCAAGAAAACAACATTTATTACTGAGGGTAAAGCTATGAAAGATTACGAGATTCTTTTAAAAAAATTAATTTCAAAAGCTAACAAAGATGATTTAAATATTCTTTGCTATACAATCGAATCCGGTGAACGTCCATTATTTGGTAAACTTGAAATGGATGGTTACATTAAAAACGTGCACTTTAGAGGTCACCAATATGTAGGACTTGATCTTACATATGAAGGTTTGCATTATTTTGATAAAAAAAGCGATGCTGTTCCCGAAAAAACAGACCCCAAACCAAGAAAAATGTATGATGTGTTTTTATCACACGCAAGTGCAGATAAGATAGCATATGTAGAAGATCTCAAAAAGTCTTTGGAAATTTTAGGTATAGAAATTTTTTATGACAAGGACACAATTGAGTGGGGAGATAATTGGAAAGCTAAAATATATGAAGGTTTGGAGAAATCTGAATTTGCAATTATCGTAATTTCTGAAAACTTTTTTGGAAGAGAATGGACTGAACTTGAACTTAAAACCTTGCTCGAACGACAGAATGATGAAGGGCAAAAGTTAATTCTTCCTATTTTGCATAATATAACAACTGAGCAATTAAGGGATAAATATCCTACGGTTGCCGATATTCAAGCAATTGAATCTGGCAAGAATTCAACCGAACAAATAGTTTTATTATTTGCAAAACAATTAATAAAAAGATACAAATAAAAACATAAGTATGTAGTTAATGCTTTTGATATATAGTTTTCTTTATTGTTCTTTTTGTGTCGGATTTATTTGCTTATTACACAGTAATATTATATTCAACTGTAAGGAGGGCTCTTATGAGCCAGGATAAAGTAAAGACAAAGAATATTGAAAAAATTAAATGGGTAGTACCACTTAGCATATTGTCTTTAAGCTTCATACTGTTAGGTGGATTCTTGCCTGTGTTTTTTAATTTTTCTAAATTAACCTGTATATTAAAAGTTGCTTTTATTGTTTGCTATATTCTCGGGTTTGTTTTAGTGATTGCACTTACTTATTTTGATAAAAACAATAAAGAGGAAGAAAGAAACTGTTGGAAAGATAAAGTTTTTTCTACATTTTTATATGTTGTTTATACTCTTAGCTTCTTAATGTTTTTCAACCATGAATTGTGGGGATATAAAGAAACAGTTTACGGTTTACTATTTCTAGTTGTCTTGTTTTTAGAA
This sequence comes from Clostridia bacterium, assembly GCA_017415025.1. Classification (GTDB taxonomy): domain Bacteria; phylum Bacillota; class Clostridia; order Oscillospirales; family Acutalibacteraceae; genus CAG-488. The sequence continues at coordinate 51,642 of JAFQJH010000010.1, forward strand.
ATCTATATAAGTTTAAAAATAATTTTAGGTAAAAAACTTAATTTAGAAAAAACACCAATGGTTTTAATATCTACTGCTGTTTTAACCTTTCTTTTAGCAGCAGTTAATCATACTGCAAATAACCTAATACCAGCCAACTTGCTTTATAAGATAAGTATAGGGATTACTTATTTAGTAGCAATAGCATTATTTATAAATAGCTATCTTTTCAAAAAAAGAGATGATAATAAAACAATTAACACTATTATTGGAATAGTTTTTTGGGGTTCATTGATACTTGTCACATTTCCTTATTATGTACAGTGGTGTGGTTTAAAAGAAGATGATTTTCAGACATTTGTTACCGTATATGCAGCTTTGATTGGCGGTGGTATAACTCTTGCTGGCGTTGCCTGGACAATAAAAGATAGTAACGACAAGAGAAAAGCGGATTTAGAACGCATTGAAATGGAACGTAAAGAAGATGACAGACGAAAACATAGACCAATTATGCATGTATACGCAGGTCCGTATTCCGGCCTAAAAACAGACATAAATGTTATGAAATGGCTAAAAAACACTGAACAGATTTCCAAAGAAGCAACAGAAAAATTAAAGGTACCCAATAAAATACGCAGTTGTTATTTTGGCAATACAGAATTCTCAAATGTTTATGTTTGGGGCATAAAACTTAATGGTAATATTACAAACTTTGATTCCATTAGATACATAAAAAAAGATAGTTATTTTTACTTGGATTTTTCTGATAAACCTATATACACAGAAAAAACTATTGAAACAATTTCTCTAATTATTGAGGATGTTTTGGAAAATTTATATGAGTTACCATTAGATTTTGCATATAGCAAGGAGTTTGAATGGTTTACAATTGTAGGTAATAATCCGAGTTTTTATATTGGTAAAGTAGATAAGGGGAATATTATTTATGAATAACATACTTTCCGAAAAAGAATATCAAAGATACATAATAGATGAGTTGGTCAATAATAATGATTATATTGAACGTAAAGCTGCTTCATTTGATCGTTATTTTGCCATTGATAGAGAAATGTTATTTAAGTTCCTTTGGGATACACAGGCAGAAACAATGAAGCTGCTTCGTAAAATTTACAAAGATACACTTGAAGAAACTTTAGTAAATTATTTGAATACTGAAATGACAAAGGCAAAAGGAAGTCTCCTTAATGTTCTTAAGCATGGCATTGAAATTGCTAACTATAAATTACACTTGATGTATACCAAACCGGCAACAACTTTTAATCAGGAATTACTTGATAAATACGAAAAAAATATTTTTTCCGTTATGGAAGAGGTTTGGGCGAGCGACAAAGAACGCATAGACCTTGTAATCTTCTTAAACGGTCTCGCTATTATGTCATTTGAACTAAAATGCAATATGGCAGGACAATCCTACGAAGATGCTATTTATCAATATCGTACTGAGCGTAATCCTAAGTCGAGATTATTCTTGTTCAAAGCAGGATGTCTTGTCAATTTTGCTATGGACTTAAACGAAGTTTATATGACAACCAAGCTTGACGGTCAGTCTACATTCTTCTTACCATTTAATATGGGTAACGGAGAAGGTGTAAATTCCGGAAAAGGTAATCCTACTTACGAGGACAAGTATAGCGTTTATTATATGTGGGAAGATATCCTCAAAAAAGATACTGTTCTTGACCTTATAAACAAGTTCATATTTATACAAGTTAAAGAATCTGTAGACGAACTTACAGGAAAGAAAAAGATTAAAGAAAGCATTATTTTTCCTCGTTACCATCAGCTTGATGTTATTCGTCAGGTGCTGTCTGATGTTGGAGAAAATCGCACTTCTCAAAACTACTTGATTCAACATAGCGCAGGTTCAGGTAAGACGAATTCTATAGCTTGGTTAGCACACCGTTTATCATCTTTACACGATGCTGACAATAAGATTATTTTTGACAACATTGTAATTGTTACTGACCGTGTTGTTGTTGACAGACAATTGCAAGCTGCTATCACTGGAATGGAGCATAAAGCAGGCTTAATTCGTGTGATGGACGATAAATGTACATCTGCCGATCTCGCTATTGCGTTAAAAGGAAATACAAAAATTATTGCAACCACAATTCAAAAATTCCCCTATATAGTAGATAGTGTTGCTGGACTTAAAAATAAGAACTTTGCTGTAATTATAGATGAAGCTCATTCTTCAACGGCCGGTAAAGATATGGCAGCTATCACTATGACTTTAGGCAAAGGCGATGCAGAGATTGATACTGAATCAGGCATTGATACAGAGGATATTATATCTGATGAAATTGCTCGTAATGGCAAACAACCCAACGTTTCAATTTTTGCGTTCACTGCAACTCCAAAGCCAACAACTTTGCAGCTTTTTGGTAAAGTAAATGCTAAAGGTCAGAGAGAAGCTTTCCATATTTACTCTATGAAGCAGGCAATTGAAGAAGGCTTTATTCTTGATGTTTTACAAAACTTTACAAAGTATTCTACATTCTATCAAATCAACAAGGAAATTGAAGAAGATCCTCGTTGCAAGACTGTTGATGCAAAACGTCAGATAGCACGTTTTGTAGAACTTCATGAAACAAACATTTCACAACGAATTGAAGTTATTATCGAGCATTTCCGTACAACTGTTATGGGTGAACTTGGTGGTATGGCAAAAGCTATGGTTATAACAGCATCAAGACAAAGTGCAGTTAAATATCGACAAGCTTTAGAAGACTATATAAATCGTAAGGGATACAAGGATATTCATGCCCTTGTAGCTTTTTCAGGAAAAGTTAATCTTCCTGATGACGAAAAAGAATATACTGAAAGTTCAATCAATGGTTTTTCTGAAGATAAACTGACAACAGAATTTGATAAAGATGAGTACAAAGTGCTTCTTGTTGCAAATAAATATCAAACCGGTTTTGACCAACCAAAACTTTGTGCAATGTACGTGCTCAAAAAACTCCGTAGTGTGAATGCAGTTCAGACACTTTCAAGACTCAATCGAATTTGTCCGCCGTTTGATAAGAAGACATTCATTCTTGACTTTGTAAACAAATACGAGGATATTGTTGCTGCATTTAAACCTTATTACACTACAACATTGCTCGCCAACTCCGTAACTCCTTCAGCCGTTTATGATTTGGAAGCTAAACTCGATGGTTATACTGTACTCGATCCTACAGACATTGACTGTGCAGTTGCGTATCTGTATCAAGGCGATTCTAATGCTGCAGTTAAAAAGAAGCTTAATTATTACTTTAAGCGTACGAAAAACCGTATTGAGCAGTATGATATCTTGAAGCAACTGGAGATAGTTGCTGTTATGCGTCATTTTATTCGTTTTTATGAGTTCCTTATCCAAGTTTCATGTTTTGAGGATATTGAACTTCATAAAAAGTACCTGTTTGTAAACTATCTTATGTCGTATATAGATATCAAACATCCCGGCGGTGGTTATAATCTTGATGGTAAAATCAAAGCTTCTAACTTCGTTCAAAAGAAGGGCGAAGAACACAAGGGTGAAAAGATGGTTTCTGACCCTGTTGTTAAATTGCCTACCGCTGATACTATTATGTTGCCAGAGGACAAGAGAGAACGTCTTTCTGTTATCATTGCAGAAATTAATAGTAAAACCGGAAAATCATATGACAATGATGTAGCAATCAAAGCAATGTTACAGATCAAAGATTTGCTTATGAAGTCCGAAAAACTTCGCACTAGTGCAAAAAACAACACAATTAAAGATTTTGAATTCTCATACTTTGATGATATTGATGATGCACTTATAGAAGGTTTGTCACAGAATCAAGATTTCTTCTCATTACTGCTTAATAATGATGAGATAAAAAAACAAGTTTTAGGTATTTTTACGGATGAGATTTATAAGAGTTTAAGAAACACTTGATTATTAAAAACTAAAAAGAGCTTTAAAAATGGATTATATGTTCTAGGTTTAAAGTTCATATCGTAGGAGGAGAATATGAATTATATCAAGTCATTACATATTGAGGGTTTTAGAAAATTTTCCTCTCTTGATGTGGAGTTTAATGAACACATGAATATTCTTGTAGGAGAGAATGAAGCTGGTAAAAGCACGATTTTGGATGCGCTAAAAACTGTACTCAATCAGCAATATCGAAATACAGATAAAGCGGTATTGAGAGATTTGTTTAATGCACAGATGGTAGAATCATTTTATACTAATCCAAGTGTCAAAACTCTTCCTCGAATTTATATTGAAGTGGAACTTGTGCTTGATCCGAAGAAGAAAAGTTCATCTTATTTTTATGGAGAGGCATATGGGAAAAGAAAACAACAAGATGAAAAATTTGGTATTCGTTTTGAGTGTAAGTTCGATGAAGAACTTGGTTCTGGTATGGAACAATCAATTATTGATGGAAAAATTCCTTACGAATACTATTCTTTGACTTGGACCACCTTTGCAAATAGACCATATCAGATGATAAAGAGACCATTAAACTTCATATCTATCGATACGACTAACAGTTCAACGACGCCATCATTCAATTATTATAATAGAACCTTATTCTCGAGTAGGTATGATGAAGCTACTAGAGCAAAGGCAAAGAATGAATTTAGAAGCAAGTTGGAAGATGCTCTTGCAGCTACTAACCTTCCACCAATTAGTGATAATAGAAAATTTGGTATAGATGGTAAGAAGGTCGTTTTGGAAACGATCTTGTCTGTATATGAAGATTCAATTGCCCTTGAAAATCGTGGTAGCGGTATGGAAAGTCTTATAAAAACACAGATAGCATTGGATAAGGCTAACGGTTTGGATGTTATTTTGATGGAAGAACCAGAGAATCATCTTAGTTTCGTCACTTTGCGAAAGATGCTTCAAGAAATATCTGTTCAACAGGAAAACTCGCAGATTATTGTGGCTACTCATAATAATATGATTGCTAGTCGACTGAATTTGAACAATGTTTTGTGGATTACAGATAATAGTGTTAAGAGTTTAGCTGGTGTAAAAAATGATGTAGCAGAGTTTTTCGTTCGAGCTGATGACAATGCCTTTTTACAGTTGTTGTTGTCAAAGAAGGTTTTTCTGGTTGAGGGAGCAACAGAATTTCTACTTATCCCTATTTTTTATAAGCAGCAAACAGGACATACCATTGAAGAAGATGGCATATCTGTAATTTCATGTAATGGTATTTCTTATATGAGATATATTGAAATTGCAAAAGCTACTGATAAAAGAATTGCTGTCATCACCGATAATGACAAGAAAAAAGATAGGATTACGAAAGCAGACACCTTTAATAAGTCTAACAAGTTGCAGCATATCTTTTTAGGAAAAACGGAAGACGAATGGACATGGGAGGCATGTCTCTATAAAGAGAACAAAGAAGTTTTAGATAATATGATTACTGTTCAGCCAGGCGCGGAATATAAATTCCACGGAGAAGACTACGGTTTTGTTTTGGGTAAGATGTTAAACAATAAAGTTGATGTTGCCTACCAGATGCTTACTTCAGGTGTTACTTTTGCGATACCTTAGTACATAAAGGATGCGATTGAATGGCTAAAAAAGTAATCTTGGCGGTTGCCGGTGCAGGAAAAACCTATCACATATGCCATAAGATAGACCCTGGAAAGAGAAATCTAATACTTGCTTTTACTCATGAAAACATCCAAAACATTCAGAAAGAACTATGCGATGCACATGGTTGTGTGCCGGAGCTAACAACAGTATCAACTTTTGACTCTTTTGTATACCATCATATGGTATTACCTTATGAACCGAGCATAGCAGAACACTTTGGTTGTCCTCAGATTGTTAGTCGTGGAATTTGCACAATAGCTCCACCATCCCAGACAATAAAGACTTCTAAAGGAAAAACTATTGCAAATCCGCTATACAAGAAAAAAGATAGGCTTGCTCACTATGTTACTATGAGAGGACAATACTATTGTGCGACTCTGTCCGAACTAGTTTTACAGGTGAAGAAAAATCGAGAATCACTTATAAAGAGAGTAGCGGCACGCCTTAATTTATTTTATGATTGTGTACTCATTGATGAGTTTCAAGATTTCCGAGAATATGATTACGAGTTGATTATGACTCTAGCCAAACAATTAAATGATGTTACTCTTATCGGTGACTACTATCAACATTCTGTGTCTGCAACGAACAATTCCGGTAAACCTTTTAAGAAAAAAACTAATGATGTTTGTTATGATGATTTTGTATCTGAACTTATTAGTGTTGGTTTCGAAGTAGATGTGACCACTCTAAATAAGTCTAGACGCTGTTCTGTAGATGTATGTCAGTTTGTGACCAGCAAGCTTGGTATCAACATTGATTCTTGCGGAGAAAATATTGGTAATGTTATTTGGGCAGATGAGTATGCAACTGAAATTCTTGACGATAATCAAATTGTGAAGTTGGTTTATAAAGATGCTGCTCTCTATTCGTTTCGTTCAATGAACTGGTCATATTCAAAGGGTGATACTATGGATGCAGTTTGTGTTATATTAACAGACAGGTTTGACAATCTTGATATTGCTAATTTTTCTGATAATGGTGTGCCGGTATCTACTTTAAATAAATTATATGTTGCATTGACAAGAAGCCGTGGTAATTTATATTTAATAAAAGCTTCTACTTTCAAATTATTAAAAGAAAAATATCTAAAACCTTAATTTTATCAAGAAAAGGGAGTTTTAAATGTGGCTAGAAAAGGTCGCGACTTTGAGTTGGCTTATGAGTGGTTATATGATCTAAATGAAAATTATACAGTCACAAGTCCTGCTTATGTGTATGATAAAGCAGCAGAAGTGATGAGAGAAGTTGATGTACTTGTTGAGTATGTGGATGATAGAGGCTACAATCGTAAAATAGCTATTGAGTGTAGGGATCGAAAGCAATCCGAAAATGTAATGTGGATAGACCAACTCGTTCAAAAGCGTGAAGATTTAGAGTTGGATTATATTATTGCAACAACAACCCAGACTTTTAGTGAAGCTGCTATAAGAAAAGCTAAATATCATGGCATAATTATAGAGCGAGCGGAATTGGCCAATAGTAAAACCATAGAAGATGCTGCACAAAACTTTAATTTAGATATTTTCTTTTTTAAGTTTGAGTTATTGTCCTGTAATTTTTTATTAAAGAACAACCAAAAACTTAAATTTTCAGAATATTTAAACAGATTGAATTTTTTACAGCGAGCCAAACTCATAAATGAATTCAATACCTCCCTGTATTTCGGATTTGAGCCAAACAATTTATTAAAAGAATGTGAGATAGAAACGAAAGACTTTTTTTCGAGAGATGACAACAGTATAACGATTCGTGCAGATAGTTTTTTAACTGAGTTTCCTCTGTTAGAGTTTATGGAGGATGTAGCACTTTTCGACTGGGAAATCAGAGTAATACCTATTAAGATAACACTGCCTCTTTCGGATTCTATTTCGGTTTTTGATGCTGAGAGTAACTCGAATAAAGATTACCGTGCTATTTATGGAAACAATGAAGATTACTTGCGTTTAGGTTATTTGAACGGAAAATTATTTACAGAAATAAAATTCAAACATCGTGAGTATTTGCGATTTGCAAGTATGAATCTAGAACTAAACACAATTATTCCTGAAGAAACTGATACTTCTGCAATAGACGACATCAATTGTTATATTGCAGACAATTTATTGGGGAAGTTTGATTTTTCAAAAATTTTATAAAGCTCAACGTAAAAATTGCCCAAAACCATACCGCGCTAAACTTCAACGCTTTAAAGTGTTGACATTTGTTTTTTTTGTGTGGTACAATCCATTTGCAATTGTGAAATAAAGATTTTTGAGGAATCGGGGTTGTTTTTCGGCCCGGTAAAAGTGTCGGTGATACTGAAAGTACAGTATCAAGTGGTCAAAAGCGGTCTTTTCCCCTGTTCCGACTTTTAAAAAAGCTTGATTTTACGCGGTTTCATAAAATTTAAAATAACGAACTTAAGTGAGTGGGAATAATTTTCATCTGATAGCACTCTGACATCATAACAAACAACCACCCGAAGCCGCGAGATTTCGGGCGGTTTTGGTTTACATACAATCGCTGCATACAGCATTAAATACAAGCGAAGAAAATCCCGCGGATTGCTCCGCGGGATTCATTTTTTAGGAGTCGATATTATATTCTGACTAATTATTCAACAGTATACTCCAATGTGCCGACAGTTTTCCATACATTTTTACGGTAAATTTTGACTTCGATTTCGTTAAGTCCGTCCTCGTTCATCCAGGCGTTACCTTTGAATATCTTATTACCGTTTTCGTCGGTTTCCGTTGATGCAACTGTTACGGAAGTGCCGTTCGGCATTTTGAACATTACTTTTTCGGTCTTTTCGTCAGCAACAACTGTTGCGGGTACAGGACCCTTCTTGCCTGATGTTGCAGAAAGCTCCATTGAAACAATCGGGTTATACGGCTCGATTGTGAAGCTGTATTTTACTTCGTCCCATACATAATTTTCTTTGCCGCGGACTTTGATTTCAACACCGACACTCATATTTGAATAGATTTCCCATACTTCGTAAGCGAGATCACGTGCCATTGCGCTGACAACCTCACCGTCTGCGTTGTAGCTTGTAATTTTAACATTCTTGTTATAGCGGTCATATGTTCTTGTTCCGCCGTCGGGCTCGATGAACTGAATCATCTGCTTTCTGCCGTTGGCTGTGACCGTAAAGGTCTTTCGGGTATCTTCCTGCTGAACGTAGGTAACCTCTGTTACGTCACTTAAAAGTGTCGGGTCAAAGGGCTCATAGTCGGCAAGAATAAGTTCCTCGTAACTTCCAAATGTATCAAAACCTGCATAGCTGCTTGAAACATAATATCTCAAATCGTGGGATTTGCCCTCATTACTTGTTACAACCCAGTCAGCAACGAAGGAGTTGACCAAATCAATCGGATATCCTTCTTCGTCAAGAAAATTTTCCTGAAGAACCTTAAACTTAAGACTGAAAAGACATCCATCAGTGAAATCCAAGGCATCAAAATTCAACTGAACAATTGCATATTTCAGGTTTCCGTAGTCGGGGTCATTCGGATAAAGGTCGCCTGTTTCAATAATCGTTACTGTGCCGCCGAGGTCATAAAGCTCCTTTGACGGGAGAGCATCGATAAGCTCCAATGTTGAAGAATCGTAGTTCACCTTAATCTGAATCTTAGTTGTGCTGTCCTTGAAGCCTGTTGCAGAGCGAACCCATTCTTCGTAGTCAACATCACTGTCGTACATACACGGATAGTAAGCAAGGTCATCCTTTCGTGCGTGTTCTGGTGTGAAAGTAACGGTCGGCATAGCTATGTCTGTATCGATGAGGTCATCCTCAAGCAGCAGGTTATCGTATGTATAACCGTCTGTTTCATAATCTGATGATTTGAATTTGATTTTATCGCTGAAATCGAAAGAATTTCCCTTTGCATCCCACGCATTCCATACACAAAGCTGATCTTCGCTGTAAGGGACATTGTCAATGACCTTTCTGACAGTACCGTCGCTGTTTATGAAATTATCTTCAACGACTGCGAATTTGAGGCAGTAGGGTGCCGTATCGTTTGCATAGCCGACAGCGATGAACTTTGCTTTGATAATAATATAATTATATTCCTGACCTTCGTCGCCTGTCATACCCGTTGCGCCGTGTTCAAGAACTTCAACATTGCCTTCCCAGAAATCCTCGTATACAGAAACGAAATCGAGCGTTGTCGCATCGTAGATATATTTCATAACAATTTCAGTATCGCAACCGAAAGCAAGGTCTGCGACATCTGCACAGATGTCTGAATAGCGGATATCCGCATCGTCATACATTGAGAAACCAAAGCTTGCCGGATAGTAAAGCATATCAAACTGATTTCTGATATGCGGTGCCGTTACGCCAAACTCGAAGAGGGGTTCTTCTTCAACAACGGGTGTTACGTTTTCGACAGAGATATTAATTGATGAAGGAGTTGCATAAAGCTGAATGTGATCCCTGACTACTCCTTCCTCAGTATAATTAGTACAATCAAAAAGTTCGAGTGTAATTTCATCCGTTGTCAAAAGACCATTTAACGATATTTCATAGAAATCAATATCTTTCATATCCGGTGTCAATGAAACAGGGATGCTCAGCTTCAGAACATTTCGCTCTTCAAGGAATTCGCCATTTTTATAAACTTTTACCACAACAGCAGCCTTATCTGCTGCAGAAACAGTTATCTTATAATCGCCATCTGTTTCGGGAGTGAAGCTGTATTTTTTTGTTTCATCCGATGCAAAAGTAATCGTATCGGTTGTTCCTATTGAAAGATCTGTTACGGTCTGAGTGATATCCGTGTAACCGGGTTCTGTTTCATCGCTGAGAAGAACTTTGAGAATGACATAACCGTTGTTTTCGTTTGTTTCGTCAACAAGATATACATCTAAACCTGTAGTTGAACCGATTCTTTTCGCAAATTGTTCAGTTTTTAACTGTGCATCAGTCCATCGAGTCAGAGTATTAAACTGACCGCCACCGATTCTGATCTGCTCAAATTCAAGCTTATCGTTACCTGTTGAGCAAAGTCCCGATATACTGTTATTATAGTGCAAACTACTGAAGCGCAATACACAACCGTCAAAACCACCAAAAAGACCGCCTACATAGTTTCCGTTCGCAGTAACAGAACCTGCAGAGTATACACTTGCGAAATTGGTCTCCGGCATATTCTCGCTAATCTGCTGAATAAGGGCATCTGACCTTTCAACAAGCTCCATGTAGTAATCATCTGCCCACGGCGGTGGCCATATAGCAGGCCAAATTTTATCTCCCTGAAGAACCTTGCCGTAACGAAGTCTTTCTTCTTCAACTCTGTCATACTCAGCCCATAAATCTTCGAGATTGTCGCCTGTTGAATAGAAGTTTCCGCCAAGACCGCCGACATAATCGTTACCGCTGACAGTACCTGTATGATAGCAGTCTTCTACCATATTATTGTCCATATTGATGTCGCCTGCGATACCGCCGACATAGTTGCCCGTTGACTTGACCGTACCGGCGTTTGCACATCTCTTCACATCAACATCCGGTGTAATATTTGCAACAAGACCGCCGACATAGTTACCCGTTGACAGAACCGTACCGTTGTTTACACATTCCGATAAGGTACAGTGTTTTGTAACTTTGCCGATAATACCGCCGCAGTAATCAGCACCGATAACTGTACCGCGGTTTCTGCAGTTATAAAATAAAGCTCCCAACGATAATGCTTCACCTACGAGGCCACCCGTGTTTGCACCATCGTTAATGATGATTCCGTCGAAAATAACATTTCTGAACTCAGCTACATTATCTGCCTTTGCAGCAACCGAACCTGCACTTTCAGCGGATGAACCTCTGAGGTCAAAAAGTGAATTTTTAATGCAAAGATTTTTGACTTTGCCACCGTAGACTAAATCAAATATACCCGATGTTGTGCTGTAATAGCCCATAATCGAATGGTTTTTACCGTCAAGAGTACCACGGAAATCCGAAGCGGATTCACATTCAATGAGCTTTGTGGATTTGGTTATCGGTTGTCCGACATAAAGCGGATTGTTGTTTACATCAAGGCTGAATTTGCCGTGATTGATTATGATATCAGACGTCAGTTCAAAGATTGAGCCTTTACCTGTCTGACCTCCGTTGATAAGATCGATAAAGGTTTTAAAATCTTCATAATTGTTTATGTAATAGGTTTCACCGCTTTCAAACTTTGTGTCAGCGGTAATCTTGCCTTCCTCAACAGGCGGAATGAAGGGTTCGTATCCTTCTAAAATATAGCCTTCATCCATAATTCCATCCATAGGGACGTTCTGCCATATCTTTGATGAAATATCGTAAACAACATTTCCGTCACCGTCAAAAACTTCCCACTTGCAGCAGGTCAGTTTTTCTTGTTCAAGGTCTTCGACTATATAGTAATGGTCAAACAGTTCTATGCCGTTATTGGCATCAAGATCACCTATAATTTCCATTTTTACATTGAAAAGAACTTCACCTTGGTCGATTTTTGTGTCGCCGTCAAAAGTGATATCTGCATAGAAATAGGGATACGTAACTTCATAACCTGATTTGTTGGTTTCTTTGTATACATCTATTCTTGAAATTTCACTTTCAAAATTCATACCGTAAAGTAATTCTGACGGTGTAACCTCAACAGGTTTCAGAACTTCGGGGTCATAGAAAAACGGAATAGTTATTTTTACTTTTGCATTCTCGTCACCATAACAAGCGTAATAACCACCATTGTCATAATATACGGGAAAATACAAATAATTATCAATCTGTGCACCCTGGCGTGAAGTGTAAATCCACACATAATCGGATGCCGATACTCCGACAGTGCCGATTGAAAGTATCATTATAACTGCCAGAAGCAGCGATATAATTTTCTTCATAATAAATTCTCCTTTACAAATTATTTGATTTTTTAGGATGACTAAATCATAAAGAACCACCTCATTGTTTTGTGTCTTCATTTAGTAGTCAGCCGAAATGCGATTTGTGACATAAATTTTTTAATTTTTTTGAAAATATTTATTTGAGGTGCAGTTTTCGGCGGCAGCAAGCCACCGCCCTACGTTACAATTTTGAATAGGCCTCGTAGGGGCAGATATCATCTGCCCGCGGATTCTGATGTGATTTTCGGGAGCATACTATGCTCCCCTACTGACATAATCGTATCAAGGTATGTAGGGCGTGGCTCTTGAGATACGCCGAAGGTTTCTGCAAAATCTCGGCACGTCGCAAGCCGTGACGGGAGGATTGTTTTTTACAATCCCTCAGTCTTTTGCTTTGCAAAAGCCAGCTCCCTTTACACAAGGGAGCCTGCTCTATCCAAGCTGAATCTGACTGTAAAACTCCCCGACAAACTAAATTTTACAGCTTTCGGCAGGGACGAATCCCTGCTCTGCGGTTTTGTAAATCTATCTTCTTAACAACCCGATAAACCAATTCCAAGCCATTATAAAGAAATCGGCAATAGCGTTAAAAAAGCGTTTGATTGCGTTGTCTTCTTCATCAACAATTTCGAAATTAACCGTTGCTGTTCCTTTGTAATTGCCGATACCTTTTATCGTAACGGTTGCAGTGCCGACAGAGTGATTATTGCCGTATGAAAGAGAATAGTCTGTTCCCTCTTTAAGCTTTACTCCGTTATATTTAACGGTAACTCCGGGTTTGATTGCGGCAGTATTGTCATACTTCTGCGACGGGATTGCTGAAATCTGAACGTTGGCGATATTTTTTGCAACAATTGCAAAATCCGCCTTTGAAACAAGCATATCAAACTCGCCCTTGCCCGAGACGATAACGTTCGCCGTTCCGACATTGATGTTGTTGTAATATTCTGCCGAATAATCGTTTTCACCGAGTGTCTGAGAGGACATCGAAACCGTAAGCTCTGGCTCGATTTTCTTTGTGGTATAGGTCTGATTCGGAATCGGTGAAATCACGAGAGTCGTGACCTTGATTTTGTTTTCGATTGCATAGGCTTCAGCATAGGAATTCGCAAAGCAGTAAATCGTTACGTTATCAGAGCCGTCGAAGGCATCCTCGGCAATTTTTTCAACAGAATCCGAAATTATTACCGTGTCAAGCTTTTCGCAATCGGCAAAGGCTCTTGATCCGACCTCGTCAACGTTTCCGCCGAGTGCTACCGTCTGCAACTCACTGCAGGACATAAAGCTCTGCGCGCCGACACCGATTTTTGTTTTTCCGTCACCCTCGGGCTGACCGATTTTTGCCTTTTCGATGCCTGACTCGCGGAACGCACTTTCATCAATGCTCTGTGTTTTTGAAAAATCGAAGCTCTGCAACGGACATTTCATAAAAGCGCTTTCTTCGATATACAGCTTTTCTGCATTCCATTCCAGCTCGGTCAGAGAAGTACAATACCAGAACGTTAAAACCTCAAGTACGGTGATGTTTTCGGACAAATAAGCCTTCTTCAGGCTCGGGCAGTTGTAAAAGACACCCGTTCCGAGCACTGTTACAGTATCGGGAACCGATATTTCTTCAAGCCCCGTACAGCCTCGGAAGGTATAATCTCCGATTTCACGCAAAGGTCCGTTGAAAATGACCTGCTTTAAATCCTGCATATTTCTGAACGTGCCGCGCATAACTCTGAGATTTTTCGGCAGAGTGACAGTCTCGGCATAACGGCAGTTTTCAAAAAGGTTTGCCCCGAGAAACTCCACACTGTCGGGCAAATCAACACTGAATTGTGCGCCTGTTTCGTCAGCTGTGATGCTTATTGCCTTGTCACAAATTGTCTTTATTCCGTCGGGAAGCTCAAGCGTTTTAAGGTTATTGCATCCCATAAACAAGGCATCGGGAAGGCACTCAATACCGTCGGGAATATTGATTATATTAAGATTTTTGCAGTTCATAAACGCGCAGTAGTTAAAATCCGTAAGACCTTCGGGAAGAATAACCTCCTGCAGGTTTTTATTCTCCGCAAACGCGTACCTGCCGATTGTCTTTACGCTCTCCGGCAGAGTGATTTTTTTATAATTATAGCTGTACGTAATAACCGTATTACCCCAGCTATCCCCGACCTCGGACACCGCAGAGAAAGCGAAATCTCCGACAGCAGTCACGGGATAACCGTCAAGGGTATCGGGCACGATAATTTCCTCCGAAGTAAAGTCATTACAGCGGACAACAGTAGCCTCACCCGAATCAAGGGTATATGTATAATCACCGCTGTTGTACGTTTCGGCATCAGTCTGTTCTAAATATTTATAGCAATAATCATCGCCAATCTTTGAAAACTGATAACCGACGGCTCTGAGGTCACGGTCAACTTCCACTTTTGGTATTCCCTTGAATATCAGCTCAAACGAGCCGCACCAATTAAGAATTCCGGGACTCCAGAGCATGCATTTGCTTGCATTGTCAGCTTCAATAATCATCTGTGAAATATATTCAGAGGAAAATCCGCGGACAGACAGATAATCAACGCTTGACGGAATAGAAATGCTTTTGATTGCCGTTTGCTTAAACGAATCGTGAATTTCCTTTATGCCGTAATTAAGATTAACCTTTTCAAGTGATGTGCAAGCTTCAAAAGCACCACTGCGAACAGATCGGACACTTGATGGGAAGGTAACCTCGCAAATACTCGTGTTTTCCTTAAATGCAGCCGGCCCGATTACCGCAACGGGCTTACCGCCGAGAACCGACGGAATTTCAACAAAAATATCATTTCCGTTATAGCCTGTTATCGCGGCGAACTTTCCGCCCGGTGATATCTCATACTCCCAATCGCCGAACACAAGAGTTTCCGCGTCGGCAATTATCGTATTAAAGCCCGCTATTCCGACGGTAAGAGCTGCCGTCAGAATGAGGGAAATTATTTTTAAAACGGTTTTATTCATTTTCTTCACCTCTTATACCGAACTGTGCATAAACTGTCTTGTACTTTACGGTTACAATCGCACGTTTTCCGTCAGGAAGAATATCGGTTTCAACAGTGTAGTCGTTTTCGCGGAGCTTTTCCTCCGACTTGTCGCTGTAAACAGCATAGACCTCCATTCCCGTAAGGTCGATATTGCTGATATCATCCGTTCTGAAATCAAAACCGTCGGGGAATGCGGCATAAATCGAATTAAGAACCCTTGTGTCCTCATCACGGAGAACTCTTACGTTGAATGTTTCGGTTAGGTTATTGTATCTGACCGTAACGGTTTCGTATTTTTCCTCTTTACCGAAGTTTTTGTCCGTTACGATTTCATATTCATCGGCAGAAAGCACCTTAATAGAACCGTCAGACATTTCGATTTTTACGGTAATTCCGTCCGTGTTGAATTTTTCGCCGACTGTATACTCATCCCTGAAATCAGAATTAAAAGATAGCATCAGCTTTGTCGGAACAACCGCCGTGGTGGATTGTGTTGTAGTGGTTGTTGTCGTAGTAGTTGCAGTCGTGGTTGAGGCAGTTGTTGTTTTTTCCGCTTCTCTTTCCTCACGGATTTTCTCCACCGTATAGCCGACGGCAACCGTACCGATTGAAGCCGCAAGAATAATTGCGCACGCAACAAGAATGCTCCATACTTTCTTGTTGATTCTGCCCTTATAGGTTTTCTTAACAAACGGAATAACGTTTGAGTAATCGTTGTTTTCAAGGTTATCGAGTATATCAATACATTCGTCAATCAGGTCGCAGTCGGGCTCTTCCTTAACAAGCTCCTCGTCAATAACGTTATTTATAAGCTCTGCGATTTCATTTTTCAATGTGTTTTCATCTAAAATTTCATTCAGAATTCTTTTATCTATTTTAATCTCGTTCACGGTATCACCTCATTCGAAAAAATTGTTGTCGTAAATCAAATCTTTTATATGCTGCCGTAGCCTTGATACGCGTTTGGCAACGGCTGTTGGTTGAATGTTCAAAATTTCTGCAATTTCTTTGAGCGGTTTTCGTTGTATGTATTTTAATATGTATAGCTCCTGCTCTTGTGTTGATAGCTCCGCTATGAGTATTTGCGCCAATTTATCGTAATCAAAATCGTCCGATATTATCGGCGGTGCAGGTGCGTTTTCCGCTTCGGTCAACTCAACCGTCCTTGTCCGTTCCTTACCGTAATGTTCTACCGTCCGTTTGACGAAGTTGTCTGCCGTCCTGTAAAGAAAGGCTCTTGGCTGTTCTATCGTTTCACCTTCATTCAATTTCCTTTGAAGTATGACGAAGGCATCCTGAACACAGTCTTCTGCGTGTTCGCTGAATTCACCGAGACGCACACGGCAGTATTTATATAAGCTTTGGTAATATTGTTCGTAACAGTCGTTGACCGTATGTTCAACCGATAATTTTTTATCCACCGTATGCACCTCCTTTTTTCCTTCTATTTAGTAGTCAGCCAAAACGCGATTTGTGACATAAAATTTTTAAATATTTTCAAAAAACATTATAAATCTTTTTACAGACTTATTATATTGACATAATAACCAATAAACCCGACATCATTTCTACTGTGATGTCGGGACGTTTTGAATCGATATATTGAAATTCGCTGTAGTATCTGTTATAATATCATTGTCAGCGTGACAACACTATGACAACAAAAATCTTGATAGTCCATATTCGTTGGATAATCTGAACAATTCCGATAACACGTGTAAAAATACCCATACAAAAGTGTTTAAGTTAAGTTTATCGGGATTGAGTGAGAATAATACCAAAGTCACTCAATATATCTACAGTAGCAGACAGTGTTTTTCATTGTCTGCTATTATTTTTATTATCATTACTACTTCTAGTGCAATTATTATCTTAAACAGTTCCACGGGAATCGTAAGCAACGTTATAATTTATAACCAACCGAAGTACGGCGGTGGAGAGAAATCCTTATCGACTTTTCAATTTCTTCAATCATTTTTCAATCTTTTATGGTATAATGGTGTATGAGTGGAGGTGTCGATATGCGACTTTTGCTTGTGGAAGACGAAAAAAGAATGGCGCAAGCTCTGTGTGAAATACTGCGTCAGGAAAAATATGAAGTAGATCATTACGCTAACGGGCTTGACGGTTTAGCAGCCATTGAGAGCGACATATACGATATTATCATCCTTGACGTTATGCTCCCCGGTATGAACGGATATGATATTGCCGGGAAAGCAAGGCAGAAAGGTATTCGCACACCGATTCTTATGCTGACGGCAAAAGCGGAACTTGATGACAAAGTAAGCGGTCTTGACAGCGGTGCGGACGATTACCTCACAAAACCTTTTATGACTAAGGAATTGTTGGCTCGACTTCGTGCTCTTGGCAGACGAAATATAAACACAGCAGACGGTACACTCTGTTACGGTGATATTTCCCTTGATACTAACTCTTGCACTCTTTTGTGTACAACTAACGGGCAAAGTGTACGGCTGAGTGAAAAGGAATACCACATCCTTGAATATCTCATTGCCAACCAAGGACAGATACTTACCCGTGAGCAGCTCGCAGTTAAAATTTGGGGCTTCGAAAGTGAAGCAGAATACAACAACGTAGAAGTATATATGTCCTTTACCCGTAAAAAGCTGAGCTTCGTTGGTGCAAAAGCGGAGATCAAAGCGGTGCGTGGTATCGGCTACGAATTGAGGTGTGACGATGTTTAAGAAATCAAGAAAAAAAATCGTTGCCGCCATTATGAGCATTTTAACACTTCTCTGGGTAGGAACACTTTGCGTTATTTATATCTCCAGTTACTTTGAAGTCACCACGACAAATCGGGAAATGCTAAAGGAACACGCGGAGCAATATATGCCTGAAAAACCTATGGGCGGCGCTTTTGATCCTATGAAGCCCTTCCCCGACAGGGGCCCTCATTTTGACACAAATCAGTTCAAATTATCCACATTTTACTCGGTCGCAATCTCCTATGACAACAAGGTAATAGAGATAAGAAATGACGATGCCGCCGTTTATACCGATGCCGAGCTTGAAAGCTCAGCAAGACAGGTACTTAAAAAATCCGATGCAAACGGCATAATCGACGATTTGGTATATTATAGGATAGACAAAGGTGACTACATGCTTGTTTCCTTTATGGACAATACCATTATCCGCGAAAGTATGAACACATTGTTCCGCTATACGCTAATTTTTGGCGGCGTAGCCATTGTTGCTCTATATTTTCTTGCGGCATATTTGGCAAAAAAGATCGTAACACCCCTTGAAGAAAGCTATCAAAAGCAAAAGCAGTTTATTTCGGATGCAGGTCACGAACTTAAAACGCCTGTATCGGTGGTCAGTGCCAATGCTGAGTTGTTATCCCGTGAGATTGGCGATAATCAATGGTTACAAAACATCCAGTATGAGAATGAGCGGATGGGCAAGTTGGTCGGACAACTTTTGGAGCTTGCGCGCACTGAAAATATAACGCCGCAGGTGGAGTATCTTGATTTAAGCCGCTTGGTTGCCGGTGGTGTGCTGCCTTTTGAGAGTGTTGCCTACGAAAACGGCTTGACTCTCAACTCGCAGATTGCAGACGGCATTATTGCCTTGGGAAACAGCACACAGCTCAGTCAGCTCGTGTCCATTCTTGTTGATAACGCTATAAGGCACTCGCGTAACGGAAAAGAGGTATCTATCAGCCTTACTCATACCCGAAGCAATGCTGTTTTCTCGGTTATCAATGATGGAGAGCCGATACCTCAGGAACAAACGGCACAGTTGTTTGAACGCTTCTACCGTGCAGACGAAGCTCGCAACGGAGAGGACAAGCACTACGGTCTCGGACTTGCGATTGCCAAAGCGATCGTAGAAGCGCATCACGGTAAAATAGAAGTATCCTGCTATGACGGAAAGGTGTGCTTTACTGTTCAAGTCCCTAAAATGCAAAAATAAAATAATCTTCAATCAAACTTCAATCTTCCTCCTGTACAATGATGTCATCAAGGTACAGGAGGATTTGCTTTTTTATGGCATTTCAAACGGTGTTCAAACGCTATGAAATAAAATATATGATATCTCTCGGGCAAAAAGCTAAAGTGCTTGATGCAATAAAGCCGTATATGAAGCCGGATAAGTATGGCCGTACCACGATCCGCAATATTTATTACGATACCGATACCTATCTTCTGATTCGCAGGTCGATTGAGAAACCGACATACAAAGAAAAGCTCCGTATCCGAAGCTACGGCAGAGCTGAGCCGGACAGCACGGTGTTTGTAGAACTGAAGAAAAAATATAAGCACGTGGTATATAAGCGTCGTATTTCTCTTCCCGAAACAGAAGCAATGGAATGGCTTGGAAAAGAGCAACATTGTCATAAGCACACGCAGATATCTGAGGAAGTGGATTATTTTCTTGATTACTATAAAACATTGCACCCTACGGTATTTCTTTCCTATGAGCGAGAAGCTTTTTTTGCAAATGACGGATCAGATTTCCGTGTAACCTTTGATGATAATATTCTTTGCAGGCAAGAGGACCTGTCTTTGACATCTGAAGTATACGGAACGCCGATTCTTCCCGAAGGAATGATTTTAATGGAAATCAAGTGTTCGGGTGGTATTCCCCTTTGGATGACTCAGGTGCTTTCAAAAGAACATATCTATAAAACATCGTTTTCAAAATACGGAACGGCGTACCGAACACTGGTTTTTCCTCAAACCCATACAATGAACAAACACAATATGTCGGAGGTAGCTATCAATGCTTGAAAAAATATTTAAGGGATTATTCGATACGGATTTAACTTCGGTCATCAGTGTGACCGACTTTTTGCTGTGCTTGGGTTGCTCTCTTGTGTTAGGGCTTGTAATGGCGTTTGCCTATATGTACCGCACCCGATATACAAAGAGTTTTGTTGTTACACTTGCTTTGCTCCCTGCGGTTGTTTGCATCGTTATTATGATGGTCAACGGTAATGTAGGTGCAGGTGTTGCGGTTGCAGGCGCATTCAGTCTTGTGCGTTTCCGCAGTGTTCCCGGTACTGCAAAGGAAATCTGCACACTGTTTCTCGCAATGGGTGCAGGTCTTATCGCGGGTATGGGATATCTCGGCTTTGCGACACTGTTCACCCTTATTATGTGCATAATTTTTTTACTATACAACCATTTGGATTTTGGCTCAAAAAAGAACGCCGCTATCTACAAAACTGTCACCATCGTTATACCCGAAGATTTGGATTACACAGGTGTGTTTGATGACATTTTCAAAGCGTATACGTTTTCTTATGACCTCGCCCGTGTAAAAAGCACCAATATGGGCAGTATGTTCAAGCTCACATACAATGTGGTTTTGCGTGATGCAACCAAGGAAAAGGAAATGATCGACAAGATCCGTTGCCGCAACGGTAATCTTGAAATCACAGTATCTAAGCAAGAAACTACAGTTACGGAACTGTAAAAGGAGGCGCAGAATGAAAAAGTATATATCAATCCTTCTTGTGATTGTCACGATACTTTCTCTGCTTGCAGGATGCGGCAGGAACAAAGAAGATACAGACGATAACGGTGGCAATACAGTTTCCGGCAATGATTCCTCTTTGAACAGTACTCCCGTAGATGTGGACTTTTCCAAGTCTGATGCGGATATGTTTACTGACCGAGATGGTAAAACGGAGTATGATGAAAGCAAGGCTGTGTTCATTAAACTTAACGGCACCTCGGCAACCTCAAGCTCCGACAGCGTTAAAATATCCGGCAGTACAGTAACAATAACCGAAGAAGCAACCTATGTTATTTCGGGAACACTTACAGACGGTATGATTATTGTCAATGCGGAGGACACCGCTAAATTGCAGATCGTGCTGAACGGTGTGGATATTACCAGTAAGACCTCGGCTGCACTGTATATTTCAGAAGCAGATAAAGTGTTTGTAACACTTGCAGACGGAAAAACAAATACTCTTGCCAACGGCGGATCTTTCACCGCAATTGATGAGAATAACATTGATGCCGCAGTATTCTCCAAACAAGACTTGACCTTTAATGGTTCGGGCAGTTTGACGGTGACATCTCCTGCAGCTCACGGTATCGTCTGCAAAGATGACCTTGTGTTTACAGGCGGAACTTATACCGTAAATTCCGCATCTCACGGTTTGGATGCTAACGACAGCGTGAGAATTACAAGTTCAACAAAGCTTACCATTGATGCAGGCAAGGACGGTATCCACTGCGAAAATACCGATGATGCTTCACTCGGTTTTATTTATATCTCTGACGGTACGATGAATGTTGAAGCAGAGGGCGATGGCATTGCCGCAGGTGCTTATGTGCAGATTGAAAACGGCACCTTTGATCTTCTTATCGGCGGTGGCAGCGAAAACGGAAGTAAGGAACACTCAGATAACTTTGGCGGCTTTATGGGTGGAGGACACGGCGGTGGCAGACCCGGTGAAATGCGACCGGACGGCTCACAAAATTCAACCACTACGACCGATGAAAGCAGTACGAGTATGAAGGGCATTAAATCAGCAAACAGTCTTCTGATCAGCGGAGGTACTTTTAAGATTGACTCTGCCGATGACTCTGTTCATTCGGATGTATCTGTTACAATAAACGGCGGTACACTTGAAATTGCATCGGGTGACGATGCCATCCACGCAGAAGAAACTCTTACTGTAACGGCAGGTACATTCAATATTACCGAAAGCTATGAAGGCTTGGAAGCTCTCGACATTGATATTAAGGGTGGAGATTTTAAGATAGTTGCCAACGATGACGGACTCAATGCCGCAGGCGGAACGGATGCCAGCGGTACTACGGGCGGTCGCGATGGTATGTTCGGTGGCCCCGGAGGTATGGGCGGCGGAATGTCTTCGGGCAACGGCAGTATTGTTATCTCCGGCGGAAAACTTTACGTGAAAGCATCAGGTGACGGAATTGACGCCAACGGAACACTTACCATATCGGGTGGATTTACCGTTGTTACAGGTCCTACACAAGGCGATACCGCAACCCTTGATTATGATAAGAGTGCAACCATTACGGGCGGCACATTTATCGGCACAGGTGCTCAAGGTATGGCACAAACCTTTAGTGATTCTGAGCAAGGCGTCGTAGCGGTCAGCGTAGGCAATCAAAGCGCAGGCACAAACATTACGTTGAAAGATAAAAACGGTAAAGCTCTCATAACTTATGCGCCTGAACTTTCATTTGCTGTAGTAATCCTCAGCAGTCCTGACATTGTATCCGGTGATACCTACACTATCACGGTAGGCTCTGAGTCAGGAGAATTTGAAGCAAGTTAATAAGGGTACATTAACGGCAAGGTGTAAAATCTTTGCCGTTAATTTTATAAACAGCTCAAAGTTTCGGGCAGTTTTGGTTCACTTTTGGCTTTTAATTCGCACCCTGATTGTGCAATTTAGAAAAATGTGATATAATAACATAACACAGCAACGGTATGGTGACGGCAGTAATCTGAACCTGCCCGAAAGCGAGGATGTAAAATGAATTACAGTCAACTGTACGCAGAATTTTTTCCGTTCTGGGATAAGCTAAACGAGGAGGACAGGGATTTTCTTTGTCTCAATTCTTCCCTCGAACACTTCGAAAAAGAACAACCCGTTCATAATAACACGGGCTGTTCGGGATTATATATAGTCAAAAGCGGCAAGCTGCGCCTTTATATGCTTTCAGACGAGGGCAAGGAAATCACTCTCTATCGCCTGTCACCCGGTGATATCTGTATGCTTTCCGCCTCTTGTGTGCTCAACAGCATCACCTTTGACGTTTACATTGATGCCGAAATTCCGAGCGAATGTTATATGATAAACGGATACGCCTTCAACACGGTGAGTGAGCGTGTGCCCGAGGTTAAAATTTTTGCACTTGAAACTGCGGTACAGAGATTTTCCGACGTTATGTGGATAATGCAGCAGATTGTTTTTATGAGCTTTGATAAGAGACTTGCGATTTTTCTGCTCGATGAATGTGCTTCAAACGGAACAGATTTTGTTGCAATGACACACGAGCAGATCGCCCGCCACCTCGGCACCGCAAGAGAGGTTGTGACAAGGATGCTGCGGCATTTCACCGCCGACGGTATTGTTGAGGTCACTCGCAAGGGAATTAAAATTGCAGATAAAAACAAATTGAGAGGTATCGCCTTATAAAGCGACACCTCTCTTTTGTCAAAGCCTTGCAAGGATGTCTTCCTTCGGTCTGTAACCGACAAGTCTTGCGTGCTCCGCTCCGTTTTTGAAAATAATCAGCGTAGGAATACTTGAAACTCCGTATTTCAGTGCAAGAGCATTGCTCTCGTCAACATTCACCTTGCCGACAGTGATATCCTTACGTTCATCTGCAATTTCTTCAACTATCGGTGCAACCATCTTACAGGGTCCGCACCACTCGGCATAGAAATCAACGAGTGCCGTGCCTTTGTTGTTGAGTACTTCGCTTGCAAAATTCTGTTCATTTATCTTCTTTGACATAATTTTTTACCTCTCAATCTTTTGATTTATAGTAGAGCATACAATGGCAGTAGCCTTCAAAATCAGGGTCAGCTATCTGGGCCTTGAACTCCTCGCACATACACTTGTATTCAGGGAGCTTCGGAAGCCGACAGGGGCAGTAACCATCCTTTTCTTTAAGCCCGCGCCTGATATTTTCTACGATTTCTTTGTTTTCGTTAAGTCTTACAGCCATATCCGCCACTCCTTATTATGTGCTTTCTGCAAACCGTTTTTCTTGTTTGCAGCTTTATTATACACCCGATTTCTGATTATTTCTGTGACTTTTGTCACTTAAATAAAAAATTTTATAAATTTACATTATTTTGCTTTTTGAGCATATTTCCGAATATGTTTCGGGGTATAATTTATATTACAGTACATAGAATATATAACTTAAATTTTGATTCAGGGTGATAACGATGATTTACAAAAAATACTTTGCGTTCATTCTTTCTCTGGTTATGATAGCTTCTTTGTCGGCTTGCGGCAAGGATACTCCCGACACTCCGTCAGACATCAATACGAGCACTTCCGAAAAATCGACCGATAACACTATTCAGGACGAAACAACAAGCTCAACAACAGAAGCTGACGATACCTCAAGCACAACTACAACTCAGCCGTCGGTTACAGACAAAAGCGAAGAGCCGACCATGCCCGCAAACGCTCCCACGCAGAAGCCCGACAACCCTGCCGATTGGACAAAGGTACAAATTGTTGAAGCTTATAAAGCTGCCGCGAGGAAGACTCACTCCTCTGTCAAGTCACAGCACCGCATTGAGATGAAGGAGGTTCTGGTCAACGGTAAAGAAATCGGCTTTGTTGTGCCGATTATGTCGGCCTTCCTCAGAAGCAACGAAACCGATAAGGACGGCATCACGGGCGGCTACGACAAACTCACTGCGGCTGACGTTGCGAGCGCAAAGGCATACAAAAACGGCAGTGCGCTCATAATTGAAATGACAATGAACAAGCAGACCTCCGGAGCAAGCGAGGATGCAAACAGCGGTTGCGTAGGTCACGCGATAACAACGGTAGGCGACATCGGCACTGTTGCAAAACAGCTTGAGGATAAGCTTCCGCTTGAGCTCAATGACAAGGAAACAAGAATATATTACACAAATCCGACAGTCAAGGTCGTCATCGACCCCAACGGAAAGATTGTCAACGGAACCTGGCAGTACACGGTTGATATCCGCCTTAACAACTACAAGGCGTTCGGTCAGCCTGTTGACTCAACATCCGTTGTGATGCTTAACACACTGACCGTAAACGGCGGATTCAAGAAAATGTGAATTTGATTAAAAAAAGGGACTGCCGAGCGAGACACTTCGTAAAGAAGTTGTCTCGCTCGGCTTTTATCCTTACAAAACAAATGACACTTTATACAAGCATTGTGAAAGTGTCATAGTGGGTTACATACTTTGAGAAAGGTAAATACCTGCCGATAATAAAGTGTATATTTCTCGGCGAGTAAAGTGATATTGTAAACTATCGTTTGCAGTGATATTTTTGCCAAAAGACAAAAGTGATATGAAAACCTTGCGGTTTTCGTGATATTATATTCGCCCTAAAAACTGCCCGAATGGCAATATAACTATGCGCAGCATAATATAACTGCAAAGCAATATAACTCGCCGTCAGGCGAATATAACTGAGGCGCACTTCCTTACGAAGTGCGCCTCGAGGCAGTCCCTTAATTTTATTTTGAAAATGTAAACGTAAGTGCTTCTGACTGAACGCCGTATACGGTTTCTGCCGTGATTGTTGCGGTGTAGTCGCCCTTTGCCAAATTGCCGAGCTCTACCGTATTTGTCGCATCAACCGTTGCTGAATAATACTTCGGGAGAAGCCAATCGTTATAAACCTCATTGCCGTCTGCATCGGTTACGTTGATTCTGTAAAGATAAACGGGTGTTCCGTCCGTTGACTTTGCCGAATCAAAGGTAAGGCTAACCTTACCGAGAGATTTTTTCATTTCAACCTTTGCATCCTCTGCAAATACAGGTGCGGTTGATTTTGCCGCCTGCTTTTCGGGAGTATATTCGCGGTTTGCGGGGTCAGCGGGATTGTCGAGAATGTACTCAACAAGCACCTTCTCCTCCTCAAGGTCAATACCGATAAGTCTTACACGGTTATCTGCGTCAACCTCAACAATCCAATATTGTGCCTCGTCCTTATATCCGTCGGGATGAACTGTTCTTTCATCCTCAACCGTAAGCTCAACGTAATAAAGTGCGCCCGTTCCGATTGCGGTGAACTCGCCCTGCCAAAGTGAACGCGGGTCGCTCAAAGGATAGTGTGAATGACCCGAGAAATGAACAAGCTGAGGATACTGCATAAAGATATCCTTGAAGAATTCATCGTCCCAGCCCTCAAAATCAGAGCTGCCGTAAACAGTATTGTCCACGTGCTCGTGCTGTGCAAAGAAAATCGGCTTTGTCGGGTCGTCCGCAACAGCCTTTTCAAGCTCCGCCTTGAGCCATTCGCGCTGATAATCGGCATATCTTACGCCGTCAACATAAGCGCGCGACATAGTAATAAAATGATAACCGTTGATTACATAATGATTATCCGTTGCATCCATACCGTGGAGCATTTTGAAATAATCAAGGGATTTAAAATCGTAGGAGCCACCGTCGTGTGCCTGAGCAAGAAGCGGCATAACCGTCGTTTCAGGCTTTATCACGCTGTCGATAGCGCTCTTGAAGGCGCAACGCTGTGACTGAAGTCCGTCATCCGTTGTGTCGCCTGCAAAAATAACCGCATCAAGAGTCTGATAATTTCCGTCAGCCTCTGCCATTGCATAGCTCATCTTAAGAGCTTTCTGAATGCGTCTGTACTGCTTATCTCCCGCCGCCATAACGTGGGTATCACTCGCAACCATAAAACGGAGAACGGGAACAAAAGCGCTCGTTTCCGCAGGTGCGGAAATTTTTATATTTGATGCCGAGAGTGAGCCGAAGAAGGTGATGATTGCCATAAAAACTGAAACAATTGCCTTTAACATTTAAAAGTCTCCCTTTCAGATTATTTGATTGTATACGGAGTTTCGTCCTGAGGCTCACGATTCTTATACTTGCCGCGAGTGAAATCGGGAATTTCAACAACCTCACCGTTATTCTTAAGTGAACGCTCGCTCAGAGCCGTAATGCTCATCCAAGCTGCCATATCGTAAACATCAATCGGGGGCTTTGTGCCGTTCTTGACGGTCTCAACCCATGCGCGGAGCACGTGCCAGTCCATACCGCCGTGACCTGCCTCCATCATTTCCTTTGTTGTGTTCTTCCAGAGGGGGTGATTATATTTCTTTTCATATCTCTTCGCATTGCCCCAGAAATACTCCTGATCCCACTCGTGGTTTGTGTGCGGCTCTCTGTCAAGATAAACGATATCGCCGTCCTCCTGATAAAGACCCTTGAGACCTCTTATTGTATAGCCTCTGCTGTAAAAACGCGGAAGGCAGGTATCAAGAGTAAGGTCGATAACCTCACCGCGCTCTGTTTTAATAAACGTTTTGACGATATCCGCCTGAGCGAATTCTGTCTTTTTGAGCTCATCGTGAAGATCCTTGTGCTTCTTTACAAAATCCTTAAGTCCGTTCGAGCCGGAGCAAACAGATGTAAGAGAAACGAAACGGTTGCCGCGGTTGATATCAAGAAGCTTTGCGATAGGACCGAGCGCGTGTGTCGGATAGTTTTCGCAGTTACGAGCAATATAATTGCGGAGTCTGTAATGTCTGTTCTTTGTACCGTAGCAGACCTCGTCGCGAAGGTCGTGGGCATATTTGCCCGAGCAGGCAACAAGCTTGCCGAATCTGCCGTCACGCACCATATTATGTATCATAAGCTCGCGCTCGCCGTAGCAGCAGTTTTCCATAAACATTGCCCAAACGCCTGTTTTCTCGTAGGTGTCAACGACCTCCCAGCACTCTTCAAGAGTGTACGCGCCGCCAACCTCTGAAGCCGCAGGAATACCTGCCTTCATAGCCTCGATTGCGATTTTAACGTGAGTTGACCAGTCAGTTGCGATATAAACGCTGTCGAGACCCTCAAGCTCAAAAATCTCTCTATAATTGGTAGTGCCGAAAGGAGTGTTACCCTTCTCATCTTTAACTCTGTTAATACCCTTCTGAACTCTGTCCTCATACTCGTCACAAACACCGATAACGTTGACGTCATCCATCTTACAGATTGTACCGAGCATACCGCTTCCGCGGTTACCGATGCCGATAACGGCTACATTAATTTTTTCTTTCATAATCAAAGCCTCGCTTTTCGGGAATTAGCAATACAATTATAGCATACCTGAAATAAATTTCAATAAGTTGTGAAGAAAAAGTGGTACCGGCAAAAACCTGCACCACTGTAATTTATACTTACTTTTTTAATTGCTCCGACAATTCGTCAACATTATCATAAAGCCAATTTAAAAGGTTGTTTATGAGTTTAGCAATAGCTTTATAACTGTCAGGAATGTCAGATAGCTCATCCGGGCGATAATTACACATACAGTGCCAAAAATATAACACATAAGGCATTGCTTTTATATCATACTCGGTTAGTGGAAACTTTTCCGTAAATTGCTGAATATATTTTTTCAGTCCGTCTGCATCAATTTCACCTTCAGCACATGTAGAGCTTGAAAAAACATAAGACGTTATTACATCCAAACAAACCGGCAAAATACAAGCTGAACTCCAATCAACAACCGTAAAATCATTGTTATGTATGATTGCTTGACCTATGTGATAGTCACCGTGTGAATTAGCATAAGTCAGCTTTTTAGCCTTAATATGGAATTTTGAAAATCTTTTAAGATGCCGGATTTGTTCTTCCCAAACAGGAATAATATCCACATTTTTTAACTTTTTCGCTTTTGCAAGTTCCTTTTTATATTGACAAAGCTTTCTGTGAACTGTTCTTGTTGAAAAGAAATCTTTGCCAAATCGTAATGATAAACCCTCGTAATCTTTCAACAATAATGCGGTTTGCCCGAGAAAATCTGCTGATTTACTTATAAACCAATCAGGTGCGGTATTTACCGATAGTGATTCACCTTCAATAAACTGTTGAACGGTAAATTGATATTCAGGGGTTTTTACCACATAAGTATCTTCTTTGCTTTTCATAAATCTTGCAACTTTAAGCCCGTGATTATAAAGATATTCGGTAAGTTCGCCTTCATTCTTTACATTTTCCATATACAACGGCAGAACTTTAACTATGTATTTGCCTATATCTGTGTTGATTAAATAAAGCTCAGTGCCAAAATGCTTATCAAGAAGTTGGATATCAGATACTTTCAAATTAAAATTATTTTCTATTATGTATTGATTCACTGTTATTCCTCCAAATTTTTATATAATTAAAATCTGAAAATGGGCGCAAAAATGCCGTAGAAAGCAACCCTCTTTAATAGGTACTTCCTACGGCTGATTTCAGACATAAAAATAACACACCCTAAAGTGTGCTACAACCGATAGTTATAGTATTCACGAAAGGTTACTTTAAAACGGCGCAACAATACAGAGGCCTATGCCCCGATAATCGTTTGCACCACGTATTCAATTTAAAATGTGATTACCTCACAAAAAACTTTCATACAATTGTTCTCCTTTCGTAATCCGTTTAACAGATTTATTGATATATATTTTAACACAACTATTTTCAAAACACAACCATTTCACTCCAACAAATCCTCTGCCTTGCAGCCCAGTGCCCGTGCTAACGCAAAGAGATTGCTTGCTGTTGCTTTGTTGATGTCTTTTGCGCGTTGTTCGTATTGCTGAATCATTCGGAGTGTTACCCCTGATTTTTCAGACAGTTCTTTTTGAGAAAGACCTATTGCTTTGCGTACTGTCTGTAATTTTGTCGGCAGGTTTTTGCGTTCAAGTATGGAATTTGCAATATCAACAAACTTTTTCTCCGACGCCTCATGCAAGGTAGGATACAGCTTATAAATCTCCTTCATCGGAAGATATTTTCTTATTTCCCTGAAGCTTTTTCCCGTGTTCCATTGGTAAAATGCAAGTATCCAACCGCACCAATATTCCGGCGAGTAGTCATATTCAGTCTGTGATGCCGGCATATCAATATTTTTTCCTGTACGGCTTAAAACCTCCCATACAAGCTCTGTCCCTGAAAGACCCGAAACGAATTTCGGAACGCCGGCGGCAAATTGGTCTGCAATACCGCTTATTATAAACATATCAAGAAAATCATCCATAGGGATATTCAGGACTGTTGCCGCATAATCAAAAGCTTCACCAAGATTTATCATAGCATCATTAAGATACATTTCATCGTAAGCGTACATCATTACCGGTCATTTCCTCTCTGATAATATCTCGCATATAAATACCGCCCAAATCCTCTTTTTCAAGCTCTGTGAAGAAAGCGTTACGTGCTTCATCATCTCTCATTTTTCTGCGGGCATAGTAAACGGTATTATCTGCCAACTCAGCAGCTTTAAACTCTATCTGATTAAATGCTTTTTCGGTTTTTAAAACATACTGCTCACCGAGCTTACCGAGTCGCATTGCATAGTTTAACTGACTTAAAGAAATTTCGTTGCTTATAAAAGCTCTTGCAAACGAAAAATATGAATCATCGGCACGGTAGCCGATTATCAGGTCATATTCGCTGATATCCACTAAAAAATGCTCCTTCAACCACCCTACACCTCTGCGCATAACAGGTGTTGATAAGCGGAAACTGCGGTTATCCGCAAGAAGAGCCAGCCAGTGAAGAATATTATATTCCTCTGAAGATAAATTTAAAATTTTCAAACCAGATGTATCAAGCTCATATTTGTTCGCAAAACCGTCAACACCTTCATTACAGGACCATTCCTTTGCAAGCTCTATGTGCTCGGTACAATAAAAACCCTGACCGTAATCATTATAAGCTTTGCCTTTACCGTAAAGAGGCTTTTCGATTTTTTCATTTGAACCGTGATACAAAACTATCTTACTCACAGCAATCACCTACCACTATCTCTAAAGAGTTATTCTATTTGTATTATATCTCCAAAGAGTCAGTTTGTCAATAGAAGTTGCAAATAAAACGAGAATTTGATATAATTTTCCCCGAGGTGAGCTTTATGACAAAAAAAGAAAGAGCATTACTTGCCGTTGAGGCTCTTAAAAAAGAATACCCCGAGGCAATATGCTCTCTTAATGCAGGCAACGACTTTGAACTGCTCGTTGCAACACGGCTTTCCGCTCAATGTACGGATGCAAGGGTGAACCTTATCACCCCTGCCCTTTTCGAAAAATATAAAACTCTTGAAGACTACGCCAACGCAAAAGTTGAGGACGTTGAGGAGCTTGTGCGCTCCTGCGGATTTTTCCGCACAAAGGCTCGCGACATTATCGGCATGGCACAGGAAATTCTTGCACGCTTTGACGGCAAGGTGCCCGATAATCTTGAAGACCTGACCTCCCTCCCGGGTGTCGGCAGAAAAACGGCAAACCTCATCTGCGGTGACGTTTACGGCAAGCCTGCGGTTGTAGCTGACACGCACCTTATCCGAATTTCAAACCTGCTCGGTCTTGTCAGCACCAAGGACCCGCTGAAGGTCGAGCTGGAGCTTAAAAAAATTCTTCCTCCCGAGGAGAGTAACGATTTTTGCCACCGTTGCGTTCTTCACGGCAGAGCGGTCTGCGTTGCGCGCCGTCCCGACTGCGAGAACTGCTGTATGCGCGGATTCTGCAAATCAGCCAAAAAGTAATTTTGACACAATAATCGTGACCGCCGCGCCCGTGATTGCGGCACAAAGCAGACGGGATACAAGCAGAAGCTTATCCTGACGCACCTTTGACGGCGGCGGAGCTCCGACCTCCCCTGCAATTGTGCTTGCTCGCTCGCGCAAGGTACCCTCACTGACGGAAGAAAACTCGGGCTTAACGAAAAAAATCACTCTTTCGAAGTATTCACACGACGGTTTTGTAACCTCGATAATCTGATGGTTCACACCTTTCAACAAAACAGACACCTCTTTTTAAAATATTCATCCGTATTGTTGCCTTTTTCATAGTTTTTTATTCAATTTATGTACATTGTTCACAAAGCAAAATTATACATAAATAATGAATAAAATCCGACAAAAATCGACATCGGAAAAACTTTCACAATTTTTCGGTGGAAGTGTGGAAAACTTGAAAAATCGGTTAAAAAGTGTGGAAAACCGTGTTGAAAGTGTTGATAACTTCCGCCAGAAGCCTTGATTTATCAAAGTTTTCCACAGTTTTTGTGTCAATTCGAACAAGTTTGTTATTTTTTTAACAGATATCAAATATAACCTGTCAAGTGTTTTTTAGTAATATTTTGCACAAAGTTTTATGAAAATTCTATCTATTTTTTCTATTAAAAATAGTCATAAAAGCACTTGACAAGGCATTGTTACAAATAGTTACAAAATGAATATTCAGCATTTATACAGGTGATTCAATGAACGTTGATTTTAACAAAAATACCATAATTTTTTCCGGTATCGACACCCTTTCCGTTCCCCTCACGCTCGATTGCGGTCAGGCGTTCCGCTGGAGCGAAATTTCGGACGGAAGCTGGCACGGTGTTGCGTGCGGAAAAGCGGTTGATATCTCCCAAAACGGCGACAAGCTCATTATCAACGGCTGTTTCGACGAGGGTGACGAAGAGCTCTGGGCAGAATACTTCGACCTTAACAGAAATTACGGCAGAATTTGCGAACGGCTCAAAGCCGACAGCCACCTTAAAGCCGCGATTGAGGCTTATCCCGGCATCCGTATTCTCAAGCAGGAGCCGTGGGAGGCGCTGTGCTCGTTCATCATTTCGCAGAACAACAACATACCTCGAATCAAGGGTATTATCGGGCGTCTGTGTGCCTGTTTCGGTGATGACCTGGGCGGCGGTGACTTTACCTTCCCGAGTGCCGAAAGACTCGCAGAGCTCACCGTAGACGATCTTGCGCCGCTTCGTTCGGGCTTCCGCGCAAAGTACATTATTGATGCCGCGCAGAAGGTTGCCGGCGGTGATGTAAACCTTAAAAAGCTCTCCTCCTGCGACATTGACGAAGCACGGCAGGAGCTGATAAAAATCAAGGGTGTCGGCGCAAAGGTGGCGGAATGTGCCCTGCTTTACGGCTGCGGGCGCGTGGATGCCTTCCCCGTTGACGTGTGGGTGCGCAGGATTATGTCCGAGCTTTACCCCGAGGGCTTGCCCGAATGCACGCAGGACGTTGAGGGCATAGCACAGCAATATCTCTTCCATTGGAGAAGGAACGTTGAATAATAAAAATAAGCAAGAAGGAAATCAAAATCCTTCTTGCTTTTAATTTTACTTTATAATCCTTGCCGTGCCCGGCTCAAAATCAACATAATATTCAACATCAGTCATATCCGTCTTTTTGGGATAATCTGTTGAAAGGATCTGTGTACCGCTTAAGAGCGTAAGTTTGCGGTCTTCCTCATTGTAGCTGCCGTAGGTGTCAACCTGCGTTCTGACAATCAGGTTCTTTTCATAAATCAGTTCATTTGCATATTTTGCGATATCCGCCGGCCTATTGACAAGAAGGAACGAGGCATAGTCCTTATCCCTGTCCTTATAACGGAGCATCGGAAACATTGCCTGCGTTCTGATTGATTCGTCCTGCTTGATATATTTTGATGTTACGTCGTCCGTGTCGTGCAGAAGTACGACAACCTTGCCTGCGCACTCGTCAAGAGTCAGCCAACCGTCATTTTCGCGCATTTCCTTGAGTGAGGAATAATCACCCATCATATCCGCAGGGGTAATCAGCGTATCGCCGAACACATCAATCAAAAGCTTATCAATCTCATTGGCATATTTAACGTTCATAAAGCGCATTCCGACTTCAAGCAGGAAAAATTCCTTCGGCTCGACAATAATGGTAATCGGCAAATGGCACGGATTCGCATCCGACCACATCTTGATCTCTTCAAGCGCAAGTCTGAAATTGTAACACGATGAGGTCATATCGAGCAGCGGTGAATGCGAGCAGACAAAGCTGACATCATCCCCGTCAACAACCGTTTCGATATCAAGCTCAACACTTCTTATACCGAGGTTGAACTGCTCGGTGAGAGTATCACTGCTGTATTCGGGCGCATTACCGTCGATAAGACCGAAGGTTACGTTTTCAAGATCACGGTAAAGCTTGCGATAAGACGGCACACTCTCGAGCTGATAGCTGTTGTGCGTTGCAATATATGCAACCTCGTTGAACTTAACGCCGTCAGCATACGCTTTTGAGACATCAAAGCCTGCGAGGGCTGACTCGTCCGCTTTTTGGTAATTTCCGCTTGCATAAGCCTCAGAAAGCGACTCTACCCTTTCAATCTGCTGTGCAATGTTTTCCTCTCTCTCGCTTTTGCTTTCTGTAATTATGCAGGGCAGACCCGTAAACAAGAAAAAAAGCAATGAGAGGAAAGAAGCAACAAATTTAAATACAGCTTGCATATAATCACCCAAAAAATTTGATATAAAGATTTTAGCATAAAAAAGTTGAATTTTCAATGAAAAAACTCCCGAGGTTGCCCTCAGGAGTTTAACTTTTTTAAAATGCAATTACCACTGAACGTTAGTAAGCTTAACTGTTGTTGTAGCGTTACCCTTAGCCTGCTTGATACTAACGATTGTGTACTTAACCTGTGTAAGCTCAACGTACCAATCCCAAGAAGCTGTAAGTGACTGGAGCTTGCCTGTCTTTGAATCGATAACAGCAACAATCTTTGTGTTTGTTACCTTTTCGATTGCTGACTCTGCTGTACAATCGTCAACACCGTTGATAGCTGTGTGGATGTTTTCAGAATTCTTGTAGTCGTATGCAGTCTTGTCGCCCTTACCTGCAAAAACGCCTGATCTCTGAAGCGGTGATGTGTCAGAATTTGAAGAATGGTTAGCTGAGCTGTTACCGTCCTTAAGAGTCATTGTGATTGTGTAGATACCGTTCTTGTCTGCGCAAGAAGCCTGCTTAACGTCGCCTGCTGCAAGAGAAGCCTTGCTGAGGTTTTCCTGCTTGCCCTTAGCGTTATCCCACTGTGTTGTACCAACACCGAGGAACTCGTTAACCATATCAACAACGAGCTGAATCTTGAGGAGAGCACCGCCGTCAAGGCTGTGCATTACAGTTGTTCTGCTCTTCTTGAAACCAGCCTTTGAGCTGATAACCTTGTTGATAGCGTTGTTGTAATAAGCTGTGATTTCAGCATTTGTTGCCGGAGCCTTGGGGCCGTTGTCAGCGCCTGCGCTGGGTGTTGTAGCATCTGTACCTGCATCAGGTGTTGTAGCATCTGTGCCTGCGTCAGGTGTTGTAGCATCTGTACCGTCAACTGTGCCGTCTACCGTACCGTCTACTGTGCCGTCAACTGTACCGTCAACTGTGCCATCAACAGTACCGTCTACTGTACCGTCAACTGAACCTGCATCTGTTGATACGTTGCCTGCTGATTCTGCTGCAAGCTTAGCAGCTTCGATCTTTGCATCTGCAATCTTGCCCATACCGAGCATACCTGTTACAGAGATAGCAACTACACAGATAATTGCTGTCACGCACTGAAAAATTGTGTTTTTCATACGAATCTTCTCCCTACATTAATAATTTTATGTTTTTCGTCATTTACAGACATAAGCATAATAACACATCTGTATTAAAAAATCCAGCATTTTTTATACTTTTTAAAATTTTTGTGAACTAAGCAAAAAAACATCGCTGAATAATAGATTTTTGCTATTTAATATGTTATAATACATTTTATAATGTGCGGAGGTGGGCCGAATTGAGCAAAAAATTTATTTCGTGGAATGTTAACGGAATCCGTGCCTGTATAACAAAGGGCTTTATGGACGTTTTCAATAAGCTTGATGCAGACATCTTCTGCCTGCAGGAGACAAAGATGCAGGAAGGTCAGCTCGAGCTTGCACTCGACGGCTATCACCAATATTGGCACTATGCCGAAAAGAAGGGCTATTCGGGCACGGCAATCTTCACAAAGGAAGAGCCGATAAGCGTCCGTTACGGCATCGGTGTCTCCGAGCTTGACACAGAGGGCAGAATAATCACCCTCGAATTTGACGACTTTTATTTCATCACGGAATACGTCCCGAATGCGCAGGACGGACTTAAAAGAATCGACCACCGTATGAAGTGGGAGGATGCCTTCCGCAGCTATGTGTGCGAGCTCAAAAAGACAAAGGGTGTTGTTTTCTGCGGTGACCTTAACGTTGCGCACAAGGAAATCGACCTTAAAAACCCGAAGACGAACCGTGGCAATCCCGGATTTTCCGACGAGGAAAGAGGTAAATTCGGCGAGCTTCTTGATGCGGGCTTTATTGACACCTTCAGATATTTTTATCCCGACCTTGAAAACGCTTACAGCTGGTGGTCTTACCGCTTCAAGGCAAGGGAGAAAAACGTCGGCTGGCGTATTGACTATTTCGTTGTTTCGGATGATATGGCTGACCGCCTTGAGGGAGCAAAAATTCATTCGGATATCTACGGCTCCGACCATTGTCCCGTTGAGCTGACGATAAAGTGAGGAATTTACAATGACTAAAAACAATAAAATTGTACTCGGCATTCTTGCTGTAATTCTCGTTGTTGCGGTTGCTTTTACCGCGCTGACAAGCAGTGATGCTTTCCTGCAGAAAATCACGGGCAGTATTGATACAGCTTCGGCAGAAGCTCTTGACAGCCTCTCCCCCGTTTCTTTCGACACGGATTATCCACTCGTTCAGACCGAGCAGAAGGATTTGTTCTACGAAATGCATCCTGACGGCACTTTCAAGTTTTATAAATACGCTGACGGAGCTTTTTCCGAGGTAAACGGAGTCAAGACAAAGGACGTTCAGCTCACCTGCTCTTCACAGAAGGTCAAGGTTAAGCTCCACTACCTTCCGACCGATGCAGGTACTGTCGGCTACGGCTTATTCAACTCAAAGCAAGACGGCACACAAACCAAAAACTTTTCTTACATCTTCGTCCGTATGACGGATTGCCCGAAGGCTTACGCTTCACAGGTTAAAACACAGTACATTCTGCTGACAGATATGGAAAGTGCTGATGCTTATAAGAGCGAAAAAACATATTCCGATATGTATTCGTTCGATTTGAGTTCGGGCAAAACAAGCCTTGTTATTTCACAGCGCGACCGACTTGTTCAGGCTGACGGCACGATGCGTGAGGATTGGACAATCTTTACCGACACAATGCTCAACAATAACGAAAAGTACGACCTTTTCGCCTCCTGCCGTAACCACGACACAACGGCAGCCGAGCAGAAATACGATTTCCTTACAATAGCCAATTCCAAGTCGATGAAGAAAGGCTCGGCAACAACCGTTTCCGATTCTCCGAGCTATGTCATCCGTGAAAAGGACGGCGCGTATTACTGCTTCGCCAATACCGAAAAGGGCTTTGACCTTATCAGAAACGGCGACAAGAAGAAGCCTCTTGCAAGCTTTGACGGAGTTTTCTCCGATTACGCAGTCAGCGGGAACTACCTGCTGGGCAAAAATGATTTTAAGGTAACAGACATCACAACGGGCGAAAGCGTTTCGCTCAAGAAGGCTACCTTCACCGAATTCTCAGGCTTTATTGCAAACGGCACGGGCACAAAGTTTGCAGTTTTCTGCAACGGTGAACAGCAGTCGATGTTTTTATACGATACCGAGAACGACGAAACAAAGGTTATTACAGACAGTATCTTCGACAACGGCATCCGCAATTTCTGCTTTATTGATAACAATACCGTGCTTTTCTCCTCATATAACGAGGCTGGCACAGCAGAAAACAGAATAATTACGTTTTAAGGAGCGTGACACGAATGGCTAAAAGAGAAGATTATATTTCCTGGGACGAATATTTTATGGGCATCGCTATGCTCTCTTCAATGAGAAGCAAGGACCCCAGCACACAGGTCGGCGCCTGTATCGTCAACGAAAACAAGAAGATTATGTCCGTCGGCTACAACGGCTTCCCTCACGGCTGCAGTGACGACGACTTCCCGTGGGAAAGAGCGGGCGACAGCGAAATTGACACCAAATACCCTTTCGTGTGCCACGCTGAACTCAATGCAATCCTCAACAACGCGGGTGCACCGCTTCAGGGTTGCTCAATCTACGTTGCACTCTTCCCCTGCAACGAATGTGCAAAGGCTATTATTCAGAGCGGTATAAAGAAGGTTCTTTACATCTCTGATAAATATAAGGACACCGACGGCGTTAAGGCATCCAAAAAGATGTTCGACGCGGCAGGTGTCGAATACAAACAGTTGACAATGTCGCGCGACAAGCTCGTTATCAACTTTGACGAAAAACTTATATGACACTTATTTAACTTTTGAAAGGACATACACCAATGGGCTTATTAAAAATGATTTTCGGTGATTATTCCACCAAAGAGGTCAAGAGAATAACACCGATTAAAAACAAGGTTCTCGCACTTGAAGAAGAGTATACAAAGCTCTCCGACAAGGAGCTTCAGCACAAAACGGTTGAATTCAAGGAGCGTCTTGCAAACGGCGAAACGCTCGACGATATCCTCCCCGAGGCATTCGCCGCCTGCCGTGAGGCTTCGTGGCGTGTTCTCGGAATGAAGCACTTCCCCGTGCAGATTATCGGCGGTATCGTGCTTCATCAGGGACGAATTGCAGAAATGAAAACAGGTGAAGGTAAAACTCTCGTTGCTACCCTCCCCGCTTACCTCAATGCTCTTTCAGGCAAGGGCGTTCACATCGTTACGGTCAACGATTACCTCGCTCGCCGTGACTCCGAGTGGATGGGCAAGCTTTACCGCTTTATGGGTCTTTCCGTCGGACTTATCGTTCACGGTCTTAACAACGACGAACGTAAGGCGGCTTATAACGCAGACATCACTTACGGTACAAACAACGAGATGGGCTTTGACTATCTCCGTGACAATATGGTTCCCTATAAGGATCACAAGGTTCAGCGCGGTCATAACTTTGCCGTAGTTGACGAGGTTGACTCAATCCTTATCGACGAAGCAAGAACTCCGCTTATTATTTCGGGCAGAGGCGACCGTTCAACAGAGCTCTACACTCTCGCAAACAACTTTGTCCGCAACCTTACAAAGGCTGTCGTTAAAGAAATCGACTCCAAGCAGAATGCCGAGGACGTTGCTGACGGCGACTACGTTGTTGACGAAAAGGCACGCACCGCATCTCTCACAAAGAGCGGTATCGCAAAGGCAGAGTCATATTTCAATGTCGAAAATCTTATGGATGCCGACAATATGACACTCCTTCATCACATCAACCAGGCAATCAAGGCTGTCGGCGTTATGCGCCGTGATATCGACTACGTTGTAAAAGACAATCAGGTTCTTATCGTTGACGAATTCACGGGACGTATTATGCTCGGCAGAAGATATAACGAGGGTCTTCATCAGGCTATTGAAGCTAAGGAAGGCGTTAAAGTTGAGCACGAGAGCAAAACTCTCGCTAC
The DNA here is from genome assembly GCA_017415025.1 of Clostridia bacterium. Lineage (GTDB taxonomy): Bacteria > Bacillota > Clostridia > Oscillospirales > Acutalibacteraceae > CAG-488. The sequence goes on from JAFQJH010000010.1 coordinate 91,038, forward strand.
AATCACATTCCAGAACTATTTCCGTCTTTACTCCAAGCTTTCAGGTATGACAGGTACTGCGATGACGGAAAGTCAGGAATTCCAGGAAATCTACACCCTTGACGTTGTTGAAATACCGACCAACAGACCGATGATCCGTAAGGACAATGATGACGTTGTTTACAAGACAGAGGCGGCAAAGTTCAACGCTCTTATCGAGCAGATTATCGAATGTCACGAAAAGGGACAGCCCGTGCTTGTAGGTACAATTTCAATCGAAAAGTCAGAGGTGCTTTCCAAGCTTCTCAAGCGCCGCGGTATCAAACACGAGGTGCTCAACGCAAAGCATCACGACAAGGAAGCTGAAATCGTTGCGCAGGCAGGTAAGCTCGGCGCGGTTACAATCGCAACAAATATGGCGGGCCGCGGTACCGACATTATGCTCGGCGGTAACGCTGAATACCTCGCAAAGGCTGCAATGCGCCGTAAGGGCTATACTGAAGAGCTCATTGTTGAGGCAACAGGCTTTGCAGAGACAGATAACGAGGATATCATCAACGCAAGAAAAGAATTTACTGCGCTTGAAAAGCAGTTCAAGGAAGAAATCAGCGGCGAGGCACAGCAGGTACGCGATGCAGGCGGCCTCTTCATCATCGGCACAGAGCGCCACGACTCCCGCCGAATTGATAACCAGCTCCGCGGACGTGCAGGCCGTCAGGGTGACCCCGGTGCAAGCCGTTTCTACCTCTCACTTGAGGACGACCTTATGCGTCTCTTCGGCGGAGACAGAATGCAGAGCCTTATGACAACTCTCAACGCTGACGAGGATATGCCGATTACAAACAAGATGATTACAAAATCAATCGAATCGGCACAGAAGAAGAAGGAATCACAGAACTTTGCAATCCGTAAGAGCGTTCTTAAATACGACGACGTTATGAACAGACAGCGTGAGCTTATCTACGGTCAGCGTAACCGCGTTCTTGACGGTGAGGATATCAAGGCATCCATTCTCAAGATGCTCGACGAATCCGTTGAGGAATCTGTTGAATTCTACTGTCCGACAGCTTTGCAGAAGTCCGATTGGAACATCAAGGGTCTGCGCGAAAAGTACCTCGGCTGGATTACAGAGCCGACAGACTTTGAGGACGAGGCTTCTTTTGACAGAGACGAGGCAAAGCAGATGCTTCTCGAAAGAGGTCACGAGCGTTATGAGGCACGTGAAGCAGAGCTTACACCCGAGGTTATGAGAAGTCTTGAGCATATGATTCTTCTCCGTAACGTTGACACCTTCTGGATGGAGCATATCGACTCTATGGAGGAGCTCAAGCGCGGTATCGGACTTCGTGCTTACGGTAATCAGGACCCCGTTGTCGCTTACCGTATGGAAAGCTACGATATGTTCGACGAGATGAGCACATCTATCCGCGAATCGACAGTCCGTCAGATGCTTACGGTCAGAATCCGCAGTGAGGAAGACACTAAGCGCGAACAGACGGCAAAGGTTACAAGCGAAAGCGGTGCTTCCGACGGAAGTGAAAAAGGCAGAACTGTCCGCAAGAAAGAGACTCCCGGTCCGAACGATCCATGTCCCTGTGGCAGCGGCAAGAAATACAAAAAGTGCTGCGGCAATCCGAGCAACCAGAGTAAATAAAGCAAAAACAATGAGCGGTTCGATTGAACCGCTCATTTTATTATACTATATATATTAGTCTTCTTTAACCTTGAGTGCGATACCGAGCTCATCAAGCTGAATTGTATCAACTGCTGCCGGACACTCTGTCATCGGCTCGCTTGCGTTCTGGACCTTCGGGTAAGCAACAACATCACGAAGGCTCTCACAGCCGAGCATCTGCATAACAAGTCTGTCAAGACCGATACCCATACCACCGTGAGGCGGTGCACCGTACTTGAATGCATCGGTAAGATAACCGAACTTTGCATAAGCCTCTTCGTCAGAAAGACCGAGGAGAGTGAACATTCTCTTCTGAAGGTCGGGGTTTGTGATACGGATTGAGCCCGAGCTGAGCTCTACACCGTTGAGAACAAGGTCATAAGCCTTTGCGCGTACCTGAGCCTTGTCTGTTTCAAGATACTCGAGGCACTCGTCCATCGGGGATGTGAACGGGTGGTGCATTGCAACCCAGGTCTGTGCATCCTCGTCCCAATCGAAGAACGGGAACTCTGTAATCCAGAGAAGATTGAACTTGTCCTGCGGAATGATATCGAGCTTCTTTGCAACCTCCTGACGGAGTGCGCCGAGAACGGAATATACGATAGAATTCTTGACGTCGCCGATGATGAGAACAACGTCGCCTGCCTGTGCATCTGCACGCTCAAGGATAGCCTTCATCTCATCCTCTGTCATAAACTTTGCAAAGGAGGATGCCATTGTGCCGTCCTCGTTAAGTCTCACCCAAGCGAGACCCTTTGCACCGCTGCCGCGTACCATTTCCGTAAGCTTGTCGATTTCCTTACGTGTAAGCTTTGAAACAGCACCCTTTGCAGTAATACCGCGGACTGAACCGCCCTCTGCAACGGGACCGCTGAATACGCCGAATCCGCAATCCTTAACAAGGTCGCTCAAATCGTAAAGCTCCATAGCATAGCGTGTATCGGGCTTGTCCGAGCCGTAACGGTCCATAGCCTCTTTATAAGTAAGGCGCGGAATGGGAGTTTCGATTTCAACACCGAGAGCCTCTTTGAAAACTCTCTTCATATATCCCTCACCGATTGCAAGAACGTCCTCCATATCAACAAAGGACATTTCAAGGTCAATCTGTGTGAACTCGGGCTGACGGTCAGCACGAAGGTCCTCGTCGCGGAAGCAACGTGCAATCTGCATATATCTGTCAAAGCCCGCTACCATTGAAAGCTGCTTGTAAAGCTGGGGTGACTGCGGAAGAGCATAGAACGTTCCGTTGTGGATACGGCTGGGAACGAGGAAGTCTCTTGCGCCTTCGGGAGTTGATTTGATAAGAATCGGTGTTTCAATCTCGATAAAGCCGTTCTCGTCAAAATAGTCACGTGTGATTTTGCAAATCTTGTGACGCATAATGATATTTCTCTGAAGGTCGGGACGGCGAAGGTCGAGATAACGGTACTTAAGTCTTGTAAGCTCCGATGTCTGGCAGTTTTCAACGATTTCGAACGGCGGAGTTTCGCTCTTGCCGAGCACTCTCAAATCCTTGACGTCGATTTCGATGTCGCCTGTCGGGATGTCCTTGTTCTTTGAAGAACGCTCACGGACAATACCCTTTGCCATAAGTACAAATTCGCTTCTTGCGGCGAAAGCCTTTTCGAAAATTTCCTTATCTGTATTCTCGTCAAATGCGAGCTGAACAATACCTGTTCTGTCACGAAGGTCGATGAAGATAAGTGCGCCGAGGTCACGCTGACGCTGTACCCAGCCTGCAACAGTAACTTCCTTGCCTGCATCCGTAATTCTGAGGTCACCGCAATAGTCGGTGCGCTTTAATCCGGTCATAAAATCCATTACATTAAGCCTCCCAAAAATTTGCTTATATCAATCGCTTCCGAGTTGCTGACCATATCCTGCAAATCGTTTGCCGCACAGCGGAGTGAAAGCTCCATAAATGTGTCCGCAAACTCATCAAGTGCAATTTCGGTCGTATCGCCCGTCTGCATATTTTTAACTCTTGCGATATTCGCTTTGATGTCGTCCTCACCGATAACCGTTGTGAATCTTGCACCGATTTTATCGGCATATTTCATCTGTGCCTTGAGTGAGCGTCCGACAACGTCGAACTCTGCAAACATTCCCGACTGACGAAGCTCGGTTGCAAGCGAAGCCGCCTTGAAGGATGCTTCATCGCCGATATTCGCGATGTAAATATCGCACTTCTTCGCCTCGGGAAGCTGAATTCCCTGCGCCTCGAGCAAGAGAAGAAGCCGCTCAATACCCATGCCGAAGCCGAGTGCAGGCACGTGTGCACCGCCGATTTCTTCGATAAGACCGTCATAACGTCCGCCTGCGCAGACAGCACTCTGTGCGCCGAGCGAATCGGTCAGGAATTCAAAAACAGTTCTTGTGTAGTAATCAAGACCGCGGACGATGTGCGGATTGACCTCGTAGGAGATTCCCATATTGTCAAGGTACATCTTCACCTTTTCGAAGTGCTCCTTGCACTCGTCGCAGAGGTAGTCGAGAATAATCGGTGCATCTGCCGCAATTTCGTGGCAGACAGGACTCTTACAGTCGAGAATACGCATCGGGTTGCGGTCAAGTCTGTCAAGGCAGGTGCCGCAAAGCTCGCCCTTGCGTGACTCAAAGTAAGCCTTGAGTGCCGCGTGGTATTCCTTACGGCATTTCGGGCATCCGATTGAATTTATTTCAAGACGGATTCTGTCCACTCCGAGGAAGCCGAAAACCTCATTTGCAACAGAGATAACCTCTGCATCAGCGGCGGGAGATGCGGTGCCGTAGCACTCAATTCCGAACTGGTGGAATTCACGCAATCTGCCTGCCTGAGGCTTTTCGTAACGGTAGCAGGAGGTGATGTAGCTTACCTTCTGAGGCATCGGCTCATTTGTGAGACCGTGCTCAAGGAAGGCTCTCGCCGCGCCTGCAGTACCCTCGGGACGAAGTGTGATAGAACGTCCGCCCTTGTCTTCAAATGTATACATTTCCTTCTGAACAACGTCTGTCGTGTCACCGACCGAACGTGTGAAAAGCTCCGTGTGCTCAAAAACGGGAGTGCGGATTTCTCTGAAGCCGAACTCGTTTGCAATCTCAAGCACCGTCTTTTCAACAAACTGATTTTTGTGACTGTCCGCGGGAAGAACGTCGAGCGTTCCCTTGACAGCCTTTGTTATAAGTGCCATAAAAAAGTCTCCTTGTATGCTGAAACGTTATCGGTAAAATCCTTGCCGATAACGCACCGAATAACCACCGATATTTTTCATGTTTCGGCGGTTATTCAGCTTAAATTTTTAAATTTAATTAATACTTCGGGTTTACGATGTCGCGCCAATCAAGGTCGCCTCTGTCAAGGCTGTGGATAAGAGCCTCTGCCGTTGCAATATTTGTTGCGGCAGGTACGTTGTGAACGTCGCAGATACGAAGCAGACTGTTCACGTTCGGCTCGTGTTCCTTGGGGTCAAGCGGGTCGCTGAATATAAGAAGCATATCAATTTCGTTGCAGGCAATAAGTGAGCCTATCTGCTGGTCGCCGCCCTGTGAACCGCTTAAAAAGCGCGTAATTTCAAGACCTGTCGCATCAGCTACGAGCTTGCCTGTTGTACCTGTTGCAAAGAGTCTGTGACGGCTCAGAATACCGCAGTACGCAATGCAAAACTGGGTCATAAGTTCTTTTTTCGCATCGTGTGCAATAATTGCAATGTTCATAAATTAACCCCTTCCGTTATTTTAGTTTTCCGGTGTCTGTGTGCTTTCTGTTGTTTCATCGGCGGTCTCTGCCGGAGCCTCTTCGTTTTCAGGCTCCGCCTCCTCGTGCTGTACGGGTGTGATTGTGATAAGTCTCTCACCCTCCGTAACACGCATTACGCGAACACCCTTTGACGGACGTGCAAAGGTGCTGATGCCGTCTGCGGGAATACGGATAATAATACCGTCGGATGCAATAAGAATAATATCGTCATCATCGCTGACAGATGTAACTGCCGCAATGTCGCCGTATTTTTCAACGTGGTAGTTGATAAGACCCTTACCGCCTCTTGACTGAACACGGTAATTGTCAAAATCGCTCTTTCTGCCGTAGCCCGTTTCGCTGACGGTAAGAATAGTTTTACCCTCTTCAACAACCGTCATACCGACAACCTCGTCACCCTCTCGGAGCTCGATTGCCTTAACGCCTCGTGCAGTTCTGCCGATGGGACGTGCATCGTTCTCGTTAAATCGGATACACATACCCTTTCTTGTTGCAACGATAAGGTCATCGTTGCCCGTTGTTGTTGTTACCCATGCAAGCTCGTCGCCCTCATCAAGAGTAATGGCAAGAACACCTGCACGGCGGATTGACTTATACTCTTCAAGGCTTGAACGCTTGATGATACCCTTGCGGGTGAACATACAAAGATATCCCGTATCCTCGTCAGCCGCAGTAAAGCGAATCATTGAAGAAACCTTCTCGTCCGCTTCGAGCGGAAGAAGATTTACGATATTCATACCCTTGCTTGTTCTTGAGCCCTCGGGAATTTCGTAGCCCTTGAGCTTGAAGGTACGTCCTCTTGTTGTGAAGAACGAGATATAATCGTGTGTCGAAGCCGTGAACATCGTACGGACGATATCGTCCTCACGTCTTGTAAGACCCTTGACACCTCGTCCGCCTCGGCGCTGTGTCTGATACTCCGACATCGGGATACGCTTGATGTAGCCGAAATCGGTAAAGGTATAAACACAGGTTTCCTCGGGGATAAGGTCCTCAATATCAACCTCGCCCGAGACGTTCATAATCTCGGTACGGCGGTCGTCGCCGTATTTATCTGCAATTTCAAGTGCCTCTGCCTTGACAACGCCGAGAAGCTTTGTCTCATCAGCAAGAAGCTCGAGGAATTCAGCAATCTTCATTTTAAGCTCGCCGAGCTCATCCTCAATCTTGACTCTTTCAAGACCTGTCAACTGACCGAGACGCATCTGCACGATAGCCTGAGCCTGAACGTCGTCAAGTCCGAAGCGCTCCATAAGAGCTTCCTTACCTTCGTTGATGCTCTTTGATGCACGAAGGATATTGATAACCTCGTCAATAAAATCAAGAGCAGTGAGCAAGCCTTCGAGGATATGTGCTCTGTCCTGAGCCTTTTTAAGGTCGTACTGTGTACGTCTTGTAACAACCTCCTGCTGGAAGTCGATGTAGTTGCGCAAGATATCCTTGAGTGTCAGCACCTTCGGCTCGCCGTTGACAATAGCAATCATAATTACGCCGAATGTTGTCTGAAGCTGTGTGTAGGAATAAAGCTGATTAAGAACAACCTGCGGATTTGCATCGCGCTTAAGGTCGATTGAAATATGCATACCTGCCTTTGAAGAATAGTCGTTGATATCGGAGATACCTTCAATTTTCTTATCCTTAACAAGGTCTGCAATGCTTTCGATAAGTCTTGCTTTATTAACGTTGTACGGGATTTCCGTAACCTTGATTTCAAATCTGCCGTTCTTCTTTTCGACAATTTCTGCTCTCGCTCTGACAACAACCTTGCCGCGGCCTGTTGCATAGGCTGCACGGATTCCCGCACGTCCCATAATGATACCGTTTGTCGGGAAGTCGGGTCCCTTGATGTGCTCCATAAGCTCGTCAAGAGAAGCCTCGGGATTGTCAATAAGACAGCACATACCGTCGATAACCTCTTTAAGGTTATGAGGAGGAATATTCGTTGCCATACCGACGGCAATACCCATTGAACCGTTGACAAGAATATTCGGGAAGCGTGACGGAAGAACCGTGGGTTCTTTAAGTCTGTCGTCGTAGTTTGTGGTAAAGTCAATTGTATCCTTGTCGATATCGGTCAGCATTTTAAGAGCCATTTTGCTCATTCGCGACTCTGTGTATCGGTAAGCAGCGGCAGGGTCTCCGTCGATTGAACCGAAGTTACCGTGACCGTCAACAAGTGTGTATCTCATTGAGAAATTCTGTGCAAGACGTACCATTGCATCGTAAACGGAAGCGTCACCGTGAGGGTGGTATCTACCGAGAACGGAACCGACGGTATCCGCACATTTACGGTAAGCCTTATCGGGAGTCAGATTGTTCTCATACATCGTGTAGAGAATACGGCGGTGAACGGGCTTGAGTCCGTCACGGACATCGGGAAGCGCACGGGAAACGATAACTGACATTGAATAGTCAAGGAACGACTTGCGGACTTCTTTATTGATGTCTACGTTATAGATTTTAGTATCAGCCAGATTGGCTCTGAAATCTTCGTCATTATGTGTAATTTCTTTAGCCATTTTTCAATCCTCCTCCTTTCTTATACGTCAAGATTCTGAACATATTTTGCGTTCTTTTCAATAAATTCGCGGCGGGGCTCAACCTTATCTCCCATAAGCACGGAGAAGGTCTCGTCAGCCTCCATAGCATCCTCGAGCGTTACGCGAAGCATAATTCTTGTTTTCGGGTCCATAGTTGTTTCCCAGAGCTGAATGGGATCCATTTCACCAAGACCTTTGTAACGCTGAATGTCACAGCTTCCGCCGAATTCTTCAATCTTCTCGTCGCGCTCTTCATCAGAGAAGGCATAAGCAAACTTCTTGCCCTTACTGATTTTGAAAAGCGGAGGCTGTGCAAGATATACGTGACCCGTTTCAAGAAGCGGTCTCATATATCTGAAGAAGAATGTAAGAAGAAGTGTTCTGATATGAGCACCGTCGACGTCGGCATCGGCCATAATAACGACCTTGTCATATCTCAGTTTTTCTATATCAAATTCGTCACCGATACCCGTACCGAGTGCGGTAACAACGGGAATAAGCTTTTCGTTGGAGATAACCTTATCGAGACGGGATTTCTCAACGTTGAGCATCTTACCCCAAAGGGGAAGGATAGCCTGGAACTGTCTGTCTCTGCCTTCCTTTGCAGAGCCGCCTGCAGAGTCACCCTCTACGATGTAAATTTCGGTACATTCAGAGCTTTTCTCCGTGCAGTCGGCAAGCTTGCCGGGAAGAGAGTTGCTTTCAAGCACGCCCTTACGTCTTGCAAGGTCACGAGCCTTTCTTGCGGCTTCTCTTGCTCTGGAGGCATCAAGTGCCTTTGAGAAAATAGCCTTTGCGACTGAAGGATTCTCCTCAAAATATGTCATCAGCTTCTCGTATACCATAGAGGAAACGAGACCTGTGATTTCCGTATTGCCAAGCTTGCCCTTTGTCTGGCCTTCAAATTGTGCCTCGGTAAGCTTTACGCTGATAACGGTTGTAAGACCTTCGCGGACGTCCTCACCCGAAAGCTTCTTGTCGCCGTCCTTAAGGATGCCGTGAGCCTTGCCGTAGTCGTTGAAAACTCGGGTAAGAGCTGTTTTGAAGCCTGTTTCGTGAGTACCGCCGTCAATGGTATTAACGTTGTTTGCAAAGGAAAGGATAACCTCGTTGTAGCTGTCGTTATACATAAGAGCAACTTCAGCGTACTTGTCGTCCTTTGAAGCCGAAAAATGAATCGGCGGTGTATGAAGCGGAGTAAGCGCACGGCTTGTGTTGATATATTCAACAAAGCTCGAAAGACCGCCCTCGTAGCAATAAACCTTTTCAACAACATTCTCGGGGTCGCGCGAGTCTGTGAGTGTAATTGAAAGACCTGCATTAAGGAATGCGGATTCGCGCAGTCTTCGTTCAAGAACGTCAAATTCGTATTCAACCGTCTCCGTGAAAATTTCGGGGTCAGCCTTAAAGCGGATGAGTGTACCCGTCTCGGCTGTATCGCCGATAATCTTCATATCGCAGACAGCGTTACCGCGTGAGAACTTCTGATAATGCACATGACCGTCACGGGAAACCTCCGCCTCCATCCACTCGGAAAGAGCATTAACAACGGAAGAACCAACGCCGTGAAGACCGCCCGAAACCTTATAACCGCTGCCGCCGAACTTACCGCCTGCGTGGAGGACGGTGAGAACAACGGTGAGAGTCGGGATGCCCATTTTATCGTGAATTGCAACGGGAATACCACGGCCGTTATCGCGCACGGTGATGATGTTATCGGGAAGAATTTCTACTTCAATATGAGTACAGAAGCCTGCAAGTGCTTCGTCGATTGAGTTGTCAACAATTTCGTAAACAAGGTGGTGAAGACCGCGCGGACCTGTCGAACCGATATACATACCCGGTCTTTTACGGACAGCCTCAAGACCTTCGAGAACCTGAATCTGGTCAGCACCGTATTCCTCGGTAACAACCGTATTCATAGCCTCTTCAAGCATTGACTCATCCGTTACCTCAGCCTCAACGGGCTGAAACTCGTTCTTTTCTTCATTCGCCACGGTTAATTACCTCCGTTCAACTGATTCATAAAACCTGAGGGCTTCTTCTGCTTCTTCGGCTTCCAGAGCGGCGGATGCTCGAGCTTTGCTCTGGTTGAAGAAGATCTCTTAAGAATCTTGTTTGTTTCAATAACAAAAAGTGTCATCTCGTCCATATAGTCAACACAGTTTGCAAGCAGATTTTCGTCATCATAAAGTGAGCCGAGAATCGTTACAACAATAACGCTCTGTGTCTGATTTGTGCCGTCGTTATAAATTTCGTTAAGCATATTGAAGAGCTTACGCATCTGGATGGGATCGTTTCTCTTGACTGTTTCGCGGAACTTTGCGTTACCGTAATTTACAAAGAAATCGTCAGCGAGGAACTCGCCGTACTTTTCGATATTCTGCTTATACTGCTCCTTGAGCTCGGGATAAATCTGAACAAATCTGCTGCCGAGAGTAACAAGGTCGTAATAAACAGCACCGCTCTTTGCCGCTGATTTTGAAACAGGCTGAGGAAGCTTCTTTGACTTCTCCTTTTTGCCGTAGGTTTCGTTGATACCGTCCGAAAAATCGTTGACGATGTATTTGATGTCGCGGTTATCGGCTGTTTCAACATCAAAGAGGCTTGTTGAAACCTTTTTGAAGTCCTGGTCAACTGCGCTGTCAGCCTGAGAAAGCGCACAGAGAAGAGAAATCTTGCCCTCAAAATATTCAATCTTCGCCGTGCCGTTCTTACCGCCGTAGGTGAGGATTGTTGCGCCGTTCTTTTCGCTGACGGGCACTGCGCCCTTTTCTGTATCTGCAGGGACAATTACCGAAAAGCCGTTGGAATTCATCGTGCTCTCGATACCCTTGATAATCAATGCAAATGCTGAATTAAGTTCCATTTTTACGAGCTCCTTAATGCTGTATTTATATATTTAAATAACAATTACAGCAATTATATCATATATAGGCAATTTTGTCACTATTTTTTGCAGAAAAAATGTGTGATTTTTTTATTTTTTTGTGCCCTGAAACACTTGATTTTCCTTGACTTAACGGCATAACTATGGTAATATGTTAAACTGTCTAATAATGCAAATGGAGATGGTGTAAAATGTTGAATGCACTCATTCTTTTCGGCGGTGTTTCGAGCGAGCACGACGTTTCCGTCGTGTCCGCAAAATCAGTTATTGAAAACATCCCCGCAGATAAATATAACGTAACAATGGTCGGTATCAGCAAGGACGGCAGATGGTTCAAATACGACGGCGACGTTGCAAATCTGCCCGAGGACAAGTGGCTTGAGGACACCGAAAATCTTACAAAAGCAGTCATTTCTCCCGACAGAAACGACCACGGACTCCTCGTTTTTGAGGCTGACGGAGTGAAAACCATCCGCATAGACGTTGCCTTCCCCGTGCTCCACGGAAAGAACGGTGAGGACGGCACGATTCAGGGCTTTTTACAGGTCGCAGGCATCCCCTTTGTCGGCTGTGATATGCTCGCCTCCGCCTGCTGTATGGATAAGGTTATGACAAACACTCTTGCCGATGCCGCAGGTATTCCGCAGGCGAAGTGGCTCGGCTTCAACTCCTACGATTACGGCAAGAACCCCGAAAAATACATCGAAAAAGCCGCAGAATATCTCGGCTTCCCAATCTTCGTAAAGCCCGCAAACGCAGGCTCCTCGGTCGGTGTCAGCAAGGCTGACGATAAAAAAAGTCTCGCAGTTGCCATTGAAAAGGCATTCAAAGAGGACTCAAAGCTCGTTCTCGAGGAAGGTATTGACGGCATTGAGGTTGAATGTGCGGTTATGGGTAACGACGAGCCTGTCGCTTCCGTATGCGGCGAGGTTGTCCCGTGTAACGATTTCTACGATTACGAAGCAAAATACGTAAATCCCGCAAGCGAGTTGCACATCCCTGCACGTCTTTCCGACGAAAAGCATGAGGAAGTCCGCGCGGCGGCAAGAAACGCTTACAAGGCACTCGGCTGCTCGGGTCTTACAAGAGTTGATTTCTTCGTCCGTAAGTCTGACGGACTTGTTATGCTCAACGAGCCGAACACTATCCCCGGCTTCACGTCAATCAGTATGTATCCGAAGATGTTTGCCGCTTCGGGTCTTCCCTACGCCGAGCTTATTGATAAGCTCTTCACTCTCGCTCTGGAGAAGTGGGCTCAATGAACTGCATTATAACCCTATGTGACTATCACAGTGTACAGGGGCAGAACGAAAAAGCAGAGCTGACCACCACGGCGGAAATCCACGGTACAAGAGACGACTACTTCATCATCTACGAGGAGCAGTCGGAAGAGCTCAAGGGCTGTATAACGACCGTGCACATTGAAAATTCCGACAAGGTCACAATCACACGCGAGGGCGAATACAACACGGAGATGAAAATGGAAAAAGGCAAACGCAATCTCTGCTGTTACAACACTCCCGTCGGACAGATTATGATGGGTATTCACACAACCGCTGTCCGCTCGGAATATGAAGAGGGTAAAAAAACCGTTCTCGATTTTTCATATTCGCTCGATTTCAACAACGAGCTTTTAAGCAAGAACAGAATTAAAATTACCGCTAACTACAAGGAGGTAAATTAAATGTCTTATATCGTAAATAAGGTGCAGGAACAGCTTAAAAATGCAGTTTATACCGCAGTTGAAGCTGCCGTTACAGACGGTGCATTTCCTCAGATGCCGACCGCTGAATTCAAGGTCGAAATCCCTGCAGACCGCGCAAACGGTGATTTTTCAGCCAACGCCGCAATGGTATGGGCAAGAGAGCTCCGCTCCGCGCCGAGAAAAATTGCAGACACAATAACGGGAAAAATCAGCCTTGAGGGCACGTATTTTCTTCGTGCAGAGGTCGCAGGCCCGGGCTTTATGAATTTCTACCTCAGCGACCGCTACTACGCAGACATCCTTAAGGATATCCGCGAAAAGGGCAAGGACTACGGCCGTTCGGATTACGGTCAGGGCAAGAGAATCAACGTTGAATTCGTTTCCGCTAACCCGACAGGTCCGATGCATATGGGTAATGCCCGCGGCGGTGCTCTCGGCGACTGTCTCGCCGCAGTTCTCGACTACGCAGGCTACGAGGTAAGCCGTGAATTCTACATCAACGATGCAGGTAACCAGATTGATAAATTCGCACTTTCACTCGACATCCGCTATCAGCAGATTTTCAAGGGTGAGGATGCCGTCGAGCTCCCCGAGGACAGCTACCACGGTGAGGACATCAAGGTACGCGCACAGGAATTTGCCGACGTTTACGGCGATAAATTCATCAGCGCAAGCGAGGAAGATCGCAGAAAGGCACTCGTTGACTTTGCACTCCCGAAGAACATTCAGGCAATGAAGGACAACCTTACAAAATACCGTATCGAATATGACACCTGGTTCCACGAGAGCACTCTCCACAACGGAACAGAGCTTAAGGACACACTTGAGCTTATGAAGAAAAAGGGTCTCACCTATGAAAAGGACGGCGCACTCTGGTATAAGAATATTGAGGTGCAGACCGAGAGACTTAAAAATCAGGGTTATTCGCAGGAGGATATCGACAAGCTCGAGCTCAAGGACGACGTTCTTATCCGTGCAAACGGCAACCCGACCTACTTTGCCGCCGATATCGCATACCACCGCAACAAGCTCGCTGTCAGAAACTTTGATACTGCTATCGACATCTGGGGTGCAGACCACCACGGTCACGTTGCAAGAATGCAGGGTGCACTTGATGCAATCGGCGTCGGCGGTGACAAGCTCGACGTTATCCTTATGCAGCTTGTCCGTCTTACACGTGACGGCGAGGTCGTAAGAATGTCAAAGAGAACGGGCAAGGCTATCACACTCGTTGACCTTCTTGAGGACATTCCCATTGACGCAGTCCGCTTCCTTTTCAATATGAGAGAGCCGGGCTCACAGATGGAATTCGACCTTGACCTTGCGGTTGAGGAAAGCTCACAGAATCCCGTTTACTACTGTCAGTATGCACACGCAAGAATCTGTTCAATCATCAGAAAGCTTGAAAGCGAGGGTATTTCACCCAGAGATTGCTCCTCCGAGGAGCTCGAGCTTCTCAAGGAAGCAGAGGAACGCGAGTTAATCCGTCATCTGGCAGGTCTTACGAACGAGATAGTTGTTGCGGCAAGGAATTATGACCCCGCAAAGATAACCCGTTATGCAGTTGACCTGGCAACACTTTTCCACAAGTTCTACAACGCTTGCCGTGTAAGCTGTGATGACGAAAAGCTGATGCAGGCAAGACTCTACCTTTGCATAAGCGTAAAGGACACAATCAAAAACATCCTCGAGATGCTCAAAATTACAGTTCCCGAGTCGATGTAAATAACACAACCGCGGTAAAGGCACACAGACCTACCGCGGTTTTTGTTTGGATGTTAAATTTAAATTTGTCGGGGAGTAAAAACTGCACAAACAAACTCAGTGCGTGTAGGGATGGGCCTCCCGGACCATCCGTGGATTTTGCTTTTTTCAGGACGGTCGGGGACGCCTGTCCCTACGCGGCTTATTGCAAATATCCCGATAAACTTCCGATTTAACGAACAAAGCCCTTTAACAAAATTGCGTTTCTACGCGATTTTTCTGCAGTTCTGCCAGGGCGGTTGACTTGCACCGGCAAGGAATATATTTTAATAACAGCCCTCTTTGTTACTTTTTGCCTAAAAACTGTAACCATTTTTAACCATAAAAGCTATTTACAAGTGCTTAAAAAAAGAGTATTTTAAAATCATACAGATGGAAAAATCTGTAAAAATATTAAGGGAGAGATTTTTATGAAAGGTAAAATGAAAAAACTGCTGTCCGTAATGCTTGCCGTTATTATGGCAACGTCCGTTTTCGCGGTCAGCGCATCCGCAGGCTGGTTCGACGACTTGTTCGGTAACGGCGGCGACGAATTTTACGAATACGGTACAGCCGTTATTGACGGTGTTTGCTACACCCTTGACGGCGAGACTATGACCGCCTCCGTCTCATATTACGAGATTGATGAGAACGGCAACTGCACCGTGCCGTCAGCAGTCACAATCCCCGAGACGGTTTCAAGCGACGGCAAAAGCTACACCGTAGAAGCAATCGAATACTACGCCTTCGCTGATTGTCCGACGGTTAAATCCGTTACAATCCCCGCAAGCGTTGATTACATCGACGACTATGCTTTCACCGGCGCAAGCTATCTTGAAGCGGTTATCATTCCGCAGACAACCGAGTTTGAATATTTCGGTGTCGGCGTCTTTGAGGGTACGCCCGTGCTCGGCTATCTCGCAGAAAAATCAGAGAACGGCGCAGTTATCCTCGGCAAAAACGTGCTTTACGCTTACGTCGGCGCAGACAGCGTCTACACCGTACCCGAGGAAATCACGATTATCGCGGACTATTGCTTCTTTATGTCCGGAGCTGAGGAAATAATCCTTAACGACAGCATCAGCGAAATCCGCGCCTACACCTTTGCAAGCTGCCGCAATCTTAAGGAAATCACGATTCCCGATGCCGTAGAATCCATCGGTGAGGGTGCCTTCTCAAACTGCACGAGCCTCGAAAAAGTCCATCTCGGCGATAAGCTTTACACAATCGGCATCAGGGCATTTGAAAACACGAAAGTCAAGGAGCTTTATCTCGGCGACAGCATCTCGTACACATCGGGTGCCTTTGCAGGCTGTAATACTCTCGAGAAATTCGTAATCAGCGAGGAAAACGGCTACTATATGGACGGCGACGCGCTCTGCTGTCACTATGATATTGAGGAGCTCTGGGGCGAGGATATCCCCGAGGACCTTCTTGAAGGCCTTGCTTTTTCGTTCGATTCTCTCGACTATTACCTCATCACGTCAGAAAATTCAACCTACACCCTGCCCGAAAGCATTTCAATCATCGGCGACTACGCCTTCTATAACTGCAAGCAGATCAAAAAAGTCGTTCTCACTCAGAACACGGATATCTACACAAACGCTTTTGCAAACAGCGGTATCGAAACCATTGATTTTTCAAAAATCGCAGTCATCGCAGACTGTGCCTTCCGCGGATGCAAGAATCTGAAATCGGCAGACCTGAGCAACATAGCCGGTATTTTCGATTCTGCCTTCGAAAACTGCACGGCACTTGAGAACGTAACCTTCGGCAACGAAACATACTATATCGGCAGCCGTGCCTTTGCAAACACGGCACTCACAAGCGTTGAAATCGACGGTGAATTCTGTCAGGTCTATGAAGGAGCATTTGCAGATTGCCCGAAGCTGACTAAGCTCAGCTTCTTAGGCGTTGAATACATCGACTGCTATGTCGCTTCAAGCTGTCCGAAGCTTGAACGGGTTTACATCTCCGCAGACGTGACGGCGATTGATGAAAACGCTTTTGCGGATAACGAAAACACCGTTTTTGAGATTATCAAATATTCCGACGGCTACGATTTTGTCAGAGATATGGGCTATGAATATGAAATCGTCGGTCAGCTTTCATTCTTTGAACGTGTTTCAAGATTTTTCACAAATCTTTATTACTCCTTCTTTGAATGGATTTTCCGATGGTAAAAAATATTGCGGTAAGGCTTTCTCCTTACCGCATTTTTTATTTGCTGTATTTTTCAATCGCTTCGCGGATTTTATCCGCGCCCTCACCGTTCTGTGCCGAGAACGGAATCGCTTCGATATCACCGAATTCCGCAAGCTCGTCTTTGATAGCCTCAAGACGCTTTGTGCGTTCGGTTTTATTGAGCTTATCGCTCTTTGTCATAACGACAATAAAGTCAAAGCCTGCCGACTGCATAAAGCGCATCATATCAAGGTCATCTTTTGTAACGGGGTGGCGCATATCCGTAAGCTGAACAACGAGCCTTATGTTTCTTCCCGAATTGAAGTAGCCCTCCATAAGGTCAGCCCAACGCTTTTTTTCGTTGAAATTGACCTTTGCATAGCCGTAACCGGGGAGGTCAACGAGCTTTACACCGTCACAGTCGAAGAAATTGACGGTAACCGTCTTACCCGGAACAGAGCTGACACGGGCAAGATTTTTTCGGTTAAGAACCTTGTTGAGCATTGAGGATTTGCCGACGTTGGAACGTCCTGCAAACGCGATTTCGACCGCATCCGATTTCGGTAACTGCTGACTTGTGCCGTAGGATGCCTCATATTTAACCTTGTCAAATCTCATTGTTCAACCTCCTCAGGTTCTCATAATGTTATAGCCGACTTCCTTTTTGTTTGCAATTGCGGCAACCGCCTTTTTCTCCTCGGTCTTTTTAACTAATGCGTTATCAAAAACCTCGTCAAGGCTTGTAACGGGGATAAATTTTATCGAAGCCTTTACCTTTTCGTCAACATCGGCAAGGTCTGCCGCATTTTTCTTCGGAATTATTACCTGCTTCATACCCATTCTGTAAGCTGCCATTGACTTTTCGCGAAGACCGCCGATTGGCATAACTCTTCCGCGGAGCGAGATTTCACCCGTCATTGCGGTATGGCTGTCAACGGGAGTTTCCGTAAGCGCGGAGAGAAGAGCCGTTGCCATTGTTACACCTGCCGACGGGCCGTCCTTAGGAACTGCGCCCTCGGGAACGTGGATATGAATATCCTTTTCCTTGTAGAATTTCGGATTGATTCCGTACTTATCTACACGGCTTCTGATAAAGCTGATAGCCGCCATTGCGGATTCCTTCATAACATCGCCGAGCGAGCCTGTAAGCTCGACCTTGCCCGTACCCTCAAGCACGGCAACCTCGACCTGAAGCATCTCGCCGCCAACACTTGTCCACGCAAGTCCGTTTACAACACCGACCGCTGACTCCTCGTCGATTGTTTCTGGAATATATTTTTTCGGACCGAGGAGCTTTTCAAGGTCGCTGACCTTTACAGAAACCGCAGTCTCCTCACCGCCGACAATCGCCACCGCACCCTTTCTGCAAAGGGCGGCAATCTGCTGTTCCAAACGGCGGACACCTGCCTCGCGGGTATATCCGTCAACAACATCCCTCAATGCCTTGTCGTTAATTTTAAACGTCTTCGAATCAAGTCCGTGGAGCTTTATCTGCTTCGGAACGAGATGCTTTTTAGCAATATTGAACTTCTCCTCATGCGTATAACTCGGAAGCTCTATAACCTCCATTCTGTCGAGCAGAGGTGCGGGGATTGTTGATCTGTCGTTAGCTGTTGTGATGAACATAACCTTGCTCAGATCAAACGGCATATCAATATAATGGTCGGTGAAGGTGCCGTTCTGCTCACCGTCAAGCACCTCGAGAAGCGCGGACGAGGGATCGCCCTTGTAGTCCGAGCCGAGCTTGTCAATTTCATCAAGAAGAATAATCGGATTTTTAGTTCCTGCGGACTTTACCGCGGCAATAATTCTGCCGGGCATTGAGCCGATATAGGTCTTTCTGTGACCGCGGATTTCAGCCTCATCGTGAACGCCGCCGAGAGAAACACGGGAGAACTTTCTGCCCATAGCCTCGGCAACACTCTTTGCGATTGAGGTTTTGCCGACACCCGGAGGGCCGACGAAGCAGAGGGTCTGTCCGTAGCCGCCGTCGGAAAGCTTGCGAACGGCAAGAGCCTCAATAATTCTTTCTTTAATTTTATCCATTCCGTAATGGTCACGGTCAAGAATCTTTCTTGCGTGTGCAAGGTTTAAATTGTCCTCGGTCAGCTTGTTCCACGGCAGATCAATGCAGGTTTCAATGTAAACCCTGCTGACGGTTGCTTCGGGTGTAGTCGGTGACATTCTTTCAAGACGCGCACATTCCTTAAGAAGCTTCTTTTCGCTTTCCTCTTCGAGACCGAGAGCCTTGATTTTTTCTCTGAAGGTTTCACACTCTTCGAGCGGAGACACTCCGTCGTTAAGCTCATCGGAAATTACACGCATCTGCTCGTGAAGATAATATTCACGCTGACTTTTATCTATATTTTCCTGCACCTTGCGGTTGATGTCGTTTTCAAGGCGCATCAGGTCGCCTTCCTTTGCAAGAAGACAGCAGACCTTTTCGAGCCTGCGCAGAGGATTGACCTCGTTGAGAATCGTCTGTCGCTTTTTATATTCAAGCATAATGTTGCCTGCGATATAATCGGCAAGCTCACCCGCTCCGTTTTTCTCTAGCACCTCGAGGATGAGGTCACCCGGCATCTGCGGTGCAACGTCTGCATAATCTTCAAAATAGTCCTTGGTCTGGCGCACAAGAGCAGTTTCGTAGTCCTTTTCCTCCGCCTTGATTACAGTTGTTCTGCGAGCCTTGACGTCAGCGATAAGATACGGCTGAGTCTGGAGCATATCAACAAGAGAAGCGCGGTAAAGTCCCTCGACGGAAATGCGGATTGTGTCCGTATTCGGGAGTCTTAAAATATGACTGATTTTTGCAACCGTACCCATTTTGAAAAGCTGTTCAAAATCGGGCTCGTCGTCGCGGATATCCTTCTGCGCAACAAGGAAAATCTCCCTTTCATCTGCCATTGCCGCCTTGATTGCATCTATCGAACGCTGTCTGCCGACGTCAAAATTCAGTGTCATTCCGGGGAAGATAACGAGTCCCCTGAGTGCCACAGTCGGCATAACCTTATAATCATTCAATCTGTTCAAAAAATCAACTCCAAAAGTTTAAAAAACGATATATGACGACATTATACATTAATTTTATTCTTTTTTCAACCTAAAAAGATTGTCTGTACTGTTGTAAATTGACAAAAGCGGTGATAAAATAAAAACATCACATTAACGGAGCAGCTTATGGAAAGACATCAGCTTATTGAACGAAGCATTATCAAGAAATACCGAAAGTCAATATGGAACAATTTTGTTGCCGCAATTAAGGATTATGAGCTTATCCGCGAGGGCGACAGGATTGCCGTGTGCATTTCGGGCGGCAAGGATTCTATGCTGCTTGCCAAATGTATGCAGCACCTGCAGAAATACAGCGATTTTGAGTTCGGAGTTGAATACATCGTTATGGATCCCGGCTACAATCCCGAAAACCGTGAAAAAATAATCGAGAACGCAAAAATCCTCGACCTTCCGATAACAGTCTTCGATTCCCCTATTTTTAATTCCGTGCAGAATGTCGGCGGCGGTACACCGTGCTACCTTTGCGCAAGGATGCGCCGCGGCTACCTCTACAAGCAGGCGCAGGATATGGGTTGTAACAAAATTGCCCTCGGCCACCACTTTGACGATGCAATCGAGACAACGCTGATGAGTATGCTTTACGGTGCGGAGATAAAAACAATGATGCCGAAGCTCAAAAGCACCAACTTTGAGGGAATGGAGCTTATCCGTCCGCTTTATATGGTGCGAGAGAGGGATATCATTGCTTGGGCGAGGTACAACGAGCTCGAATTCATCCGTTGCGCGTGCAGTGTAACGCAGAAAAACGAAGCCAACTGTGACGGCTCAAAGCGGCAGGAGGTCAAGGAGCTTATCCGAAAGCTCACCGCCGAAAACGATAAGGTCGATATGAATATTTTTAAAAGCATTCACAACGTCAACCTTGCAACGGTAGTCGGATACCGCGACCGCGACGGCGGAGAGGTACATCTCTTCACCGAAAATTACGACAAAGAGTGAACAGAAAAATGATATATTTTTTTGAAAATTATGACGGATTTTTCTGCGAAAAATTTTTGGATTTTTTGCCCGAAAACCGCAGAGAAAAATTTGAAAGGTTAAAGAAAAAAAGAGACAAAGAAAACTGCGTAATTTCTTATCTCCTTTTGAAAAAAGCTCTCGCTGATTTCGGGATAAATAATTTTGAAATTGAAGTCGGTGAAAACGGAAAACCGTTTTTGAAAAATAACGAAAACATATTTTTCAACATCAGCCACACGGACGGCGGAGTTGCCGTCGTTGCCGACGAAAGCCCCGTAGGCATTGACATTCAGGACATTCTGCCCGTTCGCGCGGGTGTTATTGAGCGGTGCTTTTCCGAAAATGAAAGAGAGATAATTTCAAAAAGCAATTCACCCGAAAGAGAGTTCACTCGGCTGTGGACGCTAAAAGAAAGTGCAGTAAAATTCAGCGGAGAAACCGTTGCGGAATTAAAAATTTATTGCTTTGAAAACAGCGGAAAAGCGTTTAAAAAATACGGTAAAAAATTTACAACCTTTGAAAGAAAAAATCTCTTTATTTCCATATGCGGAGAAAGAGAATTTTCCGAGATAAAAGAAATCAAAAGCTTGGAGGAGATTTTATGAAAATTTTATTTCAGGGCGACAGCATAACGGATGCCGACCGCAACCGCGACGACATCCACGACCTTGGTAACGGCTACCCCAAATATGCCGCAAAATACCTTACCGATTATTTTGAGGGAATGGATTTCGAGTTCATCGACCTTGGCATCAGCGGCAACCAGACCATTGACCTTGTGGACAGACTTGAGAGCGATTTTATCGAGATTCAGCCCGATATCGTCTCAATTCTGATTGGTGTTAATGACACCTGGCACAGGGCAGAAAACAGAGAGTGGCTCTCAAACGAAAAGTTCGAGGAAAACTACCGCACGGTGCTTGAAGCAATAAAGAAAGAAACGAACGCAAAAATTGTTATGATTGAGCAGTTCCTCCTCCCTGCCGAGGATAAGCTCTATTTCCGTGAGGACCTTGACCCGAAAATCCAGATTGTCCGTAAGCTCGCAAGAGAATACGCAGACCTCTTTATTCCGCTCGACGGCATCCTCGCCGCCGCTTGTGTCAAAACGGATTGGAAGGCTTTTTCTGAGGACGGAGTTCACCCCACATACGGCATCGGCGCAGATTTCATCGGTCATATCTACGCAGACTACGTTGCCGAGGTTATTGAGGAAGTACATTCACAGTCATAATTGATTTCAAATCCAAGTCTTTTTATCGGTTAAAGGCTTGGATTTTATTTTTATTATATATTTTTGAAATTTTGTATTGACAACCGCAAAAACTTATGATATTATATTCGAGCATTCGGAGAGATACCGAAGTGGTTATAACGGAACGGTCTTGAAAACCGTCGTACGGCAACGTACCGTGGGTTCGAATCCCACTCTCTCCGCCACACTGAGTAAGACTTCCTTTTACAGGAAGTCTTACTTGTAAAGAACAGAATATTTCGGTTTTGTTCACCAATGGAGGATTACTCAAGTGGTGAAGAGGCTCCCCTGCTAAGGGAGTAGGTCGGGTAACCGGCGCGAGGGTTCAAATCCCTTGTCCTCCGCCAGAAAAGCAACTATGACACGAAGTGTTATGGTTGCTTTTCTGTTTTGTTTAAGGAGAGGGATTTGAACCCCAAGGGGGTGAGGAACGTTAAGAAAACAGTCCGGCGGACTGTTTTTAGTTCCGAAGTCTGAGGCGGGTACTGTTGCAACGCAACGGTCGCCGAGGACGTAGCCCGTGAAACGGGCGTATCCCTTGTCCTCCGCCAGAAAAGACGCTTGATTTGTCAGCAGACAAATCAGGCGTCTTTTCAACTAAATCCGTCCTTGCGGACGGGATAAACCCCACTTGCGTGGGATGAAATCACTTTGTGATGAAATCCGACTTCGTCGGAATAAGGACGGATTTAATTTCATCTGCGAAGCGGATTTCATCCGAACACGGTGAGGATTTCATCGCGCTTTGCGCGATTTCATTGAAAAGCTGATACATATATGATATAATTCCGACAAAGAGGTGATTTTATGGCTGAGAATAAGCTCGCAGATATGTCCACAGAGTTTGCAATTAAAATATTAAATTTAACGAATAACATCAAGGGGCACTATTCTTTATCCAATCAGCTTGAGCGAAGCGGAACATCAATCGGTGCAAATATCCGCGAAGCAAAGTACGCACACAGTCGCCCCGATTTTATTGCCAAACTGCAAATCGCATTAAAAGAATGCTACGAAACAGAATATTGGATTGAAATAGCACAGAAGGCAAACATCATATCTTCTGACATTACGAAAAGCATTTTGCACGACTGCGGCTCTATCCGCAGAATGCTCGTCTCCTCCATCAATACAGCAAAGGAGAACATCAAATGACTTATTCGTTGCTCACATCTTTAAAAGACTCTGATATTCCTCAGCTTCTTTCAAATCACCTTCTGCCCGAGGTGTCGCGTTTTATAGACATAAACGAGAAAAAATATTTTAAATATGTGACCAAAACCGAAAATGTGTTTTACTATAAAATTTCAGAAAACGGTAAGCTTATCGGAAGTGTCCACTGCGAGATATCAGGAACTGTTCTTTATGTATCGCTGCTCATTTTTCCTGAATTTCAGAATAACGGTTTTGGCACAAAAGTTATTAAAGACATTATCAGCGGAGCTCTTCCGCTTAACTTTTATTCAATCGAAATCTCAATCGACAAAACAAATCTGCCGTCTCTTCGATTGTTTGAAAAAGTCGGTTTTATAAAAACCTCAGTCGACGGCGGGCTTGTTAATTATACATACATCAAATAACTGCGAGGTGCCACAATGGTCTATCCCAAAAACAATTCCCGTGTTTCAAAAATTGATACATACTTAAACTGTGCGGAGGTTTTCGCTTACCGCAGCACTTGTCTTAAAAGAAAATACGGAGCGGTCATCGTCAAGGACGATGTTGTTATCTCAACGGGCTATAACGGCTCACCGCGAGGCTTTGAAAACTGCAGTGAAATCGGCTATTGTCCGCGTATGGAAAAGGATATGCATCAGGGTGAGGGCTACGGAATCTGCCGTGCCGTTCACGCCGAGATGAACGCTCTTCTCAACTGCTCACGTCAGCAGACTATCGGCGCCGACCTTTACCTTGCAGGAATAAACCCCTCGGACAATTCCGTTCACCGCGCAAAGCCCTGTCCCGTCTGCGCAAGACAGATTATTCAGGCAGGCATCCGCAACGTTTACCTTCGCGTGGGAGACGGCGCGGACAACTATATTGTAATACCCGCAAAAGAGCTTAAATGGTTGCAGGATTAAGGAGATTATTATGTCAGAGATTTTAGAAATTATTATGATAGTCAGCTTCGGCGCATCGTGGCCGATGAATGTGATGAAATCCTACAAGGCGCGCACCGCAAAGGGCAAGAGCCTCGCATTTTTACTGCTGATTTTCTTCGGTTATATCGCGGGCATTGCTTCAAAATTCCTGAATGAGGCGTATATGGCTTCATTCAGCGAAAAATGGTATGTGCTTTTCTTCTACTTTTTGAATTTATTTATGGTCGGTGCGGATTTGATCCTTTATTTCCGCAACAGAAATCTTGACAAAAAAGAGGCAAAGCAATGAAAATTCTTTCAATCGGTAACAGCTTTTCCGAGGATGCTCAACGGTGGCTTAGTGCGCTCGCCTCGATGCACGGAACTGATATTTACTGCGTCAATCTTTACATCGGCGGATGCAGCCTCGAAACGCATTGGATAAACAACAAAGAAAACAACGCTTTTTATGACTATCAGATAAACGGTAAGCCTGCCGAGGAGAAAATCAGCATTGCCGATGCTCTTTCGCGCGAGAGCTGGGATATCGTAACGCTTCAGCAGGAAAGCAGTCTCAGCGGTATGCCCGAAAGCTATGAGCCGTATCTTTCGGATTTGCTCGGTACGGTCAGAGGCGCGCTCCCCTCGGCACGGATTTATCTGCACGAGACCTGGGCTTATGAAACCGACACCGATCACCCCGGTTTTATGAATTATAACTGCGATCAGCAGGAAATGTATTCACGGATTAAATCCGTGGTGAATTTCTTTTCGGAAAAATATGGTCTCCCGATACTTCCGACGGGAGATGTGATTCAAGCCTTGCGCAGAGAGTCGGAATTTGATTACCCGAACGGCGGCGCATCGCTTTGCCGTGACGGATATCATCTGACCTATGACCTCGGCCGCTTTGCCGCAGGTGCGGTCTGGTTTGTTACCCTTACGGGACAAAAAATTGAAGCTTCGGAGTTTGAGGATTTTGATAAATCCCTGCTTTCAAAAATAATTACCGTTGTAAACTCTATATAAATAATCAAGCCGTCAGCATAAACTGACGGCTTTTATCATTTACTGTATCGGGGTAATTTCGTAGAACACAACAGCGTTCGGGTCAAGAGTGATTTCAAGCTTCACCTTTCCGTTTTCGACCTCAACCTCTTCGGTCACGGGCTCGAGCTTTGAGCATTCTTTATACTTTTCTTTAAGCTCATTGAAATAAATTTCTCTTGCCCAATCAGCGCGAAGCGTCGTCGGGTTTTCAATTTCGGGGTCATCAGGCGACCAGGCGAAGCAATCGTCCGTGATGTTATACTTCACTCTGTCCTCCTGCCACTCATCAAAGTAGTTGCAGTCATCGTCGATAACATAAGCGGTCACTTTAACCTTCTGTCCGTCAAGCTGCGGAACCTTCACCTTGAAATCAAGAGTTGCACTGCGCTTGTATTCGACATCATTCTTGTAATTATATGCCATAATGTGAACGGTCTGCGTCTCTTCATTATAGGCAGAAACGGAATCAACCTCAATATTCGGCAGTACTGCGCGCGAGAGCTTTCTTGTTTTTATAAGCCTTGCGCCATCAAATTTTGCCGCATTCTTCGCAACATGATAGCTGACGGTCGGATTTCCGTCAAGCAATCCGTTTGAGAGAAACGCCCACGATGAAAAATAGTTGATATCGTTTTCAAACATCGTGCGGTAGATGCGCGCATCATAGGCTCCCTGATATGTATATCCGACAGTTCGGGTAAGAAGCTGATTGTCATCTGTACCACGACTGTTACCGACAAGAAGTCTGCCCTCGTCAACGCCGAAGATAAGGTTTTCAAGCCCTGCCTTATCAGCGGCCTTTTTCAGGTGCTTCATCGTTTTTTCGAAATTCATTCCGCTTGTTTCTTCGCCCGGAGAATAGTCGTAGAAGGATGCCGCAAGGTAGCAGATTCTGCTTCCCTTTTCGCCTGTTTTATAGTTCGTTCCGTTTGCGCAATGGTTTATAAAAATACGCTCGTCCCAATGTCCCTCGGTAACAACCATTGCGTGTGCACCGACAAAAACATCCTCGCCGATAACGTCAATGAGTGCCTGCACGGTGTAGTCGTAGAGCTTGCAGTATTCGGTTGCCGCATCCTCGGGCTTTTCGCTGTTAGCCATAAACCATTGTGAATTTTCAAACTCCGTCATAACGCCGAAGCGCCAGGAGAACACCTCTTCCTTGCCGAATTCGTCAACAAGTGCCTGCGCGATAGCGGCAATGTAATTATAATAAACGTCATAATCATCGGGCGGATAGATGTTAGTGCCGAAATCCTCTCCCGCCAGTGCATTCTTTGAATATTTTATCGGCACACTTCCGAGCTTGATCATCGGCTTTGCTCCGAGTTCGAGCACACCGCGGCAGTTTTCGATAAGCACGGTGAAGTCGTAATCGTCAAGCACGGTTCTGTCATAAGGATCCTTGAACAGGTCGCGGTCAGCGTTACCTCCCGTGCACTGCATAAACTGAACGTAATCAACAAAATCAAAAATGTTGTTTTCCTCACTCGCCTTTGCACCGACAAAGGGATTGCCTTCAATCGACCAGACGTTGACATTGCTTGCAGGATTTACAAGAACTTCGCCTGTCTTTGCCGTGTCAACAGTAAAGCTGTAATGGTTAAAAAACTCAATTCCCGCTCCCCACACTCCGCTGATGAAGGTGATGATTGCGGTAAAAATCGCAACTATTGATTTCATAAAAACTCTCCTTTTCAAGCTGTTTTCATTATATCAAAATAGCCAAAATGTTGCAACTGTAAAAAATCAAATTCTTTTTTACAAAATCCGATATCTTTTTGCATTTTTATATGCTACAATGAAAAAACAAGAGAGGTGTTGCAAAATGACCCTTAAAGAAGCTATTGTTCAAAGACATTCCGTAAGAAAATATACGGACAAAAAAATTGACGAGGCAACCGCCGCCGAATTACAGAAAGCCATTGACGAGTGCAACCGCCACAGCGGACTTAACATTCAGCTTATTCTGAACGAGCCCGAGGCGTTCGGCTCGGGAATGGCAAAATACGGCAGCTTTGAGAACTGCAGTAATTACATAGCAATCGTCGGCAAAAAAGGCGACGATGAAAAATGCGGCTACTACGGCGAAAAAATCGTTCTTCGTGCACAGCAGCTCGGCCTCAACACCTGTTGGGTTGCGCTGACAGTCAACAAATCAAAAATCTCCTATAAGGCAAACCGCGGTGAAAAGCTGTTAATTGTCATCGCCCTCGGCTACGGTCAGACACCGGGTCATACCCGTCCGACCAAGAGCACCGAGGAGCTTTCCAAAATCGTGAAGGGTGAAATGCCCGGATGGTTCAGTGAGGCAATGGAGGCTGTCAAGCTCGCACCGACTGCCATCAATCAGCAGAAGTTCCTTTTTGTTCTCGACGGCAACGAGGTTACCGCAAAAACGCTTTTCGGATTTTATGCAAAAATTGATCTCGGCATTGCAAAATATCACTTTGAAATCGGCGCAGGAGATGCACATTTTGTATGGAAATCGGTTGAAGATTAAAGATTGACAAAAATTAAACAATGTGATATACTATGTATACAAAGTTTGTACCTGACATAAAGTCTTACTGAGTGAAAGGTGACGGCTGAATATGCAAGATTTTCGTATTGCCGCACCCTTTTTCTCGGGTGCGGTAATTTTTTGGAGGTAAATATGGAAACAAGAGTAGCTGTTATGAGCATTATCGTTGAAAAAAACGACACGGTAGAAAAGCTCAACGCAATTCTGCACGATTACGGCGAATTCATCATCGGCAGAATGGGAATCCCCTACCGCGCAAGAAATATAAATATAATAAGCATCGCAATCGACGCACCACAGGATATGATTTCCGCTCTTTCGGGTAAAATCGGAAAGCTTGACGGAGTGAGTGTCAAAACCGCTTATTCGGGTGTGATTTCCAATGACTGATATCTTATCCCTTATTGAAAAGCTCGAAAAAGAGCATTCACTCACGCTCGGCGAATATCAGTTTTTAATTGATAACCGAACACCCGAAGCCGCAAAAATCCTTGCAGAAAAGGCTGATAAAATCCGCCGTGAAATCTACGGTAACGCTGTTTTTATCCGAGGTCTGATTGAAGTCAGCAACATCTGCAAAAACGATTGTCTTTACTGCGGAATAAGACGTTCCAACCGCAACTGTGACCGCTACCGTCTTACAAAGGCGGAAATTCTCGAATGCTGTGACGAGGGCTACGGACTCGGCTTCCGCACCTTTGTTATGCAGGGCGGTGAGGACGCATATTTTTCTGACAGTGTGCTTTGCGATATAGTCAGAGCAATCAAAGAACGGTATCCCGACTGCGCGGTTACGCTCTCGATGGGAGAAAAAAGCGAAGAAAGCTATCAAAAGCTTTTTGATGCGGGCGCGGACAGATACCTTCTCCGCCACGAGACGGCGGACAGCGAGCACTACGCAATGCTTCATCCCGAAGAAATGAGCTTTGAAACGCGGATGAACTGTCTTAAAGCTTTGAGAAAAATCGGTTTTCAGACGGGTTGCGGCTTTATGGTCGGTTCACCCTATCAGACTACGGCGATGCTTGCCAAGGACTTGAAATTTATTGAAGAATTCAAGCCCGATATGTGCGGAATCGGGCCTTTTATCCCACACAAGGATACGCCCTTTGCCGACAAGGCAGGCGGTTCGGCAGAGCTTACCTGCTACCTGTTATCAATTATCCGCCTTATTCATCCGCCCGTGCTTCTTCCGTCAACAACAGCGCTCGGCACGATTGACGAAAACGGTCGCGAAAAGGGAATAATGGCAGGAGCAAACGTTGTTATGCCCAACCTTTCACCCAAATCAGTAAGAAAAAAATATGAGCTTTACAACAATAAGCTTTCCGACGGTGACGAATCGGCACAGTGCAAGGAAAGCCTTAACGAAAGAATAAAAAAAATCGGCTACGAAATCGTAACCGACAGAGGAGATGTAAAAAATGGCTGAATTTAATCCCAAATCATTAAAGGCTGAAGAATTTATCAATGACGGTGAAATCCGTGCAACACTCGAATATGCCGAGGCTAACAAGAACAACGTTGAATTGATTGACGAAATTCTTGAAAAGGCTCGCCCGAAAAAGACGGAAACAGGCTACGTCTGTGCAGGACTTACCCACCGCGAGGCAAGCGTGCTTCTTGCCTGCGACATTCCCGAAAAAATTGAGGAAATCTATAAAATCGCAGAGGAAATCAAGCTTGCATTCTACGGCAACCGTATCGTAATTTTTGCGCCGCTTTACCTTTCCAACTACTGCATCAATGGCTGCGTTTACTGCCCGTATCACAGACAGAACAAGTGCATCAAGCGTAAAAAGCTTACGCAGGAAGAGGTTAAGGCGGAGGTTATCGCTTTGCAGGATATGGGACACAAGCGTCTTGCCATTGAGGCAGGCGAAGACCCGAAGAATAATCCGATCGAGTATATTCTCGAGTGCATCAACACAATTTACAGCGTTAATCACAAGAACGGTGCAATCCGCCGTGTTAACGTAAACATTGCGGCAACAACGGTTGAAAACTACCGCAAATTAAAGGATGCAGGCATCGGCACATACATCCTCTTCCAGGAGACTTATCACAAGGAAAGCTATCTTCAGCTTCATCCCTCGGGCCCGAAGCACGACTACGATTATCACACAGAGGCTATGGACAGAGCAATGGAGGGCGGAATTGACGACGTCGGACTCGGCGTTCTGTTCGGACTTGAGCTTTACAAATATGAATTTGCGGGACTTATTATGCACGCCGAGCACCTTGAGGCTGTTCACGGTGTGGGCCCGCACACAATCAGCGTTCCGCGTATCAAGCACGCTGACGATATCGACCCGGGCGCATTCGACAACTCAATCTCTGACGAGATTTTTGCTAAAATCACGGCTTGTATCCGCCTTGCAGTTCCTTATACGGGAATCATCATCTCAACAAGAGAGAGCGAGGAGGTTCGTTCAAAGCTTCTGCGCCTCGGTGTTTCACAGGTCAGCGGCGGCTCGAGAACATCTGTCGGCGGATATACCGAAGAGGAGCGTCCGCACGACACGGAGCAGTTTGACGTTTCCGACCAGAGAACGCTCGATGAGGTTGTTCATTGGCTGATGCAGAACGGCCACATCCCCTCCTTCTGTACGGCTTGCTACCGCGAGGGCAGAACGGGAGACCGCTTTATGAGCCTTTGCAAGAGCGGACAGATTCTTAACTGCTGTCACCCGAACGCACTTATGACACTTACGGAATACCTGACGGACTATGCTTCCGAGGAAACGAAGAAAACAGGCTTTGAGGTTATTGAAAGAGAGCTTAAACGAATTCCGAAGGAAAAGGTAAGACAGATTGCGGAAGATAACATCCGAGACATCAAAAATTCCAACAGACGTGATTTTAGATTTTAAGGAGAGTTCACTATGGGACTTAACGATACAGTATCCGCCGAGCGCGTTCACATCGGCTTTTTCGGCAAGCGCAACGCGGGCAAATCAAGCGTTGTCAATGCCGTAACGGGTCAGGAGCTTGCCGTCGTTTCGTCCGTCAAGGGCACAACGACAGACCCCGTTAAAAAGGCTATGGAGCTTCTGCCGATAGGACCCGTTGTGATTATCGACACACCGGGCATTGACGATGAGGGAACACTCGGCGAGCTCCGCGTAAAAAAGACAAAGCAGATTCTTGCAAAAACGGACGTTGCGGTGCTTGTAGTTGACGGCGAAAAAGGACTTGACGATACGGATAATGAGCTGATAAAGCTTTTTAATGAAAGAAAAATCCCGTATATCGTTGCTTTCAACAAGTCCGATTTACTCGACAGCTTTCCCGATGCGGACGAAAAATCAATTTACGTCAGTGCAACGCACGGCACAAAAATAAACGAGCTCAAAGAAAAAATCGGCAGTCTTGCAAAGACCGCCGAAAACAAAAAGCAGATAGTAGCCGACCTTATCGAGGACGGCGACGTTGTGGTGCTCGTTATCCCGATTGACGAATCCGCGCCAAAGGGCAGGCTTATCCTCCCTCAACAGCAGACAATCCGCGATATTCTTGATGCAAACTGTGCGGTTATGTGCTGTCAGGACACGGAGCTCACGGCAACACTTAAGGCTCTTGCCGTAAAGCCGAAGCTCGTTATCACGGATTCACAGGCGTTCGGCAGAGTTTCGAAGGATACACCCGACGGCATAATGCTGACATCATTCTCGATTCTTTTCGCACGCTATAAGGGCGACCTTGCGGCACTTGTAGACGGTGCGGCACAGCTCGGCAAATTGGAAGACGGCGACAAGGTGCTCATCAGCGAGGGCTGCACCCACCACCGCCAATGCAACGACATCGGCACGGTGAAGATGCCCGGCTGGATAAGAAATTACTCAAAAGCCGAGCCCGAATTCCGCTTCACCTCGGGCGGCGATTTTCCCGAGGACATTTCGGAGTATAAGCTGATTGTTCATTGCGGCGGCTGTATGCTCAACGAAAAGGAAATGCAGAGAAGAATAACCGAGGCGCAGGCGGCAGGCGTTCCGATTGTAAATTACGGTATCGCAATCGCACAGATGCACGGTATTCTTAAAAGAAGCCTCGAACCCTTCCCCGAGATTTTGGAAATACTTGATAAATAAAATCACCACCGATTTCACAGCGAAATCGGTGGTTTTGCTTTGTTACACTAACCCATCCGTCACGGCTTTGCCGTGCCACCTTCCCTTTCAGGGAAGGCTTAATCAGTCGCCCCTGAAAGGGGAGATGTCACGAAGTGACAGAGGGGTTTAAAAAATCTGTGTTGAAATACGCAGTTTTTCACAAATAACTCTGTCAATTTCCATACAAACACCTTCAAAATTTGTGTTTATATCATAATTTGAAAAACGAATCACATCTATACCATAACTTTTAATTATGCGCGTTCTTTCTTCATCTTCTTTTTTATTCTTATCTTCATAATGCTGTGAGCCGTCAATTTCTATTGCCAATTTGGCTTTTGATGAATAAAAATCAACAATATAATTTCCGATAGATCTTTGGCGGTTAAATCTTATAGGATAGTTTTTAAGAAAATCATACCACAAGTGTCTCTCTTGAGGAGTCATTTCTTTTCGCAATTTCTGTGAATTTTCTTTCAGCTTTTTATTATATCCCGTAAATTCAAAATCTTTATCCATCCACATTCTCCTCACCCATCCGTCACGGCCTTGCCGTGCCACCTTCCCTTTCAGGGAAGGCTTTTATAAGTTCTCTAAGTGCTTTCCGCAGTTCGCAAGCTCAAGCTTCACTCTGGGCTGACCGTTATCCATAATAAAGCGCACAATCGTAACTCCCGTGTTTTCCTGGCAAAAGTTAAAATCCTCACCGCTTGTAATACCGCAGGCGGCTTTGATGAAATGATTGTTGAACGTTCCGTGCGCAAAGGCGATTACATTCTCTTTGTCACCGTATTCCTCACGGATTTTTTTGACAACACGCTCGGCTCTTTTCTGCACATCAGAGAGAGTTTCTCTGCCGTAAGTGCCGACCTCGTAAAGCTCGTCAAGAATTGTTATCGGCGTTCCGCGAAGCTCGGCAAGTGGCGTTGCCGTCTGTACCGCACGGGTAAGAGGGCTCGAAAGAATGGCATCAAATTTTATGTTCCGCAGGCGCAGAGCAAGAAGCTCCGCCTGCTTTTGTCCCAATTCGGTAAGGTGCGGATTTTCCACATCCTGCCCCGCATTTCCCTGCGATTCGCCGTGTCTGATTATATATAAATCCATAGCTACACCTCACAGCAAAACAAGTGCCATAATTCCTGCAAACGAAAGTGCAAGCGAAATCCATTCGCGCGTCTTGGGCTTATTCGGGGTGAAATATCCGAGAAGCGTTGAAACAATCATAACTCCGCCCGTTATCATCGGATACTGCACGGATGCAGGCAGGTATGCGAGCGACAGCAGGAGCAAAAAATTCGCAACCCTGTTGAGTATTCCGTTGCCCGCCATACTGACAAGTGCCTTTGCATTTAATTTAAGCGGTGATTTTTTCCAAACGAATATGAGAATAACGCCCGATATCAACGCGGTCATAACGGCTGTCCATACGGAATATGCCGCCTCGCTCGTTTTGGGCAATTCACTTGCCTGAAAGAATTTTGAAATCACGCCCGAAAGACCGTTAAAGACAAACACACCGATATAATAAACCGTTCCGCCCTTGCCCTCGCCCTTTTCAACACTGAGGAAAAGCGCCGCAATTACGGCAACAAGGCAGATTGCCTTGCCGAAGGTAAACTGTTCGTCAAAGAAGAAAACACCGAGGCAAAACGGCAATACCATACCGCCGAGCATTGAAAACAGCGAATACAGCGAAAGGTTGATTTTGCCGAGTGCCTTCAGACTGCAGAAGCTGAATGCCATACCGTCAAGCGCGGCAAGCGAAGCCATTAAAACGGTAAAGGGCGTAAACTCCCATTTAAAGCCGTTGACCGCGAGCAGGACAACAAGACCTGCCACCGCACCGCCGAAAATAAACATCATTGAAGCGGAAAGTCCGCTTTTACATTCGCGCTCGTATTGCTGATTGCAGAAAAACTGCAGACCGAACATCACGACCGCCGCCATAACCATTGCGTAGTACAAAATAACACCTCAAACTATCTTTTATAAAAATACGGACCTAAATGATCCTCGTGAGTTTTCGCATAAGTCCACGAGAAATCGGATGCAGTTATAACAACATCCTCAAACTCCTCCCAAAAAGCTGCATCAAGCTTTTCTGCGTTTTCAACTCTGTATGCCAGATCCTCACAGCTACTCAAAATATAACAACAAGTTTTATTCTGCTTATTATATAAGTCGTCAGCTTTCTCCTCTTGAGCTTTTACATATCCGAAACTGAAAAGATGCCACAAATATGTACTGTACAGTCTGTTTTTATAACAATTTTCTTTAATTTCTTTCTTGTTCGAATCTTCAGGAGCGAACGCCTCAATCCAACACCTTTTAAACTTATCCGTTTCTTTTTTCGTCAGCCTTTCAGCTTTGATTGAGTTTTCATCAAAAAGATTTTCAATCCATTTGGCAGTCTCTTTTTCTATCTCTATTAAATCCCGTTTTTCATCAATCTTGTCTTTCAGCTTTCTGTGAATTTCCCAAAATCGCGGCGGCTCCCATTCTTTTTCCTCACACTTTTCCTTCAGAAGCCACGGAAGCTCCTCGTATTCAAAGCTGAACTTTATAAAGCCTTCAGGAATTTCGACATAGCTCTCGTCGGGGTCTTCCGATTCCCAACCTTCCTCTTTGTCCTTAAAGCTGAACCAGAATCCGCCCACAATTGTGTCCGATGTGGGATTATCCGTCTCAAGACCGTTTGCGACAAAATCATCAAGAAGTATCCATTCCATTTTCGGATATTCAAGATACCTTCCGCATATCACATATTCACCATCACAGCATAAGGTTTTCTTCCTTGAAATTCCGAAATGGACAACATTACAGCAAACAGGGTCAACGCCGAAGGTGTCGAAAAATTCTCTTTCTTCCGCGCTCATTGTTTCGCAGTATTTCTGATAATTTCTGTTGCCCTGCGTGTCCAAAACCTTGAAATTACGGTAATATTCTTTTGTCTTTTCAATATCAACCTCAATAATACAGTTTGCACATTTAACAATTTTCATTTCATTCATCACTCCCGTTATTTTTCATCTGCCATCGCAATGGATTTTCTTCGATATACCTTGCTCGGTCGTTATAATCTTCCTGATTTCTGATAATGTGTTCAACAAAAGATGTCTGAAACAATTTATCAATCGGGTATATCTTTTTACACTCTCTTGTGGTTAAAGATTTGTACGCACAGATTACATCAAACAAGGTAGGGCGGGGGCTTGCTCCCGCCGTTTTTTCGTCAAAAACAATTATCGTGTGGATGTGATCGGGCATAATCACATATTTTTCAATTTTCAGAAAAGAATACCGTTCTTCAAGCAAAAGCAACTGCCTTTTTGCAATCTGACCGACTTTTGTGTATTCAATTTCGGCGGAAGCAAGCCCCCGCCCTACCACACGAGATAATAATTTCTTTCTGTTCTGAACACATATAGTCACAAAATATGCGCCCTCGGAGCTGTAATCATAATCCTTTAGATGAGGGCGTTTTCTTCTCGGCAATTCTGTATCCATATTTTACTCCAACACAGGCTCGGCGCAGAGCTCGACCTCGGGCTCGCCCTTGATGCCGTCGGATTCAAAGATGATGATTTCGTTCTCACCCTTTTTGAGAAGCGATGCAGGGATATAGAGGGTTTTCTGCGGGCCTATCTCCCAATATCTGCCGATATTAAAGCCGTTGATCGTCACAAAGCCCTTTGTGAAATTGTCGGTTTTGAGAAAGGTGTCCTTTGCCTCATCAACCGTGAAATTGCCCTTGTAAAATACGCTCTTTTCCTCGGGCTTTTCCGCTGAAAATCCGAGCTTTTCAAGGTTATCCATAGGCAAGGGATAAACGCTCCAATTAAAATGGATTCTGTCATCAAGCAAGCATCTGCCTGCGATACCCTTTTTGCGCATCATCTTTGAGCCGAAATTTGCTCTGCCCATATTCTCGCAAAGGATTGTAAGCGTGTCGCCCTTCTTTGCCGAAAACTTCAGCTTGAGCTCATCGTCATTGACATAAACGATGCCGACTAAATCCTTGTTAATATAAATCTGCGCACGGTCGCCGATTTCGGCAAACTCAAGCTCGGTATCGTTATAATTTCTGTTAAGCACGGTCTGATATGCTATGTAGCCGTAGCCCGTGCCGTACATCTCCATACATTTCGGCACATCGGAATGAATGGGTGCAGAGAGTCTGCCGAGACTGTCAAAGAAGCCTGCACACTCGGTAAGTGTCACCTTGCCGTATGCCTTTTTCTCGCGGTTTGCAGGCACCTCGGGCAACGGCTCGTCAACATATTTTTTGATAACATCACGAACTGCATAATACTTCGCGGTTACGTCGCCGCACTCGGTCAGCATTGCATCGTAGTCATAGCTTGTAACGTCGGGGGCGAATTTTTCATAGTGATTTGCGCCCGAGGTGAAGCCGAAATTCGTTCCGCCGATGAACATATACATATTAAGGCTTCCGCGCTTTAACATATCGTCAACGACCTTCGCGTAATCCTCGGCAGAGGTTGTGTGATGCTTATCGTCGCCCCACGCGTCAAACCAGCCGTTCCACATTTCCATACACATTTTCGGCATATCGGGGAAGAGCTTATCGTGAGCGACAAAGTTCTCCTCTACCCTGCTGCCGAAGTTGAGCGTTGCAAGGCAGCCGTCAACCGTGCCGTCGAGCAGATCATCCTCGCTCGTTCCGTCCGAGGTGAAGAGAGGAACGTCAATTCCGCGGCGGATGAATCCGTCGCGCAGATATTCGAGATACTGCTTATCGTCACCGTAGTAGCCGTATTCGTTTTCGCACTGCACCATAATGACGTTCCCGCCGTTCGTTACAAGAAGCGGACGGATTTCGTCACACATACGGTCAAGATAGCGGTCAAAATGCTTGATATAAGCCTTATTCATACAGCGGATCTCGAGGCTTTCATCCGTCTGAAGCCACCACGGAAGACCGCCGAACTCCCATTCCGAGCAGATATACGGGCCGGGGCGGACAATTGCCATAAGTCCCTCGTCAGCCGCCGCTTTAAGGAAAGAAGCGATATCGAGATTGCCCGTGAAGTCGTAGATCTCGGGCTGTTTTTCGTGCATATTCCACGCGCAGTAGGTCTCAACGCAGTTGCAGCCCATTGCACGCATTTTTTTGAAAATATCCGTCCAGGTGTCAGGCATATTGCGGAAGTAATGCACCGCGCCCGAGATTAGCTTTATCGGCTTGCCGTCCTTTATAAAATTACCGTTTTTAATTTCAAATGTCATAGTTATTCTCCTTTATGCCATTTTAACAGGTCTGCAAAATCTCCCGTAAAAAAGTAACTGTTTCCGTTTTTGTTTTCACCCGAAATTTTCAAGCCGAGTCTTTGAAGAATTGAAATAGATTTTTCGTTTTTCTTATTAGCAAAAGCCTTGACAATTTTCAGGTCACACGGTATGTTTTCAAATAAAAAGCCGTACAGATTTCTGAAGATATTTGCCTTGCCGTGATATTCCGAATTCAACTGTATTTCTTCCATAGCAAGCGTATCTTCGTTCACATAATACTGAAAAAAGCCTATGATCTCCGTGCCGTTTTTTATAAGAATTATCTGCCGTTCCTCGCGTTCAAGTCCGTCACTGACAGCAGAAAACCAACAGTTAAAATCCTCATCGCGGCTGTTCCCCGTTGGTGCGATTTCTGCCATATTATCTGCAAGAATATCAAAAATCTGCCGTGAGAGTAAGACAAAATCTTTCTTATTCAGATACTCGAAATTCATATTTTCTCCTTAGCTGTGTTCGTTAATCCAATCCGCTATGATTGCGTTGTCCTCTGTGTCTAGCATTCCGTGAGGATGATGTCCGCGGCATCCGACGCGTATTGTTTTGAGTAAATCCGTTCCCTCAAACGCATCCTCCAGCAACCTTCCGTTTTCTTCATAGATAACCGTTTTATCCTCAGCGCCGTAGACCATAATTACAGGGATTCTGTTTTTAACAAGCACATCCGCCATATTTATCGGATGCTCGGTAAAATTCACTAGCTGATAGCGCTTTATTCCCGGATACGCTTTTACAAATTCATTCTCCCATACGCGCTCGCAGTCGGCGTCACCGATTTTTCCCGGATAGCTGTTGTAATTTAGCACGGGTGCATCAACGAAAACACACGAAACAAGCTCGGGATAAAAGCCCGCAAAGCGTAAGGCGTGAGCTCCGCCGCAGCTCATTCCGACGGGCACGCATTTGCCCGTGACAGAAAATTTTTCTTCAATATATTTTAAAAATCTTGCCTTGATGTCGCAGTCTTCCTTTGTCGCAAAGCGCGAAATATTATCAACACCCACAACAAAAAAGCCGCGTTCAAGAAGCTTTATTTCAACATCGGGGAAAGCGTTCCAATATTCAACCTTAATCGCGATTTTGCCCACAGGCTCAACCTTGGGAAAAACGACGGTCGCATCATATCCCTCAAATTCGAACTCTTCACATTCAAAGCCGTGCCAGATTTCTTTCATAACGAACACCTCACTTTTTTGATTATATCACGATTATATAAAAATTGAAAGTTATATATCTTGATAACCGCCGTATTTTGTGTTAAAATCTGCGTTGCACAAATTCTTTGGAGGCTTGCGGCAATGCTAAAAAAATTTATCGGTGACAAACACTTTTACAAACGTGTTTTCGCTTTGATGATACCTATTCTTATCCAAAACGGAATAACAAACTTTGTAAATATGCTCGACAACCTGATGGTCGGTCAGGTCGGACAGACAGAAATGATCGGCGTTTCCGTTGCCAATCAGTTGATTTTTGTATTTAATCTCTGCATCTTCGGTGCGGTTTCGGGCGCAGGCATTTTCGGCGCACAGTTCGTCGGCAGCGGTGACAATAAGGGACTTCGCGACACGTTCCGCTTCAAGGTACTTTTCTGTACCGTGCTCACCGCCGGAGTTATGCTTCTCTTTTATTTCGGCGGAGATATGCTCATCAACCTTTACCTCAAGGGAGAAGGTACAGCCGAGGATATAGCCGCATCCTTTGCGGCGGGCAGAAGCTACCTCGACGTTATGCTTATCGGACTTATTCCCGCCTCGCTCGTTCAGTGTTATTCAAGCACACTGCGCGAAACAGGAAAAACTATGCCTCCTATGGTTGCGGGACTTATCGCAGTTGCCGTAAACCTTGTTTTCAATTACATTTTGATTTTCGGTCACTTCGGTGCGCCGAAGCTGGGCATTGTCGGCGCGGCAATCGCAACGGTTCTTTCGCGTTTTGTTGAGCTTGCAATCGTCGCAAGCTGGACACACAAGAACAAAAGCACCAACCAATTCATTATCGGCGCATACAAAAGCTTCCGTGTTCCGCTCGGTCTCGTTAAAAGAATTGCGCAGAAGGGACTTCCGCTTATGCTCAACGAGACAATGTGGGCGGCAGGACTTGCTTTTACCAACCAGTGCTATTCGGGAGAAGGACTTGCAGTTGTTGCGGCGAATAACATTGTGCAGACCTTCTTCAACGTTTTTTCCGTTGCATTTCAGGCGGTCGGAGTTTCAATCGGCATTGTGCTCGGTCAGCTCCTCGGCGCAGGCAAAACCAAGGAGGCAAAGGATTCCTCCGTCAAACTGATTACCTTCTCCGTTTTCGTCAGCCTTGCCGTTATGGTGCTGTTCTTTGCGAGTGCGGAATTCATTCCCGATTTTTACAAGCTTGACCCCGAAGTGAAAATTCTTGCAACCCGTATGATGCAGATTT
Source organism: Clostridia bacterium (assembly GCA_017415025.1). GTDB lineage: Bacteria > Bacillota > Clostridia > Oscillospirales > Acutalibacteraceae > CAG-488. The sequence continues at coordinate 130,272 of JAFQJH010000010.1, forward strand.
GCGCTCTTGCCGTTCCGTTTGATGCGATAGCAAACGCCTCATATTTCACCCTGCGCTCGGGCGGACAGGCGATTATTACAATCATTTTCGACTCGGGCTTTGTGTGGGCAACTATGGCACCGCTCGCTTTTGTGCTTTGTAATTTTACGTCACTCACAATCCTTCCGATTTTCGCCTGCTGTCAGGCAGTAAACGCGCTAAAAGCCGCCCTCGGACTCACGTTTGTCGGAATGGGTAAGTGGATTAAGAATATTGTTGTGTAAAAAATATATAGTTTTCTGAAAGGAATGATCTTTATGAAAATAATTGTTTTATCCGGTGGATACAGCACAGAACGAAATGTGTCGTTTTCTTCAGGTGTTTTAGTTTCCAATGCTTTAATTGAGAACGGTCACGAAGTAATGTTGCTGGATTTATTTTTAGGTGTTCATAACAAAGATTTTCCACCCAAATATCGTAGCGAACCTACTTATAATTATAGTTTTCCCGAAAAAGAACCTGATTTAGAAGAATTAAAAAACTCTTCGGGTATGGACGGTTTGATTGAGAATAGCGTTTTAGAGTTATGTAAAAAAGCGGATGTTGTATTCCTCGCTTTGCACGGCTCAATCGGAGAAAACGGAAAATTGCAGGCAATACTTGAAATAAACAACATCTCCTATACGGGCAGTAGTTATATCGGTTGTCTGTTGGCTATGGATAAGGATATTTCCAAAGAGCTTTTCAAAGCGAGCAATATTCTTACTCCAAAAGGATTTGTTCTGGAAAAAGGAGCTTCTGAAATTCCGAATGATATACAGTTCCCGTGTGTTATCAAACCTTGCAGTAACGGATCAAGTGTCGGAGTATCAATAGTTGATTGTGAAGATGATTTTACTGTTGCGCTCAAAAAAGCTTTTTCTTATGAGGATAAGGTTTTGATTGAGCAGTGTATTATCGGACGGGAAATTTCCGTTGGTATTCTTGGTGACAACGCTTTACCGATTATAGAAATCGTCCCCAAAAGCGGTTTTTATGATTATCAAAATAAATATCAACAAGGTTTTGCAGACGAAATCTGTCCTGCGATAATAGAAAAAGACCTTTCTGATTACATCAAAAGTGAAGCCTTGCGAGTTCACAATACATTGCGTTTAGGCTATTATTCACGAGTTGATTTTATTATTGAGCAAGGCAGTAACAAGCCTTATTGTCTGGAAGCAAATGCCCTGCCCGGAATGACACCGACAAGCCTGTTGCCACAGGAAGCTGCAGCCGTTGGAATCGATTACAATTCCTTATGTGAAAAAATCTGTCAGAATCCGCAAAATGCATAAATCCGGTTCGTCGGCAAGCGCCGAACCCTACGAAATGAATTTTGGTTTGTTTGTTAAATTGGGGTTTATCGATGTCTCTTCAATTTTGAAACAAGCTAAAGACAAGTAGCCTTCCCTGAAAGGGAAGGTGCCCGACAGGGCGGATGGGTGGAGCGTAAGCGACCACAAAGTTCTTTGTTTTATCTTGTTTTTTCTCGTTGCTTCGCAACGAACCCCTCAGTCACGACTTCGTCGTGCCAGCTTTTTCTCCGAAAACTGGCACCCTTTTGTCTGCTTCGCAGACATTTCCCCTAACAGGGGAATCTCCTTTCAGGGGCGCCATTGTTCT
>JAFQJH010000011.1 GCA_017415025.1 Clostridia bacterium
AACGTGGCTAACGCTTGCGGGCATCCTGTTGCCTGCAGTTGCAACATCATTATGAACATAAGTTAATGAGCCGTTGTAATCGCTGACATAAACAGCACCCGAACGGCCTAAATCAACAGTTTTGTATGTCCAGTAGTCTTCTATACCGGTGTTGTTGACGTAGCTCACCCATACCGAGGGGAAGAAATCGCTGTTGGTTGAGTATTCAGAGGAACAAAAACGGCTCTTTTTTGTTACGCTTTCATCCGAGGATGCCAACATAATGCCGTTATTAACAGCGTTTTCGTACCAATTCTTAGCTGCTTTTGTAACATCAAACACATACGGAGCCGCGGTTATTGTTGAACCAGATGTTGTGTTATTAACATACTTCTGATAGTCCAAAACCGTATACTGAGACAAGTTAGTTTTGCTCATTGGCTGATTGTTCCAATTTATTGTTTCACTCGTCCAGTTGTTTGTTCCGCAATCGTAGGCATAAATATAGTTTGTTGCTCCACTACCTGGGTCGTGTTCATATTGCAGTAAAACAAGCTTCGCATCAGTAACGATACTGCAGTCCGGTAAATCGGGAAGATTATACTTGATATATGTTCTTGTTGTACCAAGACTGTTTTTGCCGACATAAAGATAGTGTGAATACATATGGCTATATGTAGGATCAGCAGTATCCACATAAACATCACTGATATCAGCGCGGCTGACATCAAGCTTAACCGTCGGGTCAATAACAACCGGAAACTCACGGGATTTATCGTTAATCCATTCCTTATCAGCGGTTACGGTTACTATATATTTCTCACCGTTCTGTTTGAACGAAATAGACACATCCGTTGACGTTTCACCTGTGGCATCGTACATTACCGGTGCTTCAACAAGAATAACGGGTTCAGTCGCTTTCTTGCTTGTGTCATACAATCCGATAATACTTTCAGTTTCCATTTTCGGAACAAGCTTGCCGAAATCTGCATTAAAGTCATAAACATATTTACTCGTCTTTTTGTTGACGATAATGTTTTCCTTAACAGTTGACGGTGTAACGATATATTCAATATCAGTATCGCTGTATACATCATTATATTTTACACCTGACTTCTTGTTTTTAGCTTCCATCTTTTGAGCCTTTTTATCATCCTTCGTCTGCTCTTTCATTAACTTTGAAGACGTTAAATCCTCAACATCCTTTTTCTTACCTTTTGATTTTTGGTATTTATCGCTTATCGGGGTTAATGAAATCTCATATCCGTCTGCATCATAAATTTTGACAGCTTCATCTGATAAAACCTGCGAGAAAGCAACCTTGTTTGACGCTTTTTCATTGACGTAATAATCTGTGCCGTCGATTGTCTTCTCGACAAGAGTGTTATCAATTTCTTTCCATTCTCCGTCTACCATATAGTGAACGGGCTCGGGATATGTGGCGGCAATAAATGTGCCGTCTGACAATCTGAAATGCTTTGTGCTTTCTGTACGTTCACTTTCAATTTCACAGATTATTGTTGCTTCTTCGGTTTCGTTGTCGGTAGTTGTTGATTCAAGATTTTCTAACTCTTGCGCAAATACTGACATAGGAAGAATTTCGATAATCAGAAGAATTGATAGTATTATTGATATGATTCTTAAAAATATTTTCGACTTTTTCATAATACTTTTCCTTTACTTAAATTTATTCTCCAAAAGGTTTCATACTAAGCACATTGCGATCACACCCCTTACAATAAAGACAAAATAGATTATAAAATGTAACATAAAAAAATAAGCTACGGAGAACCGCAGCTTATTTTATGCCTATATGAGATTTGTTTAGCTGCGTAAAAAACATTCAGCTTAATTTAATGCCACGTGTCTGTCAGATTGTATTTATGAGGATTCATTTAATGAAGCTTATTAAGAACAATGATGGCAAATATCTACCGGAACTAAAACACCACAATCAGGACATTTCTGTTCAGATATCCAAAATCTGATACAATCTTCCCTTCCACAATACTTACACTTTTTATGTGCTTCCTTTATTTCTTCATCTGAAACTGAATTGCCCCAAGAGACTATATTCCAACAACCGTTTGAATAATATTCTGCGCCTGGCTTAGGTGTGTAACCCGTTGAACCGTCTGTGTAGTAATACAGAATTTTTTTGGTTGTAGTTTCTGTCGATGGTTCTGTTGCCGATTGAACTTTCGAAGGTTTTGTAGAAGAGGGCTTGGTTGGCACAGTATACTTTGTGGTTGTTGGAACTTTTGTGTTAGTCGTTCCTTTTGAAGTCTCAAAAGGTTTATTATCAATCGAAGCCTCCTTCTTTATCGTTGTCGGCATTATTGTGTGAAACTCTGTTACCTTTTCCTCTGCCACAGATTTTCCACTTGCCTCTTCCGTTTCTTCATATTCAAAAGGAAGATCGGTTGTCGCTTCGGTGTTTGAAAAGCCATCTGTTGATGAAGAGATTGAACTCTGATTGTCGGCAGGTGCAAATGAGGTAGAATCCTTGTTTTTTATTGTAACAAAGATGGATACAACTAAAATACAAACAAAAGCAATTGCGATATATAATGTTTTCTTATTTATTTTCATAATCACTGTTTCCTCTCTTCTTTAATAATAGAATCACCGCCACACCTATTATTACGATCACAAGAAAAACAATTATGTAAGTTAAAACTGGTGTTTTTTCTTTCGGATAGTCCTGGTCTGATTCGATATGGGTATCTGAAAATGCTGTGTCATCTTCCAAAAACTCAACATTTTCCTTGATCTTGTCGTTATGATCTTCAATAACCACATGTTCCCACTGCATAGAATTTCCGGCATAAGTAACTTTTGAGATGTTTTCTCCGTCAAAAGCCGAAGAGTCAATACTTTTTATACCCTTGCCTAATTCAATATTTGCAAGGAAATCACAACAAAAGAATGCTCTGTATTCAATTGTTTCAACACTATCAGGAATATTAATGTTTACAATTGATGTATATGCAAAAGCTTCGTTTTCGATTATCTTTACATTATTGCCAAGTGTAACATTGGTTAAATTTGAGCAAGATTTAAACATATTCGCTGGGATAGTTGTGATTCCGTTACCAATTACCACACTTTGCAATTTAGATTCACTTTTATCTAATGCATTATAATCAATAATTTGTAATTTTTTGATATGTATAACACTATCTGGCACATAAAGCGACGTCAAAGATGTACATTCGAAAAACGCACTATCACCAATTGATATAAGACCTTCCGGCAACTCGATTTCGGTCATGTTTTCGCATTCGCAAAAAGCATAATCCGCAATAATTCTTGTCTCCGGTTTAATAACTACCTTTCCGTTTATATCAGTACTCTTAGTTGCAATCAAACAATTACTTAAATAAAGAATGCCATTTTCCCAATTAGACTCATTGTTATAGTACGCAGTACCATAAAAGGCTTCGCGTCCGATACTTGTTATGGATTCAGACAAAATAACGTTCTCTAATTCGCGACAATTCCTAAATGCATACCAACCTATTTCAGTTACGGTATAACCATCAATTTCAGACGGAACTGTTAACGTGGTATCGGAACCAGTGTATTTTGTTATTTGTATTGTTCCATCGTCAAGAGCACTATAATCATAATCACCTGAAGTTCGTGCCGACGGAGTGACCATAAATTGCACCATAGAAATAACGGTAATACAAATACATAGTGTGGTTGAAAGCAGTTTTTTCATCTTTTATCCTCCTAAAAATAAAAAAGTGCGCAGCCGAAGCTACGCACTAAAAAACGCATAGCTCTTTTGCTGCGACACAATTTTTCACGCACTTTAGCAAGTATGCGAAACAGAGCCTGCGCTTTTATCATGGGACAAAAGCGCACACTTATACTAAAATGCGTGATGATTCAATTGTGTCGCAGTTACATTAAACCACAAAAAAAGAGCAATATATTTCTAATATAGAATTATAGGTAATTTAATTATATTGTCTGCAAAAATAAAAGAGCTGTAGTCTTGAACTACGGCTCTTTATACAGTAATATTTAGCTTAAATTCATAAAATGATTTATATCATATCTTTAAATCATTATTTATTTTTAGTCTGTCGCTTTTTTCTCGGTGGGTATGGTGCATTTTCTGGAATCTGCCATCCTGCAGAATTCTTATACGCACCGGGAATTCTGCCGTCATCACACATATTTTTAACTGATGCTTTACATTTGCCGTGTAAAGTTGCATACTCCGATGCAGATATATACCGTTCTGCAACAATGATATCCTCGAAAGCTTTCTCACTAAGAATAATCAATTTATATGTGTTGTCAACATATGCAAGCGTCTCTCCTATAACATCTTCCATTGCAGGTGTAGATTGGTTCCAATAAGCCAGATTACCCTTGAATTTACCCGGAGTCCTAAATGAAGATAACAATCTATTTAACGCACTATTATCTGCGGCTAAAACAGATCCGTTAGGACAGAGTATGAATTTCTTGTTGTTGTAAGCAATTAATCGTAATTTCATAATAAAATTCCTTTCAGAAATGAGGTTATAACTTGAAAAAGGACAGCCAAAACACTACTCTCGAAATACTTAAGAAAATGAAGCAGTTAAAATCTGCCATTGATTCATCGAATGCAGATAAGCACCAAAATCAAATTAATAAAGATAGTCCATATTCTAATGATATCAATAATTATATTCTGACATATGATGAATTCTATTTCTATCACTCTTTAAAGCTTAAAGAGGCTTTGGTGACACGCAAGGCTTTAGTAAGGGAAATTGATGTTGATTTATGGGTATCATCTCGTTCGTGCACAAACAGAGAACTTTTAATATTGGGTGAAGCCCCGTATGCATATGATTCTGAAGACGGGAGGATTGAATTGCATCATATAGGTCAATGTTTTGATGCTCCTTTTGTTGAACTGACCGCCAAAGAACATAACCAACAAGGGCATAATAAAACTTTACACCCATCCGATAAGTCCAGTTGGCGTAATATTGGGACTTTAGAAAAGGACTTCAATTCTGAACGCAGATTGTATTGGATGAAACGAGGAAAAGATGAAATATCTATTTATAATTCGGATGCTGATTTTCTGCTTTTAGAAAAAGCACAGTTTACAGCAAAAGAAGAGTTGAACGAGGGTATCAGAGAAACTATCGAAGTTTTGTTTCAAGAAAGTTCAGTGGAAGATCTACATTATTTTTCCGATTTAGCTCAAAGTTACGCTTTAGCTAAACAAGTCGGAGCTAATACTATTAGTGAATTCATTTACAAATTGAAAGCTGATCAACATAATAGTGAAAGAATATCGTGCTCATACTGTGGCTCTCAAGAATATTCATTGTACGGTTGTTACAGCACTTCGTCCGAGAAAGTACAACGATATAAATGCAAAAATTGCAACAAAGTGTTTACTTCTGTTACAGAATCCTTGATTTCAGGTTGCAGTTTTTCTTTTCCTGAATGGTTAAAGTTTATTGACTGCTTATATAACGGTTATTCTGTTAAACAAACAGCTAAAAGCTGTAATGTTAGTGAAAAGACAGTTCATAATAACAGAATCAAGCTGTTTTATGCGTTAAAATTGCTTGATAACAAGATAAAACTTGCCGGAAATATAGTTATAGATGAAACATATATACCTGTCAGTTATAAAGGAAATCATTCAAAACGTGACGATTTCGTAATGCCTCGGCAAGCTTTCAGACGTGGAGGAGAAAACCATAAAAGAGGTATTTCAGATAATCTAATATGCATTGTTTGTGCTTTAGATGATAGTGGAAATTCTGTTGCTCATGTAATCGGACCGGGTACATCCTCATCAAAAAAGATAGGTTACGCTTTATACGACAGTCTTGATAAAGATAATGTCTTTTGTTTTTACTCTGATAAAGCAACAGCGATCAAAAAATTTGCTAATGATAATAAATTCCCTATCAAACAAGCTAAATTGATTTACAAAGCAAACAACAAAGTTGAGCAAGTAGAATTAAATTCTGACGTTTTTGAGGTTAACAGGTATATACAGAGTATAAATGCATACCATTCCAGGTTGAAACGGTTTTTAAATAAATTTTCTGGTATATCTTCAAGATATTTATCGGGTTATTTGTATTTGTTTGCATGGAAAGACAGGAACAAAAACAGAGATCAAGTAGAGGCATACAAAGAACTATTTGAAATATTAACAGAACCAAAGTCTTTTGTACCCATAGAAAATATTATTAAATACAATTACTTGCCTGATGCAACAAACCTAACATATGATTTGAATTTTTATAAATTGAAAAATGATGAAAGAGCACGCGCCATCTATGCTCGCCATGCTTCAGGCGAAACTTTAAAAAGCATAGCTAAAGATTACAATGTTACACTTCAAGCAATTAGTAAAACAATTATTAATTACAGAAAACATGGGTTGGCCTACAAGACACAACGGGATTTAAAGAAAGAAGAACAATTATATACAAACAAAATCCGGTATCGCGATGATATCCTTAGACGAAATTGGAGTATTTATCACAAGAAGCTTTCGTGGAAAGGCAGTGCTAAAGATTTTGAGCAAGCTATGATGTCCGAATACCGTATATCTCGACAGACGGTCAAAAACATTGTAGCACAAATGCAAAGAGTTGAAGAATTACAAAAAGAATTCTATATATTTGAGGATATTCAATATCGTTCTTTAGAAGAAATATATAAGTCTGTATATAACGATTTTTTAATTTTACATATAGGTGAAAAACTGTCAAAAAACAAAAGCAGTGAAATATTGGCTGAACGATATAGTTTTACAAAACAAAACATCTTAAGAATTGTTAAGGTGATGAGTAGTGACAACGAACATTATTTTGAAGGTAAAAAAGGATCTACCATTGAGACAACCAATAGAGACAAAGCGCTGTTTATTGACTTTTTAAGGTGGGATGGTTCGAAAACTGATTTTTACAAATGGTCATCAACAAAATACGGAATATCTGAGCAATACATTTCTTGGATTATCAAATTATGCTGCATAGCCGACCCGCGAAGATATGATATGGCGTAATTTTAGGCAACTACGGGAATGGCGGGCAAATCCAAAATGTCTGATGTTTTTGCGTGAGTGTTTGATGAAGTTATATATGAAAGTAACTCTGTCTTGAGATTGGTATTCTCAATTTTTTTGTAGTTTTCAATCCAAATAAAAAGATTAACATAGTGATTAAGATATTTCGTGGAGACCCCATTATATCCTCTGAGGAAACGATGAAAACGATTATGTAAGTTGTTTACATTTTGTATGTGGTAAATGCCTTTAACTTCCGGAGGACTAGACATGCTTTTAGGCCTTACATGAGCCATAAGCTGTATTAAGTCAATGTTATCAAATCTGCTGAAATAGTTTTTAATTCCAATAGCTTTATCAGAAATAACAATTGAGTCTGGAATAATGCGGTTATCAAAAGCGTGAGAAAGCATAGCAATAGTAGGTTGACCTTTTCCAAGAACTTCCCCATAGGTTTGACCATTTCTCTCATGTGCAACCATCACACAAGCTCTTGATCCGGTCTGAGCACGACTATCTGTACCTCGTCTATACGGAGCACGGGGCATTGTAAAGTTTTTGCTATTCTTATGATTACCCTTATAGCTAATAGAGATGAATGTTTCATCTGCTTCGACAATTCCACTAAGTGCTCTATTCTCCTGATCCTTTTGAAGCGCATTTAAAATTTTATGTCTCCAAATGAAAGCTGTGCGAACACTGATTTTACACTCTTCAGAGCATTTTTGTAAAGAGGAACCGTTCAATAATAATTCAACATATTTTCGCCATGTGTTAATGTCACAATGAGTATTCGAAATAACAGAGTAAGAAGTTTCGGTGAATGTGCTGCCGCAGTTACTACATTTATATCTCTGTTTTCCGTTTTTATCTTTACCAAACTTCACAATGTTTTTACTCTCGCATCTTCTACAAGAATTGACAACAACAGTTGTGGTTTTGGAATCGTTATTGACAAGTTTGAGTATATGTAGAATCTCTTCCGAAACAACTTTTAATTCATCAGGATTTAAGCGTTTCGCCTGATTGATAACGGTATCCAATCTGCTCATATTTTTACTCCTTGACATATCAAATTCTTTAATTATATTATAGCCGATTAGCTACTTTTTGTCAAGCGTAAAATGCATAAAAATACAGTATTTTCAAGGGTTTTGAGCTCTTTTTCACCTATCAACAACAAAGTTCAAAAGAGCCCCTCGAGGGGAAGGCTCTGAAAATCACTGCTAATCAAGGCTTCTCCTTGAGGAGAGGCTCCGCCGTAGGCGGTGGTGAGGTGTAGGTTGCAACGCAACCGTTATTATAAATCATCCCCACAAATTAAAATTTGTAATTAAGCCAAAACTTTTTCGAAATACTGCTGATATTCATCGGAAAAGGCTATACAATCATAGCCGTTATCATAATAATCATCAGCGTAATAATACTTACCGTTCTGACAGCAAATCAAAACAATCTGATGATACTCAATCAGCCAATCCTTGCTGATTGCTTTGATTGTATATTGCTCGCAATTCTCTTCAATAAAAACGGTTTCTTTGCTGAACACCTTCGGCTCAATGTCGTTGTCATATGTCCAATCATAATTTACTTCGCTCTCTGTATAAACATCAACCATATAATCGACATCTATTTCCGATGTAACAATTTTTCCGTCATCGCGGTAACAGTAATAATCATAATTAGCAAAATTATGATAATATTCGAGAAATGCCTTTTCATCAGAATTTCTGACGAAAAGCTGCAGATTAATATTATCCGCAAGCACCTGAACACCTGAATATGACTGAAATTCATAAAATGTATGGTGTTCTGCATAATTTGCGACCGCTTTTATCGGAGTTGCCAATTCTCTGACTTTAATGTCAAAGCCCGTGTTCTCAAAATAAACATCCGTATACTTTTCGCCGTTTACAATGATATCCGTAACCTCAACCGGCTGTTCAATCTCATCGTTAAGAACAGCCTCCACGCCTGTTTCCACCGCCGGCAAGCGGTAATAAAAATCCGGCTCAAAGAAATCACAACCACAGAGTAAAACTGTTGACAGCACAATAATAAAGGCCGCTAATTTTTTCATTTTTATCTCCCCTAATCAAGTATTGAATCCTTTTCAATCAATCTTCCGTTTTGCTCGGTTATATAGTATTGGTTAGAGCCAAAAATAAAGAATTCCGGTCCGAAAAAGTGAATATTGAAATATCGGCAATCGCTCTCTGCATCAAAGCTGTACTGCAAATCAAAATAATTTATCCCTCTGAAAATACCCATACATTCCGCAATTGTGTTATCGTGCGATATCAGCCTGAAGTTTTCATCAATCAAATTGAAGGTATCTGAATCTGTCAGTATATAACCCTTGTGATTAAACAGCGATTTACGGCTGAAAAACCCGAGAATGTTGGTGGAAGAAAATGTGATTTCATCGAAAGTGATTTCCGCATCAAAAGATTTGTCTTTACATACAGAAAATGTAAGTATCGCTACACCTTTCTGTCCTTTCAGCTTCGTTATTTTCTGACCGTTTTCAGCCACTTCTGCTTTCTGTGTAAAATCAACATCATTAAAGCAAGCGAGTATTTCTTCAACATCGCCCTTGAACTGATTTCCGTCATTTTGGATAAATTCAAAAAACCTTGTTCGCAGGTCGGAAAATTCCTGTGCGTAGGCTTCTTCCTGCCTTTCGACCTCATGGTAAGTAACTGCAAAAGTGACACTGAACGCAAGAATAAGCACAGCAAATACAGCACAGACAAAAGTCTGTATCTTTTTGCAGCTCCTGAACGGTGAATTGTTAGTACGGATTGCAAGAATGACTGCTGTGACCGAAAATATACAAATTAAAACCGAAACGGCAACCGCCAGAATATACGGAAGAGTCAAGTCAAACCACAGCTCGTCCGCCAGCAGCATTTTACTTGAAAAATACTGCAATTTACCTGTTATAAGGTGCGTCAACGCCAGAGAAAACCACCATACGCAGGGCAAGCCCGAAACCAATGTTATTACAGATGTTACGGCAGGTGTTTTTCGTTTGTAATTAAACGCGAGCCATATTCCCCAGAACATAAGCAGGGCGAAAAGCGAAAAGTGCTTAAGCCACACAAAGCTGTTGTTCATACCGTAATCCGGGATGTAGGCCGGGACGAATAATTTCGATATAAAATTCCCGACAACTGCAATATGGTAAGCGACCAGCACAAGGTATTGCTTAACCGATAAATTATGAATCTTTCCCAAGTTTTCCGCCACGAGGCGCGGAGGCCCCATATCTTCGAGTGCCTTATATTTTGCGGTCCTCTCGTCATAGCCGATTTCGACATAGAAGTCGGCGGAATCCTGCAAGTGGCTTTCAAGCTCGGCGCAAATCGGCGCGTGGAGCTTTTTGTTTTTTATGTTCTGTTTTACGACGTTTAAGTAGTCGTCGAAGTTGTAGTTCATTGTTTCACCTCTTGCTCTCTTTTTTATCAATCCTCAGTCCTTCGGACAGCTCCTTTCCAAAGGAGCCCGCACAGAGATAGTGACAGATAAAATTAATCTACCCTAAAATTTGGAGTTTGTCGAAGTCTTTTGATTTTTAAATCAATCTAAAGACAAGAAACCTTCTCTGAAAGGGAATGTGCCCGACAGGGCGGATGGGTGGAGCGTCAGCGACAAAAAAGTTCTTTGTTATATCTTGTTTCCCTCGTTGCTTCGCAACGAAACCCCTCAGTCACGGCTACGCCGTGCCAGCTTTTTCTCCGAAAACTGGCACCCTTTTGTCTGCTTCGCAGACATTTCCCCTAACAGGGGAATCTCCTTTCAGGGGCGCCATTGTTCTACTGACTTTTTATTTTTCCCCGACAAATTAAAACTTATTGTACCTCTGAATCAAGGAAAATCGTCATAAGCGGTTTTGATAATTTTACCCGAATCAACCGTAACATAGAAAGTGAAATTATCAAATATACTTTCACCAACAATAAAGTATGTTGAGTATATGACCTCATCATCCTCGGCATCATATCTGTAGAACAACAAGAGATTTTCATCTTTTACCACATCGAAAAACTTCGCTGCATCATCACCAATATTTAAATCCATCAACGGGTTATCATCCCATGTGTAATGATCACTTTCCTGTTTCCAATCCGAGTCGCTGTAATATTCTACCGTATTTATATACGATACGATCTCAATCCTGATTGAGCCGTCTTCCATAACACAGATATAAAAATGCGGAAAAGCCTCTGATTTTTCACCGATGATTGCCGACAGATGCCGTATGCATCGCGTGTCATCTATGTGTTCATATTCTTTAAATTCAAGATAATCAAAATGCGCGAGAACACCGTCAATATCGTCCGCTGTTATCTTATCTTTTTCAAGGCAGTAGTCACAGAAATCCTCAACAACACTGCACCATTTCTCTTTTTCCTCAAGGTCAGCTTGGTGCAGATATATATCCGTTACTTGCGCACTAGCAAAAACAATGCACAGTAAGGGAATCGCGACGATACTGAAAACTCGTTTAAAGTTGACTGAAGAGATATTCGGAGTGCGGATGTAGATTGAAATTTTACAGTATGTAAAAATCAACAAGCCGATAACTGCAACCGTAAGAAGTAAAGCAATAATCGAAATAATCATATTCTGATTTTTTGTGCCGTACGCAATTTCCTGCATCGTTCTGTAATCCGCCCATTGACCCGTCAAGCGAGCAACGGTTTCACTCCAATAGGAAATCAGGACTTTGAAATTTATCACAGCAGAAATAACCGCCATACGTGCAGGTAGTATTCTTTTATGACACACAGACATAATATATCCTGCAATAACGGGAACAAGCATAAAGAAAAAAGCATGACTGTACGAGATGCTTATAACAGGACTTAGCAACGCCATTCCGATTACGGGAAGCATAAGCACGATGTATACGACTTCAGCAAATATCTGTCCCGCAGACAGCTTATGAAGCTTTGCAAGATCTTCGGCAACATAATGCGGAGGCCCCATATCTTCGAGTGCCTTATATTTTGCTGTCACCTCGTCATAGCCGATTTCGACATAGAAGTCGGCGGAGTCCTGCAAGTGGCTTTCAAGCTCGGCACAAATCGGCGCGTGGAGCTTTTTGTTTTTTATGTTCTGTTTTACGACGTTTAAGTAATCGTCGAAGTTATAATTCATTTTATTTCCCCCTATGTGAGACATCAGACAGTCAGGGGCTGTGTTCCGAGGCACATAACTTTTTCGACAGAGTTGGAATAGACCTTCCACTCCTCGGTTTTTTCCTGCAGGAGCTTCTTGCCTTTTTTGGTGATACGGTAGTATTTGCGTTTTCTGCCGTCAACCTCCTGCCAATAGCTTTCCACCTGACGCTCCTTTTCCATTGCGTGAAGAATCGGATAGAGTGTGCCCTCGTTAAGGTGGAAAACATCGTCCGAGGCAAGGCGGATTTGCTTTACAATCTCGTAGCCGTACATATCGCCCGAATTGATTGCGGACAGGACGAGTAATGATGTGCTTCCCTTTAATAACTCTTTGCTGATTTTCATAAGATTACCTCCTATATGTTTTATATCTATGCATTGGTTATCTAGGTATATGTTAGCAGATGAGTATATGTTTGTCAATAGTTTTTTATAAATTGAAGGTTGGCGTGCAAAGTCTTTGACTTTGCGATGATATATCCGCAATGCGGATATGATGAATGATGTTCGCTTCGCGAATGATGTGTTTGCGTTGCAAACATTAATGGGCTGCGCCGCGATTATAAAACGGCGGCAGCAAGCCACCGCCCTACCGTGTATGGCTAAAATTCGCGCTTTGCCCTCCTTGTAAGCGGAGGGTGGCACGGCGTAAGCCGTGACGGGAGGATTGTTTTTTAACAATCCCTCAGTCTTTTGCTTCGCAAAATCCAGCTCCCTTTACACAAGGGAGCCGGCTCTATCCGAGCTAAATCTGACTGTAAATCATCTCCCGACAAATTAAAATTTACAAAAAGATTTTGATTTTGTATTGCGTGGGAGGTGGTTAGATAGTATAATTTACACAGTATTTTATTATCTTTTCGGGGTGGTACATTTTGACAGATTTACTTGTTAAAATTTTTATTAAGGATAAGGATAACATTGCGAGTCCGCAGGTGCGCGGAAGGTACGGCATACTCAGCGGCTGTGTCGGCATCGCAGTAAACGTACTTCTTTTTATAGCAAAATTCCTTGTCGGCACGGTTACAAACAGTATTGCTATTACGGCGGATGCGGTCAACAACCTTTCCGACGCGGGCTCGTGCGCCGTTACGGTTTTCGGTTTTTATATGTCGGGCAAGCCTGCCGATGAGGAGCATCCCTTCGGCCACGGCAGAATTGAATACATAACCGCTATGATAGTTTCCTTTATCGTTCTTTTTATGGGCTTCGAGCTCGGCTCACAGTCGATTGACAAAATCCGTAATCCCGAGGACGTAACCTTCAATCTTGTAGGCGCGATAGTTATCGGTATGTCGATTTTCGGCAAGCTCTGGCTCGCGCTTTTCAACCGTAAGCTCGGAAAGAAAATTAACTCCCCCGCTATGTCTGCCGTTGTTGCAGACAGCCTGAGCGATATTGCGGCGACAAGCGTTACATTAATTGCACTTATTCTCTCTCATTTCTTCCCGTCCCTTCATATCGACGGTTGGCTGGGAATTATCGTTGCGTGCTTTGTTCTTAAGGCAGGCTACGGCATTTTCAAGGAAACACTCGGCGCACTTATCGGAGAGTCTCCGACCAAGGAGACCGTTCAGGAGCTTGAGGAGAAGATAATGTCCTACGAGCACGTTACCGGTATCCACGACCTTATTCTTCATAACTACGGTCCGGGCAGATTTTTCGGCAGTGTGCACGTCGAAATGCCCTCTGACATTGACGTTATGATTTCGCACGACATTATAGACAACATTGAACGCGATATTTATAAAGAAATGGGAATTCAGCTTGTTATCCACTACGACCCGATTGAGGTCAACAATGAGCGCGTAAACGAGCTTCGCATAATTGCAATAAATGCCGTCAGGCGCATTAGTGATAAACTTTCAATTCACGATTTTCGCGTTGTTGACGGTCCCAGCCACACCAATCTTATTTTCGACGTTGTTGTACCTCACAAATTCCCGATGAACCAAGATGACCTTATGGCTGAAATTTCCTCAGAAATCGGTAAAATTGACCCTAAATTCTTCACTGTGATGAATATTGAGCACGCTTTTGTATAAACTCAACAAATAAAAGCAATTTTTTTGAAATATATTTTGCGCGTAAAATGACGGGTTTTGTCTTTAAAAAATCCGTCATTTATAGTACAATATCGTTGTATGGTCCGATTGACGTCGGACAAGGATTTTACTAATATCTGCAAAGGTGGAACGGAAATGAAAAACAAGGCAAATTACAACACTATTCCCGTCGGTCAGCTCGGTATTATCGCATTACCCGGTTGCGAAGAGCTTGCTTCAAAGATTGACCATTATCTCAAAAAGTGGCGTTACGAAAGAAACAGCGAGCACAAGAGCACACTTGCATTTGCAGGATATGAAAAGGACACTTACATCGTTGATATCAACTTTCCCCGTTTCGGTACAGGTGAAAGCAAGGCTGCTCTCAAGCAGACTGTAAGAGGCTACGATATCTTCATCCTCTGCGATTGCTTCAACTACGGTGTAACATATAAAATGTACGGAATGGACGTTCCGATGTCTCCCGATGACCATTTTGCAAACATCAAGCGTGCAATCAGCGCAATTGAAGGTAAGGCAAAAAGAATCTCCGTTATTATGCCGATGCTTTATGAGGGCAGACAACACAAGCGTTCCAGCCGTGAATCTCTCGACTGCGCTATGATGCTTCAGGAACTTCATTCAATGGGTGTCGAAAACCTCATCACATTCGACGCTCACGATGCAAGAGTTATGAACGCTATTCCACTTTGCGGTTTTGAAAGCGTTTCTCCCGCATACCAGATGATCAAGTCAATGGTACGCAACATTGAGGATCTTTCACTTGACAAGGACAACCTTATGGTTATCTCCCCTGATGAGGGCGGTATGTCACGTTGTATTTACTATTCAACAGTTCTCGGTGTTGAGCTTGGTATGTTCTACAAGCGCCGCGACTATTCAAGAATCGTTGACGGACGTAACCCGATTATTGCTCACGAATTCCTCGGCGACAACGTTGCAGGCAAGGATGTTATCATCGTTGACGATATGATTTCTTCAGGCGAATCAATGATTGAGGTTGCTACAAAGCTTAAGGAGCTCAAGGCTAACAGAATCTATGTTTTCTCCGCTTTCGGTCTTTTCTGCAACGGTCTTGAGGGCTTTGACAAGGCTTACGAGAACGGCCTTATTTACAGAGTCTTCACAACAAACCTTATTTACCGCACACCCGAGCTTCTGAAGAGAGATTGGTACGTTGAGGTTGACCTTTCAAAGTATATCTCTTATATGGTTGACACTCTTAACCACGACACATCAATTGGCGAGCTTCTTGATCCCGCTGATAAAATCAACAAGCTCCTTACAGAAAAGGGACTTAAATAAGATACCGACAACAGGCGTTGCTTCCGCAAGGAAACAACGCCTGAAATTTTTATATTCTATGTTTTATACAAAATTTTCGTCGCAAAAAGTTTGTTAAAATATTATCATTTAGTAATATCTGACAATAATTAACTGTATATCGACATTATTATATGAATAATATAACCATAGTAATTTTAGTTGTTTGGTAATATTGCACATATTTCATATTTACAGTTTGTGCATAGTGCTTGACATAATAATTTCCTTCTGATATAATACAGCCACAAGGTAAGACAAGGCCTTGAAACAAAAGAAAGGAATGAATTTATTATGTCAATGGAAAAAATGTACTTTGAGGCTGCTGAAGCTGTAATCGACGAAATCGCAAAAGAAAAATCTCTCTTTTCATTCCGTACCATCATCAAGCTTATCGCTGTAAATTCTATTGCAAGAAAGATATGATGATGTGCCATGGGGTAACGGTTATAAACTGAACCCTAGTGTGGCCTCAAAACTAAAAAACGGGGTTGGACTTCGTCCAACCCCTTAATTTTTTTATTTATCTTCCGATGCTTTCAACAAGCTCCATAAATGCTGTGATTGTAGCAGAGCCTGCCTTATTACCTGAAGCAACGATTTCTTCATTCTCACCTGCAAGAAGGCTCTTGAATTCGTTATCAGGAAGGATGTAACCTACCTGGTCATTCATAAGACCGAACACGATAAGCTTCTTGTCAGAGCCGACTACCTCCTGCATTGAGGGATAATCGAAGTCCTTACCTGTCCAGGAATCTGCGCCCTGAAGGCATCCGCCGTAAGCGATTGCAGCCTCAAGCTCACCCGGAACAAGTGCGATTACAAGGTCTGTGCCAAGCTCAAGATAGCCGATTTCGGTATAAATCTCTGCGTTGAAATCAAGATCATCAGTTGAAACAACTGTGTTTGAAATTGCGCCGAGCTTACCTGCAAAGAGGAGAATCTGATTTGTAACGGGAACACTGTACTGACCCATCTTGAAGTTAAGAAGAGGAGCAACCTCAACCTCTTCGCTTGCGTCCTCGATAAGACGTGTTGCAAGCTCCGTACCGTAAGCATTAATTCCTTCAATGCTTGTCAGACCCTCGGGAAGCTCAAGCGGGCTGTAATCAGAAGAGATTGCAAGCTCTGCACCGAGAACCACCATAAGGTTTGCATCCTCACGCTCGTTGATAACCTGCTCCATATAATACGGATAGTCGCCCGTAACCTCTGTACCTGCGGCACCGTTACCTACGCAGTGAATCGGAGAGTTGACAATCCAGGTTTCTCTGCCGCCGTCTGCGGGAACGAAACGGAACTTATGAAGGTCAGCATCAACAACATAAGGATCTCTCTTCTCACGGATAAGATCCTCAACATCAGTTGTTGAGTAGTAAAGCTTACCCTCTTCCATTGTGTTTACTGCTGTTTTGATAGCATCCTCTGTTACGTTGTAGAGGTTTTCCATAAATGCCTTGTTTCTGCCATCAAGAAGCTCAAAATCAGCACCGAAAAGTCTGTTTGCGATATTAGCGGCAGGATTCGTGAATACCATTTTGAGAAGGTCGCCGTTCATACCGAAGGTGTCGATACAGCTATGCTGATGAAGAACGGAAATATTGATGCCGACGATGTCGTTAGCCTGAGCAAAATCTGCAAGCTGTGCACGGATACCTGCAACGTCTGTGTTAGAAAGGCCGAAGCCGTCAACAACCGCGATTACAATTTTGCCTCTGCCGCTGCCGTCATCAAGAGCAACGCAACGAACACGCTGATCGTCATAAACTGCTGTTGCAGTTTTTGCTGACGGGAATGAAAGGCTACCGCCGACATAGTGCTTGCCGTCGAGCTCGTCGCCTGTCTGGATTGAGCCGCTGCCGTAGCCGATGCTCCATACTGCGTCGTTTGCGGGCTGAGCAAGATATTCATCCATACCGGGATAGAACTGATCGTTGACATAAGTATCCTTATCAGCAAAATCAACTGACGGAACAACAAGGTTGATAGTCTTAAGGATAACGTCAATAAGCACGTCTACGATACCGTAGAGGAACTTAAGAAGCATATCAACAAAATCGTCAGTCGAAGTAGGAAGACGGAAGTTGCTGAAATTGAGGTAGCCGAGAGTCTGCATAAGCGAACCCGCAAAAATAGGAGCAATTTCCATTACCTCTTCGGGAATCTGATCTGTGATATTGATTTCGGGAGCTGATGTTTCTTCCGCGAAGGCATCAACTGAAAAACCAACACTGCCGATTGTAAAAATCATTACAACCGAAAGAATGAGTGAAATTATTTTTTTCATAATCGCACACCTTTCATAATATTATTTACCGTAATATTTTATCATATTTTTAAAAATTTTACAACATTATTCCTCTTGTGAATAATCACCGAAATGGAGGCACAGTTTTTGTATGAGTTGCTGTATTGCTGAATTAAGAAACAAGGAAGTTATCTGCAAATCGAACGGTGCGAAACTCGGAAACGTTGACGACGTTGAAATCGACATTGAATGCGGAAAGCTGGTATCAATCGTGATTTACGGCAAAAGCCGTATGATGGGCTTCTGGGGCAAGTGCGAGGATCTTGTTATCCCGTGGTGCGACATTGACGTTATCGGCGAGGATACAATTCTCGTCAACTGCACCTGTCCGAAGCCCTGCCCTCCCCAACAGCAACAACGAGGAAGATGGATATGAAAGCAGAAAGCCCCGATTGAACGGGGCTTTCACTTTTATCTTTTGGAATTGAACAATTCTCTGAACTTCACCGCGCGCTCATAGGCAAGGTTTACATATTCAGAATCGGTTAAGCTTTTATAAATATCATTTTCAGTTCGGTTCGGTCTGCCCTTCGAGATTACTTCAAAGGAAAGTGTGCCGTCATAGCCGCATTTGTGCATACGCTCTGCAATCCTTTCCCAATCCGCAATGCCGTCAAAGGGTAAAAGATGCGCATCGTCAAGGAAGGTAAGCTCTTCTCCCGTCATTCCGACGTTGTCGTTAAGATGAGTAACCATAAGACGTTTGCCGAATCTGCCGAGCATATCGTTGCCGTGGTTGTAGCACAGCTCATGACCTGAGTCGAAGCAGAAGCCGACATCCGGAACATCGCCGAAGCGCTCAAGAATTGCCTCAAGATACTCCTCACCCTCCGTATTTTCAAAAGCAAGGCTGACACCCTTTTGAACGGCATAATTGACTACGGGCTCAAGCCTGCGAAGTCCGAGCTCGGTCGGATTATGGTTATCCATACCGATGATTGCGTGGATAACCGCATATTTGACACCGAATGTATGGCAATCATCAATCGTGCCGTAAAGATCTTTAAGCATAATCTCGGCAAGGTCGCCGCCTTCATCGTGAAAGATATCGTCCATTCCGTAAAAAGGTGCGTGGATATATTCGCAGGAAAGTCCGAGACGGTTACCCTCTCCGATAAGCTCGCGTGCAAGGTCGGATGTACCGTGTCTCTCACGGTCAAAGGCGAAGGCATCAAAGCCTGCATTTTTCAAGAGAATGAGCTGTTCTTTTAATGAAGCCTCCAACTGCATACCGAGAGAAAGACAAAGCTTGTTGCTCATATTTTACACTTCCTCAAAAACATAGCTGCCTGCGCCAAGCTTGATTATTGCGCAGTTGTTCTCTTTTTCAAACTCGTCCATATTATGCTCAACACCGTTGATGACAACCTTATCAGCAAATACGGGAAGAAGAAGCTTTGCGGACGAGCCTTCGGGAACCGTACACTCATAGACGAAGCTTTCATCATTGCTCCAGCTACTCTCGATAAGTCCCGCAACCGAATCATAGGATGCACGCACCCACTTCATTCTCTGCTGACCGTCGGGAAGCTCATCGGCAGTTCTTGTATCAACACGCGGCTGAAGAAGAATGTTTTTGAAGGCAATACCGTCAGTTTCAATACCTGCCATATAGCGGTACATCCATTCCATAACGGAGCCGTAAGCATAGTGGTTAAAGGAGTTCATACCGACGTCGCCGAAGCCGTTTTCAAGCGTATAGGAATTCCAACGTTCCCAGATTGTTGTCGCGCCCTGATCAACACTGTAAAGCCACGACGGCTCATTTCTCTGCATAAGAAGCGTGTAGGCAAGGTTATCCTCACCCATTTTTGAAAGCGCAAGGCAGAGGTTATACGTGCCGACAAAGCCCGTTGAAAGACGGTTGCCGTTTTCCTTGATTTTTTCCACAAGACGGTCAGATGCTTTTTTCAGATAGTCGCCGCTGATAAGATCAAATGCGATTGCAATAACATAATCCGTCTGCGTATCGCCGATAAGCTCGCCATCCTTCATAAAGTTATTCTCAAAATGCTTGTGTGCTTCCTTGCGGAGTGTCCTGTAATGCTCGGCACGCTCGGGCTTTCCGAGCTCGTCACTCATAAATATCATCATATCAAGGTCGTGCACAAGGAAGGCAGATGAAAGATATTCATTCTTGCAGAAATCATAAGCAAGCCAATCACCGTAACGCGGAATCGGACCTTCAAAGCCGTATTTTTCGATAAGATTTGCAATATAGCTTTCCATTGAAGCGTAATGCTCCGCAATAAAATCCTTGTCGCCGTAGAGCTTGTAGAGATTATAGGGAATGATAATACCTGCATCACCCCAGGCTGTTGCGTTATCACTGCGGCAGTACAAAACCCTTGGCGCGACATCGCCGTAAGCACCGTCAATCTGACCGTCACGCATATCCTGCATCCACTTCTTGAAGAAGCCGCTGACATCTGCATTATATGCAGCCGTCACACTGAACGCCTGAGCATCGCCCGTCCAGCCGAGTCTTTCGTCACGCTGAGGGCAATCCGTAGGAATGCTCAGATAGTTACTGCGCTGTCCCCAGACAGTATTTGAAATAAGCTTATTTACAAGCTCATCGGAGGTTTCCATACAACCGATTTCTTTTGTATCGGAGCCGACAACCTCAGCTCTGAAGGAAGTAATTTCAATATCTCCGTCCGCTGAAATCTCAACAAAACGGAAGCCGAAGAACGTGAACGTCGGGCGGTAGCACTCTTCTTCCTTACCCGAAAGAACATAGTGGCTCTTGCCCTTTGCAGTACGGAAATTAACAGTATAAATACTGCCCTTTGCACCGTCGTTACCGCGCTCAATATCGCCCGAATCGTTAAGGAATTCAGCATAGCGTACCTTGACTGCAGTACCTTCCGTTCCCTTTAATTTAAGGTTGACCCAACCGACAATTTCCTGTGTCAGGTCAATAACGAGCTTTTGTCCCGCCTTAAGAGCTACGGGAAGCTTTTCGGGCTCGGAGATAACATCAATTTCGCCGAACTTTGTGCCGTTATCCTTTGTATTTTCATATACTGTCATTTTCTCCGCACCGAAGCCGAGACCGTCACGAACGCGGACTGTCGGGCCGACAAAAGGAGTTACCTCGCCTTCGAAATAATCGCAGATTTCAGCGCTCTTCCACTCTGAAACATCATAGCTGACGGTTGAGATTTCCTCATAGCTGTCAAATCTGCCGTCGCGGTATTCGCCGTCCCAGATATCTGCGGTGCGAATCTGACCGCCGCACAGAGCCTTCCAGCTTTCATCGGTTACTGCAACCTTTTCTCCGTCAGCGGTAATACAAGCCATAACTGCAGGCTGATGCTTACCGTAATAGCCGCCTGAGATTCTGCCCTGATACCAACCGGGTGCACCGACAAGCAGGATGCGGTTCAAGCCGTTCACAGTGTACTCCGTGATATCGTATTCATAATAAAGAGTACGCTTATTATAATTTGTCCAGCCCGGCTTGAGCTCGTCGTTGCCGACACGCTTGCCGTTGACAAAGATATCTATACAGCCGAGTGCAGTGAAGGAAAGCTTTACCGAATGGGGATTTTCAAGATTGAAATCCGTTACAAACATCGGCATACCGTCATCACAACGAACATCGGAAAACTGATAGCGCACCTTGCCCTCTTCATTCGCCCAGGGGGAATTTTCAAAATCCGCATAAGGCTTCATATCGGTTTTGATGAGCTTTGCATTATTCCAATAAACTGAATCATACTTAAACATAAAAAGAACTCCTTGCATTTATTATAAAAGGTCAGACTTAATCTCTGATATAGAATTAAGTCTGACCTCACTTTTAAACCTTATTTCAACAATTAATCAAAATATACAGGCTTTCCTGTCTTTGCCGATTCATAGATTGCTTCAAGAATCTGCGTTACAACGAGGGACTGCTCGGGTTTTGTCGGAACCTCGGTATCGTTGATAATTGCCTGATAGAAGCCGTTTGCCTCAAGCACCTCGGGGTCTGTCGAATCGCCGTCATAGAATGCAACACCGCCGCAGTCGAAGTTCGGAGTTTCGATAACCTGTCTGCCGTTCTTGACGTAATTAAGTCTGAGGTCTACCTCACCCATAGTATCTGCTCCGCCCTTATCACCGCAGAGCATAACGGTTGCTTCCATAGGATCTGCAATATTGAGCGCCCAGCTTGATTCAACGGAAACGGTTGCGCCGTTTTTCATAACGACAAAGCCGAAGGCTGAATCCTCAACGGTGAACTTTTCAGTATCCCAGTCACCCCAGGCGTTGCCTGTGCCAACCTGCTTGCCGAGCTTCTGATAGGATGTGCCGACAACCATCTTCGGCTCGTGGTTATTCATAAGCCAGAGCGTAAGGTCGAGCGCGTGGGTGCCGATATCGATAAGCGGTCCGCCGCCCTGCTCATACTCATTGAGGAATACACCCCAGGTAGGAACAGCACGTCTGCGAAGAGCGATTGCTCTGCCGTAGTAGATGTCGCCGAGCTCGCCGTCCTCACAAGCCTTTTTAAGGTAGAGATATTCGTCTCTCCAACGGCTCTGATAGCCGATTGTAAGCTTTTTGCCCGTTCTCTGTGATGCTTCAAGCATAGCCTTTGCCTCGGCATAGGTTTTTGCCATCGGCTTTTCGCACATTACGTGCTTGCCTGCTTCAAGAGCATCAATTGTGATGAAGCTGTGTGAACGGTTAGGAGTAAGAACGTGGACAACCTCGATTGACTCGTCCTTAAGAAGCTCCTTGTAGTCCTCATAGATTGCAACCTCACCGAGGTTATGCTTATCTCTTGTTTCATAAGCGCGCTCAACGATAATATCGCAGAGTGCGACGATTTCAACATAATCAAGATTTTTGAGAGCATTCATATGCTTGCCGTTGCAGATACCGCCGCAGCCGATGATACCTACTTTAACTTTTCTTTCCATAATTTGCACCGCCTGAAAATCAATTATTATTTAAGGAAAAGATTGCCCAAAGCAATAATGCCTGTAAATCTGAGAACAAAAGCAAGAAGCTTTACGATTGTGTCACAGATAAGAGTTGCGGGTAAGCCGAGGTCAATAAAGAATGTGTCCTCTGCCTCAGGTGCACCGTCATACTCAAGAGTGAATGCCTGAGTATAGATAACGCCGCCCTCACCGATAACCTCTGCTCTGACGTAAGAGCCGATTTTATCTGAATAGTCATCAAGGTCGATTGTGTTGCCTGTTGCGATGAACTCGCCGTCAGCAATCCAATGAACGAGATATGCATCCTTTGTACCGAGTGTGATTGTATCCTCTGCATCATCAACAGCAACGCTTGTTACCTTGGGAACAACTGCATTCTGATCAAATTCGAATCTTGTATCCTGACCGCCGTTCTGCTCCTCTTCAACGATTGTTTCGTAAGTCTGCTGAAGCTTTGCAGCAAATTCGGGAGCAATGCCTGCCGCTGCAAGCTCCGCCGCCCAAGCCTTTACCTCTTCACGGCTGCCCATATAATAGCTTGCGGAGAAGAATGCACCGTCTTCCATACAGGTTTTCAAAGCATCTGTTGTAAGCTCGGGCATACACATCCACGTATAGCCTGAATTTACAATATCGGGGTTATGAGCATCTGACGTTGCGATACCGAACACGTTTCTGCCGTGAGGAACAACCTTCTGAAGAAGGATATCCCAGAGCTTTCTGTCAAAGCGTGTTCTGCCGTCGCCCTTACTGTTAATATCAATACCGATGCAGGAATCGTACTTGAGAAGAAGGTTTGCAAACTTATTGATAACGTACTTGTAGTGGATGTTATCAAGGTCATAGGCATCCTCGTAGCACTCTTCATCCCTTGCGTTTGAATACTCACCCGGATGATTGATAACAGAAAGTCCGCCGAGCTTATCAATCTTTCTGATAGGAGTTGCATAATCGCTTGTACCGCCGACAACATCGTTACCGTAATCAGCAAACCAGGTGTTTACGTGTGCATTATTAAAGGATGTGGGATTCTGCTCATTAGCATAAGGAACGCGCATCATAGTGTGAAGTGCGTTGCCGTTTTCGTCATACTGCTTGTAGAAATCGTCAGCATAGGTATAAGCCGCACCTGCATCCGTTGTGCCCGAAGCCTGAAGAGGATCAATGGGGCGATTGCCTTCCTTAATGGAGAGGACAACACGGATTGTTTCAGCCTCGGTATCCTTATCCCAGCCGTAGTCAACCGTGCCGTGGTCGGAGAGAGCCATAATATCGAAGCCGAGTTCGTAGTGTCTTTCCACCTGCTGTCTGATTGTCTGATCACCGTCAGAAACAGTTGAATGGCAGTGAAGATCCGCCTTATACTGATTGGTTGTTGACCAGTCAACGTTTGCGTAAGTGTTGTTGATTTTGTAGTCAACGTCACCTGCCGCATAAGCACCGACTGCAGTGCCCGTTGCAAGCATTACCATTGCAAGCATTACTGCAAAAATTTTCTTCAATTTCATTAGTATTACCTCCGTAAATACAAATTTACAGGATAATTTTAGCACAAAGAAGTGCCCATTTCCAGCAAAATTAAGGCTGTTTTTGAATTTTATCACATTGCACTAAATATAGGGTTTAAATTCATAATATTGAACAAAGAAACGCAGAAGCAAAGACTCACCCTTGCTTCTGCGCCGTATATATTTATTGAATTATTCAGCGTTTTTTATCTGCTCTATCCACGTTGAAATAAGAGCAAAAATGTTGACCTTTGTGCTCTGTGTGTCGGAATTTTCCGTTGTGAGCGGCTCGAGTGCTTCGGTTTCCTGATTATTGACAAGGAACTGCGGATATTCGGGGAAGGTATGAACGGTCTCCTGCCCCTCGTTATAGATGAGCTTATAAACAAACTCGTCGTAGCCGTCCGTATACCAGGTGTGCATCATATCCTTGACAAACCACGTGATTTCGGGGAAGGAACAGGTTGAAGCATCAATCATTCCGTCGGATGACAGGTGGTTGTGTCCGTCATTGACAGCCTGAACATAATCCTCACCGAGGGTTTCACCGTAATTCGCGCAGGTTGCGCCGAGTGACGTGTGCTCGGTTTCAATAAGGAAATCGCTCTGCACAACGCTGTCCTCTCCAATCGGAAGTGCGCCCTTGCCGTAGTTTGAGAGAATTGCAAAGCCTACACCGTTCGCCATAGCATCGGCAATGATTTCGTCACGCTTGTCCTGCACCTCATAGCGATAACGGTCAATTTTCTTTATAAGCTCCGCGTTGACCTCTTCGTCAAGCATAAATGCCTTCGCATCCTCGTAGGCTTCGGGTGTCACAAATGCCCACAAGCCGGGTATGTAACCGAAAAGCGGTTTTATACATTCGTCGTAGACAATTTCGTCGATACTGCCGATAAATGCGCTGAGAAGTGCAACAACGGGGTTGAAAACAAATTTTGCAAGTGAAAGGTAAATTGCACGGTAGAATACCATATCGGGAGCATTACCCTCCATAAAGTTGCCGATATAATTGACAAGTGATTGAGAATTAATCGTCAGATCGCCGAGAAAAAGTGAGGTGATCGTCGAGATACCGTCAAAGGCCGATGACTGCATAACAACAGTTTCAACACTGTCATAGCCGTAAGCCTTGAGGTAGGTCATCGTAACGGCACCGCCCATACTTTCGGCACGGATAGCAACCTTATCGTGCTTTGTAAGACGCTTTGTATCTTCAATATAATCGTTAAGCTCGGCGGCAAGCTCAAACAGATCCTTTCGCCAATCGTAGCGGAAGGTAAAATAGTCATCCTTATAATGCTCTGCCGTCGGCGGATTAAAGCGTTCAATATCAACCGTCGGATTTTTCGGAACGCCGTTTTCGTCACAGCTTGCATCATAGAAAAGCTCCATAACGTCAGCGCTGAGTCTGTGTGCAAAGTAGTCAAAATCACGGCTGACAAGCATCCAGAGAAGCGGAGCGATAAGCCCCGTAATCATATCGGTAATCGCTTCGGGCTCAACGCCGAATGCGCCGTATTCATCCTCTGTGCCCGCATTGGCAACAAGCTCCGTGTAAGCAAAGCCCGTTACGAAAATGACGGGAATATTGCCGCAATCGCATTTATCATCCGTTGACTTGGCGAAAATTGTAACGCTCAGTGAAAACGCGATGATAACTGAAAGTAAAATTGAAAGAAACTTTTTCATAATATAACCCCCTGATATTTTTATTTTAGCACAATGTTATCAGGATTTCAATTCTTAATAATGAAATGCAAGCATAAATATTAAACGGTGATTTTATGTCTGATGCAAAAAAGCTTCTTCACAATACAATACTGCTGACCGCGGCATCCTTTCTGATGCGGACAGTTTCGGTCAGCTTCAACGTATACCTTACAAACAAAATAGGTGCTGACGGCATCGGACTTTTTCAGCTTATTATTGCCGTTTACGGTATGGCGGTCACCTTTGCTTCGGCAGGAATACGGCTTGCATCAATGCGGCTTGTAGCAGACAATCTGGCAATCAAAAAATATTCCGAACGCAGAATTATGAGGCTTTGTATTCTTTATTCCTTCATCTGCGGTGTCGCTGTTGCGTGCGTGCTGTCAGGTTTTTCGGGACTTATAGGACAGAAATGGATATGCGACCCGAGAAGTATTCCGAGCCTGAAGGTTTTAAGTCTCAGCCTTCCTTTTGTTTCGGTTTCGGCGGCACTCGGCGGTTATTTCACTGCTGTGGGAAAGCTTGTAAGATACACGGCAGTGCAGTTTTTTGAGCAGATTTTAAAAATCGGTGTAACTGTTTTCGCTCTGCGCGGTGTGCTGTCGCACGGTCTTGAGGCTTCGTGCGTGGCAATAGTATTCGGAATGACGAGTGCTGAAATGTTTTCCGCATTCTGTTCGTTTGTGCTTTATCGGTTTTCAACAAAAAGAGCTGATATTTTTGAAAAGCCTCGGGAAATAGTAAAAAAAATGCTCCGTATTGCCCTGCCCGATGCAGTCGGCGCGGAGATGCGCTCGATACTGATGACGGTCGAGCATCTGCTGATTCCCGTAGGCTTCAGAAAATCGGGAAGCAATCCGCAGACGGCTATGGCTACCTACGGCATTATTCACGGTATGGCACTTCCGCTGGTGCTTTACCCCTCGGCGCTTTTATCTTCTCTCTCGGGACTGCTTGTACCAGAAATATCCGCACAGCATATCGCAAAAAACAATATCCGCATCGGGTATATGATTGCAAGAGTGCTGCACATTGCGCTGATTTTTTCAATCGGTACTGCGGGAATTATGTATTTTTCCTCCGACGAGCTTGCAAGAGCTGTTTATAATAATCCCGAAGTCGGTTTTTACACGCAGATACTCTCCCCTCTTATCCCTGTGATGTATATGGATATGACAATAGACGGGATGCTCAAGGGACTTGACCAACAGGTCAGCTATATGCGGTACAACATCATTGATGCAAGCATCTGCGTTATTTTTGTTTACCTGCTGGTGCCGATTTTTGCGGTAAAGGGTTATATAATCGTTGTTTTTATGAGCGAGATAATCAATTTTGCATTGAGCTTCCGACGTCTTACTATGGTAAGTGAGGTGCGCATTGAGCTTTTCAGGGATATTGTAATTCCGCTTCTTTGCGTTATTTCGGCAGGAAACGTTAAGAATATTATTTTTGCTCTTTTCCCTATTGATTTCGGCATCAAGGGTGATGCCGTTGCGGGCATTATAATCTGTGCAGGAGTTTATATTACTTTACTGCGCATTTTTACAGCTATAAACAAGGAAGAATTGCGCTGGGCAAAGAGACTTGCTGTGGGCAAAATTAAAAGCCACGACGGAGCGTGACTTTTAAACAAATACATTTTTGATTTTATGAATGATAACCTGAATTGCATTCATCTCGACATTGACGGTTGCAAAGGCTTCATCAAGCACCTTGCCGTCCGCTGAATAAAGCGTTGCCGTGAGCGTTGCCGTTCCCTTTGAATTTGCATAGACCGTACCGTCCTTATCAACGGAAACAATCTCCTCGTTATCACTCTTCCATTCGACGTAACCGCCCTCGACATTAAAATCCGTGTTGAGCTTACCGCTCGAATTATACTTGAGTGTGATGTTGTTCCAGCTCAGTCGCAGCTCATCGTCAACATCCGAATTGATTTTAAGCATCGTTTCTTCGTCAAGTATACGCACCCACGTCATTGTTACATAAGGCTGATGCACGTTGATAACGGTGTTAATCTGTGAAAGAAGTGTCGGAATTTCCTTGCGGTGCGCCTTGATAAGGTCGAGAATTTCTATAAATAGGTCGATAAGTCCCTCAACCTCTTTGTCGCTGAGGTCAGCGTGCTTTGTCTTTTCCGCAACATAATCGGCAAGATACGACTGATAGCCGTCCGCCTTGATTTTTTTGTAATTCGACGGAATGAGCGAAACCAGCGTTGCGAAGACCATTTTACCGATTGAACCGGCTAAATCCTTGACTGTACGCTTTTTGCCGAGGTACTGTCCCGTGAAGAATATGAGGGAATTCTCATACCTTTCGGAATATGTCTCTCTATCAACCATAACGTCGGTTGCAAGGTAGGAAAAGACCTTTTTGAAAACAAGCTCACAGGAAAGAGAGTCCTCCGTATCGTAAAAAAAGTCCTTGGATTCCTTGCCCGTGTGCGCCATAAAAGAGTCAAACTCCTTGACAGCCGAATTATAGAAGGTTTCATAATCTGCCACACGGCTCGCAGACGGAAGATAGAGCGTTCTGCCGTAGGACGTGAAATTGAAATTATCCATTACGAACATCGGGACATAATCGCTCGGGTTGATAATGTTGAAAATATTATCATAAAGCTCGTTGCCTGTATTGACATCGCTTGTTGCCTGCGGTGTTTCGTAAAGGTATGCGTAGATATTCTCGTTGGTAAAGCCTACACTTTTGATGTAATCGGTCTGAGCTCCGATTGAGTCGGTATAACTGCCGTCAACAAGCTCCGCCGCAAAAAGATTTGCGATTGACGAGCCGCGGCTGTAGCCGGGAATAAGGAGCTTAACCGTTCCGTAAGGCTCAAGGTTTTTGCAGAAATCGTTGAAATAAACGAGCGAAGTCTGCTTTGAAATGTCAAAGCCCTCGTGATTCTCACCCGTGCCGACGCGGAGATTTCCGCCCCATTCCATACCGTAGTTACCGCTTCGGATGGCGGCAATAACAATTGTTGTCGGCTCTCCGCCGAGGTCAAGCTTCTTTGTACCGAGTGCAAGTCCGACGGTGTCGTAGCCCTCTGTATCATAGCCGTAGCTTGTGAAATCGTAACCGCACTCTTCAAGCATCATACGGATGTTTTCGTCGGGGTTTTCGAGATCAAATGAGCCGAAGGACGCCATTGAAACGCACAGCGAATACAGTGCGAGGTCATGATTATAGTCGTAGGCATTGCCCGTGAAATACGAATCAGAATACTCGTAGGGATAGATTATCGTCTCGTCAAACCAATCGCAACGAAATTCGTTCTTGCCGGGCATAGGGTCTTCGTCTTTTTTTGCAAAGGATACCGCGGGCAGACTGACAAAAATCATAAGCACTGCAAGAAACGCGGAAAGTATTCTGTTAAAAAGCTTCATTCTGCTCGCCTCCTTTGATTATTTTATAATTCTGAACTCGCCCGAACGAAGAATACGCAAAAGGTCATCGTTTGTTGTAATTTTTTCGTTCGTGATAATTCCGCTTAAAATTTCAATATGCTCTTCGCGGTGGAAATCCGTTCCGCCGACACGTATCTTCATATTGCTTTTCTCTGCCCAGGCCTCAGCTTTTTTATTGATATCCGTATTTTTACCCTTGCCGTTGTATACTTCACAGCCGTCAAGATACTTGGGATTCGTTCTGAAAATATAAGGGCGGAAGGGATGCGCCTGAAGGAAAATCATATTATGCTTTTTGCAAAGCTCATAAAATCTGCGCGGATAATACGTCATAAGATTACCGTGCTCGCGGATAAATTCGGGCGTTATGCCGTAAACGAGATAGTCGTTGCCGTTGCCGTAGAAACGCAGCTCCATACCGAAAAGGACGGTAAAATCATCGCCTGCGGCTGCAAGAGCCTTTTCGTATCCGCTCAGGTAAAAGTCCGTTTCCTTCTGCGGTGCAAAAAGATGCCTGTCAAGAAAGGTCAGCGGCGAATAATGGTCGGTTATAACTATTCCCGAATATCCCTTTGATTTGTATATCTCCACTGCCTTCTCCGCAGGACAAGCCGCACATCGGCTGACATCCCCCGTATGGCAGTGCAATTCATATTTGTATTCCATTTTATTTCTCCGTTAAACAGGACAGTATAAGAAAAATCTCATACTGCCCTGCTGATTATTTCACTCTGCTGATGATATCTGCAAATGCAGTTGAAAGTGTTTTAGCCGCTGAATAGCCGAGGGAATTTGTCTCGTGGTAGTGTCCGCGGTCAAACTTATCCTTACCCGTGCTCAGGTACGGCTGTGTCTTATGAAGAATAAAGTCGTTGGGAGGTACAACATAACCCGTGAAGTCGTTGGAAACGCCGAAAACAAGGAGATTTTCGTCATCAGCGATTTCAACAAATGTCGGCGGATTGATTTCGGGACCTCTGCCTGTTGCGGACTCCTCGGCAGAAGCCGCACCGCCGTAAGCGATTTCGGGGAAGGCCTCACCGGGAACGAGGAGTATCTGCTGTGCACCTATCTTCATATATGTCATCTCGGAAACGAGAGCCATTTTAAGCTCTGCCGTTTCGCTTGCTACCATCTTTGAGCTCATAACCTTGAGCATTGCAAGGAATGCAAGAACACCGTTATCAGCGTGATAATGGAACGGCTGCTGAAGAACTGTAATTTCTGCAGGCATTTTTTCGTCATTATCAATTCTGAGTGCACCTGCCGCAAGAGCCTTACCCTGCTTTTCGGTACGGACCCATCTGTCATCCTCATTCTCAAAGCCGGGGTCAACCGCGCCGATAGCGCCGATACCGAAGAGAATGTTGACGTCCTTCTCGGCATAGATTGCCTGACGCAGGAAGTAGGGATAGTCGGCACTGCAAAGGGTATTGCCGCCGCCGAGGGTATTCGGATGAGCACCGAAGTTGAGAAGCCATGTTTCCTTTGTTCCGTTATCGGGAACAAAACGGAAGCGGGTAAGCTTATCGTTCACATTAAGCGGCTCTCGTCTCTTGTAATTAGCCTCAGGCACGTGTGTTGTGCCGAGATAGAGGTCGCCCGTTGTTCTGTTTTCATAAGCCTCAATGCAGATTTCCTTGATTGTCTTGAAAATCTTCTGCATATATGTATCTACCTTGCCCGTAAAGGGAAGTCTGCCCCAATAGCCGACAGTATCAAAGCCTGCGTGCTGATGAGTACAGCAGATATTGATAGCCTTACATTTTGCGGTTTTGCAGAAATCCGCAAGGCTTTCACGGATGAGTGTTACCTCAGTATTGGTAAGACCGATGATATCAGCCGTGACGATGATGATACCGCCCTCTTCGCCGACACCGAGCCACATTGCGCTTGCTGTAAGGTTATCGTGGATACCTGTCATATCCTGAGCCATTTTGTGACCTGCGATATAATATTTCTTATCACCGAAATCGTCGGGCATCATCTCTCTCATAGAGAAGCCGACATCAAACTTTGAATCCTTATTATTCTTGATTCTGGTGGGCTGTACCTTCGGCAATTCGGGTGCAGGACCCTTTTTGCAGATTTTATTGCCCTTTCTTGTCGCTATTTTTTTGACGGCGGATGCCGCAAGATCGCCAATATCCATAACAGTAAACCTCCTGAAAAGTGAGATATATAATTCCGTATACATTATATCACAAGATATAGTGACAGACAAGTAAATTTTATATGAACAAACGATTGAAATACGGACTGATGTTTGCTATAATAAGTTAAATTTAACAAAAAGAGGCGATACAGATGAAATACGTGCTTTACGTAATTCTCGCCGTCCTTGCAGTACTTGTTTTACTGCTTCTTGCGGCGGTTATAAGAACAGCCCTTATGAAAACCAAAAAGGCTGATTACACACCCAATCCCGACCCGAAAAGAACGGATGAATACTGTGCAAAGCTTTCGGAAATGGTGCAGTATGAGACTATTTCAAAGCGCGGCGAGGTGAACACCGAAAAATTCCTCGGCTTCCACAAGGTGCTCGAAAAGCTGTTCCCCACAGTTCACGAAAAGCTTGAAAAAACCGAAATCGACGGCAACCTTCTTTTTAAATGGAAGGGCAAGTCAAGCGAAAAGCCGATACTCATTATGAGCCACCAGGACGTTGTTGAAGCAACAGGCGAATGGAAATATCCTCCCTTCAGCGGTGAAATCGCAGAGGGCAAGGTCTGGGGCCGCGGCACTTCGGACACAAAGTGTACCGTTATGGCGTTTTTCCAGGCCGCCGAAGAGCTTCTCAAAGCAGGCTACACACCCGACTGCGACGTTTACATTGCAAGCAGCTGTACTGAAGAAATCGGCGGTGACGGCGCACCGAAGATTGTTGATTATCTTGACAAGCAGGGAGTTAAGCTCTTCCTCGTATGCGATGAGGGCGGCGGAATTATTCAGGACCCGATCGCAGGCATCAAGGGTAACTTCGCAATGGTCGGCGTTTTCGAAAAGGGCTACGGCGACGTTAAATTCATCGCACGCTCAACAGGCGGTCACGCAAGTGCTCCCCCGAAGAATACTCCGATCGCAAGACTTTCGAAATTCGTTGCGGCTGTTGATAAGAAAAATCCGTTCAACGTTGAATTTATGCCCGAGGTTGAGGCTATGTTCACAAAGCTCGCACCTTATGCAGGCTTCGGTCTCCGCCTTATTTTCGGCAATCTTTGGCTGTTCAAGCCCCTTATGAAGAAGCTTCTTCCGATGATAAGCGCACAGGCAGGTGCAATGCTTTCAACAACAATTGCATTCACTATGGCTGAAGGCTCAAACGGCTACAACGTTATTCCGCAGGAGGCTTCAATCTGCGCGAATATGAGATACATCCCCCACCAAGGCACTGACGAGAGCCTTGAGGTTATCACAAACCTTGCAAAGAAATATGACATTGAAACAGAGGTTGTATACCGCGGATATCCGTCACCCTGCGTTGACATCCACGGTGAGGCTTTCAAAATGGTTGAAAGTGCAATCGAAGAGTGCTTCCCCGGTGTCGGCTGCAGTCCCTACGTTGTTACGGGTGCAACAGATGCACGCTTCTATTCAAAAATCTGCGATAGCTGTGTTCGTTTCGCTCCCGTTATTTACGGCCCCGAGCAGATGAAGGGTATGCACGGACTTAACGAAAATATCGAGTGCAACACACTTGCAGGTGCGGTTGACTTCTATAAGAAGATAATCACAATGCAGAAAAGATAAATAATAAAGCTGATCCGCAACAGGAAATTCCCGTTGCGGATTTTGTTATCTTATTACATTATATATAAGCTGTTGTTTTTCTACGGGCTCGGATGAAAATGTCAGAGCCTCGCAGAATTTCTGCTGTGCCGCAGAAATTTTTGTTTTATCGTTAGTGTAAAGCGTTGCGATTGTCTCATTCTTCTCCACCTTATACCCCGTTTTTGCTTTAAGGATTATGCCCGCGGAGAAGTCGAGAACATCGCTCTTTTTGTTTCTGCCCGCACCGAGGAGCAGTGAGGCAACACCGATTTTTTCGGCATCCATACTTTTTATATAGCCGTCCGAATCTTCTTTGATTTCAAAGGAATATTCGGCTTTCGGGAAAAGGTAGGTGTTTTCTATCCATTCGGGATTTCCGCCCTGTGCGGCAACCATTTCCTTAAGCTTTGTAAGCGCAGTGCCGTCCGCAATTGCTCCCTTTGCCATTGATACACAGGTTTCCTTATCCTTACCCGTTACGAGAGTGAGCATATTTGCGGCAAGCTCAATGCATACGGCAGTCAGATCCTCACAGCCGTTACCCTTAAGAGTTTCGACGGCTTCGATAACCTCGAGAGAATTTCCGACAGCATTGCCGAGCGGGATGTCCATATTTGTGATAACGGCAACGGTATCTCTGCCAGCCGACTTACCGATTTCAACCATAGCCCTTGCGAGTGCTTCGGACTCTTCAACACTCTTCATAAAGGCACCGCTTCCCGTTTTGACATCAAGAACGATTCCCCTTGAGCCTGCGGCGAGCTTCTTGCTCATAATTGAGGATGCTATAAGAGGAATACTGTCAACCGTTGCGGTATCGTTGCGCAGAGCGTAGAGCTTTTTATCCGCGGGAGCAAGGTCGCCTGACTGGCCGATGACGCTAAGACCGATTGAGTTCACCTGAGAGAGAAAAGCATCACTTGAAAGTGTAGTTTTAAAGCCCTCGATTGATTCGAGCTTATCAACAGTACCGCCCGTATGCCCGAGACCTCTGCCCGACATTTTAGCAACCTTACCGCCGAGCGCGGCAACTATCGGTGTAACTATAAGGGTTGTTTTATCACCCACACCGCCCGTTGAATGCTTATCAACCGTGTAACCGTCAATCGACGACAGATCAACCATATCGCCCGAGCGGGCCATACACATCGTGAGCGTTGCGGTTTCCCTTTCGGTCATACCGTTAAAGCAGATTGCCATTAAAAGTGCGGTAATCTGATAGTCCTCGATTTCACCCTTGCTTGCTGCGGAAATGAAGAAATCTATTTCCTCGTCGGTGAGCTCTTCACCATAGCGTTTTTTAAGAATTATATCGTAAATGCGCATAAAATCACCCCT
The DNA here is from genome assembly GCA_017415025.1 of Clostridia bacterium. Lineage (GTDB taxonomy): Bacteria > Bacillota > Clostridia > Oscillospirales > Acutalibacteraceae > CAG-488. The sequence goes on from JAFQJH010000011.1 coordinate 34,606, forward strand.
CAGTTTTGTCTTATACAATATAACATATTATATTCAAAATGTAAAATGAAAAACATTGCAATCAGTTTAATAACTTGGAGTTTGTCGATATCTTTTTAAACTTGAAACAAGCTAAAGACAAGCAACCTTCTCTGAAAGGGAAGGTGCCCGACAGGGCGGATGGGTGGAGCGTAAGCGACCAAAAAGTTCTTTGATTTATCTTGTTTTTCTCGTTGCTTCGCAACGAACCCCTCAGTCACGACTTCGTCGTGCCAGCTCCCCTTTCAGGGGCGCCATTGTTCTACTGACTTTTTATTTCTCCCCGACAAATTAAAGTTTATCAATCAAAAGTGGTTTTATTCTTAAATTCTACTGACGGTAGGGTGACTTTTGGGGTGGGATGTGGTAGAATTAATGCAAGGTGATGAAATATGGATAACAAGCAGACAGGCAGATTTATCTGCGAGAGAAGAAAAGAGCTTTCTTTAAATCAAAAAGATTTAGCAGAAAAGCTTAATATTACGGACAAGGCTGTTTCTAAATGGGAAACGGGCAGAAGTGCACCTGACATTTCAATGCTCGAGCCTTTAGCGGAGGCTCTTGATGTCAGCGTCGCCGAAATTCTGAAGGGTGAAAAAATAGAAAAAGAAAAGCTGAACGAGGTTTCGGATAAAATCATCGTTCAGACTATGAAAAAATCGAGAAAAAAGATTTTTATCGGAGCTTTTTCGGTATTGCTGATTCTGGCAATTATTGTAGGCGGGCAATTTCTTTATCATTACTTCAATTCCGTAAGCCCTGAAGATACAGAAAGAATTATCAAATCGGCAGATTTCTCATCAATCGAGGGCGATGAGGATATGGAAATTATAAAATCGGTCAGACGAGGAAAGTATTATGCCTTCCTGATGAAAAACCCTGACCACGATGAGGCACATTTAAGAGTTTTTCAAGCCGATAAGATTTTTAAAGACCGATTTATCTGCACAGGCGGTACATCGGCGCAGACAGGAGGCATAGGTCAATACAGCTACTCGGAAAATCATCTCAATACGGATATCTTTTTCGGTTACGCCGTTAAGGAAGATGTATACCGATACGATTACCGCGGTGCTGAATGTGAAAGACCTGTTAAAGACGGAGTCGTACTCGACTTTATGATAGAATATAATCACACATGGACACATGCTGTGCTGAAAGGGTATTAAAAAAAGGAGTTGCTCGCGCAACTCCTTAATTATTTGTTATTGATTATTCCTCAACAGCTTCTTCTGTTGCTTCTTCAGCAACTTCTTCAACTGCTTCTTCCTCTGCCTTGGGAGCGAGGAGTGCGCGGATTGAAAGGCTTACACGGCTCTTTTCAAAATCAATAGCTGTGATCTTGCAAGTAACCTTCTCGCCGATCTTGAGAACATCCTGCGGCTTGCTGATGTGCTGGTCAGCAATCTGTGAGATGTGGATAAGACCGTCGATGCCCGGAATAACTGTTGCGAATGCGCCGAATGTTGTCATACCAACGATTTCTGACTCGATAACAGTATCAACGGGATAGTCACGGCGAAGGATCTCCCAGGGGTTGTCCTCTGCCTTCTTGTAGCCGAGAGAAATCTTCTTGTTTTCCTTATCAAGTGCCTTGACGAAAACTTCGATTTCCTGACCGATAGCAAGAACGTCTGACGGATGCTTGATTCTCTTCCATGAAAGCTCAGAGATATGTACCATACCGTCTACGCCGCCGATATCAACGAATGCACCGTAGTTTGTGAGTGACTTAACTGTACCCTGGTAAACCTGGCCTTCCTCAGCCTGTGCCCAGAATGCTTCCTCAGCAGCCTTGCGAGCCTCGCGGAGAACTGCCTTGATTGAGCCGACAGCCTTCTTGCGGCCGCGCTCTGCCTTAACCTCGATAATCTTAAGGTCAACCTTTGTCTTGAGAAGCTCGTCAAGTGAGTCGCCTCTTGATGCTGTTGCAAGTGATGCGGGAACAAATACTCTTACACCGTTAACGACAACGATTACGCCGCCCTTGATAACGTCTGTAACTGTACCTGTAACAACCTCGTCATTTTCCTTAGCTGCTTCAATCTTGTCCCATGCGCCCTGAGCGTCATATCTCTTCTTGGAAAGCATAATTGTGCCTTCCTGATCATTTGTCTTCATAATGATGAGATTGATCTCGTCGCCGATCTTGAGCTCCTTCATCGGATCTGCTGTGGGATCTGCGCTGTACTCGTCAGCAGGAACATAGCCTGTCTGCTTTCTGCCGATATCAACCTGGATTTCACTCGGTGAAATACCTGTAACGATACCGAGAACCTTCTGGTCCGTGCTCATATTTTTAAGAGACTCTTCGAGTGCCTCCATAAAACTCATATCTTCAGCGTTAGAAGTCGTTGCCACCTCCTCTGCTGTTTCAATAACGTTTTCGATTGCGTTTGTGTTTTCCGACATTGTTGAAAGTACCTCCTTTATGATTGCCGCGGGAGTCGATGCCCCTGCGGTTACACCTACCCTCTTGCAGCCGCTAAAATCAATCTGTGAAAGCTCTTTTGCGGTTTCAATCAGGTAAGTCGGACAACAGTTCTCACACACAGCCTTCAACTTCGCAGTGTTTGAGCTTTGCCGTCCTCCTACTATAATCATGGCGTCGCAGACTGAGGCTAAACGCATTGCCTCCTCCTGACGCTCATTCGTAGCACTACATATTGTATCAAAGATTTTTGCATTTGTATAGTGTTTTTTTATATTTTTTAAACATTTTTCGTATTCTACGGTGTTAAATGTCGTCTGCCAGACAACGATAATTTCTTTTTTTGCATATTCGGGGTGATTTTCGACTTCTTTTTCAAGCTCATCACTGTTTTTGAATACGACACTCTCCCCTTTGCAGTAGCTTCTGATGCCCTGCACCTCGGGATGATTGGCATCGCCCGCGATAAAAACAAGAGTATTCTCGTCGGAGTTATCCGTAATAATTTTATGAATCTTGCGGACAAAGGGACAGGTTGCATCACAATAATCGACATTTCTCTGCTTAAGGGAATCAATAACCTGTTTTTCGACACCGTGAGTTCTGATTACAACCTTTGTGTTTTCGGGAACATCCTTTTCGCTGTCAATAATGACAACTCCCTTTTCGGCAAGGTCGTCTATGACCTGCGGATTGTGAATAATCGGGCCGAGGGTGCAGACCTTTTCGCCGTCCTCAACCATTTTATAAAGCATATCGACCGCACGGTTGACACCGAAGCAGAAGCCTGCTGTTTTTGCAAGTTTAATCTCCATGTTCCATACTCCAGAGCTCTGTAATTTTTTCCATAATGAGGTTTGTTGCGTGGCGCAGATCCTTCATCTTTGTGCTGTTCGGATCGAATTTCAAGTCCTCGTGCTTTATCGGCTTACCGTAACGGACGGTAAGTCTTGTTCCCGTCTTTGCTTCGTCACAGGTATAAATAGAAACGGGAACAACATCGCATTTGCACACTTTAGCTATGTAACACACTCCGCCCTTACCCTTTTGCGGAGTATAGTCGGGCGAGCGCGTGCCCTCGGGGAAGATGCCGAGTATTCCGCCGTTTCTGACGAGCGTTACCGCGTAGTTGATTGCATCCTCATCAAACTTTGTTCTGTCCACGGGGAAGGCATTGAGCTGTGTCATTGCCCAGCCGATAAGCTTGTTCTGAAAAAGCTCGTACTTTGCCATAAAGTGCATCGTTTTATCACAGCCGACAGAGACAATAACGGGGTCAAGCGCGGTAATGTGGTTTGCCGCAAGGATGAAGCCGCCGCCCTCGGGCAGGTTTTCGACACCGACGTAGTTGATTTTGTATTTCGTTTTCGTTATAAGTCCCGCAAGCGGACGGACAACCGAATACAGCGGACGGGACTTGAAATTGGTAAAATCGTAATTATAGGGCATTTAAAATTCCTCGAAATATCTTTTAAAGTCTTTCTCTTATGATGCTGAGCACAAGCTTTGTGCCCTCCTCAAGATTACAGCCGCTGTTATCAACAAGGATTGCATCCTCCGCTTGCTTGAGCGGTGCGATTTCGCGGTGAGAATCCTGATAATCGCGCTTGTTTATATCATCAAGCACATCCTGAAATTCCACCTTCTCGCCCTTTTCGATAAGCTCCTTATAGCGTCTTTCTGCTCTTGCCTCGGCTGAAGCGGTGAGGAAAAGCTTAATCTGCGCATCGGGGAGAACAACAGTACCGATATCTCTGCCGTCCATAATGCAGTTATTGTTCTTTGCGATATCTCTCTGTAAATCAAAGAGAAACGTTCTGACGGCAGGAATTGCAGAAACGTTAGAGGCTCCCATTGATGCTTCGGGAGTACGGATAGCCTCGGAAACATCCTCGCCGTTAAGGAAAACATGCTGTGCACCGTCAACAAAACCGAGCTCGACCTTGATATCCTTAAGCGTTGCCGTAACGGCATCCGCATCCTTTGTATCAATACCCTTGCGGATTGAATAAAGACCGACAGTACGGTAAAGCGCACCCGTATCAACGTAAATATATCCGAGCTCCTTTGAAACAAGCTTTGCGATACTTGATTTACCTGCACCTGCAGGGCCGTCAATTGCAATATTAATAGCCATAGTTATCCTCCTATATATTCTCACCGGCAAGCTTACCGGTTGAAAAAGCAATCTGTAAATTAAAGCCGCCCGTATAGGCATCGACGTCAATTACCTCTCCCGCAAAGTAAAGCCCCTTGAGAAGCTTTGACTCCATTGTCTTCGGGTTGATCTCCGAGACCTTGACACCGCCCGAGGTAACGATAGCCTCATCAATCGGTCGGAAGCCCTTGACGGTTACCTTGAACGATTTTAAAAGCTCAACAAGTCTGCGGCGCTCCTCACGCGTAATCTGATTGACCTTGACCGTCGGCTTTATTCCGCTTAACTTCGCGACAACGGGAATGAGCTTTCTCGGCAGAAGCGCGCCGAGCGAATTGATGTAGTTCTTATTAGTATTCTCCGAGAAATCACGGAGTATTCTTGCATCAAGCTGATCGTGGTCAAGAGCAGGCTTTAAATCTATATATATAATGTATCTGCCTTTTTCCATATCGCGCAGATGTGAGCTTGCAGAAAGCACCATAGGTCCGGATACTCCGAAATGGGTAAAAAGCATTTCGCCGAAATCCTCGTAGACAACCTTGTTGTTCTTCTTGGTGTCAACAACCTTCATTCCGACATTGCGCAAGGAAAGTCCCATAAGCTCCGAGCAGAAACCCTCGTGGGCATTGAGCGGAACAAGTGACGGCTTCGGGTCAATTATTGTATGACCTGCCTGACGTGCAAGCTCATAGCCGTCGCCCGTTGAGCCCGTTGCCTGATAGGACATACCGCCTGTTGCGACAAGCACACTATCGGCATAAAGCTCCTCGCCATCATAAGTGCGCACGCCCTTCAACTCGCCGTTTTCAATAATAAGCTCCTTTGCTCTGCCCTGAACAAGCTGAGCGCCGTCATCCGTGCCGTAGCGCACAAGTGCATCAACGATATCGAGTGCTTTATCGGAAACGGGAAAAACGCGGTTGCCGCGCTCGCATTTGAGGGGTACACCCATATCCTCGATAAGCTCGATTGTATCCTGCGGCATAAAATTTGAAAAAGCACTGTAAAGAAACCTGCCGTTGACGGGCACATTCGCGATAAGCTCGTCAAGCTCTTTACAGTTATTCGTAACGTTACATCTGCCCTTACCCGTAATTACAACCTTTCTTGCAGGCCGTTCATTACGTTCAAGTATCGTAACATCCTTACCGTAAGCCGATGCCGTTCCTGCGGCGATAAGTCCTGCCGCGCCCGCACCGACGATTAAAACCTTCTCTGACATAATTTCTCCAATCAAAATACACAATTATACTTATACATTGTATAATAAAATCCAAAAAAATGCAATACAATCAATTGACTTTAATCAGTCAGGTAATGTATACTTGTTTTATATTTACTATGGAGGTAATTTTTATGGGACTCGGTTCACACGTTTTATGGTACAATCACCCTGCAAAAGAGTGGGTTGAGGCACTTCCGCTCGGTAACGGAAGCCTCGGTGCAATGGTTTTCGGCGGAGTTGACAAGGAAACTGTCGGTCTTAACCTTGACACTCTCTGGTCAGGTTATTCACATAAATATGCCGTTGACAACAAGTACGAGCACTTCGTAAAGGCTCGCGAGCTTACGCTCGAGGGCAAGATGCTCGAAGCAAGAGACTACATTGAAGAGAATTTCGTAGGCGACGACTGCGAATGGTATCTTCAGCTCGGCAAGCTTATGATTACATCAAACAGACATATGTGCGCAAAGCAGTACAGACGTGAGCTTGACATTGCAACTGCCGTTACAAAGGCAGAGTACACTGCCAACGACACCGTATACAACAGAGAGGCTTTCATCAGCCATCCTGATAAGGTGCTCGTTTACTCAATGAAGAGTGAGGGCAAGAACAAGCTCGACTTCAACGTTATGGTAAACTGCGAGCTTAAAAATGAGGTTGAAACAAACGGAGATACATATATTTTAAGAGGTATCTGCCCGAGTAACATTGATTTTTCAAACGACCCGTATGCTGTTACGGAATATTTTGACGGAGAGAAAAAGGGCGTTGAATTCGTTTGTATGTTCAAGGTAATTACAGACGGTGTTATCAAGACCAACAAAAAGCATCTCACCGTTTCCGATGCAACAAATGCAACAATTATCCTTACCGCTGAAAGCAATTTCGAAGGTTGGGACAAGCCCCTCTATCAATCAACAAAGGATTATGAGAGCATCTGCCGAGAGAGAATCAGCTCTGCAAGTGCAAAGGGCTTTGATGAGCTTAAGGCGGCTCATATCGCTGACCACAGCGCACTTTTCAACCGAGTTTCAATTGACCTCGGCAACAGCAAGAAGGACGGCACTCCCACAAACCGCCGACTTCACGAGTTCCTTTACAATAAGAATAACGATAACGACCTTTACTGTCTTCTCTTCAACTACGGCCGTTATCTTACAATCGCCGGCTCACGTGCGGGCTCGCAGGCAATGACACTTCAGGGCATCTGGACATTCAAGATGTGCTCACCGTGGCGTTCGAACTACACAACAAACATCAACACGGAGATGAACTACTGGCCGACAATGACCTGCTCCCTCCCCGAGCTCAATCAGCCTCTTATCGACTTTATCAAGGAGCTTTCCGTTTCGGGTCAGGAGGTTGCGAAGGAATACTACAACGCACGCGGCTTCTGTGTTCATCACAATGTTGACCTTTGGAGAATTCCGACACCGTCAAAGGGTAATCCCGTATGGTCATTCTGGCCGATGGCAGGTGCGTGGTTCTGCCGTCACCTTTACGAGCAGTATGAGTACACCCGTGACGAGGCATTCCTCAAGGATACCGCACTCCCGATTATGGAATCAGCAGCTCGCTTCTGTCTTGATATGCTCATTGAGGACAAGGACGGCTATCTCATCTTCTGCCCGTCAACCTCACCCGAAAACGAATACAAGATCGGTCACGAGGACTGCTCCGTCAGCGAGACGACATATATGACAATGGGAATCATCCGCGACCTCTTCAATAACATTATGAAGAGTGCAAAAATCCTCGGCGCAGAAAGTGACGTTATAGATGAAATCAAGGTGAAATACGAAAAGCTTCTTCCGTTCAGAACAGGCTCAAAGGGACAGCTTCTCGAATGGTATAAGGACGAGGTAGGCTTTGACCCGCATCACCGTCACGTTTCTCACCTTTATTCACTCTTCCCCGCTGACCTTATCAACGTTAACGACACTCCCGAGCTCGCTCAGGCAGCAAGAAGAACCCTTGAAATCCGCGGTGACAACGGTACAGGCTGGAGCCTCGGCTGGAAAATCAACTTCTGGGCAAGACTCCGCGACAAGGATAAGGTTATCAAGCTCATTGATAATCAGCTCAGATATATCAACCCGAGATATCCGCGCGGCAGAGGCGGTACATTCCCGAACATGTTCGACGCTCATCCGCCGTTCCAGATTGACGGTAACTTCGGCGCAACAAGCGGTATCGCACAGGCTCTTATGCAGTCGTTTGAGAACAGAATCCTTATCCTTCCCGCACTTCCCGACAAGTGGGCTGACGGTCACATCCACGGTCTGACAGCAAAGGGCGGAGTTAAGGTTGACATCGACTGGGCACAGGGTAAGCTGACAAAGCTCACGCTTGACGGTAAGGGCGACTACGAGATTATTTACGGTGACAAGAAAATTGCTGTTACACTTGACGGCAAAAAGGATGTTGAATTTTAATGCTTGCTGACGTTTACGATTTTGACAAAACGATATTCAACGGCGAGTCGGGTACATATTTTTACCTTTTCGAGTTAAGAAGGCATCCGCGGTTTCTGCTTTATTTTCCGTGGCATCTGATAAATCTCATCGGATTTCTTGTCGGAATCGTTCCGACGGAAAAATTCAAGGAGGTTTTCTATTCTCCTCTTAAAAGAGTTGACGTTGAAAAAGAGACGACACTTTTCTGGCAGAAATATGCGCACAGAATCAACCCGTATTTTGTAAACAGAGACAGAAGCGTTAAGACAATCGTATGCTCCGCCTCCCCCGTTTTTCAGATTAAGCCGATTTGCGACAAGCTCGGCGTTGACCTTATAGTTGCAACCGAGTTTGACCCGAAAACAGGCAAGGCTATCGGCAAAAACTGCAAGGACGACGAAAAAATCGAGCGTATGAAAAAGCAGGCAGCGGAATATACAATCCGCGACGTTTATACGGATAATCTTAAATCCGACGGTCCGCTTCTTACCCTTGCAACGCGCAATAAATATCACGTTGTTAAAGGTAAGGTAACGAAAATCAATTAAAATACTGTATCAAGAAATCCGCTCTGACAGTTGTCAGGGCGGATTGTTTTTTTTGACAATCCCTCAGTCTTTGCTTCGCAAAATCCAGCTCCCTTTACACAAGGTAGCCTACTCTATACGAGCTGAAGCTGACTATAAAACATCACGACAAATTAAAATTCGTACTGATTTATCGGGACGTCGGGGCGCCGTCCCCTACGAAATAAATTGAATATGCAAATAGACAAAAAAACAAGCAAGAAAGCTTTAATTTCAGCGAGAGTGAATATATTTTTTAAAAAAGTCAAAAATTTTTTAAAAACCTATTGACAAATCCGAAAAATCAATTATAATAACAGTAACAATTATCATTATTGATTAATTGAATCGCAAAGGAGGTCATACAAATGGCAGTAACGAAGCACAGTAAACAGCGCGATGCAATTATCGAAGAGTTATGCCACAGGCATGACCACCCGACAGCCGAGGAGCTTTACCTCGCGCTTAAAATGAAGATGCCGAATCTGAGTCTCGGCACGGTTTACAGAAATCTGAATATGCTTTCCGATGACGGAACGATTCAGAAAATTTCGGTCGGCGGCGCCGATCACTTCGACGGTAATGCTGATAATCATTATCATATGCTTTGCTCGGAGTGCAAAAGACTTTACGACGTCACCTACCCCGTGCTTGAGGATATCGAGAAAAAGGCACACGATTTCGTTGATGGCAGAATTACATCACACACGATAACATTTATCGGTGTATGTAACGGCTGTTTATAATAAAAACAATTTTTTAATTTATTTTGGAGGTAATTTATTATGGCAAAATGGGTATGCAGCGTATGCGGTTATGTTCACGAGGGAGATTCAGCACCTGAATTCTGCCCGCAGTGTAAGGTTCCGGCAGAGAAGTTCACAAAGCAGGAAGAGAACAATCTCTCCTGGGCAGCAGAGCACGTTGTAGGCGTAGCACAGGGCGTTTCAGAGGACATCATCATGGATCTCCGCGCTAACTTCGAGGGCGAGTGCTCAGAGGTTGGTATGTACCTTGCAATGGCAAGAGTTGCTCACCGTGAGGGTTATCCCGAAATCGGTCTTTATTGGGAAAAGGCAGCTTACGAAGAGGCAGAGCACGCAGCAAAGTTTGCAGAGCTTCTCGGTGAGGTTGTAACAGACTCAACAAAGAAGAATCTTGAGCTTCGCGTTGCAGCAGAAAACGGCGCAACTGCCGGTAAGTTTGACCTTGCAAAGAGAGCAAAGGCAGCAAACCTTGACGCTATCCACGATACAGTTCACGAAATGGCTCGCGACGAAGCAAGACACGGTAAAGCATTCCAGGGTCTTCTTGAGAGATATTTTGGTTAAGAACCCCTCTGTCACTTCGTGACATCTCCCCTTTCAGGGGCGACATTCGATTATAAATAAACGAAGAGTGGCTGAAAAGCCACTCTTTTTGTTTTGCCTGCAACAAAAAAATAAGTGTCTAAAGTTCCTGGCTTCTGTGTGTTACGGCGGCATACAATAAAACCTATGAACATTTGCCAACGGCAAATATTTCACTTTGCGTAAGCAAAATTTCATGCGCCGTAAGGCGTATATCACATCTGCGTAGCAGATATTTCACTGCAACGCACAGCGTTGCTCTGCCACCGCCCTACCGCGCGAGTTTCATTTAAGGCGGTAGGGGCAGATATCATCTGCCCGCGGATTTTGATGTAATTTTTCGGGAGCATACTATGCTCCCCTACTGACACTGTCTTATTAAAATACGTAGGGCGTGGCTCTTGAGACACGCCGTCGTTTTTTTTTGCTGAATCTTCGGCACGTCGCAAGCGCCGTGCCCTACAAAATAAATTTCAGTTTACTCGATAAATTGGGAGTTTGTCTATCTCTTTTGGACACCTCATCCGCCTCGTTCCTCGGCACCTTCCCCTTGAGGGGAGGCTCCGCCGTAGGCGGTGGTGAGGTGTAGGTTGCAACGCAACCGTTATCCTTGAAAAATATGTTTGTCAATTTTGTTAAAAAACTTGAAACAAGCTAAAGACAAGCAACCTTCTCTGAAAGGGAAGGTGCCCGACAGGGCGGATGGGTGGAGCGTCAGCGACCAAAAAGTTCTTTGATTTATCTTGTTTTTCTCGTTGCTTCGCAACGAACCCCTCAGTCACGGCTATGCCGTGCCAGCTCCCCTTTCAGGGGCGCCATTGTTCTACTGACTTTTTATTTCTCCCCGACAAATTAAAATTTGCAATAAAGAATCTTCACTACATTCAGAATGGCACGGCTAAATATAAAGACAAAATAAATTTTTGGTAAAAGCTGTTGACAAGGCAGGTGTGATATGATATTATGCAAGTGTGATAGCACAGGTATCACACTTGACTGTCACAGTGTGCAAGGGCCGTCGAGGGAATGTTCATTTTTTAAAATCAAGGGAAAGATTACATATATTTAAACATTCCCCAACGGACGGTCCGATCAGGAAGGTAAGGTGATATGATGTTTGAAATCGACTCAAGGAGCCGTATACCGATTTATGAGCAGATCAAAAATCAGATTCTGCTCTTTATCCGTATGGGCATTTACAAGCCAGATGAGCAGCTTCCGTCGATAAGGTCGGTTTCTCAGCAGACGGGCATCAATGTAAACACAGTTAAAAGGGCTTTTGCAGACCTCGAAGCCGAAGGGGTAATATATTCCCTTGTCGGCAGGGGTTGTTTTGTTTCTGCAAGCGCAATTGAAAACACTGCAATCGCACAAAAGGCGCTCAAGGAAATTGAGCACGACATCCGTTCAATAAAATCAAAGGGTGTTGACAAAAACGATCTGATTAAACTCATTGAAAGTATCTATTCGGAGGATGATTGATTATGATTAAGGTTTCTAATATTACAAAGACTTTTGACGATTTTACGGCTATTGATAACCTCTCGCTTGAGATTGGCGATTCTTCCATTTACGGTCTTGTCGGCTACAACGGTGCAGGTAAGACAACACTTCTGAAAACAATCGCAGGTGTCTACGTTCCTGACAGCGGTACTGTCGAAATGGACGGAATTGACCTTTTTAAGCATCCTGAAAAGAAGCAGGAGCTTTTCTACGTTCCCGACGACCTCTATTTCGGACTTTCTTCTTCAATGAAGAGTATGGCGAACTACTACAAGAGCTTTTACCCGAACTTCTGTATGGAGACGTTCCATAAGCTCGCGGGACTTTTCGGTCTCGATATACACAAGAAGATTATGGGCTTTTCAAAGGGTATGCAGAGACAGGCGGAAATGGTTCTCGGCTTGTCTACCCTGCCGAAGGTTATTCTTCTTGACGAATCCTTTGACGGACTTGACCCCGCGAAGAGAAATCTGACAAAGAAGCTTCTGCTCGACTATATGGCAGACAAGGAATGCTCGATTCTTATTTCCTCGCACAATCTGCACGAGCTTGCTGATATGTGCGACCACATTGCGCTGATGAACGGCAAGAGCATTGCTATGGACTGTGCCGTTGACGATATGAACGGCAGCCGCTGCAAATTCAGACTTGCTTACACCGAAAACGTTGACCGCAACGTTTTCAACGGCATTGAATATAAAAACTACAAGGCTGACGGCAAGATTGTTTCCTTCACCGTTTCCAAGAACCTTGAAGAGGCAGAAAGAATCATCGCCGCATCTAATCCCGTGCTGACAGAACGTTTCCCGCTTTCTCTCGAAGAGATATTCCTTGAGGAAATGGAGGACACGGACTATGACTTTGAGAAGCTCTTTTCGTAAGCCCTTTTGGGGACTGTTTTTTCAATCTCTGAAGCTGTCGGTATGGTTTCCTCTGCTTGCGTTTGCAGGAAGAATTTTTCCGACCTTCTTCCGCCCTCTGGCAGTTTATGATGAAAGCATAATCGGATATTTCTGGGACGAATACCTCGCTCCGGAAAACCTGATATCCTTTCCGATATTCTCACCGATTTTTGCGATAATAACGGCGGTATTGCTCTTCAACTTTGCCTGGAGCAAGAAAAAGACGAATGTTTTATTCTCTTTAGGTATGACAAGAACACAGATTTATTCCGCGAAGCTGCTTGCAGGTATTCTTCCGCTTATTGTGCTGATGGGCATTGCGGCAGGCTTTGAAATTGTGATGTGTCTTATCAGCGGCTACACGCTGAGTATAAGATATCTCGTCGGTGCGGCATTCATTTTTCTTAATGCGATTTCGCCGTACATTCTTTGCTTCTGCGTAAGCTCAATGGTCATCGCGAACACTTCAAACGTTATCGAGGGCGGAGCTTTCACCTTTATCACAATGGCGGCACCGTCGGTACTGCGACAATTTTTAGCCAAGCTGTTCTGTGCCTACACGCTCGGCGCAAGTGAAATTGACATTGAAAAATTCCTCGACGTTTTAAACTTAAACCGCGTTCCGCAAAGCTGGAACTGGACAGTTCCGTTTATACACGATTTTTCGGTTACTTTTGATAATTATTACAATTACGGTGAAGCCGTCTCTTATTTCCGCATCGGAAGTCTTGAGGAAATCACCGTTTACGACTGGTCAGGCTTTATTATGTCTGTCATTTACACGGCGATTGCCGTTGCAGTCGGTTTGTACTTATTCAGGAAAAAGAAGAATGAAAACGCGGCAACCTTCGGCAGAAGCAGAAGCTTTAACGAATTCTGTGCCGTTGTTGCAGGTTTTTTCATCGCGGCTACACTTAACCAAAAGGTCAGCCTCGGTGAAGGTAAGTTCACTGAATTTCTGCCGCTTATCCCCTTTTTCTTCCTCGGATACTTTGTGTTCAAGCAGATTTTCGGATACAAGAGGCTTCGCGAATTGAAGAGGTCGCTTAAAAGAGTGCCGATTTACACCGCAGGACTTTTCGCGTGCTTTTTATGCTGTTATCTCGGATTTTTCGGCTACTCTTCATACGTGCCGAAGACTGATGACGTTATGTCGGTAAGTGTTTCCACACCGTTTTACAAAAACCTCGATGACAGACTTGCCGATGATTCACGTACAGGGCTGAAGCCGATGAATACGAGAGACAAGTTTGATGAAAGAGAAACGAACATAAATTTAAACGGCTATCTCGGCACTTATTATTTCTTCGATGAAGAATATTACGATATGAACAACAATTACACGGCAACCTTCTACGACCCTGATGAAATTGCTCTGGTTACCGACGTTCACAAATCCTTTGCAAAGGACGGTCATATCAGCGGTTCGGACGATAACGCACAGGGAACTTCGGTTGTTATTACGTACAGACTCAAAAACAACACCCTTATAGTGAGAAGCTACTACCGCACGACCGAGGAAACGGCACAAAAGCTGTTGAAGCTTAATGATACAAAAGCTGTTAATAATGAGGTTGATATTTATTTCGGCCTATACGGCAGCGAAGATGAGTATCTCAACGACATCTACAAGGACAATTTAGAAGTCTACAACGGTGACTTCCGCGACAAATCCTTCCGCCTTTATGCCACCAGCGGATACCTTTTCCCGAAGGATATGTCGGCAGGCTTCAAGTTCGGCTATAACGAAGAGGAGCTGTTCAATGCGCTCAGAGAGGATATCAAGGCGCAGAGCGCGCAGGAGCATTATCACCATTCTGCAGAAGATGAGCTCGGAGTGCTGACGTTTATGGACGATTCGGATTTTATCCTGTACTCCGGAGTGTCGGAAAAGCTCAGCGAAAAGCTTGGCGGCGATTACATAACAGCTAGCTGGAGTATTAATTCTCCGACGGCAAAGAGCTTTGTTATCACAAAGGATATGGTCAACACTCTGAATTATTTAGAGAAGCGCGGTCTGACGAAATATTTTGAAAACGTGCGCACGGCTGAGGATATCCGCCACGTGAAAACAGCTACCCTCGGCGAGCTTTACGGTGAGAAAAACAAGCATCTTAATATGCCGCTTTTCTACGGCGCGTTCAAGTACTATGTTGTCGATACCGAAAACGGATTTGATAATTCATATTTCAGCAAGACAAAAGCTCAAAAGATTACCGACAAAGCTGAAATTCAGGCGTTGCTTGATAAATCCGTGCTTTTCGGCTATTGCTCGAATGACAGCAAAATTGTTGAAATTACATACAACGACGGTATTGTCGCAACAGTGATGATACCTGATTCTCAATGATTTTTACATATTTGACAGGTAAAAATTTAAAAGGGAGGAAAAAATTATGAATCTGAAATTAAACAGCCGTAAGCAATTTACGGCGATGTTCTGCCAGACGATGAAACTGACATCAATTATGGCAATATGTGCATTTTTATGCTTTATGTTATTTACGTCTTTCAACTACGGAATGTACGAGCCTGACTACATTTACAGGACAGCGCATTTCTTTGACGACATTCGATACAACGGCTTTGAGGATTTCGCAAACCTTGCTTTTCTCGGCGCAGGTGTGCTCAACGCCGTGCTTTGCTTCAACTTCGTGTGGAGCAAAAAGCAGGCGAACGTTGTGCTCTCCCTCGGTATGAAGAAAAGTGACATTTACTTTGCAAAAATACTCGGCGGTATCGTTCCGATGGCGGCTTCTGTAACGCTTGCAGGTATTATAGAAACAATAGCAAACGTTTCGGGCGGTTACGTTCTGAACGGAAGCTTCTTCGCAATGGCGGCTTTCACGATGCTGTCTTACCTTGCGGTTTATATTCTTGCGTTTGCGTTAAGCTCTGCCGTTATGGCAAACACGGGCAACATCATTGAGGGTGTTATCTTTACGGGAATTATCGGCCTTTTCCCGATGACACTCAAGGCTTTTCTTTCAAACCTTTTCTGGCAGTTCACGCACGGTGCGGCTATCCCCTTTTCGGACTATATGGCTGTCGAGGATTGGAACTGGGAAAATCCGTTTACGGTTTTTGAAAACTTCAATTACAGCTTTATGACCACATATTTTGAACCTGAAAACGTTGAAAAAATCAAGCTTGTATATTGGTCAGGTACAATTATGGCTCTCGTTTATGCCGCAGCCTGTATTGCACTCGGTTACCTCGGCTTCAGAAAGCGCCGTAACGAGATCTGCGGAACATGGGGACGAGCAAAGGGAATGAACGAAATTGCGGGCGCGGTTACGGGCTTTTATTCGGCCTACGTTATCGGTCTTTATATGCTCGGCAGCAGTCACGGCAACGCAAACCTGTTGACATATCTTGCCTGTGCAGGCTCTTTCCTAGCCGCTTACATCATATTCAAGCTCATTTTCGGCTACAAGAGAAGCAAGGAGGTTAAGGCTTCGCTCAACCGTTTCCCCGTTTATGCAACCGTACTCGGTGCTGTGGTTATGATATTTACGCTCGGACTTTTCGGCTATTCCTCAAAAATCCCCGAAGCCGACACCGTAGCAAGTGTTGATATCCGCTCGCCCTATTGTAAATTCCTTGATGAAAATTTTTCAGGCTCCTCTGAATTTGCACTCAATGTTACTTCGAGGGATTACTATGAAGTATTTCCCGAGCTTGACGGCTCGATGTACGGAATAAATGCCAATTCAGTTCCCGAAATCACCTACACTGATTATCAGGACATTACAAAGGTTATCGGAATTCACGAAAGCTTTGTGCGCGACGGTAAAATCAAAAACAACGGCGAGCACTCCTGCGCTTCCGACCTTATGATTACCTACACGCTCAAAAACGGCAAAACAATCACACGTTATTATTCCGAATCCACCGAAGGAACGACACTCAAGCTATTGACACTCAATGACAGCAGCAAGTATAACAAAGAACTGTTTGAATTCCTTAACGAAGCTCTGGGATTTGAATATTCACAGGAAGCGGTTCTCGGCAAAAACGAGGAGGGCTACCTTGACATTGACGAGTACATTGATGAATACGGTACGGTAGCATTTCCCTACTCTGAAACAAACGAGGATTTCACCAATACCAACCGCTCGCTTTATTTCCTTGCACAGCAGCCGTGCTACCTCTTCCCGACGGATATGAGCACAGGCTACAAGCTCGGATATATTGAAAGGGATTTCTTTGATGCTATTATAACCGACATTAAGAATATGAGCGCAAATCAGTATTTCAACCACTCCGCAGAGGATGAAATCGGTGTTCTTTCCTTCGGACTGAGTGCTTCAAGCTATATGATGTCCGGCGGAGTAGTAATAGGTGAGGACAAATGGCTCACTGATACAGAAAACGCCGAAACTCCCGACGGCACGGTTCACGAGACATCGTGGAACATCAACTCCGCAGACATCAAGAGCGTTGTTATAACGAAGGCTATGAAAAACACGGTTGCTTACCTTGAGGAGCACGACCTTATGAAGCACCTTGAAAGAAATCTCACGGCAAAGGACGTAAAGTCCGTCAAGCTTGCGACAATGGCAGAGCTTTGCGACGGCAATTATGAAAGTGCCGATGTATACCCGATTTTCTACGGTGCTTACTGGACAGGCGAGCAGATGGAGGAATGGGTAAGAGAAAACAGCGTTAACCACTATTACTACCGTTTGTTTGACCAGATTCACAATGAAATTACCGACAGAAGCAGAATAGAAAAGCTGCTTGGCGAGGGCGTTGTTTTCGGATTCTGCGCAAGCGACAGCAGAGTTATGGAAATCACATATAACGACGGCTCCGTTGCAACGGTTATGGTAGGCGCAGATGCGGTGCAATAAATAATGAAATTTTCGGGTGCACCACGATTCTAAAACGGCGGGAGCAAGCCCCCGCCCTACCGCACGAGTTTCATTTGAGGCGGTAGGGGCAGATATCATCTGCCCGCGAATTTTGGTGTGATTCTCGGCACGTCGTCAAGCGCCGTGCCCTACAAAACTGATTTTAGTCTGCCCGACAAATTAATTTTATGCAGGTGCAAGGAGGGAAAGAGCATTGAGAAAGAAGAAGATAAAAAGAGGGATAAAATGGTTGGTTTTGTTGCTTGTTTTGGTCGCCCTCCTGAATTTCAACCTTATCCTTTTTAGCTGTAATCTGAGGAAAACAATAAAGCCCGATTTTTCCGTTTCGGATGTTACAGTATCGGATCTCGGATATCTTTTCGACGAAAGCAAACCTATAAACCTTGTCGATGTAATGTATTACGGAGAGCTGTCCGTTATTGATGGGATGAGGGTGCTTCTCAATCCCGATGAATACTGTTTTGTAACAGTAAAGCTTGAAATATCCAACAACACAGGAAAGGATATTTACGATTGGGATTATTGTGTGCATCCTGAAAAAACATTATTTTATGCGGTAAGTGTAAACGACACCGAAAGTCCGCTGTTCTGTCCCATTCTTGACGGAGAAAAAAGTGTAATAGGTATCAGCATTATTGTACCAAGAGACAGCATTAATTTTGATAACCATCAATCAACGGACGAGGTAATCCCCTCTTCTTTTCTGAAAAACTTTTCAATCAAAGTTAAAGCCGCAGATTTGCGAAAAGATTGGAATTACGATGAATTCTACGGGGAGTGAGAAAATGAAAAAACTGAAAAAGATTGCTATTGCGGTAGCAGCGGTTATTCTTATCTGCACGCTTATTTACACAATCAAGCCGATATATTACCGCGTTTATCCCTTTGACCGATTCATGGTCAATTACACCGTCAGCTACAACGGTGAACGGGTAAGATGTGAAGAACGGTATCACCGCTTTGAGGACGATGAGAAAAAGATTATTCAGGGCAGAGACAAGGGAAAATTCAAAATCCGCGGCGGTCATTACGGAGAATACAATATCGGATTTGTCATAAGATCAAAGGAGCTTTATGTTATGACGGATTGTGACGACAGTTTCCTTGCACTCGAGCCCTTTGATTTCAAATTCAACTATTTCAATACAAATTGGTGGCATATAACCGATATGCACATTTATATTGATTTTCTGAAAATCGACGGTGAATGGTACGCTGACTGCAAGCAGGTTATCACCGAGCCCGACGTTGATGAATCGGGCAGAACGCACACCGACACCTATAAATGTCGGGTTTTACTGAAAGATGTCAACAATTATGAATACTTACCTTTGAGTGATGTGAATGGCTAAAAACAAAAGAAAAAACAGAAAATTTCTGCGATGCGTTCTGCTCGTGATAATTGTTTTTATCATCACCTTTGTTATCGCTGTCTGCGGTGCAAAGCTGGTAGATAAGCTGATACTTACCGACAGCGGACAGACCTTTGCAACGGTTGAGCACGGCTGGAACCTGATACTGATAAACAGAGACAATTACATTCCTTCCGATTACGAGGTTGAGCTGCTCGAGCTTTCCAACGGCGAGAAGGTGGACAAGCGCATCTATCCCGAATTACAGCAGATGTTCGACGATGCGCGAGCAACGGGACTTGAGCTTTTCGTTGCCCAGGGTTACAGAACGGCAAGTGAGCAACAACTGTTGCTGTTTCAGAAGCAGAAGGCTTATGAAAACGAGGGTAAATCACAGTCCGAAGCGAAGGAGCTTGCAGAAAAGTGGGTTGCTGTTCCGGGAACGAGTGAGCATCAGCTGGGAATTGCGGTTGACATCAATGCGGATGAAGAAAAATGCAAGCCAGATGACGTTTACAGTTGGCTTGCGGAAAATGCGCATAAATACGGCTTCATAAACCGTTACCCTTCCGATAAGACGGAGATTACAGGAATAATTTACGAGCCGTGGCATTACAGATACGTTGGCAAGGATGCTGCCAAGGAGATATATGAAAAAGGTATTTGTTTAGAAGAGTATATTGATTTGCTCAACTAAAACATCAAACGGCGGGAGCAATTCCCCGCCATACAACAAAAAAACACTTGTAAATCGTTTTTCGACTTACAAGTGTTTTAATTTTATTTCTTTTTATAATTTCTCTTGATTTTAAGAGTTGTTGTTTTCGGAAATTCTGTGTCACGCGTTTTAATCTTTGTAACCTGCTTGAATGCGGGCATTGACTTGTTAAATTCGCGGACATCCTTTTTAATCTGCTCTTTGGCATCGGGCTGTTCAACCGTGTCGAGCCAGAATTCGGCGGTAATTGCTCCGCCCTCCTCGTAAACGACAACCTCCTTGACATATTCAATGCCTGAAAGCTTGTCCTCAAGCTCCTCGGGAGAAACGTTCTTTCCGTTTGAAAGAACGATAAGATTCTTTTTTCTTCCGCGGAAGAAGAGGAAGCCGTCCTTGTCAATATAGCCGTAGTCGCCCGTCTTGAACCATTCGCCGTCGAATGCTTCAGCCGTTGCTTCGGGGTCGTCATAGTAGCCCTTCATAACGTTCGTGCCACGGACATAAACCTCGCCGACACCGTCCTCATCGGGGTCGTTGATTTTAATTTCGTTACAGTCAAGAGCCTTACCTGCACTTCCGAAACGGAAATCGTCAAGTCTGTTACAGGTAACAACGGGAGAACATTCCGTGATTCCGTAGCCGTTTACAACCTGGATACCCATATCGTAAAGACCCTTTTCATATTTCATATCAAGGTATGCGCCGCCGCAGATAATCATCTCAAGCTCGCCGCCGAGGTTTTCAATAACCTCTTTAAAGAGCTTTCTTCTGACGTCGATGCCGAATTTCATAAGAAGATTGCTGATTTTGAGTCCTTTTTTAAGTATTTCATCTCTGCCCGTTTTCTTGGCTGTGTACCAGATTTTCTTGTAAATGGTTTCAACAGCAAGAGGAACAGCCGAGAAATGCTGCGGATGATAGTCCACCATATCCTTCTGAATATCCTTGAGGCTCTTGCAGATATATCCCCACTCGGAAAGGAGCGGACTTGCAATAAGCGCACTTGCCCAGGAGAGTGTGTGGTGGAAAGGAAGGAAAGCGATAGTATGGCTGGCTGTCATAGCACGGCAGGTTGCGATAGCGTTTGATGCAACATTCTTGTGAGTGAGCATAACGCCCTTGCTCTTGCCTGTTGTGCCTGAGGTGTAAACGATAAAAGCAACGTCGTCAGGCTTGACCTCCTCGGAAAGGAAGCTCTTGTTGCCTGCATCAAGACTTTTGTGGCCTTTTTTGACAAGCTCGTCAAAGTCTTCGAACTTAACGTACTCCGTGAGTTCAACACCCTCGGTTTCCTGCATCATCTTGACTGCACTTGCAAATTCCTTTGTATAAATTATTGCACTGCAGCCGCTTCTGACCATAAGCTCGGTGAGGTCGGCATCGGTAAGCTTCGGGTCAAGAGGAACAGCAATAACCCTTGAACAGGCACAGGCATAATACATCATTGCCCAATAATAGCTGTTTTCGCTGAGAATGGCAATTTTCTTATCCTTCATTCCGAGGTCATAGAAATACTGTCCGATACCCAGAACATCGTGGAAGGTCTCGTTGAACTTCTTTTCCTGCACCTTGCCGCTGAAATCGTTATAGAAAAGATGTCTCTTTGTACCGCCCTTTTCAGCACCGTAGAGGACAATTTCCTTGACCGTATCCATATCGGGGAAATTACCGTAATTTTTATAATTAACCTTCGTCTTATTCCTTGCCAAATTTAACTCTCCTTTGCCTAAAGCCATACTTTCCTTTATACAACACTATACCGCTAAAGTGTATAATTTCTTTTTTGCAAAAATATATCAAAAGTATGAATAAATTATTAACAGATATGCAAAAATATTTTCTTGACAATTTCTCCATTAAGTTATACAATTATACCAATATCGAAATCGTTGATGCAGAAGGCTGTTTCAGACGGATTTTTCAGAGAGCCGTTCATTTGGTGAAAGAGCGGTATTATCTGTGATTCAGTTACCACTGCGGAGAGCGTTCCGAAATAAGGAATGACGTCTTGCCACGTTACGGCAGTTAAAGCGGCGGAAAATTTTTCCGCAATTCGGGTGGAACCGTGGAGTTTATGCTTCATCCCTTTCTATGAGGGATGGAGCTTTTTTTATGTTTTTATTTTAAGGAGGAATACACAATGGTAAAAGTAACACTTAAAGGCGACGTTGTTAAGGAATTTGACAACGGCATCACAGCCGCAGAGGTTGCAAAAAATCTTGGCATGGGTCTTTACAAGGCCGCTTGCCTTTGCAAAATAAACGGCGAATACGCAGACCTTCGTACTGTTATCAACGAGGACTGCGCACTTGAAATTCTCACATTTGACGATGATGAGCAGGCAAAAAAGGCATTCCGCCACACAGCTTCGCATATTATGGCACAGGCTGTTAAAAGACTTTTCCCCGAGGCAAAGCTTGCTATCGGTCCCGCTATTGATAACGGCTTCTACTACGATTTTGATGTTGATAAGGCTTTCTCACCCGAAGACCTTGAAAAAATTGAAGCTGAAATGAAGAAAATCGTCAAGGAGGCTCTCCCCCTTGAGAAATTTGAGCTTGACCCCGACGAGGCTATCGCAATGATGGAAGAAAAGGGCGAAATCTACAAGGTTGAGCTTATCAAAGAGCACGCCGATAAGGGCGAGAAGATTTCCTTCTTTAAGCAGGGTGAATTCGTTGAGCTTTGCGCAGGTCCGCATATCCCCGACACAAGCAGAGTAAAGGCTTTCAAGCTCACATCCTGCACGGGTGCATACTGGAGAGGCGATTCAACAAAGAAGATGCTCCAGAGAATTTATGCAACAGCCTTCACAAAGAAGGATGAGATGGAAGAATACCTTGCAGCAGTTGAAGAAGCAAAGAAGCGTGACCACAACAAGCTCGGCCGTGAGCTCGAAATCTTCACAACAAACGAGCTTATCGGTCAGGGACTTCCGATTCTTCTTCCGAAGGGTGCAAGAATCATCCAGCTTATGCAGAGATTCATCGAGGATGAGGAGCAGAGCAGAGGCTGGCAGCTCACAAAAACTCCCTATATGGCAAAGAGTGACCTTTATAAGGTATCAGGCCACTGGGATCACTATAAAGACGGTATGTTTGTTCTCGGTGACGAGGACAAGGACGACGAGGTTTTCGCACTCCGTCCGATGACTTGTCCGTTCCAGTATCAGGCATATCTCAACCGTCCGCGTTCATACCGTGACCTCCCGTTACGTTATAACGAGACATCCACCCTCTTCCGTAACGAGGCTTCGGGCGAAATGCACGGTCTTATCCGTGTTCGTCAGTTCACAATTTCCGAAGGTCATCTTATGTGCCGTCCCGACCAGCTTGAGGAGGAGTTCAAGGGCTGTCTTGAGCTTGCAGTATACTGCCTTAAGACTCTCGGTCTTTATGAGGACGTTTCCTACCGCTTCTCACAGTGGGATCCTGCTGATACGGAAAAGTATATCGGTACTCCCGAGCAGTGGGATGAGGCTCAGGGCGTTATGAAGAAGATTCTTGACCACCTTGAGATTCCGTACAAAATCGGCATCGGCGAGGCCGCATTCTACGGTCCGAAGCTCGACATTCAGATTAAAAACGTATTCGGCAAGGAGGATACGCTCATTACAATCCAGATTGACCAGATGCTTGCAGAGAAGTTCGGTATGGAATACACTGATTCTGACGGAACAAAGAAGAATCCGTACATCATCCACCGTACATCTATCGGCTGCTACGAGAGAACGCTTGCTCTTCTTATTGAAAAGTATGCAGGCGCATTCCCCGTATGGCTTGCTCCGACTCAGGTTAAGCTTCTTCCGATTGCTGACAGACATCACGACTACGCTTATGAAATCAAGGCAAAGCTTGAAAAAGCAGGCATCCGTTGCGAGGTTGATGCAAGAAGCGAGAAAATCGGCTACAAAATCCGTGAAGCACAGCTCGAAAAGGTTCCCTATATGCTTCTTATGGGTGACAAGGACATCGAGGCAGGCTGCGTTTCAGTTCGTAAGCGCGGTGAGGGCGACATCGGCGCAATGGGCATTGACGAATTTGTAAACCTTGTTGTTGAGCAGAATAACTCAAAGGTTATTTTCTAAAGCGAGGTAATCAGAATGTCTATTCAAGCAGGTAAAGAATATCTGAAGCAATTCGGTCTTGACGGTAAGGTGCTCGAATTCGAGGTTTCGAGCGCAACAGTCGAGCTTGCGGCTCAGGCTGTCGGCGTTGAGGGCAAGAGAATTGCAAAAACACTTTCGTTCAAAATCGGCGAGGATGCAATACTCATCCTTGCCGCAGGCGACGCAAAGATTGACAACAAAAAATATAAGACAACATTCGGAGCTAAAGCAAAGATGCTCACTCCCGACGAAGTAGTTGAGCTTATCGGCCACGCAATCGGCGGTGTCTGTCCGTTCGGTATCAATGACGGTGTCAAGACGTATCTTGACGAGTCTCTGAAGAGATTTGAAACCGTTTTTCCCGCTGTCGGAAGTTCAAACAGCGCAATCGAATTAACAACAGACGAGCTTGAAAAATATGCACAGAACTATGTCGGCTGGGTTGACGTTTGCAAAGGCTGGCAGGAGGAGTAAAGCCGTTAACATAACGACTTTACAATGAAATCCGACCTCACGGTCGGATGAAATCTGCTTTCGCAGATGAAATATCGGCTCTGCCGATATGAAATATTTGCCCTGACAGGCAAACATTAAGGGTCTGCGACGCTGTTTTTATATGATAACTTTAGTTCCTTTAATTGATAGCGATGGTGATGAATAAAATGTCAGATTTTCGATTTGGATTTACAAGAGACTTTGACGGTGCACAGACAATTAAGGACTGCGGTGCGGATTTTCACGAGCTGAATCTCGGTAATATCGCAAAAATGTCCGACGAAGAGCTTGAGCTTCGTATTGCCGAGGCAAAAAAGAACGGCTATTCCTACGAGGTTGCCAACTGTATGATTCCCGGCGAATACAAGCTGACCGTTGAAAATCCCGATTATGATGCGATTGATGAATATCTCGAAAGAGCATATTCAAAGGCGGCGCGGTTGGGAATCAAGGTTGCTGTTATGGGCTCTTCGGGAGCGAGAAATTTCCCCGAAGGTGTAACTTATGAGGAAGCCTTCGACAGACTTGTTGTTTTCCTCAAAGACCACGTTGCTCCCGTTTGCAAAAAGTACGGAATTGTGTGTGCTCTCGAAAACCTTTCCTACGGCGAGAGCAACATTCTCAATACAATTGATGAATCGCTCAGAATTGTTGAAGCGGTCGGCAGTGAGCGGATTAAAATCCTTGTTGATTTCTACCACTTCGGCTATAACAGGGACAGCCTAGATTCAATCAGAAAAGCCGCCGACAAAATCGTTCACATTCACGTCGCAAGCGTATTAAACGAGCGTAAATATCCTGTACCGCGCGACGGTGAGGATTACAGCGTCATAACCGATATTCTGCGTGAAATCGGCTATGACAAGCGCGAGGGCAGAATCAGCTTTGAGGCCAGAGTGCCCGACGGCAAAAACTTTGCAGAATGTATAACAGAAAGTCTTGAAGTATTCAAGAATATTTAGGGTGATTTCTATGAAATATGCAGTAATTTTATACGACGGAATGGCTGATTATCCCGTTCCCGTTTTTGACGGCAAAACGCCGATGATGATGGCGAATAAGCCGAATTTTGACCGCCTTGCACAGAAGGGCGAGGTAGGTCTTGTGCGCACTGTTGCCGAGGGTCTCAAGCCCGGCAGTGACGTTGCAAATTTAAGCGTTATGGGCTATGACCCGATGAAATATTACACAGGCCGTTCACCGCTCGAGGCGGTAAGCATCGGCGTTAAGATGGCTGATGACGATATTGCGCTTCGCTGCAATCTCGTTACACTTTCCGACGAGGAAAACTATGAAGACAAGACAATGATTGACTATTCCGCAGGCGATATTTCGAGCGCAGATGCGGCTGAAATCATCAAAACAGTTCAGGAAAGCTTCGGCGACGATGAATTTGCATTCTACAACGGTGTCAGCTACCGCCACTGTCTTATTCATCACGGCGGCACGGTTGAGTTAGGCAATATGACTCCTCCGCACGACATTTCGGACAGAGTTGTCGGTCCGTATCTTTCAACAGCTCCGACAGCAGAAAAGCTTATCGCTCTTATGAAAAAGAGCTATGACCTTCTCAAGGATCATCCCGTAAACAAGAGAAGAATTGCTGAGGGCAAGCGTCCCGCAAACTCAATCTGGCTCTGGGGTGAGGGCAAAAAGCCGATGCTTCCCCTCTTCACTGACCTTTACGGTATCAAGGGCTCGGTTATTTCCGCAGTTGACCTTCTTAAGGGAATCGGCATTGCGGCAGGTATGAACACACCCGAGGTTGAGGGTGCGACAGGCTACATTGACACCAACTTTGAGGGTAAGGCAAAGGCTGCCGTTGAGGAGCTTAAAAACGGAGCTGACCTTGTTTACGTTCATATTGAAGCTCCCGACGAGTGCGGACACAGAAACGAGCCTGAAAACAAGGTTCGCGCAATTGAGCTTATTGACGAGAAGGTGCTCCCGATTGTAATCGGCGGTCTCGAAGAAATCGGCGAGGACTACAAGATTATGATTCTCCCCGACCATCCGACACCTATCGTTACAAAGACTCACGCAAGCGACCCTGTTCCTTATGTGATTTACAAGAAATCGGCTGAAAAGGACAGCGGAGTTGACTCAATCAACGAGGAAACCGCAAAGGCTACGGGCGTTTACGTTGACTTCGGCCCGTCAATGATGAAAAAGTTTATTGAGGAATGATTTTATGGAAATGAGAATGCCATCCGTTCCGCTTTTTACGGTTGACCCGTATTTTTCGGTATGGACATCGGATATAAACAAAAAGCCGACCTTACATTGGACAGGAGCGGAAAACAACATCTTCGGCACAGTTTTTATTGACGGCAATGCCTACCGTTTTCTCAGTGATGATGACAACGAGGCAATGGACGTTATTTCGGTTGATGCTGACACATTTTCAACAACAGTTGTTTATGAGGCGGCAGGCATACGTCTGACAGCAAAATTCACCTCCCCGATGCTTGTGACGGATTTGTACTACGCTTCGCGTCCCGTCTCATACCTTAAGCTTTCCTATGAGAGCATTGACGGCAACTGTCACAAGGTTGTTGCAAAGCTTTCCGTCAGCGAGGAGCTTGTTCTCAACAAAGCAGGAGAAGGCAGAGCGTGGTCAGAAAATGTTGACATTGACGGTCTTTCCTGTGTTAAAATCGGCAGCGGTGAGCAGAAGGTGCTCTGGAGAAGCGGCGACGACGTCCGTATCGACTGGGGCTACTGCTACCTTGCAGTTGACGGTAAAGCAAAAACGGGCAATGAGGTTACCGAAGGTCTTTATTGCGTGTACTGTGAAAAGGAAATCGCAAACGAGGCACTTTTCCTCCTCGCTTACGACGATATTGACAGTATGGTTTACTTCGGCGAAAAGCTCAAAGCATATTGGAAAAATGACGGCAAAACAATCGTTGAGGCAATCAAGGAGGCTTATGACGAATACGACAGTCTTCTTTCAAAATGCAACGCCTTTTCCGACAAGCTGATTGCGGATGCAACAGCAAAAGGCGGAGAAAAATATGCAGAATTGCTGACTCTCGCCTACCGTCAGGTTATGGCGGCGCACAAGCTTGTTGTTGACAAGGACGGCAACAACCTTTACATTTCAAAGGAATGCTTCTCCAACGGCTGTGCAGCTACGGTTGACGTTACATATCCGAGTGCACCGATGTATCTTCTTTACAACACGGAGCTTCTCAAGGGTATGCTCCGTCCGATTTTCCGTTATTCGAATACTGAAGAGTGGAAATTTGACTTTGCACCCCACGACGTCGGACAGTACCCGCTCGTGAACGGTCAGGTATACGGTAACAACGAGCTGAAATGGCAGATGCCCGTTGAGGAATGCGGAAATATGATCATCCTCGTTTCCGCTATCTGCAAGGCTGACGGCGACTATTCCTTTGCCGAGGCAAACTTCGCTCTGCTTGAAAAATGGAGCAAGTACCTTGTTAAGTACGGCAAGGACCCCGAGCATCAGCTTTGCACGGATGATTTTGCAGGTCATCTTGCCCACAACTGCAACCTTTCGTTAAAGGCAATTATGGGTATGGCAGGCTTTGCGGATATCCTTGAGCATCTCGGCAAAAAGGATGAGGGAGAAAAGCTGTTTGCAACCGCCAAGGAATATGCGGATGCATTTATTGCCAACGCGGAAAATCCTGACGGAAGCTACCGTCTTGCTTATGACAGAGAGGGTACATTCAGCCTTAAGTACAATTCGGTTTGGGATAAAATCTGGAAAACAGGTCTTTTCCCCGAAACTTTCTGCAAAAACGAAATTGAGCGATACAAAAAAGAGGCACTGCCCTACGGTGTACCTCTTGATTCTAGAGAAAAATATACAAAGTCTGACTGGCTTCTCTGGGTTGCGTGCCTTGCGGAAAAGAAGGAAGATTTTGAATTCTTTACAGGTCTTTTGTGGAATGCTTACAACACAATGCGCACACGTGTGCCTATGACCGATTGGTACTACACAGATACATCTGAAATGGTCGGATTCCGACACCGCACGGTACAGGGCGGACTTTTCATAAAGTTAATGTTAGATTAAAATCATAACCACCCGTCAAACGGGTGGTTTGCACAAGGGCTATAAGCCCTGATACTAGCCCGCGTCTCAAGGCGCGGGCTTTCACTTCGTTCAAGCCTTATTGCTTTTGCCGCTTTGGCAGACCTCTAAAGAGGTTACC
>JAFQJH010000012.1 GCA_017415025.1 Clostridia bacterium
AAAATTCTAAAGATTTTGGTGTAGCAAGGTGTTTTGAGTTGCCGACATACGCGCGTATTTCAAGACGAAAAACGGCTTGATACGCTGAAAGATTTAAATTTTAGGCGTACAGGGTTCGGCTTCCTATACCCTAAGATTTTTTAGATGATTTTTGGATGTTGAGGATGCCGATAGGCTGTCGCCTTTCAAAGCCGAAACGCCGAAAAGCACTGAAAAGACTCGCTTTCGGGCAGGTTCGGTTTACTACCGTCACCCTACAGATAATCTCTGTTAAATCTTTGTCTGAATGTGAGTGAGCCGTCCTTCGCAACGTTGACAACCGTTACGCCCTGAATCCAATCCTTTTCGGGCCAGCCGAGTCTCTCGCCGATGGTGTAGGTATTGTAGCCGTTACACTGTGCATAGACGAGGTAAACTCCCTTATACAGCGCACAGAAATCGTTGATGTGGTCGTGACCCGCAAAAACGGCATTCGTACCGCCGAGCTCGAGAATTGCATCGAAGAGTCCGCTGTTATAGGGTGATGAGCCGACGTCCTCGCGCATTTCGCCGAAGAGGATTTCCGCCTCGCCCGTCGGGATATAGCCGCCGTTGCCGTCAGGCTTTGCAACCTCCTCGTATTCCTTGAGAGGGATATGCATAAGCACCATTGACTTGAACTTTCCGTGCTCGGCTTCAAGCTCCTTTATGCTGTTTTTGTACCAATCAATCTGACCTTTTTTAATAAAGTCATAGCCCTCCATATCGGCAGGCAGACCGTGCGCCACATTGTGTTCGGGCTCCATATCACGGCCCGAATCGAACATAAAGATGCTCTGCTTTATCGTATTGTCGGCATTCATAATATTAATTTTGAAGTTGCCGTAGCCGAAAAGCGACGGGTCGCCGAACTTTGAAAGACAGTGCGGGAAGCTTTCAATATTTTTGAGCATAAAGTATTTGTGGAATTCCTTTTCCGCTCTTGCCTCGTGATTGCCGAAGCAGTATGCCCAATAGATACCCGTTTTTTCCATAAACTTACCGAACTGAATGCAGTCAAGCTGCTGAAAATCGGTAAGGATTGCATCACCCGTTATAAGCAGAAGGTCGGGCTTTTCCGCCGCAAGATGCTTTGCAAGCATATCGAGCGACTTTTCAATAAGGTCTTTCTTATTCCATAAATGCAGGTCGGTTGTGACCATTATTTTGAAATTACCGTTATCAATTCTGCCCTTTGCATCGTACTTTGCGATGTAGGTAGTGTCGTCGGTTTCTTTTAAAATTCTGACACTGCTGCCGACATATTTCGGCTCAGTCTCAAATATATTAGGAACAAGCTTGCCTCCGCCCAACTTTTTAACGGCAGTTTCCGCAGAAATAAAAGCCTTGAAAGTGTTGTGCAGGACAAACGATTTAGCTTCTCTGAACAAAATATCCCCTCCTGAATGCATATAGAAATATTATACAATTATAATCAAAGCCAGTCAATGATTTTCACAGAAATTGATACCGCTTTTTCGACAGGCTTATTTTTATATTGACATAAAAGAACAAATAGTATAGAATTGAGATACCATATAACAGGGAGGAGACATCTATGGCATATTGCAGAAATTGCGGCGCAGAAATCCACGATGAAGCAGTTGTGTGCGTTAACTGCGGAGTTGCGGTTGAACTGCCGAAGAAAACGAACCCCAATGATAAGAAAAGCGGAGGCTTTGCTTTCCTGTGCTTCCTTATCCCCATACTCGGTCTTATTCTTTATCTCGTATGGAAGGATGAATATCCGCTGAAGGCGAAGAGCTGTGCAAAAGGCGCGATAGTAGGCGTTGTGCTCGGACTTATCGGCAGCATCATCGGCGGTATACTCGGCGCGGTAATAGGTATGGGAACTATCGCTTACCTTGAAGATCCCGCACTTTTCGAGTCATACGAATACCTTATGATTAATTTCATATAATCAGCTTTATAGGCTTGCAGAAAAAACTGCAAGCCTTTGTTTTTTTTTGCAAAAATGAAGAAAACGATTTATTCGCCGAAGATGTATGTGATACTTCAAGACGGATAAAATGCTTAAAAATAAAAATCGGCTTACCGTTAAGTAAGCCGAAATTTTTATTTTGTTCTTCGCTTCGCGGGGAAGCATCAATTATTTGTAAAGAGGGCCGTAAACCTCGCAAGCCTTAACATCCGCTGCTTCAAGATCCTTTGTGCCGAATGCATTCCAGCAAGCGGGACGGAAAATCTTCTCGTCGGGAACGTTGTGGAGTGTTACGGGGATGCGGAGCATTGAGCAGAGTGTGATGATATCTGCACCGATGTGACCGTAGGAGATTGCACCGTGGTTAGCACCCCAATGATTCATAAGGTCATAAGCTGACTTGAACGGGCCTTCGCCTGTGCAACGCGGTGCGAACCATGTGCAGGGCCATGTGTAGTCTGTTCTCTTCCAGATTGTGTCTGAAACCTCGTCGGGAAGTGCAACTGTGTAGCCTTCTGCAATCTGAACAACGGGGCCGAGACCCTTAACGAGATTGAGACGAATCATAGTTGCGGGCATCTCTGACTTTGTAAGGAAGCGTGAAGAATAGCCTGCGCCGCGGAAATAACCGTTATCAGCAGGACACCACTCTGTTGCCTTGTTACAAGCGTCGATGTCTTCCTGTGTCATATTGTACCACTCTTTGATAACAGCGTTGCCGTTCTCATCCTTAACCTCACCGCAAGCGTCAAGACAGCAAGCACCGGAGTTGATAAGGTGGATAAAGCCGTCTGCTTCCTTTGCCTTACCCTCAAGGTCATAGCCTGTTACGCGCTTAACAGCGTCTGTTGACCAATATGTACGAACGTCTGCAAACATCTGTGCTCTGTTTGTAAGCAGCTTCATAAAGAGCATTGAAATGCCGTTGAGAACGTCATTTTCTGTTGCAAGGATGTACGGCTCACGAGCGCCGTTCCAGTCAAATGATGTATTGCAAAGAGCCTCTGCAAAGTCTGCGTTCGGGTAGAAGTCTGTCCACTGACGCTGACCCTGGAAGCCTGCTGCGATAGCGTTGTGACCAACCATTTCTTCTTCGCAGCCCTCGGGAAGGTTCTTATTGCCGTTCATAAGGTCCTTGATGATAACCATCATCTTGACAACGAATTCCCAATCCTTTTCCTTCTGCTCGTCTGACTTTCTTACGAACTCGGGGTTCTTGTCGAAGCCTTCCTTGCAGTTTTCCTTTGTCCACTTGAGTGCCTTCTGGAATTCAGCCTCGTCGTAGATGCCTTCTGTCATTCGTCTGATGATTTCTACCTCGTCAACTGACTCAACGCGGAGACCGAGATACTCCTCGAGGAAGTTCGGGTCGATTGATGAGCCTGCGATACCCATACAGATTGAGCCGATCTGAAGATATGACTTGCCCTTCATTGTTGCAACTGCAACAGCGGCACGTGCGAAGCGGAGAAGCTTCTCTTCAACGTCTGCGGGAATGTTATCTGATTCGTCAGCCTCCTGAACGTCATGACCGTAGATGCCGAATGCGGGAAGACCCTTCTGTGCGTGAGCAGCAAGAACTGATGCAAGGTAAACCGCACCCGGACGCTCTGTTGCGTTGAAGCCCCATACGCCCTTGATTGTCATCGGATCCATATCCATTGTTTCTGAACCGTAGCACCAGCAGGGAGTAACGGAAAGAGTAATCATAACGCCCTCTTTCTTGAACTTTTCTGCGCAAGCAGCAGCCTCTGCTACACGGCCGATAGTTGTGTCAGCGATAACAACCTTAACGGGTTCGCCGTTTGAATACTTGAGGTTTTCTTCAAAGAGCTTCTTTGCAGCCTTTGCCATACCCATTGTCTGGTCCTCAAGACCCTCTCTTACCTTAAGAGGACCTCTTCTGCCGTCGATAACGGGGCGGATACCAATTACGGGATAATCGCCGATAAATCTGTTTTCTGCCATTATAATATCATCCTTTCAGATTAATTTACTTTATTTCAAGCTTTTCAGCTTGGTTGCAATGTTTTTCAATCCACACTCTCGGATTATGTTCAATATACTCCCATATTTCTGCATAATCGTTTTCGTTGCGGATTATGTGGTCAAAATAGGACTTTTGCCAGAAAGAAATTTTTGATTCCTTTGTAACCCATCTTTTCATCTGACCAATTACCCTTGACATCGTAGGGGCGGATATCATCCGCCCGTCCGTTGACGAGATTAAAAGGTGTATGTGATCTGGCATGATGCTGAATTTATCAACCGAAACATTCTCGTAATGGTCGGGAATATTTCTTATTGCTTTTTCAACAATCAATCCGTATTTTGACAGATTGATATTTTTCGGGCGGATAATATCCGCCCCTACGAAATCCCAGAAAATTCTTCTCCTGTCTTTCACACAAACGGTTATGAAATACGCACCTGCTGAAGAATAGTTATATTCCTTCAGCCGAATTTTCTTTCGTTTAGGAAAATCGTTTTTATTGTTTATTTCCATAAAAGTTATTTCACGATTGCAAGAAAACTACCGTAAGCCTCTTCCCACTTTTCAACGTCCTTCGGCTCGTAAACCTTGAGTTCGGAGGATGCCGCAACAATTTTTCTTGCCTCGCTTATATTTGCAACTGCATTGTCGGACATAAGCTGAACTGCAACGTTACCCATAACCGTTGCCTCAATCGGGCCTGCCTTAACCGTGCGGTTGCAGGAATTTGCGGTAAGCTGACAAAGAAGAGTATCCTTTGTGCCGCCGCCGATAACGTGGATTACGGGGTAATCGCGCTCTGTGCATTCGCAGAGCTTTTCGAACGTGAGCTTATACTTCATTGCAAGGCTTTCGTAAATGCAACGCATAATCTCGCCGACCGTCTGCGGAACGTACTGTCCTGTCTTTTCGCAGAACTCCTGAACGCGCTTTGGGATATTGCCGTGAGGCACAAACTCGGGTGCATCGGGGTCGATAAAGCACTTGAACGGTTCTGCCGCAAGAGCCTCTCTCTCAAGGTCAGCGTAGGAATAATCCTCACCCTGTCTCTGCCACTGACGGCGGCTTTCCTGAATGAGCCACAAGCCGATAATATTTTTAAGGAAGCCGACGGTATCGTCAAATCCGCCCTCGTTTGTGATATTGATATTAAGTGAAGTTTCATTTACAATCGGCTTTTCTAGCTCTGTACCGAAAAGTGACCACGTACCGCTCGAAAGGAAAGCGAAATTACCGCTTTCGCACGGAACGGATGTGATTGCCGACTGTGTATCGTGACCGCAGACTGAAATTACGGGAACGGGCTCAACTCCGCACTCCTCGCAGATTTCGGGAGTAAGTGTTCCGAGAACCGTTCCGGGCTTTACGAGCGGAGCGAAGATGCTTTCCTTGATACCGAATGCCTCAAGAAGCTCCTTTGACCAGCTTTTTGTCTGTAAATCAATGAGCTGTGACGTTGATGCGATTGAATATTCCGCACACATCTTGCCCGTGAGCATATATGCAAAAAGGTCGGGCATAAAGAGCATTTTATCCGCACGCTCGAGCATCCAAGGTCTGTATTTTTTAAGTGAAATAAGCTGATAAATTGTGTTCAGCTCCATAAACTGAATGCCCGTGATGCCGTACTGCTTTTCCTTCGGCATTGTCTTGAACGATTCCTCAACAAGACCGACCGTTCTTGTATCACGGTAATGAATGGGGTTTTCCATCAGCTTGCCCTCGGCATCAATAAGGCCGAAGTCAACGCCCCAGGTGTCAATACCGATGCTGTCAAAGCCGCCTGCCATACGAGCCTTGATGATGCCCTGCTTAATCTCGTGGAAGAGACGAAGCACATCCCAATAAACCGTACCGCCGACGCTTACGGGGTCATTCGAAAAGCGGTGAACCTCCTCAAGGGTGATTTTCTCACCGTCGAAGCAACCGATAATCGCACGTCCGCTTGAAGCACCGAAGTCAAACGCAAGAACTCTTTTAGTCATTGATTACAACACCCTTTTGAAGAATAATGTTTGCATAAATTGCAGTTTCGCCCGTTGCGATGATAGCAAAAGCTCCCTTTGCCTTATCGTAAAAATCGAAGCGTTCAACAAGCTCAATGCCCTTTTCGCCCTCGTTCTTTTCGATGATATCCTTGTAAACTGCCCAGATTTCGGGACGGTTGTCGGGGTCGCCGTTATCCATAAGACCAACGGGATTTTCAACATAAGTGTCAAGGGGCATAAGCTTAAGAATAGCATCAAGAATCTCGGGCACACCGTGACCGTCACAGCGGATGAGACGCTTTGCATTAGTTGCTGCGGGGAAATTGCCGTCACCGATTACAAGATAATCGCCGTGACCCATTTCCATAAGTGTTTTTAAAAGCTCGGGCGAAAGCACCGAGGGAATGTTTTTAAGCATAACTATTCTCCTTGTTTTCTGATTTAAAAGGCTAAACATACCTATTTAGTGTATTATACAATAACCGTTAATAAAAATAAAGTAAATTACTTGAAAAAATTGCATAAATTTGCTTTAATATTTTTATCAAAGTTTGAGGTGACAGTATGTTTGCGAGGGTAAATAGTTTAGGTATATACGGTATGGAGGTTTTCCCCGTTACCGTTGAAGCGGATATCTCGGGCGGACTTCCGAATTTTAATATTGTCGGACTCCCCGACTCTGCCGTACGTGAATCCACAGACAGAGTTCACTCCACAATAAAAAACTGCGGTTTCACCTTTCCCGTCAGCCGTATCACCGTCAACCTTGCACCCGCTGACAGGAGAAAGGAAGGCCCGATTTACGACCTTGCAATTTTTGTCACCCTTCTGCTCGCATCCGAACAGCTTGACGCGGACACAAGCGGCTACGCATTTCTCGGTGAGCTTTCACTCGACGGAAAAATCCGCCACGTCAACGGCGTTCTGCCTATGGTTATCAGTGCGTGTCAGAACGGATTTCACAGCATTTTTGTCCCTGCCGTGAATGCAAATGAAGCGGCGGTCGTGCAAGGGATCAAGGTTCTGCCCGTTGACAGCGTTATGCAGGTTATCGACCACCTGAAGGGCCTTTATAAAATAACACCTGCCGTTCCGCACGAGGAAAACGATGAGGACTCTTACCTCTATATGCCAGATTTTGCGGACGTCAAGGGTCAGTTTGAGGCAAAGCGTGCACTCGAGGTTGCCGCCGCGGGCGGACACAACACACTGATGATAGGCAGTCCCGGCACGGGCAAGAGTATGCTTGCCAAAAGAATACCGTCCATTCTGCCCTCAATGACCTTTGAGGAAAGTCTTGAAACAACGAAAATATATTCAATCGCGGGCGCACTCAAAGGTAAATCCCGTCTTATAACCTCACGTCCGTACCGCTCGCCTCACCATACCGTTTCCACTGTCGGACTTTCGGGCGGCGGCGCAATACCGAAGCCGGGCGAACTTTCTCTTGCGCACAACGGCGTGCTTTTCCTTGACGAGCTGCCCGAATTTTCACGGCAGTCAATGGAGATTATGCGACAGCCTCTCGAGGACGGAAAAATCACAATTTCACGCGCCTCGGGAACCTCGTGTTATCCGTGCTCGGTTATGCTCGTATGTGCGATGAACCCTTGCCCGTGCGGATATTACGGTCATCCCGTGAGGGACTGTACCTGCCGCGAGGGTGCGGCATCGCGATACCTTTCGAAGGTCAGCGGCCCGTTGCTCGACAGAATTGATATTCATATCGAGGTACCGCCCGTAGATTTTGACAAACTTTCCGATACTCACAGAGGTGAGCCCTCGGCGAAGATAAAAGAACGGGTGGAGGCGGCAAGAAAAATTCAGCAGGAAAGACTTAAAGGCACAAATGCAAACTGCAATGCGCAGATGAATTCAGCAATGACGAGAGAATTCTGCGCTGCAAGCGAACCTGCAATGAAAATGCTGCAAATGGCTTTCGATAAGCTCGGACTCTCCGCACGTGCTTATGATAAAATCCTGCGCGTCGCAAGAACGATTGCCGACCTTGACGGCTCCGAAATCATCGAGGCAACGCACATCGCCGAAGCAATCCAGTACCGCTCCCTCGACAGAAAATTCTGGAATAAATAATTTTTTTGCAGTTGTTATCTCATAGATATTTCCCCTGAAAGGGGAAACGTCGCGTAGCGACAAAGGGGTGCCCGCAAGGGCAAGGCACTAACCTGTATAAAGGAGTAAACCTATATGGCAAAAGATTTTAAATATACAGGCTACAACGAAGATCTAAAAAACATTTCCCGAACCTTGCGAAAAGGAATGACACCGCAGGAAAAGAAGCTTTGGTATCAATTTTTAAAGAATTATCCTGTCCGCTTCAACCGGCAGCGACCAATAGATAAGTTTGTTGTTGACTTTTATTCATCAAAAGCAAATCTCGTAATAGAGCTTGACGGCAGTCAGCATTATGAAGAAAACAAAAAACGGGAGGACGAGGAGCGTACGCGCATAATTAATAGCTACGGTATTGATATTTTGCGTTTTTCAAACCACGATATTGACACAAACTTTGAAGGTGTTTGTATGCAGATTGATAAAATCATCAGCGAAAAGATGAAAAATTAAAGCCTGATTTTTGATTTTTAAGTCGCTTGCGCGACACCCATCCGCCCTGTCGGGCACCTTCCCTTTCAGAGAAGGTTGCTTGTTTTTAGTCATTGGCAAAACCAAAAAACATCGACAATTATCAATTGATCAAACTGTTTTGTCAAAAAAATAAATTTTTTATTGACAAAACAATAATTACGATGTATTATTTAGAAAATCAAATACAGGGGTGCTGTGCAAACGGCTGAGATTATACCCTATAACCTGATGCGGATAATGCCGACGTAGGAAGATATTGTTATACTAAAGACTTACGCTCGGTTTAGCTAACCGAGCGTTTTCCGTTTTTCTGCCACTTTCCCGGGATGTTGCAGAACGATTTGCAGAGTTTGCTTCAGTTGCAGGGGTAATTTCGTCCGAGGCAGTCCCTCTGTTGACTGATAGAATCAGTCAGGAAAGGAGATAAAATTTTATGAACAGTCAAAATAAAACAAATGAAAACACGATGAAGCTGACAGTCAGCGCGATTATGGTCGCGATGTCAACCGTGCTGTCGTTTATCAAATTCAGTGAGCTTCCTTACGGCGGCTCGGTAACGCTTTTCAGCTTTGTACCGATTCTTTTTGTCGGCTATGCTTACGGCGCAAAATGGGGACTTTCTGCAGGCATTGTCTACGGAATACTGCAAACTATTTTCGGTATTTCGGGTGCTGTCGCAGGCGCGGGCTTTGCGTGGTATCAGGTTCTTCTTTGTGCCCTGCTTGACTATATCGTCGCGGGTGCAATGCTCGGACTCGGAGGAATCTTCAAAAAAGCAATCAAAAACCCCCAGCTTTCGTTCGGACTCGGCGCGCTGACCGCTTGTATTTTCAAGTACATTTCACACTTCCTTTCGGGCTATATCCTTTTCGGCACCTATGCCGAGTGGTTCTTCACCGAGGGCGCAGGTATGGACTACGGTGCAGGTATTCTTGCAACATATTCGGGCGACGTATTGAGCGCGGTTTATTCGTTGATTTACAACGCAACGTTTATGCTCCCCGAAACAATAATAACAGTGATTATGGCTTGCATCATCATTTCCGTAAAACCGATCAGAAAGGCTTGCGGAGTTAAATAAAAATCCAAAAGCTGTCTCAGTTGTTCGCTACTGAGACAGCTTTTTTATTGATTATTTTCATTCTCTTCCTTGAGATTTTCCAAAGCAATCCGCACCGCTTCGACTACAAACGCCGTGAAGGTGCACTGTTTTCCCTCTATCGCCTTTTCAACATCTTCTATAACATTGTTAGGAAAACGTATACATTTATTGGTTGTCGGCGGAACGGCAGGAATTTGAAATTTCTTCATAGCAACACCTCGCAATACAATTATATATATTATCGTATCGAAAATTTATATATAAATATGCATTGCAAATGTATTGCAATATTAAAAAAGATATGATATAATTCACGTAAAGGAGGAATTGTATTATGTTTTGCACAAAATGCGGAAAAGAGCTTTTTGATGAAGCTGTGATGTGCCCACAATGCGGTACACCAACATCTAACGCACAATTACAATCTTTTGAAGAAACAATCCGGGACAAAGAAATTTCCACACCGTCGCGGTCGCCAGACGTTAAGATACTATACCACATCGGCGAAATCGGAGAAAAATTCCCTATGGGACTTAACCTCGAATTTGGTAATTTTTACTTTGAGGACACTTACCTTATAATTGAAAGTTTTGCTTCAAGTGCTCGAGTTAAAACAGGAACCGTAAAAATTGATTATTCGGATCTCCAAGTTAAAAAAAATATATCCAAACAAATGATGCTTAATAAATTCAGAGTATTAGTTTTCAATGCTGCCGGTTTTGTTTTTTCTGTCTACGCACAGGATGGTTTTATGGGCAAGCAGGTCGACACTCTTCTTTCCGGTGGCAAGGAAGGTTCAATGGCCGAATTCAACGCAACGCTTTCAAAATTAGAAAAACTTGAAAATATGCTGAATTTAAAATTAGGAGGTATTTAAATATGTTCTGTTCAAAATGTGGCAAAGAAATTGATGACTCTGCCGTTGTTTGCATTGGCTGTGGCTGTCCGACAGCAAAATACAACTCTAATCAAGCACAGCAAAACGCTCAGTCTCCGACACCCTCAGTAACGCGAACAACCTATGGCAACGTTTCAACTCCGCAAGCACCGTCTTACACAAGTGCCTATTCAGAAGATGATAAAATTATCATTCCGAAAATCCGTCAGTACATCAGTGAGGTTAATTCAATCTTTATTTTATCAATTATCAGTATTTTTCTTTCAATGGGAATCGGATTTATTTTTGCAATAATCGGATTTGTAAAAATAAAAAATCTGCCTGCCATAGATAAAAGTATCGAAGATCCAAATTTGATTGCCGATTTTCAAAAAGCGCAGAAAAAACTTGGCACTGCAACCATTTTAATGATGTTAACTTTTCTCGTTTTTGTTATAGCTATTTTTGTCGGATTTATCGCAGGAATATTTGCGTAATTAACGTTCAGAATTTCAAAAGAGGCGCTGTGTCGAGTAACACGGCGCTGTTTTTTGCACAAATTGTAAATTTAGGGTATCCGTTTTTGCACAAGGTGTTATTCATTTTCTTGCTCCAGTGCGCTATCATATACTCACACAAGCACAAGAGCGTGTTTGTCAGATGAAGTGCATCGCCCGTCGGCATATTTCACCGCTTCGGCGCAGGGTATTTATAGAGCGAGTCCCATAAAGGGAAGCAAGGGAAAGAAAACGTATTATGTCGGCGATATCCTGTGCCGTCGCCTTGCGGTAAAATGGAGTTTGTAGGATGTTAATTTTTGATTGAAGTTAAGTATAGCATAGCCTCCCTTGCCTAAAGGGAGGTGGATTTTGCGTAGCAAAAGACGGAGGGATTTTATAAGCAATGTTTTACATTCGCATAAAAGGTCTGCGACGCAGAATATCCTCCCGTCACGGCTGTCGCCGCGCCACCCTCCTTTAGGCAAGGAGGGCAAAGCACCTTTTGAATTTGTGCGGTAGGGCGGTGGCTTGCTACCGCCGGATTCTCCCCGACAAATTAAAATTTGACACAAAGGCACAAACTCTATAAAATATAATGAGGTGATATAAATGATTGAATTTTTATTGACAGTAATTTTCATTGTGCTTTTCGTATGGACGGCAAAGCTCCTTTTCAAGATTTCGTGGGGAATTGCGAAAATAATTGCAACCGTTCTGCTTGTGCTCGCACTGCCCGTTCTTGTCGTCTGCTTTCTTCTCGCAGGCGGTGTCGCTCTGCTGATACCGATAGCTATCGTCGGCGGTGTTGTAGGAATAATCAAGCTGTTCACATAAAAAAGCAGGGTCTCCCCTGCTTTTTTCGCTTTTGTCCGTAAATATATTAAATGTTAAGAAAACGGGCGGTATTTCCAAGATAAGTTGGTAGAAATAATCCCGTAAAAATGTTATTGTTGTAATGAAAGGAGCTGATAAAATGAATCTTGGAAATCAAATTTATGAATTAAGGAAAAAATCAAATCTATCGCAAGAGCAATTGGCTGAAAAAGTCGGTGTCACACGGCAAACCATATCCAAATGGGAGTTAGGTGAGACGTCGCCCGATATCAGGCAAGGTCAAGCACTATCGCAAATTTTCGGCATCAGCCTCGACGAGCTTACGGGTAACGAAACAAAAGAAATGATTTACGAAAAAGTAAGCAATACCGAAAAGCTCGCCGGCATCGTGATAAAAATATTAAAGGTGCTTGGAATATTGATTTCGGTATCGGTAGTTGTTACGATTATCAGCGTTATTCTTATAATATGCCTAAGGCAAAGCAACGCTGTTGATACTTTGGGAATAGAAGAATATGTCGGCGACAGCTCTTATTCAATCGAAATCGGAACAGACGGAACGTTTAACACATACGGAATATCGCCCGAGGTAAAAGAAGACCTTCTTGATATGGTAGATTTCAACGATTTGGAAAAAAGCGAACAAAATATAAGACAATATTTTGAAGAATTGCGCGGTGAAACTGAATAAGTAAAGGCAGTTCATTTGTGAACTGCCTTAATTCTTTGATTCTCTTAACTTTTTAAAAAACTCCGTCAGCTTCTGTGCACATTCTTCCTGCATAAAGCCTGCGGTAACCTCGGGCTTATGGTTATAGGGCAAATCAAAAAGGTTGACCACACTGCCGCACGAGCCTGCCTTATAATCCGATGCGCCGTAGACAAGACGCTTTATCCTGCTGTTGATTATCGCACCCGTGCACATCGGGCAGGGCTCAAGCGTAACGTACATATCGCATTGCCACAGCCGCCAGCCGCCGAGAGTGCGGCAAGCCTCATTGATAGCTTCAAGCTCCGCGTGCGCAAGAGCGTTCTTATCCTTTTCTCTGCGGTTACGTCCCCTGCCGACAATTCTGTCGCCCAAGGTTATCACCGCACCGACAGGAACCTCACCCTCAAGAGCCGCTTCATCTGCAAGGCGGAGAGCTTCCTTCATAAAATCTGTATCATTCATAGCATCAACCTGAAATTCCGAATACTGATAAAATCGCAAGTCCGCCGAGCACCGCTGTCAGCACCATAGAAACGGTATAGCTTTTGCGCGGTTTAAGCTGCGGATCCTTCTTTGCGATCAGAGTCCACTTGAAAAGGAAATACATCAGCAGGGTACCGAGCACGATAAGAAGCACTCTGCCCGAGGCACTGTAAACCGTTGCAAGCGAAAGAGACGTATCAACCGCGATAAAAAGCGAAACTATCATCGACGGCGCACAGACAAACGCGAATTTTTTGATTGCACCGTGCTTTGCAAGTATCGAGGTATCCTTCCTGAGCTTATGGTGGCAATTCTTTTTGAAAATAACCATCGCAATCGCACCGATAAAAATCGCAGATGCAGTAAGGATGTAATAAGTGAATGCACCCGTTTCGGGATTTTTTTCAAAATACATTGTCATAATAACCGAATAAAGGTTGTTCAGAAAATGTATCGAAACACTCGTCCAGATGCTCTGCGTTTTGATGCAGAAATATCCGAGCGCAACGCCCACTATAAAAGCAAAGGGAATCTGCACCATATTGCCGTGCAGGATTGCAAAAGCAAATGACGAAGCAAAAATCGCGAACCAGTCGCCGTATTTTCTCAACGGCTGAAGAAGAACTCCGCGGAATGCAAACTCCTCGAAAAGCGCGGGCGCAACGGCAAAGTTCAGAATATTAAGTATTATACCCAGAGCGGAGGTGGGTGAAGCAAGACCTTCCATTCCGGAATTGAATTCAATTTCAAAAAACGAAAACAATACGGAAAGTGACGACGTTGCGCTGTTGCCGATAACGCAGAACATAAAGCCCGCAAAAAGAGCAAGAATATACAGCTCCTTGGATTTCGGCAAATCAAAAACAAGAATTTCCTTTTTATCCTCTCGCTTGCTGAACAGATACAATGCAAGGAAAGGCAAAAAAGTATAAGCAAACTGAGCAATGATGCTTACCGCGTGGTAATAAGTCACGTCATTCATATACATTGCCCACATCGGAGACAATCCGATGAGAGTTCCGATAACCGTCTGCATAACAACGCTCGCAATCAGCACAAGTCCCGTTAACGTCCCGTAACGGCGAAGCTGTGAATAGCGGTCATCAACGAGCGGATTGTGTCCGCCGAACATATTATATATATTCTGGCTGTAAGTATGATTCGGCGCGTCATTCTGCGCATAAAAGTTGTAACCGTTGGTATCCATCGTTTCACCTCTTACCTGACTTCTTTTTTCATTATATCCTATATTACTACTTTTATCAAGGCTGTCAATTGTTAACTTTTTGATAACATTATAATTACACTTGTTTTTTATGGTAATTTATTGTATACTGTATGATGTATAAAATTTTAAGGAGATGACTCTATGGATCCAATCAAGGTTGACTTCACCGGCGGTTCTTCAAACGGACCCGATAAAAAGACGAGTGTTGTTATCCCTCCCGAGAAAAAGGGACTTAAAATTGTTATAAACATCATCGCCACACTTCTTTTCGGCGCTGTGCTTTATTACTTTATGCTTCCCGTTTTCAACTTCAAGTCAATTATGATGTACGCTTTCTTCGGCGCATTGGCAGTTTTCTATATCGCTGTCAATTACGTTACAAGCGGCGCTCTGCGTACACCCGACTATTCACCCTATGCCCGCAAATCGTCTCTTGTACCGAAAATCCTTATCGGCGTGCTTGCGGCTGTTGTTGCCGTCGGCTTTATCGTTTCGTCGGTTTTCTTCCGCGCTTCAAGCTATGCAAAGATTATTGACGTTCAGACGGGTGACTTCTCTGCAGAGGTTACAGAGGCAGACTTTGCAAGCGTTCCCGTAATTGATGAAACAACAACTGCAGTTATGGCTGACCGTGCACTTTCCGATCTTTCAGAGCTCGGACTTGTTTCACAGTTCACAGTTCAGCCGAACTACTATCAGATCAACTACAAGGACACTCCCGTCCGTGTTGCCTGCCTGCAGTATTCAAACATCATCAAGTGGTTCACCAACACAAAGAACGGTCTTCCCGCTTACATCATCGTTGATGCAACAACACAGAAGGCTGAGCTTGTTGAGGTTGAGGGCGGTATC
This sequence comes from Clostridia bacterium, assembly GCA_017415025.1. Lineage (GTDB taxonomy): Bacteria > Bacillota > Clostridia > Oscillospirales > Acutalibacteraceae > CAG-488. The sequence goes on from JAFQJH010000012.1 coordinate 15,137, forward strand.
AAGTATTCAACAGCCGACCACTTTAACAAGAATGTTATCCGTCACGTGCGTTTCCAGTATCCGACATACATTCTCGACACTCCGACCTTTGAGATTGACGAGACAGGACATCCGTACTGGATTTTCGCAAAGCTCGATATGACTATCGGTCTTTTCGGCGGTAAGGACGTTACAGGCGCAATCATCGTTGACGGCGTTACAGGCGAAAGCACAGAATATTCAATTGAAGACATCCGCACAAAGGCTGAGCTTCAGTGGATTGACCGCGTTTACTCTGCACAGCTTCTCAACGAGCAGTACAACTTCTTCGGCAGATATCAGGACGGCTTCTGGAACTCAATCCTCAGCCAGAAGAATACCTACTCAACAACAGAGGACTATTCTTACCTCGCTATGAATGACGACGTTTATATGTACACAGGTGTTACATCTCTTACAAATGACGAGTCAATCACAGGCTTTATCCTTATCAATCAGCGTACAAAGGATGCAAGATATTATGTAATGTCAGGTGCTAAGGAATCCTCGGCACAGTCATCGGCAGAGGGTCTTGTTCAGCAGTATGATTACCGCGCATCCTTCCCGCTTCTTCTTAACATCGACGGTGAGCCGACATACTTTATGTCACTCAAGGATGCAAGCAGCCTTGTTAAGGGCTATGCTATGATTAACGTCGGTCAGTATTCAATCGGTGCAACAGGCACAACCCTCACCGCTTGTATTGACAACTACGTCAAGGAGCTTGCAAAGAACAACATCAAGGTTGACGTTGATACAGACGAAATCGTTGATAACCCGACAGACGGCGTTACAAACGAAAATATTACCGCAACGGGTACGGTTACCGAAATCCGTACAGCGGTCATCGACGGTAACAGCGTTTACTACATCAAGCTTGATTCTTCCGACAGCTACTATTCAGTAAAGGCTGCGGATGCCGAAAACGTTGTTCTCGTAAATAAGGGCGACAGCATTACCGTTACAATCACGACAGATAAGGGCAGCATCATCCCCGCTTCTGCGCTTGAGGTTAAATAACTCTTAACAACAAATAAGCAGTATCAATCCGACGATTGATACTGCTTTAATTTTATTTCGTTTCCTTCAGCTTAACCTTAGGCAGGTCAAGCTTGAATATTGTTGCAAGAATTCTTATGATAAACGTTACAAGCACGGCAATCACGATTGCACGCGTTCTGTCAAAATCTGCGTTGTGCAGGTGATAATAAACCGTACCGCCCGCTATTGAGGCAAGGGCATAAATCCTCTTTTTGAGAACAAACGGAATTTCACGCAGCATAACGTCACGCAGGACACCGCCGCCGATTCCCGTAATAACGCCGAGACACACGGCAAGGATTCCGTTGAGTCCGAAACCCGAATCAATGGCAACCTGAACACCCGTTACCGTGAAAAGTCCGAGACCCACGGCATCAAAAATATTGTTGACACTGTCAACCGCCTTCGCCTTCTGCTGATAGCGTTCTCTGAAAATATAGGCGATTATAAAAACTACCGTTGAGACGATAACCGCAACCATAACATAGCGGTAATCCGAAAACATACGCGGAGGTGTTGCACCGATGAGAATATCTCTGATTGCACCGCCGCCGAGAGCCGTAATCGAGCTTAAAACAAGCACGCCGAAAATATCAACCCTCTTGTTAATGGCAACCATCGCGCCCGAGGTTGCAAAAGCAATCGTTCCGATGATTTCAACGATAAAATATATCAGTTCTTCAAGCTCCACTCAAAACGCCTCCGTTGACGACAAACTGCAGAATTGCAAGAGCATCCGTTGAATTGATTTTTCCGTCATCCGTCATATCACCGCTGAGTCTGCGCGCAGGGCCGAGAGTGGTTATTCCGACCGCATACTGCAGAACAACAAGCGCATCTGTCGAATTGACCTTACCGTTCATATCGGTATCACCTTTGACCGATATCGTGTATTCCGCAAGCGTTTTTGAGTCCGCTGTGATTTTAAGCTTCGAGCCTGTCGCGACAACTCCGCCGACAGTTCCCGTAATACTCGCGATTGCGCTGCCTTCAAGGATAAGGTATTTCTTCGTGAAATTACCGGGCGTAAGCTTCTGACCAATGCCTGAAATAATTTTTGTTGTTTTATCAAGCACCGCGCCGTCAACCGCCTTGAATTCATAAGACGGATTTACAACGGGAGGCTTCGGTGTGCCGTTTCCGCTCATTCCGAGATCTTTGATAATTCTGGGATAATTATAGTAACAGTAATTAAGGTCAACGTTGCCCTCAATTCCCGGTACGGAGCCCTTGTCGCTGTACTGCCACATTCCGTAAGCACCGTCATAGGTGCAGGCATTCGCGTACTGTGCAATCCAGAAATGATAGTCCGAAAGCTCGGTCGCCTTCAGCTCGTCACGGGCAAAAAACTTGTCACAATATATGCCTGCGTAATATCCGTTCGCTTCGATAGTCTCGCAGAACTCTCTTGCAATCGCAGTTGCCGTTGTTGCGCTGAGCGCACGCTGGTCATCGGTTTCCATATCGAAGTATACGGGCATTTCGAAAACACAGTCATTGTCCTTGATTTGCTTAAGAACAAATTCCGCCTCTTCTCTTGCTTCGCTGACACTCAGAGCCGCGCTGAAGAAATAACAGCCGACGGGGATACCCTGTGCCTTTGCCTCGCGGTAAAATTCGGCAAATTTTACATCCTTGCCGATACCCTTGCTGACAGTTGCACGGTAGCCTATACGAAGAATTACACCGTCAACATTATCCGCAATCTTATCCCAGGAATTAATCTCGTTCCAATAGGAAAGGTCAATAACATCCCAATTGACCTCGCCGTGACCGGGTTCGGGCGCGGCAGGTGCAGTAACGGTAAAGGTTCTTTCAAGGAGCACCTTGTCTTTATTATATGTATCACTCGCAATAATGCGGTAAACGTAAGTGCCCGCCTTGAGCTGTGAGAAGGTCATATAGCGGTCGATGCTGTTGATATTAAAGGAGTTTGCGTTCGGGTTTACGGTTTTTGTAAACTGCAGAGAGCCGTTCGTGCTTCTGACAGAGCAGGTAACCGACGTTATTGTATACTCTGACTTAACCGTTCCGTAAACCGAAAACGTACTGCCCTCAAGGAAAGACCACGGAGCCGTAGGGTTTTCGAGCTTCAGGGTGTCAAACTGTTCCTTTGAGATAACCGAAAACTCTTTTTCAAGAAGGACTACTCCGCTTTCCACGGTATCAGTTGCGACAATTTTATAGATGTACTCGCCTTCGGTGAGCTTTGAGAAGGTCATCAGGTAATCAACGTTATGTATATCGTAGGTTTTTGTACCCGGCTTACCCGTATATTCAAAGGCGGCTTTGCCGTCATAATCATAAACACCGATTGTAACCGACATAATCTTATTGCCAGATGTTACAACGCCGTAAACGGAAAAGGTATTGCCCTGTATAATCTGAGTCGGATAAACTTCGTCTGTGAGTGTAATGTCTGACGCCGCCATCACAGGCATAGTGAGACAAAGAAGCATTGTAATTACAGCCAAAAGAGCTGAACCGAGTTTCTTCATCAACATTTTTGTTTTCCTCCGTAAATTCTGCTATATCTGCTATTATTTTTATTATAGCATAAATTAGGCTCCGTGTATACTTGAAAAGCAAAATTTTTATTGGTATAATTTAGTAAATTGAGGTGACATCTATGGGTATTTTTGACAGAAGTGAAGCTTTGTTGGGTGCTGATGCTCTGCACACGCTGAAGAATTCGCACGTTGCGGTTTTCGGCATCGGAGGTGTCGGCTCTTATACCGTTGAGGCACTCGTCCGCGGCGGTATTGGAAGGCTGAGCATCTTTGACGGCGATACGGTCAGCGAGACGAACATCAACCGTCAGCTTGTTGCAACAACGAAGACTATCGGTGAGGATAAGGTTGCTGTTGCCGAGAAGCACGCACTCGAGGTAAATCCCGATATTCAGATAAATGCCGAAAAAATCTTTTTCTGTTCAGAGAATGCCGACAGCATCGACTTTTCACAGTTTGATTACGTTGTCGATGCGATTGATACGGTTTCGTCAAAGCTTCTGCTGATTGAAAAATCGAAGACGGCAGGAGTTCCCGTAATAAGCTGTATGGGGGCGGGCAACAAGCTTGACCCTACGCGTTTTGAGGTTGCAGACATCAGCAAAACGAGCGTTTGTCCGCTTGCAAAGGTTATGAGATACGAGCTGAAGAAGCGCGGAATCAATAAGGTTAAGGTCGTCTATTCCAAGGAAGAGCCGATAAAGCACGGACTTACCGAAAACGGAAGACCTTTGCCGGGAAGCGTTTCCTTCGTTCCGTCCGTTGCAGGCTTGATTATCGCGGGAGAAGTAATAAAAGATTTGCTGAAATAAAATATCACCGATATGCACATTGAAGCATATCGGTGATTTGTTTTTATCAGAAGCCTGAACGCTTGCGGATTTCCTTACGTTCAAGATGCGGTACAGCTTCATCTGCAAGCACTGCCGCCGCGCCGTCACGGAGCATAACCTCAAGGTTACGCTTGCTGATATCAGCAGGGAAAAATCTCATCATCTGTGACAGATTATTCGACCTGTGCACGAGTGAATGCGCATCCGTGCCGATAAAAGTCGCAAGACCGCTATAAGCCATTGAGTAAGCAAGCTCAAATTCCTGTCTGCCGTCCAAGCTTGCAAGGCTTGCGGCATTGAGTTGAAAAAGAACTCCGTTTTTCGCAAGAGAATTTACCGCCTCGTAATCCTGCTGAAAATATTCATATCTTTCGGGATGTGCAATAATCGGCACAAGACCCATTCGCACAACCTCATCCAGATATTCGTAAATCTTGCGCAAACGAAGATTTCTGAACGCAAATTCAATAAGCAGATAGCGGCTGGAATTGATTGTCAGCCGTGTCAGGTCATTTGCAAAGAAAATATCGTCGTCAACGTAAACCTCCGCACCAGAACAGATTTCAACGTCAATATTCTCCTCTGTGAGCTTTTCGCGGAGAATTCGGATTTTATTATCCCTTTGCCGAATAAAATCATCAATGTTATCCATCGTTCTTACGTGCGGTGTTGCGACAATACGATTGATACCGTTTTCCAACGCAACACGACACATCCTCAGCGAGGTTTCAAGGTCGCGCGCACCGTCATCAATATTATTGAGAATGTGACTGTGGATATCAATCATTATTCCCGACTCCTTCACATTTTAGTGGATTATGCCGTGGGATTGCTGTTCAACATAATTTGGAACAATTTCCTTAAGAATACGTCTGATGTCGCTCTCCTGAGCGTTTCTGAGCTCGTCGAGCTTCTTTTCAAAGAGTTCATCGTCCATCTTGAGCGGCTTTGTAACAAAAATCTTGTTGTTTGCCGTCATTTTGCGCTCGTTACTCTCCTCTTCAAGAGAAAGCTCCTCGTAGAGCTTTTCGCCCGGACGCAGACCGGAGAACTTGATTTCGATTTCGGAATACGGCTTGTAACCCGAAAGTCTGATAAGATTTTCCGCAAGGGAAAGAATCTTGACAGGCTCACCCATATCAAGAACAAAAATCTCGCCGCCTGTTGCAAGTCCGCCTGCCTGAGCAACAAGCTGAGAGGCTTCGGGTATTGTCATAAAGTAGCGTGTGATATCGGGATGAGTAACGGTAACGGGACCGCCCTCTTTAATCTGCTCTGTAAAAATCGGAATAACGCTGCCGTTTGAGCCGAGAACGTTACCAAAGCGTACAGCGGCAAACATCGTGCTTCCGCCGCACTTGCGCTGGAAATACTGCACAACCATTTCCGTAACGCGCTTTGTTGCACCCATAACGTTTGCAGGATTGACTGCCTTATCCGTAGAGATGCTTACGAAACGCTTGACGCCGAAATCAATTGCGGTCTTTGCAACATTATATGTGCCGAAGACATTATTCTTGACCGCTTCCTTCGGGCTGTCCTCCATAAGCGGAACGTGCTTATGCGCCGCCGCGTGGAAAACAACTGTCGGCTTGAACTCTTCAAACACCTCAATCAATCGTTTTTCATCACGGATTGAGCCTATACGGATATGAACCTCGGGATAGCCGTGATTGATTGAATCGAGCTGGTTTTTGAGCATATATGCATTGTTTTCGTAAATATCGAAAACAACAATTTTTTCGGGATTGTACTTTGAAATCTGACGGCAAAGCTCACTGCCGATTGAACCGCCGCCGCCCGTAACGAGAATTGTCTGTCCTGTGATGTAGTTGCAGACCTCGGGGTCAAGCTTAACCTCGGGACGTGCAAGAAGGTCGGAGATATTAACATCACGGATTCTTCCGACCTCAACACCCTCCGACATTTCATTGATTGTCGGGGAGGTTTTGAGCTTACAGCCCGTCTCAACGGCAAGTCGCATAATCTCCGTCTGACGCTCGTTGCTAGCTGACGGTATACACATAATGATTGTATCTATATCGTACTTGCGTGCAAGCTCGGGAATAGCATTACAGCTTCCCTTGACGGGAACCCCGCGAAGACGCTTGCCGATTTTATAGGGATTGTCATCAACTGCAACAACAGGCTTGCCCTTCGCGTAGTTTGAAGCGCCGAGCTCGCTGATGATAATCATAGCCATATCGCCCGCGCCGACAATCATAACCTTGTCGATTTTATGATGCATATTAAAGCGTTTTGCCCTTATCATACGGCGGATAACGCGGTAAAAGAATCTCATTCCGCCGATGAACAGCGCCGCAAGAATTGTTCCGAGGATGTAGACATATATGCTCAGGCATCCGCGGTCTATCTGCGCCATTGCGAGTCCGAATTCCGTCATTGCAAGGTCAATGGCAACGCTCGAGAGACCGCCTATCAGCACGGCGGCACAGATATTTGAAAGCTCTCTTATACCTGCATATTCCCACATACTGATATAAACCTTGAAAGCGTTGAGCAATATAAGGAAAACAAGCGTGACAGGTATTGCGCGCTGGGCAAAAATCGAAACCCAGACATCAAAGCTCGCCTCGTTGAATACAGTATTGATAGAAAGCTGTGCTAAAATATAAGCAAGATTGACCGCAATAAGGTCATACGCGACCATCATTATCCTTTTGGTGACAGTCGCCTGCCAATTTATACGTCCCATAAAAATCCTCCGTCTATAAAACCATCAATAGGTATGTCTATAAATAACCGATTATATTTTAATACAGCAACATATAAAAGTCAAGTGATGCACACTTCTAAATATTGACATAACAGATAAATTATGTTACTGTTTTGATAATAACACCAATAAAACGAAAAGGAGTTTTTGATATGATAGGTCTCGGCACATGGGAAGCCCCGATTAACACAATGCTGTTCAGAGGAACAGGCAGAGTTACAATCAGCGATGTCAACGGCGAATACGATTTTAAATTTGAACTCGTCGGCGAAAATCTTCCGAAAATTACGGTCAAGGACGTTGAGGAGGACGGCAACACCCTCACCGCAGTAGGTGAATGCGAAGCATTCCCCGGCAAAGAAATACCCGTGACGGTTGACTTTGAGGACGACACCTTCGTGTGCGTTGTCAAGCTCCCGTTCGTAGGTAAAATTAAGTTAAGCGGAAATAAAATTGCAGATTGATATGCATAGTAAACGGCTCGCTTCGGTTGAAGCGAGCCGTTAATTTTATTTAGCCTCATTCTTAAGGTAATTGATTTCTCTCTTGATAATATTGAAAAGCTGGCGGAAGAAGCGAATGATTTTTTCAACGAGCCACTCTCTGTCGTATTCGCCGTCCTCACCGTCACCTGCGTAACAGCCGATGTTATTGCTTGTGATTTCGTTACCGAAGAAGTCCGTTGTAAGGTCATCCTCAATCACCTTACCCTTGCCGATAAGCGGTGAATCCGCAACGAGCTGATATGCCTCATAGCCCTCCCCGCCGACAAAGCCGGGAACGGTATTCTTTGAGGAAATTATATCGAAAATCGGCTTCGGGCAGTTATAGTAGCAGTTGTTCGAGAAATCCGTTCCCGAGCCGATGATGTGGTCAAATTCGAAATAGATTTTCTCGCCGTCCTTCGGGATGATGATATTGTTTGCAAAAACGCTGTCATAAAGACTCGTTACCTGAAACTCACCGCAACCGATAATCGTGTTGTTGTAGAACTTGAAGCCGTACTCACCTGCGGATGAGCTCGTCTTGCTTCTTCCGCCGCCGTCATTGACGGAAAGGCAGTATCTTACAGTATTGTTGTGCTGACCGCTGTAATTCGCGTTGTTGCACATAAAGCGCATGTTATCGTGAGAATAGATGTACTGGTACGTGCAGTTGTTTGTATGAGAGTCAAAGTCAACCGACATTCCGTCGCCGAAGTTCTTCTGTCCTGCGATTTCACAGTACTGAATGATGCTGTTCTCACTGCCCCAGAACCACATAGCCGCCGTAAAATAAGTCGGCTCGCCGTTTTCGTCAACTCCGCTGCCCTGACAGCAGTCAATTGAACGGCAATGGGTAACGAGAGCACCGTCGCACATACCGACGATAATTGCCTCGCTGTCCATATCGTGGAAATAACATCCCTTTACAAGCAAGCCCGTGTTATAAACGGGGTCAATTTCTTCTTCTGTTTCGCACCACGGTGTCTGCGAGTCGTTCCATGAGCCCCAGACATTGATGCCGTTGCCGCAATCGTACATTTCACAGTTCGTAATCGTAAGGTCGTTTACGGCATAACGTGAGCGCGCGGGAAGTCCCTTAACCATAATACAGCATCTTGCGACTGCCGCACCTGCCGATGTGTTGTCTCTTGCAGGCAGATGATAGTCCTGAATGTCGTGGAACTCAACGTTATCAATCGTGATACCGTAGGAGGTTTCGTTAAGTGTATCAATCCAGATTCCGCCGCCGTTAGGTGCAGTAATTTCAAGATTTGAAACGGTTATGTAGCTGCAGTCGAAAAGGCGCAGAACCTCTGTTGCCTCATTTGTTGTCAGAAGAGGCTTTTCACCCTCACCGTAGGAGGAAATAACAATCGGATTTTCCTTTGTTCCCGAGGTGGTCAGAGTTGCCGCACATTCATAAGTGCCGCCGCATCTGAACAGGATGTTCACACCCGCAACAATAGGAACACCTCCAAGGTTGTTTATGGTTTTCCACGGCTTTGCAAGAGTACCCTCGCCCGTTGTATCGTCACCGTCGATTGAGTCGATGTAATAGCAGACCGTGTCAGCGGCAAATGCCGTCGGAAGGCTGATTGCAATTACTGAAAAAAGCATTACAACCGACATTAAAACTGAAAGTATTTTTTTCACAGAAAAACCTCCTTTAGAACTCTGTTTTAAACATAGCACAAGTGGGCAAATAAGTCAATTAAAAAGTGCAGTAAGATTCACATCCTACTGCACCGGTTTTATTCATTGTTTTTGCGTGAAAATCTGAATGTTGATTCCTCGTCATCCTCGTCCTCATCCTCTTCCTTTTTTTCTTCAGGCAGGATTTCAACGCGGACCTTTTCGATTCTTTTGTTATCAACTGCAAGAACGGTGAACTTGATATTTTCAAACATTACCTCGTTCATCTCGCCGTCCTTGGGCAGATAGCCGAGCTCACTGATTATAAAGCCTGCAACGGTATCATAATCATCCTCGGGAAGCTTCTTACCCGTCAGCTCGTAAATTTCATCAATATTCATAATACCTTCAACGGTGAAGGTCGTTTCGTTAATTCGTGAGAACTCTTCTTCCTCGTCGTCATATTCGTCCTGAATATTGCCGACGATAGCCTCAACTATATCTTCAAGAGTTACAATACCCGCTGTTCCGCCGTACTCGTCAACAACAACAGCCATCTGCATCCTTGCCGAGGTCATTTCCTTGAACAAATCACCGCAGATTTTCGACTCAGGCACAAACATCGGCGCACGCATAACGTCCTTAAGCGATGTTTCGGGCATATCCTTGCCGACGTATTTGAGCAAATCCTTGATATAAACTATACCAACAATATTGTCGGGGTCGTCATCAAAAACAGGGATTCGCGAATATCCGTGCTCAATGCTGAGGTTAACGGCATCCATAATCGGGTCGTTAAGCTCAACAGCAGTCATATCCGTTCTGTGGGTCATAATATCGCCCGCATCAAGGTCGTCAAATTCGAAGATGTTGTTAATCATCTCCTTCTGAACGTCCTCAATAACTCCCTTTTCGCCGCCGACATCAACCATCATACGGATTTCTTCCTCCGTAACGGTCTCTTCATCCGCGTGGGGATTGAAGCCCAGAATTCTTACAACGCCGTTGGTTGAAAGTGAAAGCACCTTAACCACAGGGCTGAAGAATTTGGAAATGAAGAGCAGAACGCCGACAACCTTGAAGGATATCTGTTCAGGCTTCTGCATACCGATTTTTTTCGGAACAAGCTCGCCGAATACGAGAGAGAAATAGGACATAATCAGCGTGATTACAACAACGGAAATTCCGTTGATTAAGCTCGCGCCGAGCACCCTTTCCACTGCCGTGCCCGCGAATGCGCCTGCAAGCATATCCGCAAAATTCTGCGAAGCACTTGCTGAAGTAAGGAAGCCCGCAAGGGTAACGCCTATCTGAATTGTCGAGAGAAATCTGCTCGAATTCGAGGTAAGCTTTGCCACCATTTTTGCTTTTTTGTGGCCTTCCTCTGCCATTTTGTCGATTTTGTTGTCATTAAGGGATATAATCGCAATCTCACTCATAGAGAAAAATGCGTTCACCAAAATAAGCACGATAAGTAAAACTAATTTCAGTATAATCCCAGCCGGGTCATCCATTATGGACTAACTCCTTTCAGTTTTTTAAATGTACTTTTTATTAAAAGTCCATAGTATTGTAGCACATTATTTTATAATAGTCAATTGTTAGAGATTTATTCATTTATTGCCTGTTTGTAAATTTTGTTGTTTTGTCAATTGACTTGTGATGATAATGTGACAAAAGCACAATTTCTTGTGGATTTAAAAACGGGATGTAGAAACTGTTTTTTGCTATTTTCTTTTGACCGTTTTGTGTGTATAATGATATTTGGTATTTTAGCGAAAAATGATAAGGAATGTGAAAAATGGCTTATTCAATTAACCCTGCGGTATTCGGCTCAATGTTTGCCGTGCCGTCGCAGGTCGTTGACAACAACATAAAACTCGCAAGTGCATCACAGCTCAAAACCCTGCTGTGGATTTTCCGCCACGCATGCGAACCGATTGACCCTGCCGTTATCAGCAAGGAAATCGGCTACGGTGAAAGCGACATCATTGATGCACTCACCGTGCTTTGCGAATGGGGTGTGCTTGCAACTGACGGCAAGGTGATAACTCCCCTGCCCGCACCCGAAGCACCTTCACCAAAAGCATCAGAAGCAAAAAAGGAATTACCCGAGCTTGTACCCGTCAAGCCGACCTACGAGCAGGTTGTAAAGCGCTGTCAGGAATCTCCTGTTATCGCGAATATGTTCAGCGACATTGAGGGTCTTCTCGGCAAAACAATCGGCTATGACAGCCAATGTATTCTCCTTATGATGCACGACCAGTACGGTCTGCCCGTCGAGGTAATATATATGCTCATCAGCTACTGCGTTTCTGTCGGCAAGAGCAACCTTGCATACATAGCAAAGGTCGGCAAAACCTGGGGCGAAAAGGAAATCGACACCATTGAAAAGGCGGACGAGCAGATAAAAATCCTCAATTCCTGCATTTCTCTTTGGAAAGAGTTCGCACAAATGGCAGGTATTCAGAATCCCCGCCCGACATCGTCGCAGGCGGCTTATCTCAAAACGTGGTCAACGGAATATAAATTCGGTGCTGATATGATCTACCTCGCTTATGAGGAAATGCTCGACCATTCAGGTAAAATCAGCTTTGCATATATGAACAAGGTGCTTGCCAACTGGCACGAAAAGGGACTTAAAACACCCGAGGACGTTGAACGGGACAAACAGGCATACCGTGAAAAGAATAAAAAAGCAACAGACACAACAACATCATACGATATGAACGAATTTAACCGCAGGGCAAATCAGTTGCCTATTTACAAAAAGGGGGAATAAACCGTGGCATTCAGCAAGGATACTTACGAAAAAGCCGAGCGTGAAATAAAAAAACGCCGTAACGAGGCACTTTTAGAGCGTGAAAGGCGTCACGACGAGGCCGTGAATAAAATCCCCGAGCTTCTCGAAATTGAGGAGACAATGGCGCGCGCAGGTCTTGCGACAATCAAGGCGGTCGGAATGGGCAACGGCGGTGAGGATTACATAAAAACTCTTGCCGAGGTAAACCTTGATGCACAGTCAAAGCGCCGTTCCTTACTCATCAGAAACGGCTATCCCGAGGATTGGCTCGAGGCAAAGTTCACCTGTCCGAAATGTGAGGACAAGGGCTCCGTCGGAGGCTATGTCTGCGACTGCTTCAAGCTTCTTCTGCGCTCAATCGAATATGAAAAGCTTTGCTCAAAGCTCCCCGTAGACAAGTGCAGATTTGACAACTTCAGGCTTGACTATTATCCCGACGGCGCGGGCATCAGCCCCCGTCAGCGAATGGAAAGCGTTCTCGGCTACTGCAAGGCTTATGTCGACGATTTCAGTATGAAATCCCCCAGCCTTCTGCTTTACGGCAAAACAGGACTCGGCAAGACCCACCTTTCGCTTGCAATTGCAGGCAAGGCGGTTGAAAAGGGCTACGGCGTTATCTATATGACTGCGCAGAATCTCTTTAACCGTCTTGAACGTGAAAAATTCGGCAGAGGCGACGGCGAGAATACCGAGCAGGCAATCCTTGACTGTGATTTGCTCATCATCGACGATCTCGGCGCGGAATTCAGCACACAGCTTACCGTTTCCGCACTTTACAACATCGTCAACTGCCGCGGTCTTGAGGAAAAACCGACGGTAATCAGCACAAACCTCACTCCCGAGGCAATCAAAAACACTTACAGCGACCGCATCGCTTCAAGAATACTGAGCACGTACACAATTCTGCAGTTTGACGGTGCGGACATCAGACAGCTCAAAACTATTTAACATATTACAGGAGACTTTATGGATATTATTTCAGCACTCACCAATGAATTTAAGCTTCAGTCGTGGCAGGTAGAGAACGTTGTCGGACTTATCGACGACGGCAATACAATCCCCTTTATTGCACGTTACCGTAAAGAGGCGCACGGCACGCTCGACGACCAGACTCTGCGTGAGATTTCGGAAAGACTTGAATATCTGCGCAACCTCGACAAAAGACGCGAAGAGGTGCGTTCTTCAATAGAATCACAGGAAAAGCTCACCGATGAAATCGCTGCCGCGCTCGACAAAGCCGCAACTCTTGCAGAAATTGAGGACATCTACCGTCCCTTTAAGCCAAAGAGAAAAACCCGTGCCTCCGTTGCACGCGAAAAAGGGCTCGAGCCTCTCGCCGCCGCAATTTATGCACAGTTAAAGAATAGCCCTGCCGCAATCGAGCTTGCGCAGGAGTATATAAACGAAGAAAAAGAGGTTCTCACTGCAGAGGATGCTTTGCAGGGCGCTATGGATATTATCGCAGAGGACATTTCCGACAATGCGGACATCCGCCGCAGACTGCGCAATCTCTTCACCGTGCTCGGTGTGGTTAATGTAAAGGCTTCGGACGAAACGGCACAGAGCGTTTACGAGCAGTATTACGATTTTTCACAGCCTGTTGATAAAATTGCAGGCCACAGAGTGCTTGCAATCGACCGCGGTGAGCGCGAGGGCTTCCTTAAGGTAAGTGTTGAGCTTGATAAGGTAAAGGCTTCAAACGTTATCACATCCGTTACACTTTCGGACAGCGGCTCACTCTGCACGGACACAGTCCGCGATGCAGGTGCGGATGCCTACGACAGACTTATTTATCCGTCAATCGAGCGTGAGATCCGTTCAATGCTGACCGAAAATGCCGCAACTGCCGCAATCAAGGTATTTTCTTCAAATCTTAAAGAGCTTTTGCTTCAACCGCCCGTAAAGGGCAAGGTTGCACTCGGTCTTGACCCGGGTTACAGAACGGGCTGTAAGGTTGCCGTTGTTGACGAGACCGGCAGAGTACTTGACACAGGTGTTGCTTACATCACCCATTCCGCCGCACAGCAGGAAAGCGCAAAAACTCTTATTAAAAATATGATTAAGCGCTACGGCGTTAAGATTATCGCAATCGGTAACGGTACGGCATCAAAGGAAACCGAAATCTTCACCGCAAATCTTCTTAAGGAGCTTGATACAGACACCGCATATATGGTTGTCAGCGAGGCAGGTGCTTCCGTTTATTCGGCATCAAAATTGGCGGCAGAGGAATTTCCGCAGTTTGACGTTTCGCTCCGAAGCGCAGTTTCAATCGCACGCCGTCTGCAGGACCCCCTTGCAGAGCTTGTAAAGATTGACCCGAAGGCAATCGGTGTCGGTCAGTATCAGCACGATATGCCCAAAAAGGAGCTTGACAATGCACTCAACGGTGTTGTTGAGGATGCTGTTAATAACGTTGGAGTTGACGTGAACACCGCTTCCCCTTCTCTTCTTACAAGAGTTTCGGGCATCAACAGCACAGTTGCAAAGAATATTGTTGCTTTCCGCGAGGAAAACGGAGCGTTCACAAGCCGTGCACAGCTTAAAAAGGTTCCGAAGCTCGGCGCGAAGGCTTATGAGCAGTGTGCAGGCTTTATGCGCGTTGCGGAGAGTAAAAACCTCCTTGATAACACGGGTGTTCATCCCGAAAGCTACGATGCCGCAAAAGCACTTCTCGAGCTTTGCGGATATACCGTAAAGGATGCCGCCAACGGCAAGCTGGACACACTTTCAGAAAAAATTGATGCAATCGGCAAGGAAGCTGCCGCCGAGAAAATCGGCGTGGGCGTGCCGACAATGCTTGACATTATAAAGGAGCTCAAGCAGCCGGGCCGCGACCCGCGTGACGAGCTTCCGCCGCCGATGCTCCGCACGGACGTTATGGATATGAACGACCTCAAGCCGGGTATGGAATTACAGGGCACGGTTCGTAACGTTATCGACTTCGGCGCATTTGTTGACATCGGCGTTCATCAGGACGGACTTGTCCATATCTCACAGATTACGGATAAATACATCAAGCACCCGTCCGAGGTGCTCAAGGTCGGTCAGGTAGTTACCGTATGGGTAATTTCCGTTGACACGGCAAAAAAACGAATTTCACTTACAATGAAGGAACCGAAAAATGGCTAAAGGAAATACAACTGCCCACAAGAAGGCTGAATTTTGTCCCGTTGCAAAAAAATGCGGCGGATGCCAGCTTCAGAATCTCACCTATCCCGAACAGTTAAGCTACAAGCAGGCGAAGGTTATCCGTCTGCTCGGCAAGTTCTGCCGCGTTGAGGATATTATCGGTATGGAAAACCCGTACAACTACCGCAACAAGGTGCAGGCGGCTTTCGGTATGACAAGGGGCGGTAAGATAATTTCGGGCGTTTATCAGTCCAAGTCGCACAGAATTGTCTGCGTTGACGAGTGCAGACTTGAAGATAAAAAAGCGGATGAAATCATCGTCACAATCCGCAATATGATGAAGCACTACCGTATGCTCCCCTACAACGAGGACACGGGAGTCGGATTTTTGCGCCACGTGCTTGTCAAGCGCGGCTTTACAAGCGGACAGATTATGGTTGTACTCGTCACGGGTACGCCGATGTTCCCCGGCAAGAATGCTTTCGTAAAGGAGCTTCTTAAAAAGCATCCCGAAATCACGACAATCATTCAGAACATCAACCGCGAGCATACAAGTCTCGTCCTCGGCGAGACGGAAAAGGTGCTCTACGGCAAGGGCACGATTGAAGATACGCTGTGCGGATGCGTTTTCAGAATTTCGGCAAAGTCTTTCTATCAGATAAACCCTGTGCAAACCGAAAAGCTTTATTCAACGGCTATTGATTTTGCAGGACTTACGGGCAACGAGACCGTTATTGATGCTTATTGCGGAATAGGCACAATCGGAATTATTGCCGCGCAGAAGGCGAAGGACGTTATCGCGGTCGAGGTCAACAAGGATGCTGTTTTTGATGCGAAGAATAACGCAAGACGAAACGAAACGCAGAATATAAAATTCTACTGCGCGGATGCAGGCAAATTTATGACGAATATGGCGGCTGACGGCAAGACGGCGGACGTTGTTTTTATGGACCCTCCCCGTGCAGGCAGTGACGAGGCTTTCCTTTCAAGCGTTGTAACCCTCGGTCCGAAGAAAATCGTCTACGTCTCCTGCAACCCCGAAACGCAGGAACGTGACCTTAAATATCTGATTAAAAACGGCTATAAGGTCAAGAAAATCCAACCCGTCGATATGTTCCCGCACACGAATCACGTCGAGACGGTTGTTCTGTTGTCCCAACGCAAAGCGGACACACATATCGACATAAAGCTTGACCTTTCAGAGGTTGATATTACTGCTGCTGAAACCAAGGCAACATATCAGGAAATCAAGGATTATGTGCTTGAAAAGTCTGGCTTAAATGTGTCCTCACTCTACATTTCACAAGTGAAAACCAAGTGTGGCATTATTGAACGTGAGAATTATAACAAGGGCAAAGAAGGACACCGAGTGCCGAAATGTCCGAAGGAAAAAGAAGAAGCCATAATGGATGCATTAAAACATTTTAATATGATATAAAATTACATATCCACACATTCGACTAACCTCCTGTTATAAGGTAGAATAAAGCTACCAAATAACAGGAGGTCATTTTTTATGAGTAGAAAGACAAAAATTAAGTTTACGGATTTTGAGTGCAACTTACTTATCAACGGTATGAATGAGTTTCGCAATATGCTCTTGGCGGAGAATTTGCCCACCGAGGATGTTGACGAGCTGTTATTGAAAATCATTGATAAAAGTGAAAAATAAGGAGGCTGTAATTATGTCAAACAAAATTCAATATCGCCGTGTTGGTGACTATTTAATTCCTAACCTCATCTTACCACCCGAAGAAGCAAAAGTCACACTTGGGAAGTGGGGTATTATGCATAAAACATATCTTGAAAAGCATAAGTATGTATTCTTTAACACACTGCTTATGCAAGGTAAGCTTTATCAGCACTGTGCTGAAGTTGAGAGGCAGGCTCGTGATATGTTTGATACTCTCATTGAACAAATGAAAGCGGCTGAGGGTGTTACTGAGCAGTTGAAAGAAGAAAATCAACTTGAATGGGTACAGAGAATGAATAACATTCAGCAACAAGCAAAAGAAATTGTACTTGATGAACTGATATACAAATAAAAACAGCCAGACATTTGAATATTGTATAGCAACAGCACGACTTTCAAGAAACTGTAAGCCGTGCTGTTTTGTCTATTTATAATATTATACAGAAATAGCATCTCTCATTAAACGAGATATACAATCCTGTAATAAGAGATATATTATCTATATACAGGCGATTAAAACGCATATTAAAAAGCCAAGATACCGATAGAAGCAGTATCTTGGCTTTTGGAGTTATTTGTTTTTACACTATCTAATACCGTATTTTTCAATGATATAGTCCATATCCTTATCGCCTCTGCCCGAGAGGTTGATAAGCACGGAACCCTTGCCCATCGTCTTTGCAAGCTTCATACCGTAAGCAACGGCATGGGAACTTTCAATAGCCGGGATGATACCCTCCATTCTGGAAAGCTCAAAGAATGCATCAATGGTTTCGTCGTCAGTAACAACATCATATTTTACTCTGCCCAAGTCGTGCAGGAATGCGTGCTCCGGTCCGCAGGATGGATAATCCAAACCGCTTGCCACGGAATACACGGGAGCAGGATCACCGTTTTCATCCTTCAGCATAATGCTGTTAAAGCCATGCATGATGCCTTCTTCACCATAGGTGAGACTTGCGGCGTGGTCACCCATTTTAATGCCTCTTCCGAGAGGCTCTACACCGTAAATATCAACGGGGTCGTTCAAAAAGCCTGAGAAAAGTCCCATTGCGTTTGAGCCGCCGCCCACACAGGCAACCACCGCGTCGGGAAGCTCACCCGTCATATCAATGAACTGTTCTCTTGCTTCAATACCAACAACACTCTGAAAGTCTCTCACCATCATCGGGAACGGATGAGGGCCGACGACTGAACCTATGCAGTAGATAGCGTCCTTATACTCATTGCAATATGCGGCGAAGGCAGCGTCTACTGCTTCTTTCAAGGTTTGCAGACCATCTGTAACCTCGACCACTCTTGCACCAAGGATCTTCATTCTTGCCACATTGGGAGCCTGCTTTTTAATATCTACAGCACCCATATAGATATCACACTCCAAGCCGAAATATGCGGCGGCGGTAGCAAGAGCCACACCGTGCTGACCTGCACCTGTTTCGGCAATGACCTTTTTCTTTCCCATATACTTTGCCAGCAGCACTTCACCCATACAGTGATTGAGCTTGTGTGCGCCGGTGTGGTTCAAATCCTCGCGCTTCACATAGAGCTGAACGCCTGTGCCGATTTTATCCGAAAGCCTTGCAAGATGGGAGATTGGTGTCGGTCTGCCTTGAAATTCCTTGCGTATACGGCGAAGCTCGTCGATAAATTTGCGGGACTTGCAGATGGTCTGGTATGCTTCGCTGATCTCATTCATAGCGACCTGCAGTTCGGGCGGGATATAGGAGCCGCCGTACTTGCCGAAGTAGCCGTTTGTGTCGGGATAGTTCTTAAAATAGGTATCAAAATCAATATTGTTAAATTTCATTGTGGTTTCCTCCATAAATAAGTTTTGTTTTAGGTTGGTTTGGGGTTTACGATCTCTTTCTGTTTGATTTCATATATTCGGCGCAAGGAGCGCCACCAGCGTTTTGTCATCATTATATTTACCTCCTTAATACAGGAAAAAGCTCCTTTGACTTATATCTTCCGTCAAAGGAGCTTTCATGTAAAACAAAAACGTCCTTGACAGAAATATAAACTCTGTCAAGGACGAATAGGTACAAATAAAGTACGACACTATCCGCGGTGCCACCTTGATTCACGGTATGACCCGTGCACTTAGCAGGATACCAACATATCCCCGGCAACTGACGTATGCCAACACGTTGCAGAATACTCTGGGAAATCCCATTTGACTGCACCCTCAGCGGTCCATTTGACAACTTGTTTCTTACCTGACTCTCAGCAACACAGGTTCTCTGTAAAGGCATTATTGCCGTTATCTCCGCTTCAACGGTTTGAAATATTAACTTGCTATATATTATACTCACATCATATGCTCGTGTCAATAGTTTCACGGTAAAATCTCAAAATAAAGAGTTCATTTATTGTTCTATTAGTCTGTTGATAAATCTCACTTTCCATTTCTGATTCCTCTTTATGAATATGTTTTAATAATTTCTTCTGCAACAATCCGTTTTGAAATGCATCGATCCATCGCCTGTTTTTCTATGTAACGATGTGCCTCCGGTTCGTCCAATTTGAGTTCGCGGATAAGTATCCATTTTGCGCGGTTGACGATACGGATTTCTTCCATTTTTTCTTCAATGGATAGTGTTTTCTTTTCAGTCTTTCTAAGTTTTTCCCGTGCACTTGAAAGCCAGCTGAGAGCAATTGCCATTGTCGGCTTTGAGGTTGGCTTTGGAAGCACAAACACACCGTGTTCTGCAACCTTGTCGTAGATTTCTTCTTGAAGTTCTGCCCGTACCATCAGGAGTACGACGGTCTCTTTTGAACTACCTGTGTCAATCGCAAAACGAGTACCTATATCATCAGGGAGCGGAGAGTTGATGATAACAAAATCAAAAGCAC
>JAFQJH010000013.1 GCA_017415025.1 Clostridia bacterium
AATGATCCTGAGTTGGCGGTGGCGGGAACAATAATGCATGGGTTTGAGTTCTTGTTTGTAAGAATTGCACCGATTACTTTTTTGGCTTCTGTAGTTGGAATTGTAGCGACATATAAGAAAAGATAAATTTCAGTTTGACTGAGCGACAAATTCCAATTTGTTGAACTGAATATTTCCGCTGCTCTCACTTTGTGAGGGCAGTTTTTTTGTTAGGCTTCCTTTTGAACAAGCAGGAGAAGATGGATTTAGATTGATTTGTTTGATAGGGTTATGTTATAATCTTTATAACCAATATTATTAAAGTGAGTTTGTTATGGAATTTAATGAGAAATTACAACAGCTTCGAAAACAAAAAGAAATTACTCAAGAAGAACTCGCAGTTGCTATTTATGTTTCACGAACTGCAATTTCAAAATGGGAATCAGGCAGAGGTTATCCAAGCATTGATTCATTGAAGGCGTTATCTAATTTTTTCGGAGTAACGATTGATGAGCTTTTGTCAGGTGAGGAATTACTTATAATAGCTGAAGAAGATACAAATAAAAAGCGAAATTATTTTCGTGATTTAGTATTCGGCTTGCTTGACATTTGTATAGCAATGTTCTTTTTTGTCCCGTTCTTCGGTCAGGCTACAAATGAAAGTGTACAAGCAGTATCACTGTTGTCATTTATTGAAATATCTTCCTATTTGCGAATTGTTTATTTTGCTATTATAATTTCAATTATTACGATGGGAGTCTTAACACTTGCTTTGCAAAAATGTCAGAATACATTTTGGATTAAAAATAAAAGTAAAATTTCTTTAATATTAAACACTGTGGGAATACTGATTTTTATTATCAGTACACAACCTTATGCAGCAGCTTTTATGTTCGTATTGCTCATTATTAAGGCGTTGTTGCTTATAAAATGGTAATGATACGGAAAGTGTCGTTCGTGTGACATCCCGTTTCTTGTGGTTGTTCCAGCCTTCCTTTAAACTTAATTCAGGCGAAAGCCAAATATTTAAAAGGTAGGTTGATAAAATGACAAAAAACAATCAAAAGACTCTTTATACCGCAATCAGCATGCTTGTGGGATTCGCATTGTGGACGATAGCAATTCGATTTATTGATATTAAAGCAATCGGTCCACAAAACTCTGCTGTCGGATTTGCAACACTTAATCAGTTTGTTCATAATCTTACAGGCGTTAATATGTCGCTTTACACGATTACTGATTGGTTGGGTCTTGTTCCACTAGGATTCGCTATGGGATTTGCTTTGTTTGGATTTATACAGTGGATTAAGAGAAAGCGAATTCTGAAAGTTGATTACAGCATTCTTGTTCTCGGCGGTTTTTATGTTCTTGTAATTGCAATGTACATTTTCTTTGAAATGTTTGTTGTAAACTACAGACCAATACTGGTAAACGGTATTTTGGAAGCATCTTATCCGTCGACAACCACTATGCTTGTAATGTGTATTATGCCGACAACAATTATGCAATTTAATAATCGTATCAAAAATGAAACTCTGAAAAAGCTCATTTCATTATCAATCATTGTTTTTATTCTTTTTATGGTTATCGGCAGAATTCTTTCAGGTGTACATTGGATTACTGATATAATTGGCGGTGCAATACTCAGTTGTGGACTTGTAATGCTGTATTGTTTTGTCAGCAAACTTAAATTTTTAGACAGATAATCCTGCCGAAAGGCTTGATTAAATAAAAATTTTATTAAAGGAGATTGCTTTTTGAAAAAGACAATCAGAACACCGGAGATTGTAGCTTAACCGGGAGGAAGGCTTATAATCTATCCGACCTCCCACACATTGAAGGTCAACAATTTTCAGGAGGAAAAACAATGAATAAAAATGACTATATAATTCGTAAAGAAAGAAAAGAAGAACAAAGAGAAGTTGAGTTTCTTGTCAGGGAATCATTCTGGAATGTTTATCGTCCCGGCTGTCTTGAACACTATGTTCTGAATCAACTTCGTGATGATGCTGACTTTATTCCCGAGCTTAATTTTGTTATGGAAAAGGAAGGCAGAATCATAGGACAGAATATGTTTATGAACGCAAAAATCAAAGCCGATGACGGAAGAGATATTCCGATTCTCACAATGGGTCCTATCTGTATTGCAAATGAACTGAAGCGTCAGGGCTACGGCAAAATCCTGCTTGATTATTCACTGCATAAGGCAACTGAAATGGGCTTTGGTGCAGTTTGCTTTGAGGGTAATATTGACTTTTACGGAAAAAGCGGATTTACTTATGCAAGTGAGTTTAACATCCGTTATCACGGCTTACCTGAAGGTGCAGACTCATCATTCTTCCTTTGCAAAGAACTAAAAAAAGGCTATCTTGACGGTATTGCAGGCGAATACACTCCACCTCAGGGGTATTTTATAAATGAAGCCGATGCTGAAGAATTCGACAAGCAATTCCCACCAAAAGAAAAATTAAAACTTCCGACACAGCTTTTCTGAAATACGTATTAACACAAAGGGTGGTACACTTCGGTGTACTGCCCGATTTTTTAGAACAGTTCTTTGTCAATACCGCGACCTTATGAAAGCCCAGTATTCGGCATCGATAGATGTGAATCATTTTATGTGAGGAACTTTAATTTACGATTGATTAAAAATCAACGATATGGTATAATATACCCGTATTTTATCAAATTTCACGGAGGATTCTATGTCCGAATTCAGAGAATGTATATATAAAATTTTTGAAAACAATATAACAAAAATGGTTATCAGCAAGCCCGTCAGCAAGCAGGCGGAATTCAAAAAGATTACGGTTAATCTTTTGAAGGACTGTTATCAGATAGCGAAGTTTACCGAAAAACAGGTTTTTCACGAGAATGTTAAGTCTGATTTAATTGCCGAAAGAGTTGCCGAGCTTACGGTCGGTAACTATATGCAGTTAAACGCCTGGTCCGAAAGTAAAGAATTTTCCGCCTCCGTAACGAAAAAGGGAAAGCTGTTTTATAAGACGAAGAATGTTTCTTCCGCTGCAAATACGGTTAAGCGGGAGCACAACAGGCAGAAGCAGTACATAATTCCCGAAGGCGAGATTATTGAACCGCTGATTGATATGGGTATCTTTACAAAAGAGGGTAAGGTCGTCAACTCAATGTACGATAAGTACAAGCAGATTAACCGCTTTATCGAAATAATTGATGATTCCGTAAAGCAGTCTGACTATAAAAAGCTGAATATCATTGATTTTGGCTGCGGTAAGTCATATCTGACCTTCATCGTTTATTACTATCTGACCGAAATCAGAAAAATTGATGCAACTATCATCGGCTTGGACCTGAAAAAAGATGTAATTGAAAAATGCAATAAAGCCGCTGAAAAATACGGTTATAAAAATCTGCATTTTGAATTAGGCGACATCAACGGCTTTAAATGTCCGTTCGACGTTGATATGGTAATCACGCTTCACGCCTGCGATACCGCAACGGACTATGCGCTTTATAACGCTGTTAATTGGAATGCAAAAATGATTTTCTCTGTTCCTTGCTGTCAGCACGAGCTTAACAAACAGATTGCGACGGATAATCTGTCGGTTTTAACGCGCTACGGTATCGTGCAGGAAAGATTCTGCGCCTTGCTGACCGATTCAATCCGTGCAAATCTTCTTGAATATGCGGGCTATAAAACCCAGCTTCTTGAGTTCATTGATTTTGCTCACACTCCGAAGAATATTCTTATCCGTGCGGTAAAAAAGCAAGGTCAGTCAGCAAAGGTTAAGGAAAAATATCTTACCGAGGTTGATAAAGCGATTGAAGAATTCAACGTGAATCCGACCTTGTACAGATTATTGATAGATCAACAGTAATGAAGGAGTAAGTATGATAAGCTTTAGACAGAATAATGAAATCACCTATGATGATAAAGAGCTGATGCTTGAAAATTCGTATATCGGTGCTGAAATTGATAAAACTCCGCTTCCTGAGTTTTCAGAAATAAAAAACAAGTTTCCAAAACCGATCTGGGACGGTCATGATGATTATCTTGATTGTTATTATAAAGCGTGGCAGATTGCGTTTTCGAATATCCGTCAGCCCAAAGAGGGAACAGGCTTTGTTTCTAATTATATAGACGCAGCTTTTAACGGCTGTATTTTTATGTGGGATTCCGCTTTTATGCTTATGTTCGGTAAGTATGCCAAAAGGATATTCAATTTTCAGGGAACGCTGGATAATTTTTATTCTCATCAGCACGTTGACGGCTTTATATGCCGTCAGATTGAGGAAGAAAGCGGAAATGATGTTTTTGCGCGTCACGACCCTTCGTCAACGGGACCGGAGGTGCTTGCCTGGTGTGAGTGGGACTACTTTCTGAATTTTGGCGACAAGGAACGCCTGTCGCGTGTTTATCCGTGTCTTGTTGCTTATCATCAGTGGATGAGAGAGCATTTCACCTGGCGCGACGGTACTTATTTTTCATCGGGATACGGTTGCGGAATGGATAACTGCCCGCGCCTTGAGGAAAAGTATCACGTATGCTACGATCACGGCCATATGATATGGGTGGATGCCTGTATGCAGGAGCTCAATGCCTGTAATATACTGCTGAAAATGTCCGAGGTGCTCGGCAGAAGCGAATTTATTGCCGAGCTTGAGGAAGAACGTGACAATCTGAAAAAAGTCATAAATGAAAAGCTCTGGGACGAGGATACAAAGTTCTATTACGATTTGCGTAAGGACAACACGTTTAATTACGTCAAGCATATAGGTGCGTTTTGGTCACTGCTTGCAAGATGTGTTCCCGATGACAGAAGCGAGGCTTTTATAGCTCACCTCAACAATGAAAATGAATTTAAAACAGAGCACAGAGTGCCGACTCTTTCAAAAGATCACGAGGAATATAACCCGACGGGCGGATATTGGTGCGGCTCAGTCTGGTCGCCGACGAATTATATGGTTCTCAAGGGTCTTGATCAGTATGATAAGTCGCAGATGGCATTCGATATCGCCCGTGTGCATCTGGATGCCGTTGTCAGTGTGTTCAGGGATACGGGTACGGTTTTTGAAAACTATGCACCGGAGAAGGTTGACGGTGTGTTCAAAAGGGGTAGCTCTTCGATGAGTGACTTCGTCGGCTGGACGGGATTGTCTCCGATATCAATTATGTTTGAATATGTTTTCGGCATAAAGCCGAATGCTGCTGAAAATAAAATTACCTGGAACATCAATTTGTGTGATCGTCACGGTATTGAAAAATATCCGTTCGGAAATGACGGAGAGCTTACGCTTATCTGTGAAAAGCGTAATAACACGGCGGAAACACCTGCTGTTACTATCGAATCGAACGTTCCCGTAACTGTTGAGCTTATATGGGATGAAGGCAGAAAGAGAAAAACAATAACGGTATAAAAAAATCGCCTCGGAATTTCCGGGGCGATTGTCATTTTATTTGTATTCCTTACCGATCAGATATCTCCACGCGGCAACGTATTTTGCTGCTGCTCTGGGCTTCTGACTCTGAATGTAAAGGTAATAGTCAGGCGAGACAATGATGAGTGCTTCGATTGATACGTTCAGAACAAGCTTGATGTCCTTATGCATCAGCGTGATTGATGAATTTTCACCGAGAACAACCTCGAAACGGTCTTTGTAAAGCTTTAGTGTAGCGTCACCGGAAAGAGGCTTCTTGCGATGCTTGATAATCGTGGAAACAATCTGATGACCTTCCTCGAAAATCAGCTCGTCAGGGGAATTAAGGACTCTCTGCTTCCATTCGTTTTTCTGCCATTTGTCCCAGTCGAGAATTGTACCGAAATGAAGTCCCGTGCCTGTATCGTGGAAAAATCCGTCATATTTCAGCTCAACCTTATAACCGCAATCATCGCAGGTCAGGTGGTTGCCGCTTGAATGTAACGTTCCGACCTTCTTGCATTCTGGGCACATATAAAGTATGCGTTCGACACATTCAGCGAGCCGCTTTCCCTTATATTCCTTTTTCTGCTCTTTCTGAAAGTCGTAGTCGTTATGATAGATATCCTTTGCGATTGCCGCATTGACCTCTTCAACGCTCATTAAAGCAAGCTCATCGGGGGAGTACTCGCGTACTACCTTACCGTGAACGGGGCCTTTACGGATTCTTCTTGCCCATTTCGGTGCGTGCATATATCCGCCCGTGAGCTTGAAGGTGATAAGAGCGGCGCCGCTGTCCTTGACAAGCTTTCCCGTCCGCGGTGAGAAAAATCCTGTTTCACCGTTGGGAGTCATTGCACCCTCAGCGTAGATGCTGACGGGGATGCCTTGCTTGATGCTGGCGATTACCTGTTTGTTAAGCTCTGATGTAGGCAACTCACGATGCTTGACGATAACACCGCCGATTTTTTCAAGCACGATGTCGGTAAACTTGCTTCGTGCAAGATGGTCGCTGATAACAAAACGAATATAACGCCTGAATGCGATGAGCTCATAACCGGGGTCCATACCGTCGGCGTGGTTTCCGATTACGATGAATGCATTGTGCTTGGGCTTGTACGGTTCAATTTTAGCGTGGCAGTATTTGAGTGCTATCCATCCGAACATCCGACGGATTGAATTTACTGCAAAGCTGCGAAGTCTGTATTTGTAATTCAAAGGCTTCACCATCCGATTTTTTATTTATTATGCCACGGGAACAAAGTTAAATCCTTTAAGAGCGTATTTAAGCATCATTGTTACGGTAGAGATAATCTTATTGATGATGTTGCTGATGTTTGCGGTAATATTGCTGAGGTTATTCAAGGTGTCAACCGTGCCGTAGCCGGGGAGAGTGCCGTTGTTGTCCTCAACGCCGTCATCATCATAGGCGAAAGCATAAAGCAGGGGAGAAATAAGTCCGAGAATAGCGTACTCCAGAACGTTTACAGAACCGAATACTTTAATGCCAAGCTTTGTAAGCTCATCGGAAATTGATTCAATACCAAAGGTTGCGAGAGCCTTGTTTGCAAGATCTACAAGGAAAAGTGCATCGGTAATGTTAGCAAAATCAACTCGGAGGATAAGTACGAGAGTTCTGAGAAGCATTGTAACCTCTGTGCTTTCAAGGTCATAATACTCTGAACCAGCATAGTGCATACCGACAAGTGAAGTTACAAGGTGCCAGGGTGTTTCGTAATCGCTGTCGGGAATTTCAAGACCGTATTCCTTTGCGAGCTCCTGAATGCTGTTTTCACCGTAGAACGGCATATCAAGCATATCGGTAAGACCTGTTACAGCCGCATTGACGATGTTGAAGAAGAAATCGCCCTCTTCCATACCTATCTGTTCCATTGTCATACCGCGACCGAGTCTGTACTTGATACCGTGGTGGAAGAATTCCTTTGAATATGCTTCAAAGTCTTCGTCCATAAGTGCAAGCTGTTCATCAGTAAGGTCGGGAACAGCAGCGGAAAGAGCCTGTGTGTCGATGCTTGTGATCTTCTTATTTTCGTATTTTATCTCTTCGTCAGTAATGTGGAACATTCTGTACTCGAGAGGATACATTGAAAGTGAGGTTGTTGCAAAGTCATAAATAACGTTACCGAGTGCGCTTGTGAATGTAGCCGCGTCACTGCAGTGCTCATGACCTGTGAAAACAAGCTTGATTCCGTGGTCAGCAAAAAGCTCGGCAGTTGAATAATGCCAACGAACAATAAAGTTACGGCTGATGATTCTCTGCACGGGAAGGTGGTCAAGGAGATTGTGGTGCATCATAAGAATAGGATACTTTCCGTCCTCCTTCGCGATGTCAGCCTGCTCAAGAGCCCAGAAAAGTTTGTCGGTTGTGAGACCGTCTTCCGTTGATTTTGAGGGGTCACAGCTGTCAAGAGCTATAAGGCGGTATTTGTCACCGATGTTTGCTGTGTATGAGCAGTTGTCTTCGAAAACAGTGAGAGCCTCCTTGTAGCCGAATTCATAGTACACTTCCTTGAAAACCTCGGGAGTTGTTTCACAATCGTAGCCAAGATCGTGGTTACCGTCGATAACGTAAACCTGTTTGCCTGTTTCTTTCTCGAATTTAGCAAGCTTCTCGGCAACGTCAAGATGCTGCTGAAGAATTACCTTGCCGTCATTTGCGAGGTCACCGGGGATGAGAACAAAATCACAGTCGTCGTCCTCGGCACACTGACGAAGGAACTCGTCAATAATAAAACCGCTTTCGTGCTCCATCTGTGCACGTCGGTTAGCATAGTAGAAAATAGGGTCGTCGATGTTGTGCTCAACGGGTTCAGTCGGCTCCACGTAGTGGAGGTCAGATGCAACGGCAAAGCTCATTGTGCCGTCATCCTGAGCTGAAGCGCCGATAACAACGACCGACATAAGAATTGAAATTGCAAGAATTACTGAAATTAACTTTTTCATACTTCAACCTCTTTCAAAAATATTTCATTCTATTTTACCATTTACAGTTTTTTTTGTCAATATAACATAAACCTTATAAAAGCAAAAACTCCCGTTCGGTTATTGAACAGGAGTTGTATAGGCTTATTCTGCTAATTGCTCAGATTGCTTTCAATATAGTTTAAATGAAATATCGCTGCACGATATGAAATAATTCTGTCGGATTATGAAATTTTCTGCTAACGCAGAAAGTGAAATAAAATTCGCCTATAATATTTGCAAAGCAAATATTTCATAGCGAAGCTATTTCATATGCGTAAGCATATTTCACTCGCCATAAGGCGAATTTCATTGAAAAAAGCTTAAAATAGCAACAAATTATTTTTGATTTGCTTTGGCGGTGTTAAGTGAAGAAACCAATAATTTTTTCACTTCTATACACATATCAAGAATTCTTCTGTCATCATAATAATCACTTTCAATAAGCAGTTCAATCCAATATTCACTCTCACTGCATTCTTTTAATGCAATTTGAAGTTTTGCAATAAAATCAGCTCTACCGTGACCGTAAAAGGCCTCTCTAATATTTGCTCCGACGGATGTTCCGGAACGGATAAGTTGATTAGTTAAAACTGTTTCATTTTTATTTTGCTTAACATAATTGCACACTTTTATAATTTCAAGAGCAAAAGCTTTTGACTTGTCTATTAAAGGACTGTTTTTCATTGTGACTTCATTCCTTTTTCAATCGGGTGCGGGTGTCCCGCCTTAACTTATTCACTATTCCTTCTTACCTGTTACTTCGCCAAAAATCGACCAAAAGATTAGTGAAAAGTGAATAGTGAAGAAGTAATAAGTAAAAATCGACAACCTTCTTTCGAAGATTGTCGATTTTTGGTGACTCACCGGGGATTCGAACCCCGGACACCTTGATTAAAAGTCAAGTGCTCTGCCAACTGAGCTAGTGAATCATACCGCGTATTTGACGCTTGAATATAATATATTATTTGGAACGAATTGTCAAGTCTTTTTACCAAAAAAATTAATTATTTTCTCTCAGCAATCTTCTCCTGTAGCTTTTGCGAAAATATATTCAAGTATGCATAAATTATCTTCTATTTTTGTTATGTTTCCCGTAAGGCTCACCTCGTGGTTTTCTATCAGAGATCTGATATCCTCGCGGGAATAGGGGAACATCCTGCACAATCTTGCTGTATCGAGTCTCACCGCCGAAACGGCTTGTAATTGCGACGTATTGAGCATCGGGATTTTCTTTGAGTTATCGCGGATAATCTTATCGCACTCATATTCAGGATTGTCAGCGTATTCATAAATTTCTTCTAAAAGTCGCAAATGATAGCTTGTCATCATTTAAGCTCTGCCTGCCTTCGTAGAAAACCCGCCTGAAAACTCAGGCGGGTTGTTGTGAATTTAGATTTTAACCTTAAAGTTCTTGATTTCGAACGGAGTTGCGTGGAAGCTGATTGAATCGCCTTCGTATGCAATCGGCTCGTCATTACGCTCGATAAGGTCACATTCTGCAGCGTAGGTGAGGGGAGCGAAGAACTTAACAGTTGCATCAACACTCTTGCCCTTCTTCTCAACCATACGGATGATGTAAGCATCCTCTTCCTCACACTTCTTGACAGCTTCAATTGTCATATTGTCTGCTGTAAGTGTGATGAACGAATTGCTTGTGCCCATATCGCCTCTGTTTTCAAGCTCAACGGGAACGAGAGGATTGTTGATTTCGAGTCCTCTTGTAAGAGTCTGAGCCTTCTTCCAAGTCTCGGCGTGCGGATAGATTGAGTATGTGAAGTAATGCTCACCGCGGTCTGATGTCGGGTCGGGCTTAATGGGAGCCTTAAGAAGAGTAAGAATCATCTTGTGCTCGTTAACCTCGTGACCGTATTTGCAGTCATTGAGAAGTGATACACCGTAATCCTCGTCAGACATATCAATCCAGTTGTGAGCGTTAACCTCAAACTTTGCCTTGTCATACGGATTGTATCTGTATGAGCAGCACTCCATAGTAGCGTAAGCGATATCTCTTGTGTAATTCTTTGTCTGAAGGTCAACGTCAAAGAATACCTTGAGAAGCTTCTGATCCTCGTGCCAGCTTATATGTGTATCAAAGTCGATTCTGTCAAGCTCGTTGTAAATGATGATGTTCTGATGAAGAACAGACTTGAGAATCTGCTTTTCAATAGAGATCATTGTATAAACGTCGCCTGTAACGATATCCTTAACTACGCCGTCCTTAAGGTCATACTCGCGGTCAACGTAGGTTGCAACGATATCCCAAGCATCGTATCCGCCCGGCATATCCTCGAAGAGTCTGAAGTCGTTACCCTTGCCGCCCTTTGAGAGAACCTCGCGGTTGTTTGTCTTATCATAGATTGATGTAAGAACAGCGTTATTGTCGAATACGAGCTTGAATCTTGCGTTTTCGATTTCCTTGCCGTTTGATTCGTTATATGCAGGCTTGCCTGTTGCAGGAACCTTGTAGAATACCTTGTAGCCTACTGCAGGAATATCCTTTGCGATGAATACAAGCTTCTTCTCACCGTTAAACTTCTCGTAAAGCTGAACGGGAACCTTGTTGCCGTTTTCGTCAAGGATGTCAACGTCCTGCCAGTCAAGCTCAACCTTTGAGGTTGAAGCAACGCCGAGAGAATTGAAGAGTGCGAACGGCTTACCCTTTTCTGCATCAAAGCCGATGTTCTTTGCGATGATGTCGAGTGCTTCCTTGCGTACTCTTTCGCCTGTTGCGATAACCTCATTGTAGATGCCCATAAGCTTGCCGAAAACCTCTGTGATATGAGTTCCGGGAAGTGAATCGTGGAACTGATTGGTAAGAATCTTTCTCCATGCAAGGCTCAATTCCTCTGTGGGATATGTGTAGCCGTACTTCTCTGCGATTGAAGCATACATTTCAGCCTCACGGAAGAGATTTTCGCAGTAACGGTTAGCCTTCTTAAGTGCAGCCTTTGTTGTGTGAACACCGCGGTGCTCTTCGAGGTAAAGCTCGTCCTTCCAGGTAACAACCTTATCACCTGCGGCAACAGCCTTCTGACGCATATTCTCGAGAGAATCCTCGATTTTTGAAATCTGTGTCTCGGGAAGACCGGGGAAGCTCTTGTATCTCTTTGTGTATTCGAGCATTTCGTTGTCTACACCGCCGCCGCCGTCGCCCCAGCCGTAGCAGTACATTGACTCGCCGATAGTATCCTTTTCAGAGAACTTAACCCAGTTTGTCTTAAGTGAATCGGGCTCCATTGAACCGATGAAGTGTGTCGGCGGAACAGCGGCAAATACCTTTGAACCGTCGGGACCTTCCCACCAGAATGCATTGTAAAGCCACGGGTTTGTATCGTTCCAGATACCCATCTTGTGGGTAACAAAGTACTTCATTCCTGCCTTCTTCATAATCTGCGGCATACAGTAGCTGTTGCCGAAAACGTCGGGAAGCCAGCAGGTCTTCGGAGTTACGCCGAACCACTTTTCGGCATAGCGGACACCGTGAAGGAACTGACGGACGAAGGATTCACCCGAAATGATGTTACAGTCAGGCTCAACCCACATACCGCCGATGTACTCCCAACGGCCTTCCTTGACTCTCTGCTGAACCTGCTCGAAGAGGTTAGGATAGTGAATTCTCATTTCCTCGTACATACCTGCCTGGCTCTGTGAGAAAATGAAATCGGGATACTGCTCCATCAGACGAAGCATTGTAGCGTGAGTACGTCCTACCTTACGGACAAACTCCTTGTAAGCCCACATATAAACCATATCAAGGTGAGAGTTACCGATAAGGTCGAGCTTACCCATACATTTGTAGTTGGGGTTGTTGTAAACTCTGTCGTAGAGAACCTTCTTACCCATACGGAGCTTCTGCTTGAAGGTGTCAAAGTCGGGCTCGTCAAAGTCTACGTAGCAGAAAGCCTCTTTAAGTGACTCGCGGATGAGTGTTGCGTAGTCATTACCCATACCGGGCATAAAGAGAGCGTTATAAACTGCCTTGAAATCCCAATAAATCTCGTTGATTTCATCATCAGTTGTAGCAATAAATGAGCACTCGAGCTTTTTGAGTGTGCTCTCGTTTGAGTGCCATACGAAGTATGACTCGATGTCAATGTCGAAAACCTCTCCTGCCTTAGCGCAGTTGGTAAGAACAACCGCGTTACGGAACGGGTCAAGACCCTGGAAGGGGACACCGTTGACGGAAACAAGTGAGTCGCCGCCGAAATAAACGTAAAGCGAAACCTTTTTGCCCTCAAACTTTTCGGGGATAACAATCTTATTCTTAAAGAAAGCGCTCACACCGTTGCCGCCCCAATAGTCGCCGACGTTGAGCTCCTTCCACTCGTCATAGAAAAATTCGTATTCGCCGATATCCTTGTAGTTGCATTCACGCATTTTCCATGCGTCAGTGAGCTCGAAATCTGTATAGATTCTCTTTTTGAGAGTCTTGAGCTTGATTTCAGCGAGCTCGTCGAAAGCAAAGATACCGCGCTGCTTGTTTTTGATAAGACCGCGCCACGTGTCGATATGAGCTTCCATACCTTCCACGGAGGGGATAGTCTTGTTTACTTCATTCGCCATATTTACGCTCCTCGCTTTAAAATTAACCTATCGCCGTGCGATATAATCGTCTAATTATACCATTACTGTAAAAATATTTCAATCCCATTAACATAAAATATTCAAAAACAAAACCGCAGCTTTGAACTGCGGTTGTAACGATTTATGAAAGCGTACCTGTTGCAGAGCAGGTGAGGGTAATTGAATCATTAACTGTTTTTATCGCTATGCCGAGGAAATACTTTTTAGCGGTAATATTTCCGGTAGCCTTGTTACCACTTTTTGATGCTGTTGCGGAAGTGAATTTCCAAGCATCATCATATATGACTTTACTTATTGTAGCGTTTGTACAGGTTGCTGTACTGCCTGTGTAAGTGAAAGTTCCGTTGAGTGTAACCGACCATTGTTTCTCGTTGTCTGAATTAGTATAGGTGTAGGTTTTGCTACCGCTTTTAGTGTTTGTAGCTCGGGAATATGTTGTTTCTTCAAGCGTTATAACGATATATGAACCGTCCTCAAAGTATATTGTTTCTGTGATTTCATCGTTTATTTCTCCGTATGATGCGGAAGCATTA
Organism: Clostridia bacterium; assembly: GCA_017415025.1. Lineage (GTDB taxonomy): Bacteria > Bacillota > Clostridia > Oscillospirales > Acutalibacteraceae > CAG-488. The sequence continues at coordinate 13,479 of JAFQJH010000013.1, forward strand.
AAGGAAATGGCTGACAGAATTATAATAAGCGAGAGTGTAATTGCAATAAATCTTTTCATTAATATTATCCTCCAAAGAATTTTATTCCGGTTGTTGATAAGTGATATGGTTCTTTACAGAACCGTCTTTTTTATAAGTAGTTTCTTCTTTAACTGTTCCGTTCGTATTGTAAATGGTGTGAACCTCAAGAACTCCATCCCTGTCATAATATTTTTGCTCCTTAATTGCACCGTTTTCGTAATAAATGGTGTACATTTTGATTACGCCGTTTTTATAATAAACTATTTCATCCATTGGAAGCTCTTGATCATCTCCGTTTATTTCTACAGCAGGACCTTCTAAAATATACGAGTCTACATCTTCCTTCCACTGGTCAATGTAGAAACCTAAAATTATGATAAATGTCGTAACAATTGCGATAACACCTGCGAGAACAACCTTATGTACCTTAAAAGCTTTTTTGACTGTTTTAGGTTCAATTTCAGAAATAATTTGTTCTGCAATATCCTCAGGTTGACCGAAATGAGAATATATATCTTCAATATCAGTCGCTTTCGTTTCATCAACGTAGTCATATATGCTGTTTCTCAAATCGTTGATTACGGTTTTCTTTTGAGATGCTGAACAAACAAGATTTTTCTTGATTTCTTCAAGATATTTCTCGATATCCTTATTTATTCGGTTCATCGGCTTCAACCTCCCTGTCAAGTATCAATGCAATTCCCTTGCTGACCTCGTCGTATTCAGCTAACAGCTTTTTAAGATACTCTCTGCCTGCAGGCTCGATGTGATAATACTTTCTCGTTCTTTTTTTTCCGACAAGCTCGGTATAGGTGGAAAGATATCCGGCTTCTTCGAGCTTGTAAAGAATGAGGTAAAGCGTGCCTTCAAGCATAGTGAAACGACCGCCGCTCTTTTCGTTAAAAAGCTGCGTTATCTGGTAGCCGTAGAGGTCTTCCTTACAAAGCAAGTGTAAAGCGAGTATCTCCGTACAGCCTCTTTTAAAGTTTTCTTGGCTTTGACTCATATCTTCAACCCCTTATCTCGGGCTGTATATATTATATCAACGGTTACTATTTTTGTAAATACTTTTACAGCAAATATATTATTGACAAAATATATATTTGGCATTACAATATAGTTAATAAATACTTTTGAGGTGATACCGATGGGTCATTTAATATTTGGGGACTGTTAAAACTTAAATATTATGGAGGTATATTTATGAGAAAATTAAAAAAATTGTTATCTATGATTGTTGCATTATGTATTTTAATAACAACTTTTTTATGTGTTTTCATAGTTGCAAATGCTGAGGATACAGCACCGGATATGGAGGATATTATACCAGAGTTAAATTTTGGTACGGATGAAATATTGATAACAGTAGATCACTCAAGCTTGAATAGCTCTGATATATGTGGAACGATATCTAATACTGTTGAAAGCTACCTCAATGCAACAGCCAGTTTTGCAATTGAGACAGAATTTAAGTGCCCTATTGATAGTGCTTCAAGTGTGTATATGGTAGATTTAGCGGATATTGTAGATGAAAAATCGGAAATTTTAGATTTATGTGAAAGCATAAATTTGGATAATAACGGAATGTATGCAGAGCCAAACTATATTTTGGAATTAACAGAATGTTCACCTGAAGATGAGCAGGAGTTTGAAGCGTTATACGGTTATGCAGGAACTTCTTCTGATTGGTTTTTAAGAGACACATGGGCGAAAGAGGCAGCAACTATTAGTCAGAATCAAGGCGATGATATTGTTGTTGCTGTTATCGATACAGGGTGCAACTTCAATCATGAACATCTTCAAAATAGTATGGTTTCGTTTGAAGTAAACGATGTAGTACACCATGGATATAATGTTGCGGATCCTTCAAATCCGTATGACATAAGCGACAATTTTGGTCATGGCACAGCAGTATCTTCTGTTATTTCAGGAGCTAATTCCGGCGGTAGTTTTACGGGCGTTGCACGCAATTCTAAAATATTGCCAATTAAAATTAGCGATCAAAAAACTTTTGAAACAGATATTGTGCTCGATGCATTAAATAGAATTTTGAGTTATAATACATACGTAGCCGACAATGGAATAAATGCACCTGAAAAAGTATCAGTTGTTAATATGTCTTTTAGCTTTACTGAAGTATTTGATTATAAATATGTTAATGGTTGTCTAAAAAAATTGATAGATAAAGTAGCTGAAAGTTGTATTCTTGTTGCTGCTGCCGGAAATAATGCGCTTGGAACCAATACTAACTATTCAAACTATCCGGCGTCGTACGATTCTGTAATTGGTGTTATGGCGTATGCACCGGATTTAAAGATGGCAAGTTATTCTAGTTATGATAACAGAGGTTCTTACTATGAAGTCGCGGCTCCGGGTACATATATTAAAGCAGCAAACCATATAGATTTAGATGGTTACAAATATTTGACAGGAACGTCTTTTTCTTCTCCTATTGTGGCTGGAGCAATAGCTCTTTATTTGTCGAATTTTCCGACAGCATCAATAGAACGAACTAAAAGTGATTTGCTAAATAGTATGGTAGATACAGTTGAACCCTATCGGTCTAAAGATATACAGCATTTCAAGTTGAATATTGTTGATTTTTTGAATTTAGGTATTCTAAATGAAAGTAGCGTGTATAGTGAAGATTTTTATGGTATGACATGGTCATATAATCATAATAATAGAACACTAACTTTTGAAGATAGTGAAGAACTTTTTGATTGTGATATGGGAGAGGCGCCTTGGTACAGATTTAGAAATTTGACGAACTCATGTATAATTTCTGATGATATTATTTATGTTGGAAGTTGTGTGCTTTATAATTTCTTAAAAATGGAAAGTCTGACTATAGGTTCAAATGTTGAGTATATTGGCGAATATGCATGTCATTCATGTGAAAAACTTGAGGCAATTAACATACCGTCAAGTGTAACAGAAATTGGCATGTATGCATTTAGTAAATGTTCGAATGCAACGACATTGAGTTTGCCACCTGTAATTGAGTACTACAACCCGGGTATTTTTGAAAATTGTTCGTCGTTAATAACAGTTTTAATACCTAGCGGTTGGACTGAAGTTCCGTCGCAGACTTTTCGCGGATGTGATTCGTTGCAGTTTGTTGCATTGCCGGATACTTTAACAAAAATAGGTGCTACTGCTTTTAGAGATTGCTCGGCATTATCTTATATTTCTTTGCCTAATAATATTTATCAGATAGGTGGAAATGCTTTTGCAGGCTGTTCATCACTAACATCAATAATTGCCCCACGTAGCCTTACTACAATTAATATATCAGCATTTTCAGGGTGCACTAATCTAAATAAAATAACTTTGTTTGATAATCTAATAACTATGAGAACTAAAATATTTGATGGTTGTCCTAATGTTGTTATCAAAGCATACGTTGACTCAACTGCATTGGAGTATGCCGTGACCAATAATATTGATTATGAAATTATGTATCGCATAAACGCTGTACAAGGCAGTGGAGCTGAGTTTAATAGAACTGCTGAAGAAATAACTGGATTACCACCGTTTGTTTCTACTGGAACATTTGAGGAAAATTATATATGTTTGGATAATGGATTTACGTTGTCTTATGAAGGCTTGGTTTCTGGATATATTACTCAAGAAACAATTATTAATGTAATGAAGAATGGACAAGTCGTTGAGACATATACCGTTAGATGATTTGTTATAACGAAAAGGAGAAAGTGATATGAAAAAATTCTTATCAATCATTTTAGCACTGACAATATCTTTATCTGTAGGTGTAATAACAGCATCTGCAGCTGACAAAATCTCCGTTGATGCTGATGTTTTCCACGCAAGAATCGGTGAATATGCATATTTCCCTTTGGCATACGATTGTGGCACAGCATATAAGTATTATGTAGATTCAGACGAAAATTCAACAACAAGAATCGTTTTCCCCTTCGTCTATATGCCTGACCTTTTAGATCCTATTGAAGCTATTCCGTCAGAACTGCTTTATAATATGGGAGGAACTGCTAAAATTACAGAATTCGGCAGTTATGTTCAGTCAAATGGCAGTGTTATTGATTATTTCTTTGTAGAGGTAAGCTTTGACGGTTATGAGGGTATTGTTGATGAAACAATCCTGTTCAATATCAAGTGTAAAGTGCTCAGTGAAGAGTTTTTCGATGAATACGATACATATAAAATAGGAATATTTGATAATTTCAATATGGTTGAAGACGGCAGCATAAATTTTTCCAAAACCTGCAGTTGGAAAATCACAATGAGCGACGGAACTATGAAGGACATATCTTCAGATATGCAACCGCCAAAGTATTTGTTTTATGATGAATATGATTCCTATGAAGATTTTGTGCTCACAGACTACGAACCCTTTATCCCTCCTGTATGTGATATCACGGAAACAACATATATTCAGCAGGAAGACACGCATAAGGATTTCACTGTCACAGCCAACGGCAGAAAGCAGATGATTCAGTTCATCGAGCCTGACGGCGGCACGAGAACATACGACAGATACAATAAAAATGTATCAATCACAAGCTACAACGCAGACGGTGAGGTTGTCAGCGAATTGAGCCGAGACCTTGCTTATGAGGTTTGGGAAATCTATTCAAATATGAGTGTCGGCGTTGAAATCAAAGTCCGCGGTAAGGAAAATTTCAAGTGGGACGAAGTAAAATACAGCTTCACAATCGAACCGTATAACCCGATTGTTTCAATGGAGCTTTCGTCTGACAGCGGAAAGAAGGGCCCCGTACCCGCAACAGTTGTAGCAGATGAAAAGACGGAAAAAGTAATGTTCAAAATGCCGAACAATACGTCAGTAACGATTGCCTCAACCGCAACAGACGAAAACGGCAACAAGATATTCACGGGTAACGCATGGATGAACGAGGACGGACTTAACGAAATCGAAGTCAAAATTTACCGCAAAAACGTTTGGAAAACCGTCGGCACTCTCGAATATACAGCAGAGTAAAACCGTAGTGAACGCATTGATGCGTTCCGAAAAATAGAATTACAACAACAAAAGACCGACAGATTCGCAAAAGCAATCTGCCGGTCTTTGCTGTATTAACTTATTTCATCAATTCCTCACAAAGAGCATCAATTGCGGCGATGCTGTCTGCGTTTAATGCGGATTTAATCTGAACAACTGTCTCTGCAAAGTTGATGTTCTTTGAGCCCTCAAGCATTTTTCTCATCATCTTTGCCGCCACGGGACCCCAGGAACCGTTTTCGACAAATGCCACGGTTCTGTTCTGGTAAAATCTTTCCGTAAGGTGGTTGATAAACTCCTTCATAAACGGGAAAATATCACCGTTGTACGTTGTTGTTGCAAGCACGATTTTTCCGTAACGGAAGGCATCCTCAACAGCCTCGTGCATATCACAGCGTGCAAGGTCGTTGACGACAACCTTCGGGCATCCCTTTTCGCGGAGCTTGTCTGCAAGCAGTTCAGCCGCAGCCTTCGTGTTACCGTAAACGGAGGTGTACGCAATTACAATGCCGTCGCTCTCAACACCGTAGGATGACCAGGTGTCGTAAAGACCGATGTAGTAACCGAGGTTTTCATCAAGAACAGGGCCGTGCAACGGACAGATTATCTCAACGTCGAGTGTAGCAAGCTTTTTGAGAAGTGCCTGCACCTGAACACCGTATTTGCCGACGATGCCGAAGTAGTATCTTCGTGCCTCGCAAGCCCAATCCTCATCAGCGTCGAGCGCACCGAATTTTCCGAATCCGTCAGCGGAGAATACAACCTTGTCCGTTGAGTCGTAGCTTACCATAACCTCGGGCCAATGTACCATAGGTGCAAGGTAGAAGGTGAGTGTGTGCTTGCCGAGCTCAAGTGTGTCACCCTCACCGACAACAATTCGTCTGTCAGTATAGTCGTTGCCGAAAAAGCCTTTCATCATATTAAAAGCCTTTTGTGTTGCAACAACCTGTGCTTCGGGATACTTTTTGAGAAATGCATCAATATTTGCCGAATGGTCGGGCTCCATGTGATGGACTATAAGGTAGTCAGGCTTTCTGCCTTCAAGAACCCCGTCAAGATTTGCGAACCACTCGTCACCGAAGCGCTTGTCCGCTGTATCCGTAACAGTAATTTTTTCGTCAAGAATAACGTAGGAATTATACGCAATTCCGTTCGGAATATCAAACTGCCCCTCGAAAAGGTCGGTCGTGTGATCGTTTACACCGATGTATTTAATGTCGTTTGTTATGAACATAATTTGCTTTTCTCCTTTTAAATGCTAGGGATATTATATAACCTTTTAATACTTTTCTCAATAGCAAAAATTAAAAAATGATATAAATATTGACTTTTTTGGTGTGTGAATATATAATTCTCACTGTTTAAAAGATGTCAGTTTTGAGGTATATTATGAATTTTATGTTCTTCTTTAACAGTGCTTTGCTGGGGCTTGGTCTTACAATGGATGCTTTTTCCGTCTCACTCGCTAACGGACTTAACGAGCCGAAAATGAATAAGGTGAAAATCTGTTCAATTGCAGGTATCTTTGCTTTCTTTCAGGCTCTTATGCCTATGATAGGCTGGATTTGTGTACATACCGTTGTTCAGTATTTTGCTGCTTTTGAAAAGTTCATTCCGTGGATTGCACTTATTCTGCTTGTTTTTATCGGCGGAAAAATGTTCATCGAGGGAATAAAAGGGAATGACTGTGCCAACGATGAATGTAACTGCAAAAAAATCGGAATAACAGCATTGCTTATTCAGGGTGTTGCAACCTCAATTGATGCACTTTCCGTCGGATTTACAATTGCCGATTACAATCCTAAAATGGCGGTTGTCTGTGCACTTGTTATTGCGCTTGTAACCTTTTTTATCTGTTTCGGCGGTATTCTCATCGGCAGAAAATTCGGAACAAAGCTGGCAGGCAAGGCGGGGATTTTCGGCGGAACAATCCTTATACTTATCGGACTCGAAATTTTTATCACAGGTATTCTTTAATTGAATATAAATTGAAAAGCAATAGGGAGACACTTCGTAAAGAAGTGTCTCCCTATTGCTTTTTTACTGTCTCGATTCTATCGGATTTTCATTTTTCAGGTCGTTAAAAATTCTGACAAGAAAAACAATTGCCGCAATCGCGAGTATAAATTCGGCGGCAAGCTGTGCGTAGGCCAGACCGTACATAGGGACGAGTGCGTTAAGAATGAAGAGTGCGGGGATTTCGAGTATGATTTTTCGCATAAATGCAAAGATAAGCGATCTCTTACCCATTCCGCAGGCTTGGAAAACACCAACGGCGAGAAAATCCATACATAAAAACGGCTGTGCAAGGCTTAATCCGCGCATAAATACAGCGCCGTAGCTGACAATCGTTTCGTTATCCATAAACAACCGTACAAGCGGCCCTGCAAAAATGCAGTAAAGGGCAGTGGTGACGGATATGAAAATCAGCGAAAGCTTTGCAGCATAAACAACCGTGTCCTTCATTCTTTTTATATTGCGTGAGGAATAGTTATATCCGACAAGAGGCATAACACCCTGCGAAATTCCCATTGCAATATACATCGGAATCATACTTGTTTTGTGAGCGATTCCCATTGCGGCAACTGCATCCGAGCCGTAGCCTGACATAAAATTGTTCAGCACGGTCATTCCCGTTACGTTCAGAAGATTCTGAATTGATGCAGGTATTCCGACTCCGCAGACACCTGAAATTATCTTCTTTGTCGGCTTGAATTCCGAAGGCTTTATGCAGACACAAGTGCTTTTCCTTTTGATAAAAATCAGCACAAGGAAATAAATACAGGCAACACAGTTTGAAATGAAGGTTGCAAGACCGGCACCTGCAGCACCCATATTAAGTCCCCACGGCAGTATGAAAATCGGGTCAAGGACAATATTTAGTGCACAACCGCTCATTGTACCAATGCTTGCGTGAAGAGCCGAGCCCTCTGCACGTACAAGATAAGCCATAACAACGTTAAGTATTGCGGGTACAGCACCGCAGGTAACCGTCCACAGCATATATCCGCCCGTTGCGGCGGCAGTGTCCTCTGTTGCTCCGAGAAGGGTAAGAAGAGGAGCTTTGAAAATCGTGCAGGAAACAGAAAAAACAATTCCGCAGATAAGCGAACAGTAAAAACCGAAGGCGGAGCTTCTTCTGACCGTTTCGTAATCCTTAATGCCGAGCGCACGGCTCATCATACTTGAGCTTCCTACGCCGAAAAGATTGTTGATAGCATTAAAAGCAAGAAGAACGGGAGCCGCAAGCGTAACACCTGCGTTCTCAATAGGATTGTTCAGCATGCCTACAAAATACGTGTCAGCAAGGTTATAAATAATCATTACAAGACTGCTGAGTATTGTTGGCATTATAAGAGTAGTTACTGCTTTTGATATTTTTGTGCTTTCAAATAATTCTGTTTTTTTGCTGTTGTCCATCAGATCACCATTTCGTATTCGCCCATATTTCCGTCCTTGAAATAGCTGTGAAGGTCGTAAGGAGTGTAAATTCCCGTGTCTGTCACAACACCGCTTACGAGCTCGGGCGGAGTGATGTCAAAAGCAGGGTAGTAGCCCTTAAGCCCGTCTGCCGCTGTTTTAACACCCATTGCCTGAAGCACAAAGTCGGGGTCGCGCATTTCAATCTTAACCGTATCAATCGTCGGATGTCCGTGGTCGGGTGCACCTGTTACGAAATAGGGGATGCCCGTGTATTTTGCGGCAATCGCAATCTGATATGTGCCTACCTTGTTGACTACGTGACCGTCAAGACAGATTGCATCGGCTGCAGAGGTGAAAACGTCAACGTTTTCCTTTTTCATAACGTAGGCAGGCATATTGTCCGTAATAACGGTTGTGTCAAAGCCCATTTCGTTACAAACAGTTGCCGTCAGTCTCGCCCCCTGAAAATACGGTCGGGTTTCGGGACAGAAAATACGGATATTCTTCTCTCTTTCACGTGCAACCTTAAGCATCATTCCGACGATAGTTTCACCGAAGCACTGTGTCATAACCGTGCCGTTCTGCGGGAACATATCTACAAGATGCTCCGCCATAAGATTTACCTTGCCGTAACGTAGGTTGTTAGCCTTAATCGTGTAATTAACAATAGCCTCACTTACGTCAGTGCCGTCGCGCAATGCCTGCTTTGCCGCTTCAAGGCATCCTCCCGTGATGAGAGACATTCTGGAAACAGTTGTCGGACGTGCGTGTGAAATATTGTCAGATGCCGCAAGGAGGTATTCCAACTGCCTATCAGCGGACATATTTCTGCATTCGTAAGCGGCAAGAGCCATTCCCATCGCCGCCGCTGTGTACGGGCCCGCGCTCTGCGTTACCATATCACGTATTGCCTGTGTAACCTCCTGATGTGTGTTGCACACAACAAATTCAACCTTGCGCGGATAAACGCGACGGTCGAGTATGCGTACCTTTCCGTTCTCGTACCACGCAATGTTTTCATATCTTAACATAAAAGCAAGACCGCTGTCTGCTCTTTCCATTTCTGTCACCTCAATATAACTTCTTTATCGCTTTTTCAATGTCGTAATAAATCTTTTCCTTGTCGAGAGTTTTATACTCTCCGTTTTCGTAAAGCACCTTGCCGTCAACCATAGTCATATAGACGTCACTGCTTTGTGCGGAATAGGTTATGAGAGCCTTCTCGTCAATGATAGGTCTCAGATGCGGCTTGTCGAGTGAGATTGCAATAATGTCAGCCTTGTTGCCGACCTTCAACTCACCGCAATCGTCTCTTCCCTGAAGCAAAGCACCGTTTTTGGTTGCCATTTTGATGACCGTATCTGCATTCATAACGGTTGCATCCTGCATATATCCGTTATGAATAACGGATGCAAGGTGAATTTCCTCAAGCATATCAAGGTTATTGTTGCTTGCCGCTCCGTCTGTTCCGAGAGCAACGTTGATGCCCATATCAAGCATCTTCGGGATTCTCGCAAAACCGCTTCCAAGCTTCATATTACTTGTAGGATTGTGCACAACGTTAACACCCTTTTGGAGTATGATATCCATATCACTGTCCTCGAGTGTTACACAGTGAGCCGCAAAGGCTCTGGAGTCAAACGCGCCCAGAGCGTTGAACCACTCGGTCGGAGTCTTGCCGTATTTTTCCTTACATTCGTTATGCTCTTTAACCGTCTCGGAAAGGTGAATGTGAAGATTTCCTTTTCTTTTATTACTTTCTTCAATGTAAGCACGTGCGATTTTCTCCGTGCAGGTATATTCTGCGTGAATCGAGAAGTCTATGAGTATTCTGTCGTTTTCAGCCTTGTTCCATTCGTTGTAGAGCTCAAGCGACTGTGCAATTCTGAAGGAATCCTTCGGCTCCTCATTCGGGTCAAAGCTTTGTACGGGACGGGTGAGGTTAGCCTTCATTCCCGAATCCGCAACAGCCCTTGCCGTTACCTGCGGCTCAAAGTACATATCCGAAAAGCTGACAGTACCGCCTGCAAGCATTTCAAGTAAGGCAAGCTTTGTACCTGCTTCAATTTCCTCAGCGGTCAGCTTGTCCTCAATCGGGAAAACCTTGTTGAAAAGCCACTCGTTCAGCGGTAAATCACTGCCGACACCGCGCAGAAGCACCATCGGGCAATGGTTATGACAGTTATAGAATCCCGACATAAGAAGCTTGCCGTGCATATCCTTTGTTTCATCAAAGCTGTCGGACGGCTCATCCTTGCCGATGTAAGAAATCTTATTTCCGTCAACTGCCAGATAAGCGTTTTTTATCACATTGTAAATTCCGTTTTCAAAGAGAAGAATATCAGCGTTTTTAAATAAAGTTTTCATATAACACCTCAGATGATCATAATATACCTATTTTATCACGATATTGATATTAAATCAATAAAAAGAAAGGGTACAAATTGCACCCTTTCAAAAATATTATTTACCATTTGAAATCAGAAACAACAACTGCTGTATGTGCCTTGCCGTCAGCCTGCTTAACGGAAACAACAGTATATTTGATTGATTCCATTTCAACTGTCCAGTCATAGGAGGCTGTAAGTGAAATCAGCTTGCCCTGTGCATCAATAACCGCAACAATTTTAACGTTAGTGTTGGCGGCTTTGATTGATTTTACGGAAACGTCCTTCACGTCGCTTATGCTTTCGTAAACACATCCGCTGCTCAGGTAATCGTATTGAGGGTCGGCTACCTTGCCTGTAACGAGACCGCATCTTGCAAGTGCCGAGCTGTCCTTCTTTGACACTGCATTTGCGGAGCTGCTGCCGTCCTTGAGGTTAAGGGTAACTGTATAATTCTGTCCGGTCTTTTCACAGTGAGCGGATTTGATATCCTCTGAAGTAAGGGAGGCTGTGAGCAGATGCTTTGAGGAACCCTTATGGTTAGTGAACTCGGTTGTTCCGACACCGAGGAATTCATTAATCATATCCTTAACAAGCTGAATTTTAAGAAGCGCACCGCCGTTCATTTCCTGAATAGTTGTCGTTCTCTGCTTTGTATAGCCTGCCTTGTCATTTACAACCTTATTGATTGCATTGTTATACATTTCAACAATCTCGGCAGCAGAGGAGGGTGCTGAAATCTCTTCGTCCTCTTCAACCTCGCCGCCCTTGTCTATGCCTACGCTGATACGAAGCACGCCGAGCGCATCGAGTGAATTTATCTGTCCGTCACCGTTAACGTCGGCAACCTTTTTGTCGATTTCGGTTTCAAGTCCGACACTGTAACGCAGAATGTACAGCGCATCCATAGAATTAACCTTCGAGTCAAGAATAACGTCACCGCGGAGCACTGCAAAGGCTGATGTGAAAAGGTTTGCCGCAATAACAATTGCAAGCGCAACTGCCGTTAATTTTTTAATTGTTTTTTTCATTATTTAAAACCCCTTAAAGTAAAACTTTTTGTCCCTCGGTATTGAATTTATCATATTGATAAGCTCAAGATAAAAATCGTGCGTTTCCTGCGTATCTGCGCTAAGTCCGATAACCGTTCCGTGATGTCCGCGCTTTACGGGCATTACGTTCCATTTTCCTTCAGCGATGTTTTCGGCATCGTAATCCTGCCATTCATCACCCGTCGGATATTTTGCCGAAACAACGTTGACAAGTCCGTCGTTTTCAAGCCAGGTTTCATCAATCGGAAAATCCGTAACCTTATTAACCGAATATCTGCCCATAAGCGTAGCCGTCGGGATAAGAATTGCGAGTGTACCTCCGATATCGGGAACGTGATTTCCGGTCAGTGAGCTTACGTTTGTTGTGGAATAAGCATACGAGAAATAGCGTATATCGGGAACAAGCTTAATCTGCTTGTTGATTTCCGCCGCACCGTCGGGAGAAAGGTCGTAAGCGGCATTGTCAGTGCCCTGACTGAAAACCGTACTTATAATTGTATTTGCATCTGTGCCGGCAGAATCAACGCCGAAATGCTCAAGACGGAAATCGTAGAAATCACCGATTGCGTTATTTTCTGTCAGACTGCCTCCGAGCTTGATGATATCCATTGCAAGGTCAACAACTTTGTATTGGTCGATAACGTAGAAAAGTGTCGAGCCGTTATGCGGTGCACAGAGTGTTGTTACGCTGTTGATGTAATCACCCTTACCGCCCTTGAAAAGCTCGGAAACGCTTTCGCCGCTTGCTTCTACCTCTGCTTCATTACCGTATTCGAGCAGGGATGCGAGCATTCTGACCGTCGCACCGCCGAAGCTGTGCCCGACGAGATTTGCTTTGATAAGCTGACCGCCTTCGGTTTCAGTGCCCCAACCGGGAGCAAGCTGTGCGGTGTATTCTCTGCCGTAGCGCTCGTGTCCGTGAGCCTTGGAGTGTGCTTCACCGTAGTCAACCGTTGTGCCCGAAAGCTGGGCGTAAAGCTCGCACGCTCTGTCCCACGTGCTTGAGAAAGGACCGACCGAAGCCTCGTAAGCCGTAAAGCCCTGACCTGCAAGATATTCAACAAGACTTCCTGTTGTACTGCCCCAATACGGACTCATTTCATTAATCTTGGCTTCAGCACCCCAACCGCCGAGGCCGTGAACAAGTATGTACGGATATTCAACGGGATCCTCTGTCAGAGCATCAAAAGCCTTTTTATAAAGTCCCGTCGGGATAGGAATAATAACCGCGATAAGCAGACATACTGCAACCACGAACGCAACAACCTTTTTCGCGTTGCTCTTTTTCTTTGGCTGTACTTTTTCGGGCTCGTTCCACGGGATACTTGTAGCTTCGACAACAGGCTCGGTAACGGGCTGTGTCAATTCCTCATCAGCAACAAATTCCTCTGTGTCTCTTAAAAGAAAATCCGTGGAGACACCGAAAAGCTCCGCCATTGCAAGCACCTTGTCGGAGTCGGGGAGAGCCTTTCCCGATTCCCATTTTGAAACAGACTGTCTCGAGACGTCCAGCTTTTCTGCCAGCTCGTCCTGCGACATACCGAAATCACGTCTTAAAATACTGATCTTCTCGCCAATTGTCATAATAAAACACCTCGCTTCAATATGACTTGATTATAAACTGTTTTTGGTCTGAAATCTATCAACCGAAGTTGATAATGGTTGATTTTTTAGAAATTTTTTAATGTAAACTCAAGTTTACATCAGAATTTTGCAATGATTTTTCGCACATATCCTGCAAATTTGTCTTCAATTTTAGCCGCCGCAATGCCAACCTCTTCATCAGATAACTTACAGTCAAGCACGCCTGCCGCCATATTAGTCATAACGGAGAGTGCGAGTAAGTCCATTGAACAGTGCGCCGCCGTGAGAGCCTCCGTTACTGTTGACATACCGACTGCATCAGCACCGAGTATACGTGCCGCACGGATTTCAGCAGGAGTTTCGAACTGCGGACCCGTGAAGAACATATAAACGCCCTCGTGTACGGTTAGACCGCTGTCGGCGGCACATTCGAGCGCAATCTCTCGCAGAGCCTTTGTGTACATATCCGTCACGTCAAAAAACCTCGGGCCGAATTCCTCTACGTTCTTACCGCAAAGGGGACTTGCGCCCGTCAGCTTAAGGTGGTCTTTGACAATCATAATGTCGCCGACATTGTAGCTTGTGTTGACCGCACCCGCCGCATTTGTAAGGATTGTTTTCTTAACACCGATAAGCTTGAATAAACGGATTGGTATAACAAGCTGTTCAAAGTCATAGCCTTCGTAGAAGTGGAATCTGCCCTTCATACAAACGACCTTTTTTCCCTCAAGGTCACCGAAGATGAGCTTACCCGCGTGCGACTGAACGGTAGAAACAAGAAAATTAGGAATGTCCTTGTAATCAATAATAATCGGATTTTCTATATTTTCAGCAAAGTTGCCGAGACCCGAGCCGAGGATAATTCCGATTTCAGGCTCATACGGAACAATGGATTTAACATAATCCGCACTCACTTTAAAGTATTCATAGCTGTAATCCATTCTTATCACCTCATTCAAAATAATTTTATCATACATTCTGATTTAAATCAATAAGAAAAGGAAAATACGGAATACGCACGCTATGTATGCTGTGTCTTTTCCGTGCTTGAATTTTTAAAAATAAGTGCTATAATATTTAGGCATCATTCAGGAGGTGAGATTATGCGCAGCAAAAAAGCATTGATGAACACAACTGCATCCTTACTTTTACAGTTTGTAACGGTAATCTGCGGCTTTATCGTTCCGCGCATAATTATCGGTACCTACGGCTCCGAAGTCAACGGTCTCGCTTCATCTATCACGCAGTTTCTCGGCTATATCACTCTTTTTGAGTCAGGTGTCGGCGGCGTTGTACGTGCTGCACTGTATAAGCCTCTTGCGGATAATGATATTAATAAAATAAGCAGTATTGTTAAAGCAACTGAAAACTTTTTCAGAAAAATTGCCTTGATTTTTGTCGGTTATATGCTTGTTCTTGCGGGGCTGTTTCCCGTGCTTGTCAACAAGAGCTTTGATTGGGTGTTTACGGCAAGTCTGGTTGTAATCATCGGTATCAGCACCTTTGCACAGTATTATTTCGGTATGACTTATACCGTTCTGACTCAGGCTGACCAACGCCGTTACGTTACTGCAGTGTTGCAGATATTTACTGTAATCCTTAATGCTATCCTTGTTGTTATTTTTGCAAAGCTCGGAGCATCTGTCCACGTTTTAAAGCTCGGTACAGCCGCTGTTTACGTTCTGCGACCGATTATCCTTAATATATATGTCAAGCGTAAATATCAGCTTGAAAAATCTGCCAAGCCCGACAAGCAGGCTATCAAACAGCGTTGGGACGGCTTGGGACATCACATTGCATATTTCGTAAACCTGAATGCCGATGTTGTTATTCTTACGCTTTTTTCAAAGGTGTCAGCGGCATTTTCAATCGCGGAGGTTTCGGTTTATACTGTTTATCACGCAGTTGTTTACGGTATAGTCAGCGTAACAAGCTCAATATCTTCAGGAATTGAAGCAGGCTTCGGCAATATGATTGCCAAAAATGAAAAAGAAAATCTTAATAAAAAATTCGGAATATATGAGTTTCTTTCATATATTATTGTAACAGTGATGTTTACCTGTGCAGGAATTCTTATTATTCCTTTTGTTAAGGTGTACACCGCAGGAATAACGGATATTAATTATATCCGTCCGGCATTTGCATATATAATAGTATTGGCTTATGCGGCTTATGCCATAAGGTCACCCTATAATATTCTTACTCTTGCTGCAGGCCACTATCGTCAGACGCGAAACGGTGCATTTGCCGAAGCGGCAATTAACGTAGTGTTTTCAATAGTGGGAGTTTACTTATGGGGGATAGTCGGCGTTGCAATCGGTACCTTGTGTGCGATGACCTTCAGAACCGTTCAATATGCCTTATATCTTTCAAAGTACATTCTCAAAAGAAAGTTTTCTGTTTTTGTAAAAAGAGTGTTGATATCCGCAATCGCGTCCGCACTGTCAGTTTTAGCTGTTAATGCTCTGCCGGCTTTTACGGTGGATTCATATATGACGTGGATATTCTATGCAATCGAAACTGCTGTCGTAACTGTGCTGACAACACTTATTGTCAATCTTGTTTTTGCTAAAAAAGATTTATCAGATACATTCATATATGTAAAATCAACTTTCCTCAAAAAAGTGAAAAAATAATTTAAAAAAATTGAAATTATTTCTTGACATTGGGGAAATGTGGTGATATAATAACAACACTTTCCGCCGAAAAAAGGCGAAAGTGGTTAGCACCTTGAAAATTAAACAACGATGAAAACAAAACCCTGAAAAGATTTCTGAGTTTTGCGAAAGCAAAACGTACTTTACAGAGATTTCGGAAACGAAATGAAAATAATCGTCAGCAAATGACGAATGAGCGATTAAGCTCTGAAAATGGTTTAAACACCGGAAGGTGTTTAGATATAATTTTTAGAGAGTTTGATCCTGGCTCAGGACGAACGCTGGC
>JAFQJH010000014.1 GCA_017415025.1 Clostridia bacterium
ATCTCAGTGTGTGTAGGGATGGGCCTCCCGGACCATCCGTGGATTCTGCTGTTTTCAGGACGGTCGAGGACGCCCGTCCCTACGCGCTCAACTGTAATTCTTGCCTTGCCCTCCTTGCCTAAAGGAGGGTGGCGCGGCGTAGCCGTGACGGGAGGATATTTCTTAACAATTCAAATGTTGATTCTTAAAAGCTCTCAAAAGCCACAATCTCACTCGCATCCCTGTTTTCGCCGTGCAGATGCATCGGCTCTGCATCGTCGGCAGGGTATCCCATAACAAGCAGGGCAACGGGCTCAATCTCGTCGGGGATATTAAATTCCTCACGCATTTTGAACGGATCAAAGTGCATAACCCACGTTGTGCCGACTCCCATTTCAGCGGACTTTAACATCAAATGCGTTGTAACAATACTTGCATCAATCGGACCGCTGACGGCTCCGTCATACTTGCGTGTCCAGCACTCGTTTTTGTTGTAGCAGACAAGCATAGCCGTCGGCGCGTCAAAATGGCATTTGGTGCAAAGCTTCAGCTTTTCGGCAGACTCATCCGTGTTGATAACAAGTATTCTCTGCGGCTGATAGTTGCAGCCTGTCGGAGCAAGATGACCTGCCCTTAATATTTCATCAATCACATTTTGCGGAAGATGTATATTTTTGAATTTTCTTACCGAATATCGTTTTTCTGCAAGTGTTAAAAAGTCCATAGTTTTTCTCCTTTACGGTATTATATGAAAATAATACTATAAAGTCGTCTGTTAAACAAGATAATTAATTTACAAAATATTATCAGAAATGTAACTTTTTACTTCGCTGTATTGTTATCATAGTGAAAGGACCTTTCACAAGGCGGTGAAAAAATGACAAACGAAGACTTTACGCAAGCGGTGAAAAGAAACAATCAGAGAATATATCTGATTGCATTTTCGTTCACCAAATCAAGAACAGATGCAGAGGATATTTTGCAAAACGTATTTCTGAAATTGTGGAAATACCCGAAATCCTTTGAAAGTGAAATACATATTGACAAATGGCTAACTGCTGTTTGTGTGAACGAAAGTAAAAACTACATCAAATCACCGTTCAAAAAGCGAAGCTTTCCGTTTCTTGAAGAAGAAACTCAAAGCGAATTTGAAAGTCAGAAGAATCTTGATTTGTTTAATGCCGTAATGTCACTGCCGAAAAAAGAACGCGCGGTTATCCATTTGTTTTATTACGAGGATATGACAGTAAAGGAAATTGCAGAAATGCTTAAAATCAAGGAGTCCGCTGTAAAAACAAGATTACACCGTGCAAGAAAAACATTAAAGCTGATTTTAGGAGATGAGTGGATAAATGAATAAAAAAGAATATAAGGCTGTTTTTTCACAAGTCCATCCGTCTGAACAAGCAGTGGAAAGGATAATTGATATGACACAAAGCAGAAAGAAAAGAATATGTAAACCCGTTCTGATAGCCGCTGCCGTGGCGCTCACCTTACTTGTGTTTGGCGGAATTGTTGCAGGTGCAAAGGCTGATAACAGTATTGTCAATTCGGTAATCAATTGGATTGACAGTGAAAAGCAAGCAACGGCAAAGGTGGTTAAGGATGAATCCTACACCAATCCGAAGGGCGAAAACGTGCGCGAGGTTGAGGTCGAGCTTAGTGACGGAACAAAAACGGGCTTTAAAACCGTGAGAAGCGGTGAAGGCTTTGACGGCTCAAGTATGGTCTATGCAATCTGTGTGACCGAAAACGGTTATCACGCGATCGGAATTGATGAAGACGGAAATGTTGTTGCAGGGGAATACCCCGGTGATGCTGATATAACGGATGAAAAGCTGAACGAAGATTTAAAAAGAATAATGCAGGAATAACCACATACCGCGGATTTAATCAATTTAAATCCGCGGTTTATTATATTGACTTTACCCCTCCCGAATGGTATATTTTACTTACAAGTTTCACACAAGACAGGAGTGCTTAAAATGTACGAAAATAATTGGGAATCACTCAATTCCCGTCCCGTCCCCGAATGGTTTGCCGATGCAAAATTCGGTATATTCATCCATTGGGGCTTATATTCAGTTCCCGCTTATACAAAAAAGGGCGACTATGCCGAATGGTATATGCGTCAGATTGAGGATGAAAATTTTGAAACACATCATTTTCATAAGCGTGTATACGGAGAAAATGCAAAATATGAGGATTTTGTCAGCGGCTTCAAGGCTGAGCTTTTTGATGCGAAAAAATGGGCTGATCTCTTTCAGAAGAGCGGCGCAAAATATATGAATATCGTCTCCAAGCATCACGACGGCTACTGTCTGTATAAGTCTGATTATGCGTGGAATTGGAACACTGTTGACGTAGGACCTCACCGCGATTTCCTTCAGGAGTTAAAGGATGCACTTGCCGATACAGATGTCCGCTTCGGTGTCTATCATTCGGTTTACGAGTGGTTCCATCCGCTTTATCTCAAAAATCCCGAGCAGTACGCAACCGAGCACCTCATCCCGATGCTTAAGGAGCTTATCGAAAAATATCAGCCGAATACGCTCTTTACCGACGGCGAATGGGAGCATCCGTCAGATGTATGGCATTCGACGGAATTCCTGCAGTGGCTTTATAATGAGTCAAGTGTAAAGGACTTCATTGTTCCAAATGACCGCTGGGGTAAGGAAACCCGCGGCAGAATGGGCGGCAACTTTACAAGTGAGTACGGCTACATCGAGGCAGGCAGAAAGATTGAGGACGTTGAGCTCGACCGTCCGTTTGAGGAGTGCCGCGGTATAGGTCGTTCCTTCGGCTTCAACCGTAACGAGGATTTGGCGGATTATTTAAGCGCAAAAGAGCTTCTTGAAATGCTCTGTGACCTTGTTTCAAAGGGAGGTAACTTCCTTCTTAATATCGGCCCTGCGGCTGACGGCACAATCCCCGTAATTATGGAGGAAAGACTTCTCCAGATGGGCGACTGGCTTCGTGTCAACGGCGATGCAATCTACGGCACACGTCTTTATTCAAAGAAGTCTCAGGACGGCGTTTATTACACAAAGAAGGATGAAGATGTTTACGCAATCATCAACCGTTTCCCATTCGGCTCACAGGTGCTTGAGCTTGTTGACTATGACCCGTCAATGAAGGCGGAGCTTTTCGGCAGTGATGTAGAGCTCGAAATCCGTGACAATAACGGCAAGGCTGAAATCGTATTCCCCGTAATCAACCCCGATACGGTTGACAGCAATTATCTTTATACAATAAAACTTTCAAAGTAAGGTGATTTTATGCGTAAAAACTTCGGCGCAAAGCCGATGACATATCCGCAGCCCGTATTCATCGTGGCTGCTTATGACGAAAACGGAGTGCCCAATGCGATGAATGCCGCGTGGGGCGGTATTGCAGAATCCGACCGCATCACAATGTGCCTTTCATCGGGTCACAAGACGGTTAAAAACATCCTGAAAACGGGCGCATTTACCGTCAGCATGGCGGATGCCGACCACGTTGTTGAGTGCGACTATGTCGGTGTCGTCTCGGGTAACAAAGTCCCCGATAAGCTCGAAAAGGCAGGCTTTCATACCTTCAGAAGCGAGCTTGTCGATGCACCCCTCATTGAGGAGCTGCCTATGGCACTCGAATGTAAGCTCATCAGCTACGGCAAAGAAACGGACTGCCTTATCGGCGAAATCGTAAATGTCTGCGCGGACGAAAAAATCCTTGACGAAGAAGGTAATATCGACTATAAAAAGCTCAACCCCATAACCTTTGACCCGATGTATCATACCTATATCACACTCGGCGAAAGGATAGGCAAGGCTTTCTCGGACGGCAAAAAGATTGGATGATGCTTTATGAAATTTATCAAAAAAATATATAACAGCTTCATTTTCGCCCGTTGCGACGATAAGGGTACGGCATATTATTTTTCAGCAAAGGACTTTGACTCTCTGACAGCCGAGCCGTACACCTTCAAAGGAAACAAGGGGCAGAAGCTCTGCGGTAATTTTTATTACTATAAAAATTTTAATCCCGACAGAATAATTGTCTTTGACCACGGAATGGGCGGCGGACATCTTTCCTATATGCGAGAAATAGAGGAGCTTGCGCGCCACGGCTACAAGGTCTTTGCCTACGACCATACGGGCTGTATGCAGTCGGAGGGGGAGAACACCGTCGGCTTTACTCAGTCGCTTGCCGACCTCGACTGTGCGCTGAAAACACTCAAGGCTGACGAAAAGTACAAAGGCAAAGCCTTCGCTGTTGTCGGACATAGCTGGGGCGGATATTCAACGCTGAATATCTCTGCGTTTCATCCCGATTTAACCCACGTTATCGTGCTTTCGGGCCCTGCTTCGGTCGAAAAAATCACCGAGCAGTTCGGACCTCTTAAAAACAGTATAAGACAGATAGAAAAGCAGGCAAATCCCGAATATGCCGATTGCGACGGCGTGAAGTCCCTGAAAAATTCAAAGGCAAAGGCTCTGCTTGTCTATTCCGACAACGACAAAATGGTGAATAAAGAACAGCATTTTGATTATCTCAAATCAGGTCTTGCTGACAGGGAAAATACTTTCTTCCATCTTGAAAACGGCAAAGACCACAACCCGAATTACACCGCCGATGCGGTAAAATACCTCGGCGAATATCTTGCCGCGCTCAACAAAAAGAAAAAAGAGCTCAGAACACCCGAACAGAAAAAAGCCTTTGTTGACAGCTTCGACTGGTGGCGTATGACCGCACAGGATGAAAAGGTCTGGAACAGGATTTTTGAAGTATTGGATTTTTAAAAATAAAAGCCTCGGAATTTTCCGAGGTTTTTACTTTTATTTGAGAAAATCCTGTGTTATAATGCTCTTCAGAAAAGAGATGTTACAAATGCAAAAATCGCAAATTCAGGATTTTACTCACGGAAAAATCACAAAACAGCTCCTCGTTTTCGTCTGGCCGCTGTTCCTTTCAAACCTGTTACAGGTTGTCTACAATATGGTCGATATGATTGTCGTCGGCAACGTCCTCGGCAAGGTCGGCATTTCTGCCGTTTCCGTCGGCGGTGATGTCAGCCACCTGCTGACCTTCATTGCAATGGGCTTTTCTAATGCCGGTCAGGTGCTTATCGCGCGTTATATCGGCGCGGGGGAACGCTCAAAAATCGGACGCTTTGTCGGCACAATGGTCGGTTTTCTTATTGCCTGCTCAATGTGTCTCGGAGCTGTCGGACTCGTTTTTCAGGATACAATCCTCCGTCTTATGAATACTCCTGCCGAAGCCTACGAGGGGGCAGTCAGATATTCTGCGGTCTGTATGATTGGTCTTGTTTTTATCTACGGCTATAATGTTGCGAGTGCAATTCTTCGCGGAATGGGCGACTCGAAGCACCCGTTTGTGTTTATCAGCATTTCCGCCGTACTCAATCTTATTCTTGACGTAGCTTTTGTTGTCGGTCTCGGAATGGGAGAGGGCGGTGCCGCACTTGCAACGGTAATCAGTCAGGCTGTAAGCTGTATTTCCTGCGCGATTTTCCTTGCGGGGCATAAAGGTCAGTTTGAGCTTAACATAAAGCTCAAGGATTTTGTAAAATGGGATAAGACTATGCTTTCCGACCTTGTAAAGCTTGGCACACCCATGGCAATCAAAACTGCATCAATTCAGGTTTCAAAGCTTTTTGTAAACTCGTGGGTCAATTCCTACGGCGTAGGAGTTTCTGCCTTTGCGGGAATTGCAAATAAGATTTCAAACATCAGCAACCTTGTCTCTGCGGCGATGAACACGGGCGGCTCAACAATGGTCGGTCAGAATCTTGCGGCAGGGAAGTTTGAACGGGTCAAGAGCATCCTCAAAAACCTTGCGGTAATAACACTTTCGGTTGCTACGGTGTTCTCCGTGCTGATAGTAGTATTCCCTGAGCAGATTTTCGGTATATTTACCACCGAGCCCGATGTGCTCGCGATTGCAAGGGGCTTTATTCCGATTGCGATTCTGCTTTTCTTCGGCAGTGCGTTGCGTGCTGTAATGAATGCACTTCTCAACGGAAGCGGTAATTATAAAATCAACTTCGTAACAGCAATCCTCGACGGTATAATAATGCGTATCGGACTTGCCGTGCTCTTCGGACTTGCGCTTGAAATGAAGCACTACGGCTTCTGGCTCGGCGATGCCCTCGCAGGCTTCACCCCGTTCTTTATCGGCGTTGTCTATTACGCAACGGGCAAGTGGAAAAAGGATCAGAAAAAGCAATAAAAAATCACGCTTACATCCTCGGATGTAAGCGTGTATTTTTATACCTCTAACTTCAAATCATTTTCCTTAATCCAGCCGATTTTGCGGAGAATCTCGCAGAAAACAACCGAAAGAATTGCGGGAAGAATGAAGCTTATCAAAATAAGTCCGAGCCAATCAAAAGCGGTGATTGCCTCCTTTGCGCCCGAAGCGATATCGTTTGCCCAACCGGTGTAAACACCGATCTGACCCACAAGCCCGCAGGTGCCCATACCCGAGGAAACAGCCGCCCCATTCATTTCCAGCTTAAAAATGCAGGTTGCAATCGGACCCGTGATCATCGAAGCGAGTGTCGGCGGAATCCATATTCTGGGATTCTTGACTATGTTACCCATCTGCAGCATACTCGTTCCGAGTCCCTGTGAAACAAGTCCGCCCCATTTGTTTTCGCGGAAGCTCATAACGGCAAAACCGACCATCTGCGCACAACAGCCTGCGAGTGCCGCACCGCCTGCAAGTCCCGTAAGACCGAGCGCCGCACAGATTGCCGCACTGCTTATCGGGAGAGTAAGAGCGATACCGACAATGGCGGAAATTATAATTCCCATAAAGAACGGCTGAAGCTCCGTTGCCCACATAATCGCGTTGCCTACTGCACTTGCCGCCTTGCCGATGTACGGAGCACAAAGCATTGAAAGAACGCAACCCGAAACGATAGTAACAATGGGAGTGACGAGTATGTCGAGCTTTGTTTCCTTGCTCACCATTTTGCCGAGCTCGGCGGCAACAATTGTGATAAGAAGAACTGCAAGCGGACCGCCCGCACCGCCGAGTGTGTCGGAAGCGTAGCCTACCGTAGCAAGTGAAAAGAGAACAAGCGGGGGAGCTTTTAGTGCATAACCGATAGCGATTGCCATCGCACTGCCCTTGACAGCGGATGCAAAATCTCCGATTTCAACAAGAAAATCAATCGAAAACTGCTTGCCGATAGTTGAAAGAATCGTTCCGATAAGAAGCGAAGCGAAAAGACCCTGCGCCATCGCACCAAGGGCATCAATTCCGTACCTTTTGGCGGAAAATTCAATGTCCTTGCGTTTTAAAAATTCCTTAAACTTATTCAAATCAGATCACCGTCACCCTTATTTGGTATGAACTGTTGCCTTGATATTTTCCTTGGAGGATGTCATCCAGAAGCTGTTTGCTCTGATTTCTACCGTATAGTCGCTGTCAGCATCAAGGTCGTTTACGTCAACACCGAGTGTTTTGGGCATATCATAAAAATAGTATTCGGACCATATACTGAACTGTCGTACTATTGCACCGTCAGCATTCTTTACAATGATGTCGTAGCTGTTTACGTACTGATCGCACTCGGCAGGATTTGCCTGCGGAAAATCAACGCGGAATGAATTGTCCGTTACTGCAGAAATTGCAATTTCTGCATCATCCGCAAAGTAAGGTGCGGCAGTTGTCTTATATCTTTCACCCGTATATTTGAATGTTGACGGGTCAGACGGAGTGTCGATTTCCCAGACGTAGGGGAAGAAGTTACCCGTAAGAACGTCATAGGGATAAACGCGGACGCGGTTGTCCTCGTCAACCTCGACTATGAGCATCTGTGCTGCATTTTCATTTTTTGTGGGGATAGTGCTGTAAATTTTATCAAACTCGTCAAGCTCAAAGTAGCTGAGTGTGCCTGTGCCGAGTGATGTGAAATGCTGCTGATGAATTGAACGCGGGTCGTTGATAGGAGCGTGTGAGTGACCCGAGAAGTGAAGAATCTGCGGATAGTGCATATAGATGGGAATAAGGTCGTCCTCGCCCCAGAGAATACTGCCGTAAACAGTACCTGAATTATGCGGATGCTGGAAGACGAAAATCGGCTTCTTTTTGTCATCCTTTGCAGCTTCTTTGAGTTCCTTTGCCATCCATTCCTTTTTGTCATCGTAGTAGTTACAGCCCTTT
The DNA here is from genome assembly GCA_017415025.1 of Clostridia bacterium. Lineage (GTDB taxonomy): Bacteria > Bacillota > Clostridia > Oscillospirales > Acutalibacteraceae > CAG-488. Next base: position 8,155 of record JAFQJH010000014.1, read on the forward strand.
GACGGAGTGATTGAAACAAAGTGGAAGCCGTTTACAACAGCGTGTGTATCAGGCTCACCGCCGAAAATCTCGCGGAAATTCTTATAGCCTGCCTCAACACCGTCGTGCATAAATTCGTGGCTCGCGATTGAAGCGATAACCTTTGTTTCGTTAAGGTCAACGTTAGCGTCAACAATGTCTCTTGCGGCCTTGAACTGTGTCGGAGTACCGCCGTCAGCGAAGTCGCCGACCATACCGATGACGTCGAGCTTCTGATAATGCTTGTTGCTTCTTGCGATAGCATAGGCATCACGGATAGCTTTTTCGAAACGCTCACGCTCAACGCTGTGTTCGTCCTTGATGTGTATATCACTTACTACCATAACTCTCAAGCACGGCTTGAAATCTGTGTTGTACATAAGAAATAACCTCCTGAATAAATTAGAAATATTTTACTACTTTTGTCCGCTAAAGTCAATCTTGTTTGATTATTTAGTGATGATATGTTATAATAAAGAAGCTAAATTCGCTTGCGCGAAATAAAGAAGAAGGTGAACCGCATTGAAACAAACGGCGAAAAAACAGAATACATCACTCATAATTGCCGTTGTGCTTGTAATAGTGAGCTTTCTTATTGCGGTCAAGCTGCTTTCAAACGTTGTGACCGAGCACTACGACAGCGAAATTATCGTTTGCCTTGATGCGGGTCACGGCGGTACGGATGTCGGCGCAACCTCGACGGACGGCAAGCGGTATGAGAAGGACGACAATCTCCGCTTGACGCTGAAGGTCAGAGATGAGCTTGAAGCAATGGGAATAAAAACCGTCCTCACGCGGGAAGAAGACGAAACTGTTTCTCTCAAGGACAGGTGCAAAACAGCCAATAAAAAGCGCGCGGATTTGTTTGTTTCCCTCCACCGCAACAGCTCTGCTAAAGGCACGGGCATTGAAGCGTGGATAGCCAAACGTCCCAAGGATGCAGAAAACAAAGTCGCAAAGGAGCTGACAAAGGCTGTCAGCGAAGCAACGGGACTCGAGGACAGGGGAGTCAAAAAAGGCTTCCGCGACAGCTCGGCGAACAATTACTACGTCAATGCGAACACGCGTATGCCGTCTGTGCTTTTGGAGGTTGCTTTTATCAGCTCTGAAAAGGATAATAAAGCTTTTGACGAAAATTTTGATGCTATGGCGGAGAAAATAGCAAAAGTTATTTACGATGCCGTGCAAAATTGAAAAAAAGACTTGATTTTTAATTTATATTAGTTTATAATAAACCCCGTTATGTGCCGGTGTGATGGAATTGGCAGACGTGCCGGACTCAAAATCCGGTGGTAGCGATACCGTACCGGTTCGACCCCGGTCACCGGCACCAAATAAAAAAGCACCCGTCGGGGTGCTTTTTTATTTGGTGCAACTAAATCCGTCCTTCGCGACGGATTAAATCCACTTCGTGGATGAAATTACTTTGTGATGAAATCCGACTTCGTCGGGAGAAGGACGGATTTGATTTCATCTGCGTGAGCAGATTTCACCCGAGCTTGATCGGATTTCATCGTGCTTTGCACGATTTCATTGAGTTTTTATTTATGATATTTATTTTTGGTAGGCGAATTCAATGTCAATAAAGGATTTTTTTACACGGATTTTAATCAGGTTTGCAGGTCTGTTCGCTGAAAGTCCTGAAGAGGACAACTCTATTATGATATCATGGGAAAAAGCTGTTGAAATGTTGTATGATAAACAGCTTGACACTTTTTCTCAGCTTATAAAAGTAATATATTCCAAAGATAAATCAATGAGATATGTTGTTTTTAAAGATGATAGGGGATTGCTGTCCTATGAACTCGAGGCGATTTATCCCTATGATGATAATGCAAATAAAACTGTAAGAATGTGTGGCGATGAGGTGTCTGCTTATTGGACAACCTATGAAGTCAGAAAAGGAAACTCGTTTTTTGATAATCAGAAAGAACTGTTGGCGCAAATTGAAAGCGAGCATGAATTTAAACAGTATTTTATTTGATATAAAAGGAGATTATGTAATATGACCTCAACCCTCTTAATAATTTTAATTGTCGTACTGTACAGCTTTCAGACACTTTTCTGCACGCTGTATACCAACAAATATCCCGGTAAAGCGGAAAACGCTTCGCCTGTATTCTGTGTGCTCGAAAGCATTGCGATTGTAGTGTTCACCTGGGCGTGGATTGGCTTCAAATTTGAATTATCTCCGCTGACCTTGCTTTTCAGCGTGCTTAACGCCGTGGCACTCTTCGGCTATAATACCTCACTCATAAAGGCGAGCGCAAAAGGCTCTTATGCCTTTTTGAATGTGTCCCTGCTTTTCGGCGGAATCCTTGTTCCGCTGCTTTATACCACAGCATTTCTCGGCGACACCCTGCAATGGTATCAGTACCTTGCGATTGCGCTTATGCTTGTTTCATTCGTGCTGATGAACTACAAGGAATTCAAGCTCAAGGATACACCGTGGACATATTACATATTCTGTGCATTGCTTTTCATCTGCAACGGTATGTACGGAACACTCCTCAAAATGCAGTCTGATTATGATGTCTCACAGAAGAATGAAATGATTATCCTCACCTACGGCATTATGGGCGTAATCGCGTTTATTCAGCTTGCATTCAAGGAGAAGAAGGACACATTCAAAGCCTTCCGCCTGTCAAAGAAAGCGGTTCTGCCGCTTGTACTGTGCCTTATAAGTGCGGCTTTGGCAATCAATATTCTTGTATTGGTTATCCCGATGGTCAATACAGCCGTTCTCTTCACAGTCGAAAACGGAGGAGTGCTGCTGCTGTCCGCTGTTTATTCGTTCGTTTTCTTCAAGGAAAAACCGCAGGCGACAACAATTATCGGAATGATTGTATCAGCAGTAAGTATAACAATGTTGAGCATATAAATCAAAAAATGGAGACTGGTTCAGTCTCCATTTTTTTGTGAAGTTTTTGTTATGACAAAAGTGAATTTACTCGTTTTACTCGTAGTGAAGTTTGCACTTTCAGTACAAGTGAAGTTAAGCTTGCCACTGCGCCATTGGCGCAACTTCGCTGTCCACAGGACAACTTCACTATCGAAGATAACTTCACTTGCCTGAGGGCAAACTTAGTTGGGGCACGCTTCCTTGGAAGCGTGCCCCATATTTATCTTATTTTGCGTAATCGCCGACCTGCATCATGAAGTCACCGATCTGTGCACCGAACTCGGGAGCACCGTCCATAATGAGCTTACCTCTCTTTGTGGACTCAAGCATATCGTCTGTTGAAAGAAGAATGCCGAGTGCGCTCGGAAGTGAGTCGAATCTCATTGTGAAGAACGGCATAGCTCTCTTGTAAGTGCCGCGGCCCGAACGGGTCTTGCCTGCCTTAACGCGAAGGAAAGCTGAAACCTCGGGATAGCCGTCAACAGCCCATGCATAAACACGGTCGGGGCTCTTGGTAGCCCAATCGTGAACAGCCTCGTGGCCGTGCTTGTTGAGCTGGCTGATACCTGAAGAAAGAAGATAGAAGAAGCACTTAACTGCAAGCTTCTGTGTCTCCTCGTCCTCGGGAGCCTGAGTGATTGTCAGCAATGATGACATCTTGAGAAGAACCATCATAAATGCCGCAAATTCAACGGGCTTTTTGAGAACACCCTTCATTTTGGGAAGGGTGGAGGGACCGATCTTGCCCTTGAAGAAAGCGTTCATCTGCTCCATACTCTTGAACTCGAGCTCAACGTGAGCGTTTGTTGCAACCTTGTCGGCACATACCTTCCATTCACCCTCGTTGACGGTGAAATGTGTAGCAAACTTGCCTTCGGGAGCGGAGGGGTCAAGAGCACTTACCTGATAAATGCAGTGAACCTTCTCGAATTTCTTTGCAAGACTCGGAACGTCGTTTGCTATAACCTTCAAGAGAGGCAAAGCAGCATTGAGGAAGATTTTATTGGTCAATAAAACTTCGTTTGCCATGAGTAGACCTCCCTTTCAATTATACCTCGTCGTCCCAATCGTCGTCTTCTTCGAAGTCCTTGTTCATAGCTTCACGAACAGCGTTGATGATACCGTTACAGTCGATACCGAGCATAGACATAATGTCCTCGTGAAGTCCGATAGGAGCGAACTTATCCTGAATACCGAGACGTGTGAAAGCACAACCCTTACCTGCTTCAGCCATAACCTCTGCAACTGCAGAGCCGAGACCGCCGATAACAGTGTGATCTTCAACAGTGATAATACGGCGGGTGTCCTGAATAGCCTTAAGAACAGCTTCCTTGTCAAGAGGCTTGATTGTATGCATATCAAGAACACGAACCTTGAGTCCGTCTGCGTTCTCAAGGAACTTTGCAGCCTGGTAAGCCTGGTATACGCAGGAACCGCAAGCGATAACAGTGATATCTGTACCGGGGTTAACCTCGATAGCCTTACCTACCTCGAACTTGTACTCCTTGCCGTAATCCTTACCGTAAAGAACACGGTCAAAGCCGCGGTTGATACGGATGTAATACGGGCCGAAGTTTTCGTAAGCAGCCTGAACAGCCTCAGCTGTTTCAACACCGTCTGCAGGGCAGATGAGTGTGATGTTAGGCATTGAACGGATAACAGCCATATCGCAGATTGCGTGGTGAGTTGAACCTGCCTGACCGAAGGATGTACCTGAATGTGTAGCAATAATCTTTGCGTTTACGTTCTGATAGCAGATATCTGTGTGAATCTGGTCAGCAGAACGGAGAGCTGCGAAAACAGAGAAGGTAGAAACAAAGGGAACAAGACCTGCCTTTGCCATACCTGCAGCGATACCGAACATATTCTGTTCAGCGATACCTACGTTAAAGAAACGGTCGGGGAATTCCTTGCCGAAAACACCGATTTTTGTTGAACCGCCGAGGTCAGCGGTAAGACCAACGATTTCCTTATGCTCACGGCCGAGCTCAACGAGAGTCTGACCGTAAATTTCAGCAGTAGAAAGCTCAGTAGATTCAAGAGCTGTATATGTAAGTCCACCTGCCATAATTAGATGCCCTCCTTTTCTGCACGAGCTTTACGCTTCTCGTAATAATTGTCAAGGCTCTTCTTAGCGAGCTCATATTTTTCAGCATCAATAGCACCGTAATGCCAATGATAATCGTCTGCCATAAAGTCGATGCCTTCGCCCTTAATGGTGTTGGCAACGATCATAACGGGAGCATCGGGCTCGCCGAGAGCGTAATCAATAGCCTCTGAAAGCTCGTTGAGGTTGTGACCGTCAACTTCGATTACGTGGAAGCCGAATGCACGCCACTTGTCGCAGAAGGGCTCAAGGGGCATAACGTCCTCTGTACGTCCGTCGATCATACACTTGTTACGGTCAACAAAGGAGATAACGTTTGTAGCCTTGAAAGCGTTGATTGCCATAGCTGCTTCCCAGTTTGAACCCTCGTCGCATTCGCCGTCGCCGAGGATACAGTATGTCTTGTAATCCTTACCGAGAACTCGTGCAGCAAGAGCTGTACCGAGAGCGATTGAAAGGCCGTGACCGAGTGAGCCTGTTGAAGCGTCAACACCGATAACCTTATTTGAGTCAAGGTGGATACCCATCTTTGAGTTTGTAAGGTTGAAGGTCTTGAGCTGCTCGGGATCGTTAAAGCCCTTGTCAACAAGAACGGGAGCGTAAGCGATACCCGAATGACCCTTTGAAAGGATGAAACGGTCTCTGTCCTCCCAGTTGGGATCGTCAACCTTGATGTTGAGGTACTTGTGATAGAGAATGGTCATCATATCCATAACGCTCATACCGCCGCCGATGTGACCGCTGCCTGCCCAGAAAGTGGTGTCAAGGCAAAGTCTGCGGAGCTCGTGAGCCTTTTTTTCAAGAGCTAACCATTCTGTCTTGGTTAATGCCATAGGTACTTCCTCCTAAAATTTATTTATATAATGATTATGAAAATCAAAATGCCTCGGGATGTGCTTTCTTAACGATTTTGAATGCCTCGTCAGCAACCTCAATTGTGTGCTTGATGTCAGCATCCGATATTGCATAGTTCATAAAGTGGTTGTGGTGGCTTGAGAAGAAGATACCTCTCTTAACGCACTCAGCAATCCATTCCTGATGAAGCATCATTGAGTTATCGTTAGCTATGCGCATATAGAAGAGTGCGGGCTCACCGGAGCAAACAAGGTCAAAGCCGTTGTTCTTACCTGCTTCCTTAAGTCCGTCAAGAAGCTTAACGCTCTTTTCTTTAAGAACTGCGGGAAGGTTGAGCTCCTTCATCTTGTTGATGTTTGCAATAGCAGCGGCGAAGGGGACTGCACTCATCCAGTAAGAGCCAGTGTAGGACATACCGGAAACTGCATCCTTAAGGAATTCCTTACCGCAAAGGCAGGAGATGTTCCAGCCGTTAGCGATAGCCTTACAGAAGCAGATAAGGTCAGCCTCAAAGCCATAGTATGCGTCAGAGCCTGCAAGGTCAAGACGGAAGCCGCAGCGAACGTCGTCTACGATAAGAACGATGCCCTTCTCTGTGCAGAGCTTGCGGACCTTCTGCCAATAGCCGTCAGCGGGAGTAACGTTGTCAAAGTAGTTACCGTGAAGGTAGGGCGTTGAAATGAAAGCAGCAATTTCGCCTTCATTCTCTGCAACGAGCTTTTCAAGAGCGTCAAAGTCGTTCCAATCAACGTAGAGGTTGTTTGCAACGTCCTCGGGAAGAACGCCGGGGTAGTCGATCTTCTGAACAACAGCAGAAACGCCGTGATAGAAGCCGTTAACGAAGATGATCTTCTTTCTGTGAGTAGCGTTACGTGCAGCCATAATAGCGAGCTGTGTTGTATCGTTACCGTTCTTTGCAAAGAAAGCCCAGTCAGCAGTCTTGACTGTGTCAACCATCAATTCTGCAAGCTCAACCATCTTGTATGAGGGTGATGTTGTGCAGTTACCGAGCTTTGCCTGTTCCATAGCAGCCTTGTCAACGTCGGGATCATTATATCCGAGGATGTTCGGACCGTATGCACACATATAGTCGATAAACTTATTGCCGTCAACGTCCCAGAAGTATGCACCCTTTGCCTTCTCGGAGAAGAAGGGCCATGCGCTTACGGGGATGAAGTTACCTTCAGCAGGGCCGAGATGACCGTAAACACCTGAAGGGATTACTTTTGTAGCACGGTTAAAGAGCTCACGGCTCTTGTCGTACTGATTTACTTTAAAGTTAGCCATATTAAAAATCCTCCCTTAAGCAAGATAAAGAGCAACTCTGTCAAGAATACGGTTGAGGTTGTCAATCATATTGATCATACCGTGCATAGCAATTGTGCCTTCGCCGATCTGAGCAACAGCGTTAACCTTGCCGTCGAAGAGGTCGTGAGCGAGCTTCATGCTGTTGAATTCCATAATTGCACGCGGCTCTTCGGGAGCCTGCTTGATTGTGATAAGGTGACCGTTCTTTGCGCGGACTGTTGAAGCGGGACCGCCCTTGATGGACATCTTGATGTCGCCGTCAACGATGTGGTCAGCGGAGAACTTGCCGATCTCGTCGTGGTTACCGATCTGTGAGATAGCAACAGAAATGGTATAGAAAAGAAGACAGGTGCTGATTCTGAAGAATTCCTCATCCTGAAGATCTTCTTCGGTCGGACGCATATAAGCGGAAAGCATATCGGTAAGCTTTACGAAAGTGTCCAAAAGGAATTTGATGTGGACAAAGCCCTTTGAGGGGATAGGAGTGACAGTACCGTCAATCATACCGTTGAACTTTTCGCAGGAAGAGAAGGGGAGCTTGATGTCGCATTCGCCGATTCCCTGTTCCATACGGCACTTGCCGTTTTTGAAGGTAATCGTAGCAGACGGACCGCCCTTGACTTCAAGACCGATAGAAATAGGCTTTCTGTCGGCGATGAGTGCGCTTGCCTTCGGGTCAAGCTCGCACAGATTCTCAAGTGAGCCGAGAACAGCATACATATTTATGTACGCCAGGGTTTTTACATCTGTCAAAATGTATTCCTCCTTATAGTGTAAACAATACACTAATATATTTGCCATTTTATTTTAACAAAACTAATTATAAAAGTCAAACATATTCATTGATTTTTTAGTACAAAAAACTAAAAAAATTACATCATTGCCCAATAATTTAGTTTTATTTTGTATAAATTTTACAATTTGTTAGTTTAAACCCCTGAAGTGACCCCGCTTCTGACGGTAAATTTTAATTTGTCGGGATGTAGATGTAGCACAAACTATCTCAGTGTGTGTAGGGATGGGCCTCCAGGACCATCCGTGGATTCTGCTGTTTTCAGGACGGTCGAGGACGCCCGTCCCTACGCGCTCAACTGTAATTCTTGCCTTGCCCTCCTTGCCTAAAGGAGGGTGGCGCGGCGTAAGCCGTGACGGGAGGATTTTATAAAAAGCGGCGCAACTCCTTAATGTTTGCAACGCAAACACATCATTCGCGAAGCGAACATCATTCATCATATCCGCATTGCTGATATATCATTGCAAAGTTAAAGAATTTGCCACACAAACCCTTGACAAAGGCGAAATAATCAATTATAATCCAATAAAACGAACAAATGTTCTGTTGTGAGGTGCTTTTATGATTGATGTTTATGATATTTGTCCGAGATATGAAGGGAAAAAATATACTCTCCGTTTTGTTGAAAAGAACGACTGCGGCGATTTGCTCAAGGTTTATTCCGATGAAAAAGCCGTCCCGTTTTTCAACAGCGATAACTGCTACGGTGACGACTTTCACTATACCGCAAAAGAGCAAATGGCTCGGGCGATTGATTTCTGGATTGATAAATATAACAGCAAGGATTTCGTACGTTGGTCGATTATTGACAATATTGAAAACGAGGCAATAGGAACAATTGAGCTGTTTCACCGTGATTCAAACGATGTTTTTACTGATTGCGGTCTGCTTCGTCTGGATTTACGTAGCGATTACGAAAAATCGGCAGAAATTGTGCAGATTCTTCAATTGATTACCGAACCGGCGTTCAGTCTGTTTGATTGTAATAAAATTGCGACGAAAGCAATTCCCGAAGCGGAAGAACGAATCAGCGCGTTGCAAAGCCTCGGCTTTAATCTTTCCGACGAAAAGCTTATCGGTCACGACGGAACGGAATACAGCGATTATTTTGTCCTTATTTTAAGCTGAAAAACACAAACGGCAGGGGAGTTCCCTTGCCGTTTATACTTGCTCTTATTTCAAAAACTTCTGCGACTCGGCGACCGCCATTTTGTCGCACTTTTCATTTTCGGGATGTGATGCGTGTCCCTTTATCCATTGAATTGTAACGCTGTGCTTGTCGTAGAGACCGAGCAGCTCATCCCATAAGTCGGGATTGAGTGCAGGCTTTTTGTCAGCCTTGCGCCAACCGTTCTTTTTCCAGCCTGCCGCCCAGCCCTTGCCGAGACCGTCTGCAACGTATTTAGAATCCGTCCAGAGCGTAACCTCGCACGGCTCTTTCAATAGTTTCAAGGCTTCAATAACAGCGGAAAGCTCCATTCGGTTGTTTGTGGTTTCCGCTTCGCCGCCGCTGATGCACTTATCCGTGCCCTTATATCTTAAAATTGCACCCCAACCGCCCGGACCGGGATTTCCCGAGCACGCACCGTCGGTAAATATGTCAACGTGTTTCATTTGTGTCAACTCCTTGCAATTCATTCTATCACAAATATTTCCCTAACACAATGTTTACACCAAAACTTTTCCTCCAATAATAATTTACGCTTCACAGCAGTTGACATTTTCGCTCTTTAATAGTATTATATACTAGTTATAAAATGGACAATGGAAGAGTATCACCTTTTACGAATAAGATAGATTTCAATTAACCTTTACATATCATCGGCAAATCTAAGAACAGGAGAAAGAATATTTAATGCCAAACAAAGAAAAGACCGAAAACGGTCAGAAGTCTGCACAGAAGAAGCAGGCAAAACAGAACAAACGCTTCAGCAAGCCTTCGGTACAGAAAAACAAGGCTCAGAAGCAGAACGAAAAAACAAATCAGAATAAGAAACAGAATGCGTTTAAAAAGCAGAATACGTACAAGAAAAATCAGAAGAACAAAAAGCAGAATTACAGGAATAACAAGCATTTCAATAAGCCTAAAGAGGTAAAGCCCGTTAAGATCGGCTTCCTCGGCGGACTTAACGAAGTCGGCAAGAATATCACCGTCTACGAGTACGAAAACGACATTATCCTCGTTGACTGCGGTCTTGCCTTCCCTGACCCCGATATGCTCGGTGTTGACCTCGTTCTTCCCGATTTCACTTACCTTGAAAAGAATATTGAGCGCATAAAGGGTATCGTTATCACCCACGGTCACGAGGACCATATCGGCGGACTTGCATATATGCTCAAAACCGTTAACGTGCCCGTCTACGGCACGCGTCTTACAATCGGACTTATCGAGGGTAAGCTCGAGGAGCATCATCTCCTCGGCGCGGTAAAGCTCAACGTTATTCAGCCGGGTGACGTTATCGGACTCGGCGGCTTTCAGGTCGAAGCAATCCACGTCAACCATTCAATCCCCGATTCACTCTCGTTTGCAATCACCTGCGGTGCGGGTACAATCATCCAGACGGGTGACTTTAAAATCGACAGTACTCCCATTGACGGCGATATGATTGACCTCAACCGCTTTTCCGAGCTCGGCTCAAAGGGCGTTCTTTGCTTGCTCTCGGATTCGACTAATGCCGAACGTCCGGGCTATACCGAAAGCGAAAAGAAGGTCGGCGAATCTCTCCATACTCTCTTTGAGCGTGCAGGGGACAGACGTATAATCATAGCAACCTTCGCTTCAAACGTTCACCGCGTTCAGCAGATTATTGACGAGGCTCACGCAATGGGCAGAAAGGTTGCTCTCTCAGGAAGAAGCCTTGAAAACGTTGTTGCAATCGGCAGTGACCTCGGCTATCTCAAGGTGCCCGAGAATACACTTGTCAGCATCGACCTTATCAATAAATATCCTGCGGAAAAAATGGTGCTCGTCACTACGGGCAGTCAGGGCGAGCCGATGTCAGCTCTTTCAAGAATGGCTTTTTCGGGTCATAAGAAGGTTGCTGTCGGACCGAACGATTGCGTTATCATTTCCGCAACACCCATTCCGGGTAATGAGAAAACTATCGGCAAGGTTATCAACGAGCTTCTCAAGCTCGGCGCCGATGTTATATACGAAAAAACCAACGGTATCCACGTATCGGGCCACGCCTGTCAGGAGGAGCTCAAGCTGATGATGGGTATCATCAAGCCGAAGTATTTTATTCCCGTTCACGGTGAGCAGAAGCATCTGCGAAAGCACGCACAGCTTGCCGAAAGTATGGGTATAAAGAGTGAAAATATCTTCATCGCGGATAACGGCGTGCAGATAGAGGTTTCCGAAAACGGCATAAAGAAGTGCGAGAATATCGAGTCGGGACAGATTTTTGTTGACGGCTCGGGTGTCGGTGACGTCGGCAACGTTGTTCTCCGTGACAGAAAACGCCTTGCCGAGGACGGACTCATCGTCGTTGCCGCTTCGATTGATAGCTATTCGGGCTATATCGTTGCAGGTCCAGATATCCTTACGAGAGGCTTTGTCTACGTCAAGGAATCCGAGGAGCTTATCGACGATGCTCGCGAGGTTGCACGCTATGCAATCGAAAACTGCATCAATAACAATATCCGTGATTGGAATTCAATCAAATCTTCAGTAAGAGATGAGGTTTCGCGCCTTATGTATGAGCGTACAAAGCGAAGCCCGATGATACTTTCAATAATAATGGAGGTATGATTATGGAAAGACTCAAGACGTTGCTCCGCAATTTTCCCGTATTTGTCGGAGCGGTCGCACTTGCACTCGTGTGTATCATTCTCACGTTTTTTTCGGCAAGCAAGTGGCTTGCGGTGGTTGAGCTGCTTATTCTTGCGGCAGTTCTGGTGCTCGTGTTCGTCTTTTTCGATGTTTTCAATGCCAGAAAGCAGAAGCTTTTAAGTCAGATTTCATCCAACCTTGATTTTATGGGATCGGGTGCATCAAACGATTTTCCGCTTCCCGTTGCCGTCTGCAAAACTGACGGCGAAATAATCTGGTACAACAATTTGTTTGAAGAAAAGGTAATCGGCTCAAATCCTTCGGGATACAGCGAGCTTACCGAGGTTTTCAACAACGTCGGAATGGATTCAATCCTCAATTCCGCGGGTGACGGTGTCGTTATTGACTGTGACGACAAGCACTTCTCGGTATATTCCCACAGGGCGAAGAAAGAAAACGAGGATGTTTCCGTGCTTTATTTTGTCGATACGACCAAGTACAGAAAAATCGCCGATGAATATGTAAAAACACGTCCTGCAATTGCCATTATGACGATTGATAATATGTCTGAAATTCAGCAGGATTACCGTGAAAGCGACTGTGCCGCTATCAGAAACGGCATTGAAAAGCTTGCGGAAATGTGGATTAAGGACTATTCCTGCTTTATTAGCAAGGTCAGTGACAGCAAGTTTTATATCGTAGCAGAAAAGCAGGATCTTGATGATATGATTTCCCGCCGCTTTGATTTGCTTGATGCGGTGCGCGAATACACCTACGACGGCAAATATGTCGGTGTTACGCTCTCAATCGGTGTCGGCTGCGGCGCAACCCTTCCCGACTGCGAAACCAATGCAAAGCTTGCCCTCGATATGGCGCTCGGCAGAGGCGGTGACCAGGCGGTTATCAAAATGAGAGATAAGTACGAGTTTTTCGGCGGTGTTTCAAAGAGCGTTGAAAGCACAACGAAGGTTAAATCCCGTACCGTTGCGGCGGCATTTACGGAGCTTATCCAGGGCTGTGACAACGTCTTTGTTATGGGACACAGATTTCCCGATTTTGATGCAATGGGCGCGGCAATCGGCGTTGTAAAAATCGCACAGAGCCTCGACAAAAATGCCTATATCGTAACTAATAAAGAGCAGTCAATGGCAAAGCCGCTTATCGAAACTGCCGAAAAGGAAGGCTTTGACGGTATCTTTATTTCTCTTGATGAAGCCGGAGCGAAGATAACACAGAGCAAGAAAAATCTTCTCGTTGTTGTCGATACTCATATCACGGGCTTTGTTGAGGATACCGCTCTTCTCGAAAAAGCAGGTATGGTTGTCGTTATTGACCACCACAGAAAAGCGGTTGATTATATCAAAAATTCCGTTATTTTCTTCCACGACCCGAGTGCTTCTTCAGCCTCGGAAATGGTTGCGGAGCTTTCGGAGTACATCCCGACGGTTACTCAGCTCGGCTCGTTCGCGGCGGATGCGCTTATGGCAGGTATTATGCTTGATACAAAGAATTTTATTCTCCGTGTCGGCTCAAAGACCTTTGAGGCTGCCGCTTACCTTAAAACGCAGGGTGCGGAGACTGTCAGGGTCAAGAAATTTTTTGCAAACGATATCGAAAATTATCACATCCGCAACAGAATCATCAGCGGTGCGCGCAAGTACCATAACTGTGCAATCGCTCTCAATGATGAGCCCTCGTCCGAAATCCGCGCAATAAGCGCGCAGGCGGCAGACGAGCTTCTCAATATCAGCGGTGTTGATGCATCGTTTGTAATATTTAAAATGGATAACGTAATCTGCGTTTCCGCCCGTTCGTACGGTGCGGTCAACGTGCAGGTTATAATGGAATATCTCGGCGGCGGCGGTCATCAGACGATGGCGGCGGCACAGATTAAGGATTCCGATATTGAAACGGTAACGGCAGATGTTATGAGAAGCATCGACCGTTATATCAAGAAATGAGGTATATAAAATGAAGGTTATTTTACAGCAGGATGTCAAGTCACTCGGCAAGAAGGGTGAGCTTGTAAACACTTCCGACGGATATGCAAGAAACTATCTTTTCCCGAGAAACCTTGCAATCGAAGCAAATTCACAGGCAATGACGGAGCTTAAAAACAGAGAAGACTCCAAAAAGCACAAGATTGCTGTTGAAACACAGGCGGCACAGGAGGCTGCAGCAAAAATCAACGGCAGAGCAGTTAAAATCAAGGCTAAAGCAGGTCAGGGCGGAAGACTCTTCGGCTCTGTTACATCAAAGGAAATTGCCGAGTGCATCAAAAAAGAATATGCAATCGACATCGACCGCAGAAAGATTACCGCACCCGACATCAAGTCCTTCGGCAGCTATTCTGTATCAGTTAAGCTTTATCAGGGCGTAACGGCAGACTTTACCGTAATGGTAACAGAGGAATAATTCTCTTTTCGTAATCCTAAAACAAAGGAGAAAGACTTATGGAAAGTCTTAACAATTTCAACGCAACGGATTCCGTTTTCAGCCTTGAAGCGGAGCAGGCGGTGCTTGGCTCACTTCTTGTTGACCCTGCGTGTATGCCGCAGGTGCAGGTGCTTCTGAGTGCGGAGGATTTCTACCTTCCACAGCATAAGGCAATCTTTACCGCAATGGCTACAATCGAGGCAACGGGCGGAAAGATTGACCCGCTTATTGTTCTTGACAGCCTCGTTAAGGACAAGGTCTACGACACGGCGGCGGGCAAGAATTATCTCTTTCAGCTCGCACAGGTTGTACCCTCGACCGCAAACGTGGAATCCTACGCTAAAATCGTAAAAGAAAAATTCTACATACGCTCTCTCATCAACGCTTCGAGGGAGACGATTGATGCCGCCACCACACAGGAGCAGACGGCTGACGAGCTGCTTGAATCTGCAGAGCAGAAGATTTACAACATCCGTCAGGGCAGAAAAACGAATGCTCCGTCAAAAATCGGCGACATCATTATCAGCGATGTTTACACAACTCTTCAGCACCTTACGTCTCCCGAAAAAGACCTCTACAAGGGCTATCCCACAGGCTTTTCGGATCTTGATAATGTGCTGACGGGCTTGCATAAATCCGACCTTATTCTTATCGGTGCCCGTCCTGCTATGGGTAAAACGAGCTTTGCTCTCAACCTTGCAAGAAATGTTGCCGTGCTCGGCAACAGACGCGTTCTGATGTTCTCTCTCGAAATGACAAAGGAACAGCTCGCAATGAGAGTTCTTTCTACCGAAGCACGTGTCAATTCCGCAAAGATGAGAACGGGTGAGCTTGATGCCGAGGATTGGCAGAGACTCGGTATGGCAACAAATGCACTGAGCAACGTCGAGCTTTATTTTGACGATACAAGCTCAATCACCGTGCCTGAAATGAAGGCGCGAATCCGCCGTCTCAAGGGCGTTGAGTGTGTAATTATCGACTATCTCGGACTTATCCGTCCCGCGGGAAAAACCGAAAACCGTGTTCAGGCGGTCAGCGAAATTACGCGAGAGCTCAAGCTTATGGCAAAGGACCTCGCAATTCCCGTTATCTGCTGTGCACAGCTTTCCCGTGGTACTGAGGGCAGAGGAAGCTCGCACCGTCCCCAGCTTGCCGACCTTCGTGAATCGGGCTCTATCGAGCAGGATGCCGATATCGTTATGATGCTTTACCGTCCCGACTACTATTCAAGTGAAAAGGACGACAATGACGAGGATGAACAGCAGCAGAATCTCGCCAATAAGGTTGAGGTTATTGTTGCCAAAAACCGTCACGGCAGAACAGATACCGTCGAAATGGTATGGGACGGCGACTATACATTGTTTATGACTCTGGAGAAGCTCAGAAATGATATGTAAGGTCAGAAACACGTTAAAGGAATATTCTATGCCGATTAACTCAAAGAGAGTTGTCGTGGCTCTTTCGGGCGGTGCCGATTCAATGGCACTTCTGAATGTGCTGTATGCTCTGAAGGACGAGTATGCCGTAACCCTCGAAGCCTGCCACGTCAACCACGGTATAAGAGGGGAGTCCGCCGACCGCGACGAAGCCTTTGTTACCGCTGAATGTGAAAAGCTCGGCATAAAACTTCATCTTCTTCACGCTGACGTTCCTTCTCTTGCAAAGGAAAGGGGACTCGGACTTGAGGAGTGCGGCAGACAGGTTCGCTATGACTTTTTTTCTTCTCTCGGTGATTGTATAATCGCAACAGCGCATACCTTGTCCGACCGTTGCGAAACCTTGATTCTTAACGAAACGCGGGGCACCTCGCTCAAGGGTCTTTGCTCGATTCCTGCGGTCAGGGGTAATGTTGTAAGACCGCTTATCGACTGCACGCGCGAGGAAATCGAGGTATACTGCGCGGAGAATAATATAAATTTTGTCACGGACGAAACTAACCACGACCCGACTTATTCGCGCAACCGCATAAGGCTCAACGTAATTCCCGAGCTTAAAAAGATTAACCCGTCCTTTGAAAAGGCGGTCGCAAGGCTTATCGCCTCCGCAAACGAGGATGAGGACTATTTCGATGCGCTTACAAAAGAAACTGTTTTAAAAGCAAAAAAAGAAAACGGCTTTGATGCCGATTTTATCAAAAATCAACATCCGTCCGTCCGCAAAAGAGTGCTCGTAAGCATTTTAAAGCAATATGCAGGCATCACTCCCGAGCTTGTTCATTTAAAGCTTGTTGAGCAGATTCTTGACGGCGGTACGGCAGAAATCATCGGCAATACAGTTGTAACCGTTAAAAATTCCGTTCTTACGGTAAATCCGGAAAAGGAAGATACGGCAGAATGGCAGGCTGATTTTTCCTCGCTTTGCGCAAAACTTCCTTTCGGTATTGTAAGGGCAGAGGTTTTTAACAAAAATGATTTACTGCCGAAACATATTGTTCATAATAAAGTGTTAGACTATGACCGCATTGTAGGTCAGTGCGTTATCCGTAACCGCCGTGCAGGGGATAAAATCCGCCTTGCAGGCAGTTCGTGCACAAAAACGCTGAAAAAATTATTTAATGAAAAACACCTTGAGGGCAGATGCAACCGCCTTATCCTTGCTGATGATATCGGCATATTGTGGATTGAAGGTATCGGCTGTGCCGACAGGGCGAAAATAACAAAGGAAACTCAAAAAATACTTGTAATCGGAGAGGTTTACAATGATTGAAAAGGATATTGAAAAGGTATTTTTCAGTAAAGAAGAATTATCTGAAATCGTAAAAAGACTCGGTGCGCAGATAAGCAAGGACTACGAGGGCAAAAATCTTCTTCTCGTCAGCATCCTTAAGGGCTCTGTCATTTTTATGGCTGACCTTATGCGCGAAATCACCGTACCGTGTGAAATAGATTTTATGTGCGTTTCAGCCTACGGCAACCGTACCGAGGCATCGGGCAACGTCAGAATCATCAAGGATCTTGACATTAACCTTGAGGGTAAGGATCTTTTGCTTGTTGAGGATATTCTCGACAGCGGTGTAACTCTTTCTTACGTCTGCAGAATGCTTGAAACGCGCAACCCCGCAAGCATAAAAATCTGCACTCTGCTTGATAAGCCCGAACGCCGAAAGTCAAATATCAAGGCGGATTATGCAGGGACGTTTGTACCGAACGAGTTTGTTGTAGGCTACGGTCTTGACTATGCCGAAAAGTACAGAAACCTTCCGTACATCGGAGTTCTCAAGCCCGAAATCTACGAAAACAACTGATAAACAGGAGTGAAACCATTGAACAACAGTCCTAACAAGAACAACAAAAATAATAAAAACGACAAAATGAAAAGGCGCATAATGACCTTTTTGCCGTACGTTCTTATTCCGCTTATAATGGTCGGCTCGATCGCCTTTGCGAGTAAAACGGCCAAGGATAAGACGGAAAAGGTAGAGTATTACCAGATTGTGCAGTACTTTGACGAAGGTAAGGTTGATAAATTCTCCCTTAACTTAAGCAGCGGTATGCTCAAATACACCCTCATCGGTGAGAACGAAAAAGAAAAGGAATACCGTGTTCCGAACGTCAATATTTTCGTCAACGACGTCAACGACCTTGTCCGTGAGCACAATAAGACAGCGGCAAAGGAAAATAAGATAGAATACGAATATATTTCAGGCTCGACGGGCTCATGGCTTATGAACCTTATTCCCTCGTTCCTTACAATGGGTGTTCTGATTCTTCTCTTTGTTATGATGATGCGCAGAATGAATGCTGCCGGTTCAGATATGAACAGAACTCTCAACTTCGGCAAGATAAATGCTAAGAAGCAGAAGGACGAGAAGGAAAAAACAACCTTTGATCAGGTTGCGGGTGCGGATGAAGAAAAAGAGGAGCTCAGCGAAATGGTTGATTTCCTCAAGAGCCCCAATAAGTTCAACACTCTCGGAGCAAGAATCCCCAAGGGCGTGCTTCTTGTGGGCCCTCCGGGTACAGGTAAAACTCTTCTTGCCCGTGCGGTAGCAGGTGAGGCGGATGTTCCGTTCTTCTCAATCTCGGGTTCTGATTTTGTTGAAATGTACGTCGGTGTCGGTGCTTCACGAGTCCGTGACCTCTTCAATCAGGCTAAAAAGGAAGCTCCGTCTGTTATCTTCATTGATGAAATTGATGCTGTCGGACGTCACCGCGGCGCAGGTATGGGCGGCGGACACGACGAAAGAGAGCAGACTCTTAACCAGTTGCTTGTCGAAATGGACGGCTTCGGCAAAAACGAAGGCGTTATCATCATCGCGGCAACCAACCGTCCCGACATCCTTGACCCGGCACTTCTCCGTCCGGGACGCTTTGACCGTCAGGTAACTGTCGGCTATCCCGATGCAAAGGGCAGAGAGGCTATCCTCAAGGTTCACGCAAAGGGCAAGCCTTTTGCACCCGATGTTGACCTTAAGGTTATTGCAAATTCAACTGTCGGCTTTGTCGGCGCTGACCTTGAAAATCTCCTCAACGAGTCTGCACTTCTTGCGGCACGCAGAGGCAAGAAGGCAATCACTATGGAAGAGATTGAGGAGGCAACTCGCAAGGTTGTAATCGGTACTGAAAAGAAATCCCATAAGATGAACGAGAAAGAAAAGCGTATGACAGCCTTCCACGAGGCAGGTCACGCAGTTGCAAGCTATTATCTTGAAACACAGGACCCTGTTCACGAGGTTTCAATCATTCCCCGCGGTATGGCAGGCGGCTATACGCTCTATGTTCCCAAGGAGGATAAAACCTACCGTTATAAGTCAGAGATGCTTGATGAGCTTGTTTCGCTTCTCGGCGGACGTATGGCTGAACAGCTTGTCCGCGGCGACGTTTCAACGGGCGCATCCAACGATATCGAGCGTGCAACAGAGGTTGCGCGTAAGATGGTGACAAAATACGGTATGAGCGATGAGCTCGGCCCCGTATGCTATGCCGAATCCAACGATCAGGTATTCCTCGGCAGGGATTACGGCCACGCGAAGAATTATTCCGAGCTTACCGCAAGAGCTATCGACCAGGAAATTAAGAGGATTATTGCCAACGCCTACGAGCGTACGGAGAAGATCCTCACAGAGCACAGGGATAAGCTCGATGCGCTTGCAGAGTATCTTGTAAAGCACGAAAAAATTAACGGTGAAAAATTCAAACAGCTTATGGAGGGCACACTCGTTGAGGAAGAGGAAGCTCACGAGGTTATCGAATCGGTTGATGAAATCAAAGCCGAAGCTCCCGAAGAAGTAATTGAAGAAAACTCTGAAGAAACAACTGAAGAATAAAATAAATCCACTCATTCGCGTGAATGAGTGGATTTTCTCTTTACTGCTCCTGCTCTGCCGACTGCGGAATAATTCCGGGATAAAGCAGGTCGTGGATATATGATTTTGTTTCATCCCAGTCGAGGATAAGAACCTCTTTGCCGTCGCGCATTGTCAGCGACGTTGCATTGTGGGGGATGATATCCTCTTTAATCTGCATTGAAAGGTATTTCGGTGCGTTGGTCGCTTGGCTGATAAGCTCTGTTTTCGTAAAGTTTGTTGTTACGAGCGGAAGTACGTCGTCAAGAAGATTGAAGAGGGTTGTAACCGATGAGCCCTTGAGCTTCTGTGCAATCGCATTAAGAACTGCTCTTTGTCTGCCCGTTCTCTTACGGTCAGAGTCGATTTTTCTAAGTCTTGCATAAGCGGCGGCAGTCTCACCGTCAAGGTTGTATGTGCCTGCCTGATACTTGCCGAGAATGTAGCTTGCCTCCTGTGCCGTCATTTCAATTTTAACGCCGCCGAGAATGTCAATAATCTGTTCAAATCCCGAAAGGTCAACAGTGACGTACTTATCAATTCTGATTTTGTAGTTTTGCTCAATGGTTTCAATAAGAGTCTTTGCACCGCCGTAAGCGTGAGCCGTGTTCAGTCTCTTGTTGCCGTGGCCGGGAATCGCTACATAAACCGCACGCGAAAGGGAAACCATATTGATAACGTTGTCAATGGTGTTGATTGAAAGAAGAATCATCGAGTCCGAACGGGGGAGATACATTCCCTCAAACATAACCTTTTCGTTTTCGCCGTAGTCGACGCCGACAAGAAGGATATTGTATATTCTGTCGTCATACCAGAGAACGTTATCGTTCAGGTTTGCGTGGATATCGGCATCGGCATCGACCTGCTCGTCAAACACGAGAGCCTCTTCCTTGTCGAGCTCGGGGCTGACTTCACCCTTTGAATCACCGTAGTTCATTTTGCTCAGATAGCTGTTGACGAAAACAGCACCGCCGCCAACGAGGAGAGCAAGAACAAGCACCAACGCTGTCAGCACCTTCAGAGCACCGTTGCCATTTTTCTTTTTCTTCTTTTTATTTTTGCCCTCAACAATATCCTGCGAGGTGATTTTGTAATCATCATTTTCAGGGGTAATAGACTCATACTTATTATTATCCATAATAATTCCTCCTTGCGGATATTATACAATATTAAAAAAAGAAAATCAACATATTGCACATTTTAAAGTTTGAATGTATAATGAAACATATTGTTAATTAAGGTGGATTACTATGTCTGAACTTAAAAATATGATAATAACGCTGTCACAGGCGAACGGTACGCCTGGACTTGAGGAGGATATCACGGGAAAAATTATTGATTTCCTTCCCGACGGTATGACAGCGCAGAAGGATAAAAACAACAATCTTATTGCATCCTTTAACGGAAAGGGCAAAACCTACCTTCTCGATGCTCACACGGATAGAATCGGTCTTATTGTCACCGCAATAACCGACGGCGGCTTTCTTCGCGTTGCAAGATGCGGCGGAACGGATGCTCGTGTCCTTGCGGCGCAGGACGTTACGGTATGGGGCAAAGCTCCCGTTTACGGTGTGATAATTTCAACTCCGCCTCATCTGCAGACTCCCGATGATGAAAGTAAGGCGAAGGATATTGATGACATTCTCGTCGATACGGGATTTTCAAAGGAGGAGGCTGAAAAGCTTATTTCCGCAGGCGACCGTATCACGGTCAAGAGCCCCGTATGCGAGCTTTTAAACGGCAGAATTTCCTGTCCTGCCCTTGATGACAGAGCGGGCTGTGCGGTAATTATCCGTGCCGCCGAAATAATAATGCAAGCCGAAAATGCACCCAATCTGAAGCTGCTTTTCTCCGCACAGGAGGAAACGGGCGGAACAGGTGCTGTTACGGGTAGCTTCGGCATTGATGCCGATGAATGCATCAGCGTTGACGTCAGCTTTGCGGATGCACCCGATATGCCGTCGAAAAAGTGCGGTAAGCTCGATAAAGGCCCGATGATAGGCTTTTCTCCCGTGCTGTCTTACGAAATCAGCAGAAGGCTTGAAGCTGTGGCAAAGGAAAAGGAGATTCCGTATCAGCTTGAGCTTATGAGCGATTCGACAGGCACGAATGCCGACCATATCGCACTCTCGCGCGGAGGTATTAAAACGGGACTTGTTTCAATCCCGTTGAGGAATATGCATACCGCCGTCGAGGTTGTCAGCGTCAAGGATGTCGAAAACTGCGCACAGCTCATTGCACAATATATTCTCGGAGGTGGTCTTGATGCTTGAAACAATTAAAGAGCTTTCATTGCTTGACGGCGTTTCGGGCAGAGAACACGCCGTCCGTGATTACATCATAAATGCCGTAAAGGACTGTGCCGACAGCATCGAAACCGATCCGCTCGGCAATCTCATCGTCTTCAAAAAGGGTAAGGCAACACCAAAAAATAAGGTTATGCTCGATGCTCATATGGACGAGGTCGGTATGATGATAAATCATATCAATTCCGACGGTACTCTCGAATTTTCGTGTGTCGGCGGCATCGACAAGCGCGTTATGCTCGGCAGACCCGTAACGGTCGGTGAGAACAGAATCAATGGAGTTATCGGTGTCAAGGCTGTCCATATGGTACCTGCCGCCGAAAAGCTCAATATGCCGAAAACAATGTATATTGACATCGGTGCTGATTCAAAAGAGGATGCTGAAAACAAAGTCAGTCTCGGAGATTATGCTTGCTTCAATTCCGAGTTTGTTGAATTCGGTAACGGCTTTATCAAGGGAAAGGCGCTTGACGACAGAGCAGGCTGTGCAATCCTTATTGATATGATAAAATCCGACTTGCCTTACGATATGTATTTCAATTTCGCCGCAGGCGAAGAGGTCGGCTTCGGTATCGCAGCAACGGCATTTTACAGAGTTCAGCCTGATTACGCAATTGTTGTCGAAACCACAACGGCGGCTGACCTTGCTGACGTGCCCGAAAACAAGCGCGTCTGCTCTCTCGGTGACGGCGGAGTAATATCCTTTATGGACAGACGTACAATTTATCCGAAGGATCTTTTTGATAAAGCCTTTGAGCTTGCGAAGAAGCACGGAATAAAGGCGCAGGTCAAGTCTCTTGTTGCAGGCGGAAACAACGCAGGTGTTATTCACAAAACAGCAGGCGGTGTAAAGACTGTTACGGTATCTCTTCCGTGCCGTTATCTGCACTCACCCTCGTGCGTTCTCAAAAAAGAAGATATAACCGAAGGTGCAAGACTCATCAGAGTGCTTGCCGAGGAGCTTGCAAATGGTTAAATGTGTTGAAAAAGG
The DNA here is from genome assembly GCA_017415025.1 of Clostridia bacterium. Classification (GTDB taxonomy): domain Bacteria; phylum Bacillota; class Clostridia; order Oscillospirales; family Acutalibacteraceae; genus CAG-488. The sequence goes on from JAFQJH010000014.1 coordinate 30,927, forward strand.
GGATAAGGCCTTTCTTTTATTCTGCGACCGCGACGTTTTCGGTACGCGTATAAAAGCATATTTTAACTGCTATTCCACGGACTACGATTTTGTTAAATTCTGGGTGCAGACCGATGATAACGGCAATGTAAGTGCCGCAATCAGCCGTGTTGACGGAGATATGACGGTAACTGCCGAAAATGCAGATTTTGAAGAGCTTTTGCAGTTTGTAAAAATTGTCGGTTTTACAACAATCCAGTGCGAGCGTGCTGTTGCAAAGCACTTTACCGATGACGAGGAGCTGTGGGGCTACGTTGTCGAATTTAAAGAAAAGACAGAAGTAAAAGAAATCCCCCTTAAACAAAACCTTGAACTCAAAGAAGTATACAATATAATCAAAGCCGAAAATCTCACGGGTGTCGGCGACTACCTCCCGTGGCTGTCAGATACAAGCTTCCGCATTAACCGTAATACGGCAAAGCCGCTGCTTTGTCAGCTTGACGGTAATAATGCAGGCTGTGCTATGGTGCTTTTCCGTACCGATAAAGCGTCTCTTCTCGGTGCGGTCGCAACCGTGCCCGAATTCAGGGGCAGGGGAGTTGCGCGTGCGCTTGTTACACGTCTTGCCAACGAGGAGCTTGCAAACGGAAACCGAGTTGAGCTTCTTTGTAAATCGGACAGCATTGTTGAGTTTTATAAGTCAATCGGCTTTACAGTTACAAATGAATGGAGTTTAATTACAGATGGAACAAAGCTTTTTTAAGATAGATGAAAAGGTGCAGACGGCGGCAAAAAAAGCACTTGAAAAAATCAGACCGCAGTTTGATATCACCGACGAAATCACCGAATATAATCAGCAGAAGGTGCTTTCTGCTTTTATCAATAATCACGTCAGTGAGAGTATGTTTGCCGAAAGCACGGGCTATGGCTACGGCGACAGGGGCAGAGAGGTTATTGACCGCGTTTTTGCCGATATCGTCGGCGCAGAGGATGCACTTGTCCGCCACAACTTCACCTGCGGAACGCATACGCTTGCTGTTGCCCTTTACGGAATGCTCCGCCCGGGTGATATTATGCTCTGTGTCACGGGAACTCCGTACGATACAATCCACTCCGTTATCGGTATTGACGGCAAGGGCGACGGCTCTCTTGCAGATTACGGAATTATTTATAAGCAGGTTGACCTCAGGGACGGTAAGCCTGACCTTGAAGCAATAAAAGCAGCCGTTACGAAAGAAAAAATCAAGCTCGTTTACATACAGCGTTCAAGGGGCTATTCTCTTCGTCCGAGCCTTTCCTGCGAGGAAATCGGTGAGATTGCAAAGGTTGTCAAGGCTAATTCCGATGCTGATATAATGGTCGATAACTGCTACGGCGAATTTACGCAGAAAATTGAACCGACTCAGGTCGGCGCGGATATCATCGCGGGATCTCTTATCAAAAACGCAGGCGGCGGACTTGCGAGAACGGGCGGTTATGTTGCAGGACGAGCAGACCTTGTTGAAAAAATTTCCTACCGTCTCACAACCCCGGGTCTCGGCAGAGAGGTCGGCGCAACACTCGGTATGAGCCGTGAGCTGTTTATGGGAATTTTCTTTGCACCCCATACCGTCGGTGAGGCAATCAAGGCGGCGTATTTCACCGCAGGTCTTTTTGAACAGTTCGGCTTTGAAACAACTCCGAAATCAACCGACCCGCGCTTCGATATTGTTCAGAGCGTGCTTCTTCGCAATGAAGAAAATCTCATCGCCTTCTGTCAGGGTATGCAGTCGGGCGCACCGATTGATGCCTTTGTTACTCCCGAGCCGTGGGATATGCCCGGCTACGATAATAAGGTTATTATGGCGGCAGGCGCATTCATCGGCGGTGCTTCAATCGAGCTTTCAGCCGATGCCCCGCTTCGTGAGCCTTATGCCGCTTGGATGCAGGGCGGACTTAACTTCCACAGCGCGAAGACGGGCATAATGCTTGCTGCACAGAAAATGGCAGAAAGAGGGTTGATTTAATTGGCATATAACGGAATTAAACCCGAAACACTATTTCTTGCGGCGCAGAATAAATTTGAAAACAGCCGTATATTTTATGAAGAGCATAAGCAGGAATTGAAGGAAGGCTTCACAATTCCGATGCGTCAGATTGCGGCTCAGATCGCACCTCAGCTCTACGAGCTTGACGATAAGGTTATGACCGATCCCGTCAAAATGGTATCGCGCTTCTTCCGTGATACGCGTTTTTCGAAATATAAGCATCTCTACCGTGACAATCTCTGGATAATGTTTATGCGCAACAAGCACGAGTGGCAGCAGTATCCGTGTATGTGGTTTGAGGTAACGCAGAATTATTGGTCTTACGGTGTCGGTATGTTCTGGGTTGATGCAACCTATCTCGAGCTTTACCGAAAGGCACTTATCGAGAGACCGCAGGAGTTCCTTAAGGCCGTTAAAGATGCAGAAAAAACAGGTGCAATGTATTCACCCGAGTTTTACAAAAAGCCGAAGCCGGGCGATCCGATACCCGAAATCGAGCCGTACTATCATATAAAAAATCTGCATTTTATTGCGCAGAGAACGGATTTTGAAACACTTGCAAAAGAAGAGCTTATTGATGAACTCAAGGAAGTATATAAAAACTTTTCGGGAATGTATTCATTCCTTAAATCAGTAGCAGACGAAAGGACGATGTTATGAGTTTAATGGGTTTTAAAAGCGGTACCGATATCAGAGGCTTCGGTGCTGAAGACTTTTCTGAAGAAAAGCTTTATCTGAGTGACGAAATCGTTTCAAAAATATCCTATGCCTTTGCCGATTGGCTTTGCAAGCGAAGCGGTAAGGAATATAAGGAGCTTACCGTTTCAGTCGGCAGAGATTCCCGTGTTTCGGGTCCGAGAATAATCAAGGCTGTTGCTGATACGCTCTCCGCGCTCGGTGTTGCGGTCATAAATTGCTCACTTGCCTCAACTCCCGCTATGTTTATGTCAACGCTTGACCTTGCCTGTGACGGTGCGGTGCAGATTACTGCAAGTCATCATCCGTGGGAAAGAAACGGACTCAAGTTCTTCACGCCCGACGGCGGTTTGGAAGGCTCTGACATTGCGGAGCTTCTGACGAATGCCGAAGGCATCAGCGTTGCCGACCTTAAAACAGATGCGGCAAAAATCACCGATGTTGATTATATGTCCGACTATGCGGCAAGACTTCGCGATATGATTAAAAAAGGTGTTAATGCCGAGAATTACGAAAAACCGCTCGAAGGCTTTAAAATCATTGTTGATGCAGGCAACGGTGTCGGCGGATTTTATGCCGAGAATGTGCTTTTGTCTCTCGGCGCGTATATCACGGGCAGTCAGTTCCTTGAACCCGACGGAATGTTCCCGAATCATATTCCGAATCCCGAAAATCCGACAGCAATGGAGTCAATCTGTTCGGCAGTCACAAACAGCAAGGCCGACCTCGGCATTATCTTTGATACCGACGTTGACCGTGCAGGCTGTGTTGACCGCAACGGCGAGGAGATCAACCGTAACCGCCTTGTTGCTCTTGCCTCATATATCGCAATGGAGGGACACGACAGCGGGGTTATCGTAACCGACTCCGTAACCTCTGACGGACTCAAGACTTATATAGAATCAATCGGCGGTGAGCATTACCGCTTCAAGAGGGGATACCGCAACGTTATCAATAAGCAGATTGAGCTTAACAATGAAGGAAAGTTCTGCCCGCTTGCAATCGAAACCTCGGGTCACGCGGCATTCAAGGAGAACTACTACCTTGATGACGGTGCGTATCTTATGACAAAAATCGTCATCCTTCTTGCCCGTGATAAGACAGGCAACGCAATTCAGAATATCCTTGCACCGCTCAAAGAGCCTGCCGAGGCAAAGGAGCTTCGTTTCGCAATCGGCTGTGAGGATTTCAAGTCCTACGGTGAGGATGTAATCGCAAAGCTTGAAAAGCGTTATGAAAACAGAAAGGGCTGGAAAATCGCAGACGATAACCGTGAGGGTATGCGTATCTCTGCGGATAAAGAAAACGGCGACGGCTGGCTTCTCCTGCGCCTGAGCGTCCACGACCCGATAATGCCCCTTAATATCGAAAGCAACTCCGTCGGCGGTGTTATGCAGATTGCAAAGGATTTCTATGAGTTTATAAAAGCCTTTGACCTCCTCGATATCACCCCGATTGAAAAATTCATAGGAGAATAACAATGAAATCATTTTTCTCGATTTTTCTCGCAACTCTTGTTGCTATTTTCAATTTCTTCACAACGGAAGGCTCGTTTCGCCAACTCATCAACAAAGGTGACATAACAGGCTATGCCGAAACCGTCACCGCAGAAAAGGAAATGCCGATACTCTCAACCGATGAAAACGGCGACTTTACCGTTTTGCAGTTTTCGGATACTCACTTTACAACAGGTCTTTCGTACGGTGATATTTTCGTAATGAAAACTATGGAAGAACAAATCAAAGAATATACCCCCGATCTGGTTGTTGTCCTCGGTGATATGCTTGATGACGGTGAGGCGGGCGCATACAATAAGGAGTACGTTCTTGATACCGTCGGCACAATGTTCGAAACGCTTGAACAGTACTGGGCATACATTCCCGGCAACAACGACGGAATTGCGCACGGAACGTCAGCCGACGTCACTGCCTATCTTACACAGTTCGATTACTGCCTTTGTGCTGATGTGAAAGATGTTTCGGGCGGCGCACAGTATTCAATTGATATTGAAAACAACGGAACGCTTGTTCATTCCTTAATTTTCCTTGATACAATGGATTACGATAACGAGGATGACGAGCACATCTACGGCTATGTTCATGCCGATCAGGTCGAGTGGTGTAAAAACGAGATTAACTCAAAGCTCGAAAAATACGGCGATATTTCAATGAGTGTCTTTATCCACGAGAATACGCCTGCCTTTGCCGAAGCGGCAATTTACGGCGAAGCATACAAGGACGGCTACTCAACGCTTGACAGGCAGGAGGAAAAATACAACATCCCGAAGAATAAACCTCTTGACGATGTGTTTACTGCGGCAGGCTGTGTCGGTCTTGTTTCAATGGGACACGCACACCCGAGCGAGAATAAGTGCAGCTTCTATAACGGCACGTATTACCACGTCTCCGCACAGACAAAGTTAATGACCTCCCTCGTCACAATCCATACCGATGCAGACACCGCAAGAGCGATGTACGACTTCGAAACAGTCAAGACATAATATTACATCTTAAAAGCACCCGCTCGGGTGCTTTTTCTTTATATATATGAAATTAATCGAACAAACCTGAAATCGTGCGGCAGGGCGGGTACTTGCTACCCAAAATCTCCCGTTAAAATCTTCCGAAAAGTCAATACTAAAAGCGGATACATAACCGCCGGAAAAAAATTCCAAAAATTTTTCAAATTACTTCTTGACATCTTTATTAACTTGTACTATAATGTTACAACTATTATAATGGTTTAAAATGTCCTCGAGTATTTTGGGGTAGGGGAAACTGCGCTGAAAAATCGAGCATTTTCAACCGAAAAGCAATTGTTTTTTCCAACAAACACGGACGAAAATAAAAAGAACGGAGTGATTAGTCAATGGTGAATGTTTCTCCCGTTGCAAGGGGTAGCAAGACCAGAATGAGTTTCGGAAAAATCAAAGAGGTTATGAGTATGCCTAACCTCATTGAAATCCAGAAGGACTCGTATCAGTGGTTCTTGGATGTCGGCCTTAAAGAGGTTTTCAGAGACATTGCAGACATTACCGATTACACAGGTAACTGGGTGCTTAAGTTTATTGATTACCGTATGGACGACAAGCCCAAGTATTCAATCAGAGAGTGTAAGGAACGTGATACTTCCTATTCCGCACCCATGCGTGTCAGAACACAGCTCCTCAATAAGGAGACAGGTGTTGTAAAAGAAAGCGAAGTATATATGGGTGATTTCCCGATAATGACTGAAAGCGGTACTTTCATCATTAACGGTGCAGAGCGTGCAATCGTTTCACAGCTTGTCCGTTCACCGGGCGTATATTACGATATGTCCCACGACAAGACAGGTAAAGAGCTTTACACAAACACAGTTATCCCCAACCGTGGTGCATGGCTTGAATACGAAACAGACGTCAATGATATTTTCTACGTCCGTATAGATAAAAACAGAAAAATATATATCACAACCTTCATCAGAGCATTGGGCCTTAGCTCAAATACAGAAATCCGTGAATTCTTCGGTTACGATCCGAGAATCGAGGCAACTCTCGAAAAGGATGAGACACAGAATACTGAAGAAGCTCTTATGGAAGTGTTCAAGAAGCTTCGTCCGGGCGAGCCTGCAACGCTTGAAACAGCACAGACTCATCTTGACAATCTCTTCTTTGATCCCTACCGTTACGATATTTCAAGAGTCGGCAGATATAAGTATAACAAGAAGCTCTCTCTCTTCGACCGTATCGTAGGCACAACACTTTCACAGCCCGTTGTTGCTCCTCTTACAGGTGAAATCCTTGCAGAAGAGGGCGAGGTTGTTACTAAAGATAAGGCAATCATCATCGAGCAGGCAGGTGTAAACACAGTTTACGTAAAGGTTGCTGATGATAAGGAAATCAAGGTTATTTCCAACGGTATGGTTGACATTCAGCCGTACGTTCCTCAGTTCACAGAGGAACAGCTCGATTCAATCGGCATCAACGAGCAGGTTTCCTTCGCAGTTCTTTCAGAAATTCTTGAAGCTTATGAGGGTGACGATGAGGCTCTCTTCGCAACTCTCAAGGAGCGTTGCAACGACCTTATCCCGAACCATATCACAATTGATGATATCTTCTCATCAATCAACTATGTTAACTCAATCGCTTTCGGCGTCGGCAGAACGGACGATATCGACCACCTCGGTAACCGTCGTATCCGCTGTGTCGGTGAGCTTCTCCAGAACCAGTTCCGTATCGGTCTTGCACGTATGGAAAGAGTTGTCCGTGAGCGTATGACACTTCAGGCACAGGAAGAGGAGGATAAGATCACTCCGCAGTCTCTTATCAACATCCGCCCCGTGCTTATGGCAATCAAGGAGTTCTTCGGATCTTCTCCGTTGTCACAGTTTATGGATCAGACCAACCCGCTTGCAGAGCTTACTCACAAGCGCCGTCTTTCAGCACTCGGCCCCGGCGGTCTTTCACGTGACCGCGCAGGCTTCGAGGTTCGTGACGTTCATTACAGCCATTACGGCCGTATGTGTCCGATTGAGACTCCTGAAGGTCCGAACATCGGTCTTATCTCTTATCTTGCAACCTTTGCAAAAATCAATAAGTACGGCTTCATCGAAGCTCCCTACCGCCGCGTTGTTGACGGAAAGGTGCTTGACGAGGTTGTTTATATGACAGCAGACGAGGAAGATGAGTTCATCGTCGCACAGGCTAACGAGCCCCTCAATGAGGACGGCAGCTTCGCAAGAAGAAAGGTTATGGCACGTTACCGTGACGAATTCCACGAGATTGACAACTCAAGAGTCAGCTTTATGGACGTTTCGCCCAAGATGCTCGTTTCCGTTGCTACTGCTATGATTCCCTTCCTTGAGAACGACGACGCAAACCGTGCACTTATGGGTTCAAACATGCAGCGTCAGGCTGTGCCTCTTCTCAAGACAGATTCTCCCATTGTCGGTACAGGTATGGAATACAAGGCAGCAGTTGACTCAGGTACTGTTGTTCTTTGCCGCAATGCAGGTACTGTTGTTCACGTCAATGCAGATTACATCGAAATCCGCAAGGACGAGGACGGACAGATTGAAAAATACAATCTTACAAAGTTTATGCGCTCCAACCAGGGCACTTGTATCAATCAGAAGCCTATCGTAGAGAACGGTCAGCACGTTAATGAAGGCGATGTTATCGCAGACGGCCCCGCAACCGACCACGGTGAAATTTCACTCGGTAAGAATGCTCTCATCGGCTTTATGACCTGGGAAGGCTACAACTACGAGGACGCCGTTCTTATCAACGAAAAGCTCGTAAGAGACGACGTTTACACCTCAATTCACATTGAAGAATACGAAACAGAGTCCAGAGATACAAAGCTCGGACCTGAAGAAATTACAAGAGACATCCCCAACGTCGGTGATGACGCACTCAAGGACCTTGACGACAGAGGTATCATCCGTATCGGTGCAGAGGTTCATTCAGGCGACATCCTCGTCGGTAAGGTTACACCGAAGGGTGAAACCGAGCTCACTCCCGAAGAGAGACTTCTCCGTGCTATCTTCGGCGAAAAGGCTAAGGAAGTCCGCGACACTTCACTCCGCGTTCCGCACGGTGAGTACGGTATCGTTGTTAACGTTGAGGTGTTCACAAGAGAGAATTCAGACGAGCTCAGCCCCGGCGTAAACAAGGTTGTTCGCTGCTACATCGCACAGAAGCGTAAGCTTTCCGTCGGTGACAAGATGGCGGGCCGTCACGGTAATAAGGGTGTTGTTTCACGCATCCTTCCGCAGGAGGATATGCCGTTCCTTGAGGATGGTACTCCGCTTGATATCGTTCTTAACCCCCTTGGTGTTCCGTCCCGAATGAACATCGGTCAGGTGCTTGAGGTTAACCTCGGCTTTGCCGCACGTCATCTCGGCTGGAAGGTTATGACACCTGTCTTCGACGGTGCTCACGAGGATGATATCAGAGCCGCACTCAGCGAAGCAGGTCTTCGTGAGGACGGTAAGTCAATCCTTATCGACGGTCGTACAGGCCGCCGCTTCGATAACCCTGTTACAGTAGGTATAATGTATTACCTTAAGCTGTTGCACCTTGTTGATGATAAGATTCACGCCCGTTCAACAGGTCCGTACTCACTCGTTACTCAGCAGCCCTTGGGCGGTAAAGCTCAGTTCGGCGGTCAGCGTTTCGGTGAAATGGAAGTTTGGGCACTTGAAGCTTACGGTGCAGCATACACACTTCAGGAAATTCTTACAGTCAAGTCTGACGACGTTGTCGGTCGTGTTAAGACTTATGAGGCTATTGTTAAGGGCAACAATGTTCCCCAGTCAGGTATTCCCGAGTCCTTTAAGGTTCTTGTCAAGGAGCTTCAGTCACTCGGTCTTGATGTTCGTGTATACGACAAGGACCAGCAGGAGATTGACCTCAAGCAGAACTTTGACGACGATATGGGCTTTGCACCTTCTGACGATAAGGCATTCTCACACGTGAACGATGCCGAAAGCGCAGAGGGCTACGAGCTCGAGGACGAAGAGGGTAATCTCATCACAAGCGAAGAGGAAGAAGACGAATTTGCCGATATGTTTGAAGAAAGCTATGAGGCAGATGACTACGGTATGGATACCGCAGACGAATACGACTACGAATAATCCGACGCTTGTACCACAGAAATTCATATAGATTAGAAAAGGGGCAGTCATTTTGGAAAACAATACCTTTGAATCAATAAAAATCGGACTCGCTTCACCCGAACAGATTAGAGAATGGTCTTACGGTGAGGTTACAAAGCCCGAAACTATAAACTACCGTACCCTTAAGCCCGAAAAAGACGGTCTTTTCTGCGAAAGAATCTTCGGACCCACAAAGGACTGGGAGTGCCATTGCGGTAAGTACAAGAGAGTACGCCATAAGGGCATTGTCTGCGACCGATGCGGTGTTGAAGTCACAAAGGCAAAGGTACGCCGTGAGCGTATGGGCCATATCGAGCTCGCAGCTCCCGTTTCACACATCTGGTACTTTAAGGGTATTCCGTCAAGAATCGGTCTTGTTCTTGACGTAACTCCGAGAAATCTTGAAAAGGTTCTCTACTTCTCATCATACATCGTTACCGATCCCGGTGACACACCGCTTGAGAAGAAGCAGATTCTCGATGAAAAAGCTTACACGGAATACCGTGAAAGATATGAAGACGACTTTAAGGCAGGTATGGGCGCAGAGGCTATCAAGGAACTCCTCGCAGAGGTTGACCTTGAAGCTCTCGCACAGGAGCTTCGTGAGGAGCTTCAAGGCTCATCAGGCCAGAAGAGAGCAAAGGCTCTCAAGCGTCTTGAGGTTATCGAAGCATTCCGTACATCAGGCAACAAGCCCGAGTGGATGATTCTCGATGTAGTTCCTGTTATCCCGCCCGAAATCAGACCTATGGTTCAGCTCGACGGCGGCAGATTTGCTACATCTGACCTCAACGACCTTTACCGTCGTGTTATCAACCGTAACAACCGTCTTAAGAAGCTCCTCGAGCTCGGCGCACCCGACATCATCGTCCGCAACGAGAAGAGAATGCTTCAGGAGGCTGTCGATGCTCTTATCGACAACGGCCGCCGCGGACGTCCTGTTACAGGTCCGAGCAACAGAGCTCTTAAATCACTTTCAGATATGCTTAAGGGTAAGCAGGGACGTTTCCGTCAGAACCTTCTCGGTAAGCGTGTTGACTATTCAGGCCGTTCGGTTATCGTTGTCGGTCCCGAGCTCAAGCTTTACCAGTGCGGTCTTCCCAAGGAAATGGCACTCGAGCTCTTCAAGCCCTTCGTAATGAAGCGCCTTGTTGAAACAGAAAAGGCAGGTAACGTCAAGTCTGCAAGAAAGATGGTTGAAAAGGCACATCCCGAGGTTTGGGACGCACTTGAAATCGTTATCAAGGACCATCCCGTAATGCTCAACCGTGCTCCGACTCTTCACAGACTCGGTATCCAGGCTTTTGAGCCCGTTCTTGTAGAGGGCAGAGCTATCAAGCTTCATCCGCTCGTATGTACAGCCTTCAACGCTGACTTCGACGGTGACCAGATGGCTGTTCACGTTCCTCTTTCAGCAGAAGCACAGGCAGAGGCTCGTTTCCTTATGCTTGCTGCTAACAACCTTCTCAAACCCTCCGACGGACGTCCTGTTGCAGTTCCGACACAGGATATGATCCTCGGTTCATATTACCTTACACTTGAAAAGCCGGGCGAACCGGGTGAAGGCAAGGCATTCCGCAGCGTTGATGAAGCTACAATGGCTTACGACGACGGTACAATCACACTTCACTCCTCAATCAAGGTCCGTATGACAAAGACAATCAACGGCGTTGAATACACAAGACTCGTTCCGACAACTCTCGGCCGTATCATCTTCAACAATCCCGTTCCTCAGGACCTCGGCTTTGTTGAGCGTAACCCCGAGGATATCGACAGTATGTTCAAGCTTGAAGTTGACTTCCTTGTCAAGAAGGGTAACCTCGGTAAGATTATCGACAGATGTATCCGTGTTCACGGTACTGCAGTAGCTGCTGAGATGCTTGATAACATCAAGGCTCAGGGTTATACACATTCAACACGAAGCGGTATCACCGTTGCTGTCTGCGACGCAACAATTCCGCCGAGAAAGGCTGAACTTCTTGCAGAGGCAGAAGCAAAGATTGATAAGGTTTCAAGAAACTATGACCGCGGTCTTATCACAGAGTCCGAGCGTTCAGACAGAATCATCGAAATCTGGGAGGCTTGTACACAGGAGGTTGCTAAGGAGCTTAAGGCAAACTTCGATAAGTACAACCCCATCAATATGATGCTTGATTCCGGTGCCCGTGGTAACGATTCACAGCTTCGTCAGCTCGCAGGTATGCGTGGTCTTATCGCTAACACAGCAGGTAAGACAATCGAAGTTCCCATCAAGGCTAACTACCGTGAAGGTCTTAATATTTCCGAATACTTCATTTCTTCCCGTGGTGCTCGTAAGGGTCTTGCCGATACAGCTCTTCGTACTGCTGACTCAGGTTACCTTACACGTCGTCTTGTTGACGTTTCACAGGAATGTATTATCCACAGCGAGGACTGCGGCTGCGACGAGGGTATCGAGGTTTACGATATCTTCCACGGCAACAGAAAGATTGTTGACCTTGCAGAGCGTCTTACAGGCCGTTATCTTCTCAACGATTATGTTGATACAGAAACAGGCGAAGTCATTATGTCCAAGGACAAGATGATGACAGATATCGAAGCTAAGGTTGTTGCTGACCACGCGAAGGCAAAGATGCAGGCTAAGATTGAAGCAGGCGAGGCAGAGGAAGGCACAGTTGCTTCCGTTGTTATCCGTTCACTTCTTACCTGTAAGGCTGAACACGGCGTATGTATCAAGTGCTACGGTTCAAACCTTGCAACAGGTGAGCCTGTTACAGTCGGTGAGGCTGTCGGTATCATCGCTGCACAGTCAATCGGTGAACCCGGTACACAGCTTACAATGAGAACGTTCCATACAGGTGGTGCGAAGGACGCAGGCGATATCACACAGGGTCTTCCGCGTATCGAAGAGCTCTTCGAAGCAAGAAAGCCCAAGTCACTTGCAATCCTTTCAGAAATCTCAGGTACGGTTTCATTTGAAGAAATCAAGAAGAGCCGTCACGTTGTTATCACAGATGCAGAAAACGGCGATTCAAAGGCATATCTCATTCCTTACGGCTTCCGTGAAATTGTCAAGGAAGGCGACAAGGTTACAAAGGGTCAGGCACTTACAGACGGTGCTCCCAACCCGCACGACATTCTTGCTATCCGCGGTGTTGAGGCTGTTCACGATTATCTTATCCGTGAGGTTCAGAGAACATACCGTACACAGGGTGTTGATATCAACGATAAGCACATCGAGGTTATCGTTCGTCAGATGATGCGTAAGGTCAAGATTGACGACGCAGGCGACACTAACTTCCTTCCGGGCTCAGTTGTTGAAAAGCACGAGTTCTATACCGAAAATGCCAAGGTTAAGGCTAAGGCAGAAGCAGAGGGTACAGAGCCGAACTACGCAACCTATATCCCGACACTTATGGGTATCACAAAGGCTTCACTTGCAACAGAATCCTTCCTTTCAGCAGCATCCTTCCAGGAGACAACACGTGTTCTTACAGATGCAGCTATCAAGGGTAAGACAGACCCGCTTATGGGACTTAAGGAAAATGTTATCATCGGTAAGCTTCTCCCGTCAGGTACAGGTATGAAGTGCTATGCTGACGTTCAGCTCAGAAAGAAAGAGGATGCTCCCAACACTGTAATGGCAGATCTTCTTCCCATTGACTGATAAATACAACTCAATACACCATACTCCAATCGGGGTATGGTGTATTTTTTTGCACTCTTTCCATTTTTTACCGATTTTGGAAATATTTTTGTCAAAAAAATTCACAAAAATATTTTCATTCTTATTGACATTTAGCTGTATTCGCATTATAATATGGATGTAATTGGAGCGAAAAGTACTGATTTTGATACGAAATGGAGGGATTTTGATGCAGGATAAGCCGATAATGCACTTTAACGGCGAATATTATCATTCGATTGATGCTAATAATCGTGTAATTATGCCTGCAAAAATCAAAGATGCCCTCGACGGTCAGAGCTTTACCATTTACCACAAAACCAACGAAAAATGCTTGCGTCTCTATATCACCTCCGAGTGGGATGAGATGGTCGGAAAGATCGCTTATGTCGATGACGGGGTTGACAGAACCGAGCTTCAGTGGCATTTTTCAATAAATTCAAAAAAATATGACCTCGATGCGCAGGGAAGATTCGTAATTCCTCCGAAATTTATCGAAGCAGCAGGTCTTAAAAAGGAAATCGTAACAATCGGCATCGGCCCCAGAGCTGAAATCTGGGATAAAGAAGCATTTGAAGAGAAACTCCGTGCTGAATCCGAAAAGATTGTTGATATCGTTCTTCCGCTCTGATGTCAGATTTTCAACATATTCCCGTTCTTTTTTACGAAACAGTCGATGCGCTTGACATAAAGCCTGACGGAATTTATGTTGACTGCACGGCAGGGGGAGGCGGTCACAGTGCCGCAGTTGCCGAAAAGCTTACGACGGGCAGGCTGATTTCAATTGATCAGGACCCTGAAGCTATTGCAACTCTGCAAAAACGCTTTGCAGATAACCCCAAGGTAACAGTTGTTCACGATAATTTTGTGAACATCAAATCAGTTCTCAGCAACCTCGGCATCATCGGTGTCGACGGTGTGATGGCGGATTTGGGCGTTAGTTCCCATCAACTCGACACCGATGCCAGGGGCTTTTCATTTCATAAGGACGCACCGCTCGATATGCGAATGTCAATGAGCGGAGTCAGCGCAAAGGATCTCGTTAATAACGCCTCCGAAAGTGAGTTAAGGCGTATAATTTACACCTACGGTGAGGAAAAATTTGCACCGTCAATCGCAAAGAACATTGTAAAATCAAGGCAGATAAAACCGATTGAAACAACCTTTGATTTGGTTGAAATCATAAAAATCTCTATGCCGATGAAGGCAAAGCGTGACGGACATCCCGCACGAAAGACCTTTCAGGCATTAAGAATTGAAGTCAACGGAGAGCTCGATAAGCTCAGTAAGGCGCTCGACGATATGTTCGATGTGCTCAATCCCTCGGGAAGGCTGGCGATTATCACTTTCCACTCACTTGAAGACAGAATTGTCAAAAAACGCTTCAATTCCTTCTGTGAGGGCTGTACCTGTCCTCCGGAATTTCCCGTTTGCGTGTGCGGAAAAACACCGCGCGGAAAGCTGCCGTTCAAATCGAAAGCACCGAGCACAACGGAAATTGACGATAATTTCCGTGCTCACAGCGCAAGACTTCGTGCGGTAGAAAAAATAGGATGATAAAAATTACTTTAGTTTAAATTCAGAAAGGAGCTGACGGTTATGGCTAACCAGAATGTTGCACTTGATCTTGATTTGTTTGATGTTCAGAAAAGCGGTTACCTTCCTCAGGAAGCACCCGAAAGAAAAATCCGTAAGCCGAAGCTCCTCGAAAATAAGCCCGTCAGCAGGGCGCAGGTGGTAACGGAGACTCGCGAAAGCTTTGTTGCGGCAATCAAAGCCTGCACCTTTGCCTTTGCGGCATTCCTTATTATCGGATCTTTGATATTCTTCCGTGTTCAGGTAACGAATCTTCAGGTCGAGCTTACAAATGCGAAAAATGATCTGAGCATAGCACAGAGTGAGAATGTATCGCTTCAGATGAAATATAACTCACTTATGGCTGTGGATAAGATTGAGGAATATGCTCAGTCGAAGCTCGGTATGGTAAAAAGGGAGAGCTATCAGATTGATTATTTCGATATTTCCGATGAGGGCGGTGCTCGGCTGACACAGTAACAGGTGAACCGATGTATAGTACAAGTTTAGTCAGGCATATTTATTATATGACATTAAAAAGGGCGGATTAACATCCGCCCTTAGAGTGATTTTATAGAGGTAATTTTTGCAACAGGAAAGGAAGGAAATTGCGTTGAAAACACAACTCAGAGTACATAAAAAGAAGCTGTTAAAGCCCCGAAAAATCCTTACAAAGGGTGTAAAAATGCGTATCTGGGGTATTCTCGCACTGTTCCTTGTAATCGGCTTTATTTTCCCTGTTGCGGGTCTTGTGAATGCCCAGATTATCAACGGCGATTTCTTCAAGCTCAAGGCACAGCAGCAGCAGCTCAACGATACGGTTGTGCCCGCAAACCGCGGCATTATCTACGACCGCAATATGACTGTTCTTGCGCAGAGCGCCTCGGCATGGAAGATTACCTTCAATCCCAGCGAGTTTGCAAAATTCCCCGATGCGGCAAAGGAGATTGTTTTCGATACTCTTCCCGAAATCCTCGGGATTGAGAGAGAAACTCTCGAAGAAAAAGCGGCTCTGACGGGCTATAATAACCTTACGCTTGTCGAAAAAGTGGAAAAAGATATCCGCGATAAGGTGCTCGAATTTGTAAAAGAGCCCTATGAATCGGGCAAAAAGGGCGAAAAGGCAGTTTATTATTCAAGCGCGATTATGGTCGAGGATGACGTCAAGCGATATTTCCCGTATTCAACTCTTGCTTCGCAGATTCTCGGATGTGTCGGTACGGATAACGACGGTCTTTCAGGACTTGAATCAAAATATAACGACATTTTAAAGGGTATCGACGGAAGGCTTATTTCCACAAAAGCGAATAACACGGTTATCGAGAGTATTGCTTATCAGACTCTTTACGAGCCTACACAGGGCACGGGACTTGTGCTGACCATTGATGAAACGATTCAGCGTTACCTCGAGGAAGCACTCAGCGAGTGCTACGAGACGAGCAACTGTCTTTCAGCGACAGGCATAGTAATGGATGTTGATACGGGCGCAATTCTTGCAATGTCAAGTCAGGCAAGCTTTGATTCAAACGACCCCTACAACATTTACGATACAAGAACCGTTGAAAAGCTCAACGAGATTGAGGACGAAGCGGAGCGCAAAAAGGCTTATACAACCGCTATGTATCAGCAGTGGAGAAACCGCGGTGTCTCCGACCTCTATGACCCCGGCTCGGTTTTCAAGGTCATTACAATGGCGGCAGGACTTGAAGAAAACGTTGTCGAATATGACGAAACCTTCAACTGCGGCGGTTCAATACAGATTATGGACAGACACTATTGGTGTCACAACCATTCGGGTCACGGCACACAGACACTCACGCAGGGACTTATGAATTCCTGCAACCCGTATTTCATCACAATCGGTCAGCGACTCGGTGTCGAGACCTTCTATAAGTACTTTGAAGCATTCGGTTTTACCGAAAAAACAGGTATTGACCTCGGCGCGGAGGCTTTGCCGAAAGCGGGCATCAACTACCACTCACTTAAGAGTATGACAAAGGTTAATCTTGCCAGCTCCTCCTTCGGTCAGTCATTCCAGGCTTCCCCCATTCAGGTGCTCAACGCGATCAATGCCGTTGTCAATGACGGTAAGCTTATGCAGCCGTACATTGTTGCAAAAACTCTTGATGCTGACGGCAACGTAATCAGCGAGACAAAACCGACGGTAAAGCGTCAGGTTATCTCCGAATCAACGTCGGATAAGATTATTGCTTCAATGGAGCAGGTTTCAACCGCAGGTACTGCAAAGAATTCCTATGTTGCAGGCTATCGTGTTGCAGGTAAAACAGGTACGTCGGACGTTCTCGGCCCGACAGGTGCAACGGGCGAATATATCGCATCCTTTGCAGGCTGTGCACCGGCAAACGACCCCGAAATTTCAATTATCATCGTTGTCAATGAGCCTCAGGGACAGACGGGCGGCGGCGCAGTTGCAGCTCCCGTAGCGGCAGAGGTTATCGAAAAAACTCTTACTTATCTTAACATTGAAAGACAGTACACAGAGTCCGAAAAGAGCAAGCTCGACGAGCAGGTGCCGAACCTTACGGCCAAGACCGTTTCCGAGGCAAGAGCCGCTCTCAAGGAGCTCGGACTTAAAATCAAGGTTGTCGGCGCAGGCGAGTCGGTCGTTTCCCAGATGCCCGCATACAGCCAGTACATACCGCAGGGCGGTGTGGTCGTAGTTTATACGGATGAGGAAGAGGCTAAAACAAAGGTTGTTGTTCCCGATTTTACGGGTATGTCTGTTTCACAGGTCAATTACGAAGCTGTGAAGCTCGGAATAAATGTTAAAATCTCGGGTAACTCTCTGTCAGCGTCGGGACTTACCGCTTACAGACAGAGCATACAGCCTGAAAAAGAAGTAGAGTGCGGTTCGACCGTAACCGTATATTTCAGAACAACCTCGGGTGTTTCCGACCATTAATTTAAGCTGGTTAAAAGCAAAGGACGTGTAAACAGAATATTTTTGGAGGCGTTTTGAATGAAGCTTAAGGCTTTATTACAGGATGTTGAAACAAAAAGTGTTTACACTGTTAACCCCGATATCACCAATGTATCCGACAATACCGACAAAATCCGTCAGAACGGCTTGTTCGTCTGTGTAAGAGGTGCAAAAACAGACGGTCATCTCTTTGCACGTAAGGCACTTGAAAGAGGAGCGGCGGTAATTATCTGTGACCACGATATCGGCATATCAAATTCCGTCATCGTTGAGGATACACGCAAGGCTTATGCCCTCATCAGTGCAAGGTTTTACGGCTCGTGCCACAGAAAAATGAAGATTATCGGCGTAACGGGCACAAACGGCAAAACAACGGTGTCGTATCTTATCCGCAAAATCCTTGAGGATTCGGGCTGTAAAACGGGACTCATCGGAACGGTTAATGTTATCATCGGCAAGGAAAAATATCCCGCCGACCTCACAACTCCCGACCCCGTTGACCTTCACCGATACCTGATGCTGATGCATATTGCAGGCTGTAAGATCTGTGTTATGGAGGTCTCGTCGCAGGCACTCTGCCAGGACAGAGTTTACGGCATCAACTTTGAATGTTCGGTTTTCACCAATCTTACTGCAGAGCATCTTGATTATCATAACACGATGCAGGACTACGCAAAGGCGAAGCAGCTGCTTTTTGAATCGTCAAAAATATCCGTGATAAATGCCGACGATGCCTATGCTTCTCAGATGCTCGAGGCCGCTTGCGGTGAAAAGCTTACTTATTCAACGAGCGATTTTTCGGATTATTCGGCATCCGATATCAGATTAACAAAATCGGGTGTTACATATAAGCTTAAAACAAAAAAGAGCGAATATAACGTTTCCTATGACTGTATAGGCGTTTTCTCCGTTTATAATTCAATGGCGGCGATAGCTGTTGCTGATGCAATCGGCGCTAATACGGATAAGGCTGTGCGCAGCGTCGCGCGCTTTGACGGAATTATCGGCAGGATGGAAAGGGTTGAAAATTCCTTCGGCATCAATATCATCATTGATTATGCTCATACTCCCGATTCCCTGATGAATGCATTGACTACTCTTCGCGCGCTGTATGACGGAAGGCTGATAACTGTTTTCGGTTGCGGCGGCGACAGAGATAAATCCAAACGTCCCGAAATGGGACGTGTTGCGACACGGTTCTCAGATTTCGTATTTGTAACGTCCGACAATCCGCGCAACGAAAACCCCGAAAGCATAATAAACGATATAGTAAACGGTATACCAAAAGAAAAATATTTCCGTATAACCGACCGAAAGCTTGCAATTAAATCGGCTCTCTATTCCGCAAAGGCAGGGGATACGGTGCTTATCGCAGGTAAGGGTCACGAGAAATATCAGATACTAGGTACGCAGAAAATATACTTTAACGAAAGAGAAATTATAAAAAAACTTTTAGAAGACAAGGCGAGGTTTTAAAAATGAAAAAATTATTGTTAAGTGAAATTGCCTCTGCTGTCGGCGGAACAGCGAACGGTGAAGCTGAAATCAGCGGCATCTGCATTGACAGCCGACTTTGCGAAGAGGGCTTACTTTATATCGCGATACACGGCGAAAACTTTGACGGACATAATTTTACCGCAAGTGCACTCGAAAACGGAGCAACGGCGGCAATGATTCACCACGACGTTGATTGTGAAGGACTTTTTATCCGCGTTGATGATACACGCGAGGCCTTCCTGCGTCTTGCAAATTGGTTCCGTTCAACGTTTGATATTCCCGTTGTCGGACTTACGGGAAGTGTCGGCAAAACTACAACGAAGGAAATGACCTGGGCGGTGCTCAGTGAAAAATACAATACAATCAAAACCGAGGGTAATCTCAATAACGATATCGGTCTTCCGCGTACTCTTATGCGCTTTGAAGAGGATACTCAGGCGGCTGTTATCGAAATGGGAATGAGCAACAAGGGTGAGATTTCCGTTCTTTCAAAAACGGCAGAGCCCACAATTGCGATAATCAGCAATATCGGCGTTTCCCATATGGAAAGCCTCGGTTCACGCGAGAATATCTGTGCCGCAAAGCTCGAAATTCTCGACGGTCTGCGTGAGGGCTGTCCGATTCTTCTCAACGGCGATGACCCTTATCTTGCAAGTGCAAAAATTGAAGGACACCCGGTGATTTATTACGGCATCAACGATAAATTCTGCGATTTCCGTGCAACAGACGTCCGTCAGGATGATGACACGACCTCATTCGTCATCAACTACGGCGAAGGCAAAACGCAGAATGTTACGATTCCAACTATCGGAATTCATAACGTATATAACGCGGTGGCGGCATTTGCTACGGGCTTACAGCTCGGCGTAACGCCCGAGCAGGCGGCAGAGGGACTGAAAAAATATCAGCCCTCGGGAATGAGACAGCGTGTTAAGATTGTCAACTCAATCCGCTTTATCGAGGATTGCTATAACGCAAGTCCCGATTCACAGCAGGCGGCACTTCGTATGCTTTCCACTGTTCAGGCAAAGCGTAAAATTGCCGTTCTCGGTGATATGCTTGAGCTTGGCGCAATCAGTGAGGAGGCTCACAAAAACGCGGGACTTCTTGCGGCAAGAAACAGAATTGACTTCCTTATGACCTACGGTGAGCTTTCGCAGGCAACTGCAGAAAGAGCACTCGAATGCGGCGTTCCCGTTGTAAAGAGCTTTCTTGACAAAAACGAGCTGGCAGATACACTCGTCAGCTTCCTTCAGGAGGGTGATGCGGTACTCTTTAAGGCAAGCAGGGGAATGGCACTCGAGGATGTAATAAATAATATCTATGACAGAATAAAATAAAAAAACGGATTTCAATTTGCAGAAAGGGGTAGCGTGCTTCGGCACGCAAGTGAAAAGTATGAACAGTACGGTTGCAATTATTTTAAGTGCGGTTTTATCATTGGGAATTACGGGAGTGCTCGGATTTGCAGTCATTCCTTGGCTTCGTAAGCTCAAGTTCGGTCAGACTATCCTTGAAGAAGGTCCGAAGTGGCACAAGAGCAAGCAGGGTACACCCACAATGGGCGGTGTGATGTTTATCATCGGCATCTTCGTTTCATCTGCACTTTTCCTTGTACTCAATATGGTTACGGGCAATAAGCTCGAGCTTACGGGTGATATGAATACAAAGCTCTGGGCAGGTATCATAATGGCTCTTATGTTCGGTCTTGTCGGCTTTGCAGATGACTACATAAAGGTTGTAAAGAAGCGTAATCTTGGTCTTTCTATCATTCAGAAGTCCGTTATGCAGCTTGTTATCTGCGGCGGCTATCTTGCAAGCCTTTACCTTGCAATGGGTAAGGACCCGTATATGTACATTCCCTTTATCGGCAATGTAGGTCTCGGCTTCTGGTTCTGGATTTTAGGCATCTGTGTCATTTACGGCGCAATCAATGCCGTTAATTTCACGGACGGTATCGACGGACTCTGCTCGAGCGTAACTGCAACTGCGGCTGTCTGCTTTGTTGCAATCGCAGTACTCAATAAATGCTTCGGTGTCGGCATCATTGCGGCGGCACTCCTCGGCGGATGCATCGGATTCTTCATCTGGAACAAGCATCCTGCAAAGGTATTTATGGGTGACACGGGCTCAATGTTCCTCGGCGGTATGGTTGTTGCTATCGCTTATGCACTTGACTGTCCCGTTATCCTTCTTCTTATCGGATTTATTTATGTTATCGAGGCTCTTTCCGACGTTATCCAGATCGGCTATTTCAAGCTGACGGGCGGTAAGAGAATCTTCAAAATGGCACCGATTCACCACCACTTTGAAATGAGCGGTTGGAGCGAGAAGAAAATTGATGCAGTTTTCTGCACAGTTAATCTTATTGCGGGAATAATAGGTGTTGTACTTATGTATTTCGGCAGATAAAAAATACACGGATGCCTTCAGAAAGGAGAGATCAGATGTCAACGGTTGAATTGACTGAAAATGCGCGAAAGAAGCAGAAACACAACAGCGGCATCTTCAGAAAACTTGAAAATATTACGATTTTCCGCGAAAAGCTTTTTGTCAGCGGAGGATTTGATATCATATACTTTATCCTTGTTATCGCATTGTTGACAACGGGTCTTATTATGATGGCATCAGCAAGCTACGTCTGGGGTACATTCCGCAATAATGATGCATATCATTACATCAAAAGTCAGGGCTTGGTTGCGATAGTCGGCGTTGCGGCTATGCTTGTTATATCAAAAATCAACCCGCAGATAATCAAAAAAATGGCTGTGCTTATCAGCATTATCGGTTTGCTTCTCCTTGTTCTTGTTCTTTTCTATTATAAGGAGATTCCCGATAAGCCGGGCATCAAGCGTTGGATGGAAATTCCCTTTACCTCAAAAACCTTTCAGCCCTCCGACGTCGGCAAGGTTGCGATGATAATCGGTCTTGCATGGGGACTTGAAAAGGGTAAAAAATTCCTTGATACGAACATCCTCGCACCGATTCTTTATTTTGGTGTTGTAGCAATTGTTTCTCTGCTTGTATTTGCCGAAAGTCATCTTTCTGCATTCGTAATGATTTTCGCAATGGGTATCGGAATGCTCTTCCTGAGCGGTATGGACAGACGCTGGTTCATCCTGTGCGGAATATTGGGAGTTATAGCGATTATAATTTTCTTCAGTATACGCCACGAAATTCTTAATGAGTATCAGAACGCACGAATTGACAGCTTCTTCGTTAAGGATTACGATGATACCGACGGCAGATGGCAGACTAACCAATCGCTGTATGCACTCGGCTCGGGCGGACTTTTCGGTCTGGGTCTCGGCAATTCAATTCAGAAATATATGTATATCCCCGAACCGCACAACGACTTTATCTTTGCTATCGTCGGTGAGGAGCTCGGCTTTTTCCGTGCAGTTCTCATCATTATACTTTTCCTTGCTCTTGTTGCAAGAGGCTTTATTATCGCTGAACGAACAAAGAGTATGTATGAGCGTCTGGTTGTTCTCGGAATTTCTCTTCAGGTCGGAATACAATCGGTGCTCAATATTCTCGTTGTTACCGATATGATACCGAATACGGGTATCTCACTTCCGTTCTTCAGCTTCGGCGGAACGGCTCTCTTGATTCTTCTTGCCGAAATGGGACTTGTTCTCGGAATTTCAAGAACGGGCTCAAGAAAAGCAAAAATCAGAGATGATAAAATGAAGGAGGATAAAAAAGATGCTGAATAACAAGAAAATTCTTATCGCAACGGGCGGCACGGGCGGTCACATCAATCCCGCTCTCGCGGTTGCAGGTTATATCAGAGATAATTATCCGGAGGCTAAAATCCTTTTTGTCGGTACTGCCGTCAAAATGGAAGCACAGCTTGTTCCTGCGGCAGGCTATGACTTTAAGACGATTGATATTCAGGGCTTCAGCCGTGACCTTACTCCGAGCGGTATCAAGCAGAATATCGGCACTGTTATAAAGCTTCTCAAATCCTCGTCGCAGGCGAAGAAAATCATAAAGGATTTTGCTCCCGATGTTGTTCTCGGCTTCGGCGGTTATGTCGGCGGTCCCGTTCTTCGCACAGCCTGCAAGATGGGTATCCCCACCGCAATCCACGAGCAGAATGCCTTCCCGGGTGTTACAAACAAAGCACTTGCAAAAACCGTTGATGCTGTTATGCTCACTTCACCCGAAGCTGAAAAATACATTCAGCCGAAAAATCCCTGCATCGTCACGGGACTTCCCGTCAGAGGTGAGCTGATCTCCGCTGACAGAGAGTTTTCACGCGTTGAGCTCGGTGTGGATGAGCGTCCCGTTATTCTTTCAATGGGCGGAAGCCTCGGCGCAAGAGTAATAAATACAGCCGTAACACAGCTTATCGAAGAGCGATACGAGCGTAAAAACTGCTATTTCCTCCACGCAACGGGCAAGGCCGGAGTAGGAATGTTCGACGTTATCGAAAAAGAAAAGGGTATCAGCCTTTCAGAAAACAAGCATATTATGCTTCGTGAATATATCAACGATATGCACCGCTGTATGGCGGCGGCTGACCTTGTAATCTGCCGTGCAGGTGCAAGCTCACTCAGCGAAATTCAGGCTCTCGGTAAGCCGTCAATCCTCGTTCCGTACCCTTATGCGGCTGAAAATCATCAGTATCACAACGCAATGGCACTTGTGAAGAACGATGCGGCTATCCTCATTGAGGAAAAGGATTTCACAGGTGAAAGATTAATAAAAGAAATCGATGCACTTCTTGCTGACAGAAAAAGACTTGAAGCTCTCGGTCAGAATGCAAAGAAAATGGCAATCTACGATGCAACAGAGCGCATAGTCGATTGCATAATCAATATCTTAAAATAAATAACACTTTTTCGGAAATATCATAAACTGACAACAGATTGATATTTTCCGAAAGGGTGATTTAATGGGGCAGTACATAATTGAAGGCGGAAAAAGCCTTTGCGGAAGTGTACGGATACAGGGTGCAAAAAACAGCGCATTGCCGATTTTAGCAGCGACGGTAGCGGTAGGTACACCGTGCGTAATACATAATTGTCCCGATTTAAGCGACATAGATGCAACTTTAAAAATTCTGCGTTCTCTCGGCTGTGAGGTACACCGCAGTGTCGGTACGGTATCCGTTGACAGCAGCCGTATATCTTTAAACTCAATTGACGACGTGCTTATGCGTGAAATGCGCTCGTCGATAATTTTCCTCGGCGCATTGGTCAGCGCAACGGGGGAGGCGGTTATGACCGCTCCGGGCGGCTGTGATATAGGTCTTCGTCCTATTGACCTGCACCTTGCGGCTATGCGTAAGCTCGGCATAAGGGTGGCCGAGCGTCACGGAAAAATCCGTTGCTCCTGCAAGCGCGTTCGCGGAAATAAAATAACCCTCTCTTTTCCCAGCGTCGGTGCGACGGAAAACATCATCCTCGCATCCGTCAGAGCCTCGGGAGTGACGACGATCATCAACGCGGCACGTGAGCCGGAAATCGTTGATCTTGCAATGTTTCTTAATTCCTGCGGTGCGCGTATTTCGGGCGCAGGGGAGAGCGTGATTGTCATTGAGGGAGTCGAAAGACTGCACAGCGTTCAATATGCAATTATGCCCGACAGAATCGTTGCGGGTACGTATATGTCAGCGGCGGCTGTAACAGGCTCGTCTGTCATTATTGAGGATGTGATTCCGTCACATCTCGCTCCCGTCTTTTCCTGCTTTGAGCAGACGGGATGCAGGATTGAGGTTTCAGGTAATAAGCTTCGTATTACTGCACCGAAAAAGCTGTGCGCACCCGATACGATACGCACAATGCCTTATCCGGGCTTCCCGACCGACTGTCAGGCTATTATGACGGCGGTTGCTTCGGTTGCTGACGGAGTAACACTTATAAACGAGAATATTTTTGAAAACCGTTTCAGACACGTTTCCGAGCTTAACCGTATGGGGGCGGATATCCGTGTTTACGATAAGGTTGCCGTTGTGCGCGGTGTTGACCGTCTGCAGGGAGCCTGTGTCGATGCAACGGACCTTCGTGCGGGTGCCGCACTTGTGATTGCGGGACTTTGCGCGGAGGGTGTGACGACGGTTAATTCAATTCATTACATAGACAGGGGATATGACTCCCTTGCAGAAAATCTCACTTCTTTGGGAGTGAGCATCAGAAGGAAGGATTAAAATGAAGGAATTTTCACCCGAGCAGGTAGCAAGAATGACACCTGAAGCAAGGGCGAGATACGAAAAAAGGCTGAAAATAGTCAAACGCAACAGAAAAATTCTTGCAGGAGTATGTACTTTTTTTGTTGTTGCTATCGTCGCGGCTGCGTTGTGTCTGACCGTTCTTTTTAACATAACCTCAATCAAGGTTACAAAAACGGGCGCGATTTATACTGCAAACGAGATTATCCTTGCTTCGGGACTTAATAACGGCGACAATATCCTCCGAACAAACTTTGATAAGGCGGCTGAAAGAATAGAGAAAAATCTGCCTTACGTTCTTGAAGCTACGATAATAAAGAAGCTTTCGGGCTCGGTTACAATCAGCGTAAAGGATACAACAGCGGCTGTTATTATGAATACCGCTGACGGTTATGCGATAGCAGATATCAACGGCAAGGTGCTTGAGATTGTCAAGGAAATTCCCGAGGATGCCAAGTTTATGACAATCAAGGCAAAGGGCGAAATTCAAGCTGTCCCGGGTGCGAAGTTTTCTTTTGCCGACTCTGCCGAAAAGGAGCTTTATGACGAGCTCGTCGGTCACCTGAAAACCGCTGAATTGTTCGACAAGGTGACGGCGATTGACATCAGTGACAGAACCTCCCTCAAGGTCGAATATCAGAACAGACTCCGCTTGCTTCTCGGCTCATCAGATCAGCTCGAGGTCAAGCTGCGCGGCGGTGTCGAGGTCATTGCCGCAGAGGACAGCAAGGACCCGAATACAATAGCTGAAATCAACCTTATGATTCCGAAAAAGGTGTTTGTCAATTCTATTGATTCACTTGAAGCTCCGACAGTTATAACCCTTCCCGAGGAGGATGTTACACAGTCCGATTCGACCGACACAACTGACGTCGAAAGCACGGGATCAACGAGTGAAGTGACGGATAACAGCGAATCTGCTCAGCAGGAGAATACAACAGAGGTAAATACTTCAGAATAAGCATTAAAAAGTTACAAATTTTTTAACCTTTTTAGCCTTTAATGCTTGCATTGGTGTAAAAAATGTGATATTATAGTTTGCGTATCACTAGCAAAATAGATTTTTAAAACGGAGGTCTTTAAAATGGCATTTGAAATTGATAACGATTTTGAAAGCACCGTTCAGATAAAGGTTATCGGTGTCGGTGGCGGCGGCGGAAACGCTGTTAACACTATGATTGCACAGGGTATGCAGGGTGCAGAGTTTATCGTTGTAAACACTGACAAGCAGGTTCTTGTTAATTCACAGGCAACTCACAGAATCCAGATCGGCGAAAAGTCAACTCGCGGTCAGGGTGCAGGCGGCAGACCTGAGGTTGGCGAGAAGGCAGCCGAAGAGAGCAAGGAAGAAATTTCAGCAGTTCTCAAGGGCACAGATATGGTATTTATCACCGCAGGTATGGGCGGCGGCACAGGTACAGGTGCAGCTCCCGTTATCGCTCAGATTGCAAAGGAAATGGGCGTTCTTACTGTTGGTGTTGTTACAAAGCCCTTCAAATTTGAAGGTAAGAAGAGAAGCACACTCGCAGAGCAGGGTATCGCTCGTCTTTCAGAGCACGTAGACAGCCTTATCGTTATTCCTAACGACCGTCTTAAGCTCCTCAGCGACCGTTGCAAGACTCTTTCAGAGGCATTCCTCGTAGCTGACGAGGTTCTTTCACAGGGTGTTAAGAGCATTTCAGAGCTCATCAAGGTTCCCGGCTTTGTTAACCTCGACTTCGCTGACGTTTGCAGCGTAATGAGAGATGCAGGCTACGCTCATATGGGTGTCGGCACAGCTAAGGGTAAGGATAAGAGCCTTCAGGCAGCAGATATGGCTACATCAAGCCCGCTTCTTGAGACATCTATCGCAGGTGCAAAGGGTGTTATCATCAGCATCACATCCTCACCGGATATCGGTCTTGAAGAAATCGAGACAGCTTGTGAGTCTATCACAGATAAGGCACATCCGGATGCAAACATCACATGGGGTGTTGCTTTCGACTCAAAGCTCGAGGACGAAATTGTTATTACAGTTATCGCAACAGGCTTTGACAGCGGTTCAGACGTTGACTTCGGTTCAATTCCCGCATTCAAGGCAACAACAGCTCCCGCAGCACCTATCCGTTCTGCAACAACAGCTCCGATCGAGCCTCCCGTTGTAAACGGCGCACAGAAGCCCGCACAGGCAAAGGGTGCAGTTGATGATGAGGATTTCTATGTAATCCTTAACGACATCATCAAAAAGAAGGGCGAATAATTAAATAACCTTCAACGGACACACCGCGGTGTGTCCGTTTTTTTGCGGTTTGACACCCTGAATCTTCTGTGATATATTATCAACAGAGACTGACATAGATTATGTTTGTTTTCTGTATCATTAAATCCTCGGGGTGATGTTATGAAGAAGCTTAATGCCAAACGATTGACCTTGATTTGCATTTCATTGATAATTGTCGTTCTGTTAGCTCTGCTCATTTGGTATTGCTTCATTTTTCCGAATACTGACACTTACCCAAAAAAGATTGAATGTGTTATCGGTGAAATCGTTGAGTATGATAGTTTGAATACTGACTTAGTGTTTATTGATAATTGTGATGTTGAAAACAAACCGATAATTGAAATGACTTCATTAAGGAAATATTCAAGCGATGACCTTGTTTGTGAATATGAAGAAAATCATAGATTTGAATTTGAAGATTTTAGTTCATATACAAAGTTTAAATCAAATCAGGAAGAACTGAATATTTTTGAAGTTGAATTAATTATAGCAAATCACCATAAATCCCAACACTTAATTGATGTTGAATGGGTTAGTGAAGCGACAAATGATATTGTTGTTGCGGACTGTAATAACATAGAAGATTGTTATAGGGTTGAAGCCATGAAAGAATCAGTTTACAGCGTTGTTGTGATAACAACGCAGAAAACTCTTTCAATAGCTCATTTAAAACAATTGCTCACTGAAACCAATCTAAGACTTAAATTTCGCTTATGCGCATCAAATAGATTGTGGAGTTCAGTAAGCAATGAATATTCAGTACTGTTTTTTTGATAATAGGTACATTTTTTATAAAATAGAAAACAAAACACCAAGCCGCAGCAGAGAAACCTGTTGCGGCATTTTTTTGCACTGAACGAATATCAGAGTGCAAATTTTAATTTGTCGGGAGGATTTCTTTTTTGTCGTTGCCTTCTCTGTGCAGGCTCCTTTGGAAAGGAGCTGTCCGAAGGACTGAGGATTGATAAAAAAGTTAAATTTAACAATCAATCATCCGTCACGCTACGCGTGCCACCTTCTTTGAGCAGTTTCCCCTGAAAGGGGAAATGTCGTGTAGCGACAAAGGGGTGTTGCGAAGCAACGAGGGAAACAAGATAAATCAAAGAACTTTTTGGTCGCTTACGCTCCACCCATCCGCCCTGTCGGGCACCTTCCCTTTCAGAGAAGGTTGATTGTCTTTAGATTGATTTGAAAATCAAAAGACTTCAACAAACTCCCAAATTACCGAACAAATTAAATTTCCTTTTGTAGGGCACGGCGCTTGTCGACGTGCTGAGTTTTAGCAAAAAATAACGGCGTGTCTCAAGAGCCACGCCATATGCGCACAATACGATTGTGTAAGTAGGGGAGCATAGTATGCTTCCGAAAAAAATCAGACCTAAATTCACGGGCAGATGATATCTGCCCCTACTGACTAAATTTTAAATTGTGCGGTAGGGCGGTGGCTTGCTGCCGCCGTTTTATAGTCGCGTCGCAGCCCCTTAATGCTTGCAACGCAAACACATCATTCGCGAAGCAAACATCATTCATCATATCCGCAATTATCGTTACGTTATTAATTTTGCTGAAAACCAAACTAAATCAATCATCAAATAACATAAATTAATAAATATGGCATTCGATTCTTAATTGTGGTATAATAATTATGCTTGGATAAACGAAGACGGATTAAACGAAATTCAAGTTCTTATCCGCCGTAACAATATCTGGCAGCCTGTCGGAATACTTGAATACAGTGTTGCATAGGATTACTGTTATGTTTTGTATAAGTGCCGTAATCATAATGACAATACTTGCAGTATTCGTTGCACAGCATATCAAAATATTTAAAAGTTAAAAGCTATAAGAAAACCGCAGCAAGAGAAATCCTGCTGCGGTCATACTTTTTCGGAACGTTAATCCGTACCGGAAACTTTAATCTTAAAGTATCTTACCTATAAAGTAAATTACTACATTCAGAATATTATTGAGCACGTATTTGATGCCCGACCAGATGTACGGTGACTCAAACTCCCATTCGTCGGGGCTTTCAAGGAAGCTGCCGAGTGAGCCGTCATATTCGTAAGGCTCAAGGAATGCCTTTGTATGCATCTTTGCGATACAGAGGTTCTTACAAGCCGCACGCAATGCAGTACCGAAGCCGACGGGGTCTCTGTAATAAGCACTTGTAACGGAGATGATGTGTGACGGAAGATTAACCGCCCAGATACCCGAAAGGATAGTATCGTTACCGTTGTATACTGCAATTACGGGGCTCATATAACCCGAACCCGTAAAGTTCCACGAATAGTCGGAAACTACAAAGCCCTCAAAACCCCATTCACCGCGGAGAAGGTCGTTGAGAAGTGCCGAGCTGCCGCCGCACCAATTCGTGCCGATACGGTTGAATGCCGACATCATACCCTTGCAATGAGTTTCCTTAACGGGAATCTCAAAAGCCTTGAGGTAGATTTCACGCATTGTTTGCTCGTCTGCCCAGGTGAACACACCCTCACGGTGTGATTCCTGATCATTCATAACAAAATGCTTCATCGTTACAACAAGATTCTGCTTGTGGCAGCCCTTGATAACAGCCGAAGCCATTTTACCCGAAATCAACGGATCCTCTGAATAGTACTCAAAGTTTCTGCCACCGCGCGGATTTCTGTGGATGTTAGCACCGGGTGCATACCAGATGTCCGTACCCATATCCTTCGCTTCCTTGCCGACACCCTCACCGAACTGCTCTGCGAGCTCGGTGTTCCAGGTGCAGGCGAGTGCTGTCTGGCACGGATAAGCCGTACCGCTGTCGTCATAAACAAGACCGTTCTGACCCTTGATGCTTGACGGGCCGTCGTTATCCCATGTGTGGGGGATGCCGAGACGCTCAACACCTCTTGTGTTGTAGCCACCGTCAATAACCATCATTGCCATTTCATTGAGTGTAAGCTGGTCAAGGAACTTGTCCCAGAGGCTTTCGTCCTCGTAAACGTCTTGAAGTGTTATAACCTCGTCATATTCAACACCCAGCTTCGGTGCTTCGCCCTCTGTTGCAGGCTCGGGGAGATTGTCAACGTTTTTGATTTCCTTTGTTGCTTCAAGCACTCTGCAAACGGGATATGTGCCTTCTGCATCCGCTCTTGAAAGCACGGTGAATCCGCTGTAAACATCGTCAAATCTGTTTTCAATTTCAGCGCCCGTTGCTTTATCGTTCTTAATGATTTTATCCGACTTAACAACATAATCAAAGGAGTCGATATGCTCTCTTACGTTTTCGCCGAGAATAATTTTATAAGTACCTTTTTCAAGCACCCATGCTTCGTTTACCTTATAGTCGTATGAAGCCATATCGTCAGCATCAAAGCTGATTGTGAGTGTTTCGCTCTTACCGGGTGCAAGAATATCTGTCTTTGCAAAACCGCCGAGGCAGATTGCACTTTTCTCAATGCCGCCCTCGGTGTAAGGTGCGCTGTAATAAATCTGTGCGGTTTCCTTACCGCTGAAGTTGCCCGTGTTAGTAACCTTTACCTTGACCGTGATTTTGTCGCCGCTTGTGCTGTAATCAACGATTTCCTTTGTAAAGCTTGTGTAGGAAAGACCGTAACCGAACGGGAACTGAACCTTATCCTTGGCAAAGGTTTCAAAATAACGGTAGCCGACGTAGATACCCTCAAGGTATTCAACGAAATACTTTCCGCCCTTGTATTTATTGTCGCCGAAGCATTCGTTCGACGGGTGGTCGCTGACCTTATATGCAACCGTGTCCGCGAGCTTGCCTGACGGATTGATTTTGCCGTTAAGCACCTGTGCAACCGCCGACATTCCGAATTCGCCGGGAATCCAGATGATAGCCGCCGCCTTGATGTTTTCGTAATCCTCGAGCCAGCCCATTTCCATCACGTTTGCCGTGTTGAAAAGAACGATGATGTTCTCGAAATTTGCATTGAGCTTTTCAAAAAGAGCAATTTCCTCTTCCTTTAACTGAAGCACCTCTTCGGTAAGGTCTGTACCCTCGGCACTTGTACGGCTGATGATAACAACTGCCGTGTCGGAAAAAGCCTTTGCGTTGCTGATAACCTCGTCATCAAGCCTTTTGATGTCAAGCTCGTCAAGTGAGCTTTTTGCAAAGATAAGCGCAAGCAGGTTGTTAAGCACGGTGTTATCTGTTTTCGGAGTAGCTGATGTGTCGCAATACTTTTCGTAAAGTGCGCGAAGCTCCTTGTTGTATTCGATGCCCTGTTCTTCAAGTGCATCATAGAAGGTTATCGGGTCTTCGGAGATAACACTGCCCGAGCCCGAGCCGCCGATGAACGGGCAAACCGAGCCCGCACCGAAAACATTTACCTTGCCGTCTGAAAGCGGAAGAACGTTATCCTCGTTTTTAAGAAGGACAAGACCTTCACCCTCAATCTGAATTGCCGTCTGGGATGTTTCGGCAATGATAGCGGGGTCAATGTCGCCGCTCATTGCCAGAGCGTGGGGGATAACCGAAAAAGCCATCACCAACGCAAGGAATACCGATAGGAATTTAGTAAATCCTTTTTTCATCTCAAGCACCTCTCTCAATAATGATTTGCTTGATAATATAATACAAAAAAATTACACAGCCTGTCAATATTTTTATTAAACTTGATTATTATACAATTATGTAGTATAGTAAAATTATTAAAGAACAGAGGTGGTTTGTTATGAAATACATAAACACATATTCAAATGAAATTGAGGTCTCGCAGGTTGCGCTCGGCTGTATGCGTATATCACAGATGACTCCGCAGGAAACGGAAAAATACATTTCAAATGCAATCGACCTCGGCTACAACTACTTTGACCACGCCGATATCTACGGCGGGGGAGAGTGTGAAAAGGTATTCGGAAAGGCACTTGCACTCAATAAAAGCCTCCGCGATAAAATAATTATCCAGACCAAATGCGGAATCCGTAAGGGAATGTATGATTTTTCGAAGGAGCATATAGTAAGTTCCGTCGAAAACTCGCTAAAAAATCTCGGTGTTGAAAAGCTTGACGTTTTGCTTCTTCACCGTCCCGATTTGCTTATGGAGCCCGAAGAGGTTGCTGAAGCGTTCGATTACCTCGAGTCAAGCGGAAAGGTCGGTGCTTTCGGTGTTTCAAACCACAGTGCATCGCAGATTGAGCTTCTGAAAACCGCCGTTCGTCAGGATATCAAAATCAATCAGATGCAGCTAAGTATCACCAATGCAACAATGATAAGCAGCGGCGCGAACGTCAATCTGCAGAACAGGGACGGTACAAATTATGACGGATATCTCCGTGACTACTGCCGTCTTAACGGTATAACAATTCAGCCGTGGTCTCCGCTTCAGCACGGATTTATTTCGGGAACGTTTCTCGGCAATCCCGATTTCCCCGAGCTTAACGCAAAGCTGAAATCTTTAGCCGAAAAATACGGTGTAACCGATACGGGTATTGCGATAGCGTGGCTTCTCCGCCTTCCGGATAAAATGCAGCCCGTAGTCGGCAGTATCAACCCGCAAAGGCTCACAGACATCGCAAAGGCAACGGATATAAATCTTTCCAAGGAGGATTGGTACGACATTTATCTTACCGCAGGCTATAAATTACCTTGAATATTTGTGAGTTTTACCAAACTCGGTGATGAGCTTTTGTGCATTTTTACAATTCTTGTTTTTTATTGGTTTTGTGTAGCAAAAAAAATCGGTTTGTGGTAAAATTAATCTGTTATGGTGCGATGTCTGTGATGCACGCACAGTTATTAAGAAAAGGGGCTGAAGTTTTGGCAGGAAAAGCAGAATTAGTTCAGAAAGCGAGCAATTTGTTGTCGGATTTCAAGGTTTACTGGAAAAATCCGATGCCGGGCCGTTATATGACCTTTAAGGAAATTGCGGCTTATTCATTCGGCGGTATTGGTGCATATTTCATTATCACTATGGGTCATGCACTCATCGTCAATATCAATAATATGATAGTCGGCGGTGCGATCGGTGTCTCTCCGGACCATATGTACATTCTCTATCTTATCGCAACCCTTGCAAACATACCTCTGACAGCTATCAGAGCAAATATGATTGATAACACGAGGAATAAAGCAGGTAAGTACAGACCGTACCTTCTCTCAATGGGTATCCCGACGGTTTTTATTGTTCTTGCTTATGTTTATTTCCCGTATAAGTCTCTTTACGATATGTTCCCGATGCAGGCCTTCGGATATGACGGAGGCTATGTTGCAAAGGTTGCAGTTGTATTGATATTCAATCTCTTGCTGCAGTTCTTCTTTAATTTCTTCCAGGATTCTTATACGAATCTTATCCACGTTCTTTCTCCGAATACTCAGGAAAGAACTGACGTTCTTGCAATCAAGAGTGTTGTTTACTCACTTGCTCCGTCAATTGTCAATATCATTCTTCCCATTGTTTCGGAATTCCTTACGGATAATGATATGTACGATATCAGACTTTACCGTGTCTGCTATCCTGTTTTTGCTATTATCGGTGTTGTTCTCACGGCAATCGTTTTTGCAAACACCAAGGAAAAGATTGTTCAGGCAAAAACAAGAGTTGTTCAGGTTCGTTTTATCGACGCCTTCCGTGCGGTTGCGAAAAACAAGTATTTCTGGATTATCGCGCTTGCAGGCTGGCTCGGCTTCCTTGAGTCGTCCTACAGTAACATCCTTTCGTGGACCTTCAACTATGCTCACCCGTGTTCGGGCCGCGTAATGGGTCTTATCAATACAGTTGTCGGTAATGCTGCAATGTGGGGTATGATTCTTGCTCCGTTTGCTATCCGTGCGTTCGGTAAGAAAAAGGTTCTCATCGGCGTCAATACAATGAACATCGTCTGTATTCTTGCAATGGGTATCAATAAGACAAGCATCTATTGGCTTGCAATCTGCGTTTATTTCAACTGGCTCTTCGGTGCCTTTGAGCAGATTACAACTCCCGCTATTCAGGCGGATATCCGTGACTATCATCAGTTTAAAACAGGTGAGCGTATCGACGGTATGTTTGCAACCGTTCAGACCATCGGTAATATGGTAACGCTTGCTACTTCATCTGTTTTGCCCTTCGTATACAAAAAATTCGGAATTTATGAGGGTAACGGCTATAAGGATTCACCGTTTGATATTCTTGATGTTAATACAGGTAAGCCGGGACTTCTTGAAGATGTTATTTCAACATTGATTATTATGGCTGCTATCGGTGCATTCCTTAATATGGTACCGTACCTCTTCTATGACCTTACAGAAAAGCAGCAGAAGAGTATCGTTCGTATCCTTAAGATCCGCGCTATGTTTGAGGACTACGGTAACGGTATTACAAATGACCGCACTCTCGTTGAAGCAATCGATATTATTAACGATGCAAAGTCAATGGTCAATAAGGAGCCTGTTGCACTTTCAAAGAAGGATAAGAAGGCAGACAAAAAGGCTTATAAGGAAGCCCGTAATTATAACGAAGAAATCGAAATTGCAAAGCAGGTATGTGCAGAGCTTGATAAGTTCTCTAGTGAGGAATACGAAATTAAGCTCAGAGCAAATCAGGCTACGTACAGTGCAGGTCTTGCAGGTCTCTTCTATGCTGAAAAATCAGAGATCAAGAGAGAGCTTGCTCTTGCAAAGGCTATGCCTAAGTCAACCGAAGAGGAGAAGGAGCTTCGCAAGTTCTCAATTGAGGTTGCACAGAAGAAGCTTGCTTCACGCACAGCAATTGATGCTCATTACAAGTCACTTGCAGATTTTGTTCAGCCCGATTTCTCAATTCTCGAGTCATATTACGATGCCGAGGATGCTTGCGACGAAAAGCTGAGAACGCTCTACGCTCAGCAGGCTGAGGCTAAAAAGCAGAAGGATAATGCAAAGGCAAAAGAGCTTAAAGTAACTATTCAGCAGGTTAAGGTTGAAAAGGCAAAGGCTCAGAAGGCTGCGAAGGCAGAAATGGAGCTTCACGCAGTATTTGCCCGTGCCGCAAAGCCGTATCTTGATGCTGAAAAGATGATGAAGCAGAAGGAAAATTATGCTCACTACGAGGAGCTTGAAGCTCAGTACTATGAGGCGAAGGCGAGAGTAGAAGAAGAGGACAGACTCAAAATAGAAGAGCAGAAGCGCGAAGAGGCTGAAAAGCAGGCAGATAAAGCAAGACGTCTTGCAGAAAAAGCCGCAGCAAAAGCAGCAAAAAAGAATAAGTAAAAGTTAAAGAGAACTGTCACGCGGCAGTTCTCTTTTTTATGTGCTGAAAAAATACTATGTAAAATCTCGAATTTTTTTCAAAAAAATATTGAAAACTATAATATATAGTGCTATAATCTATCGTTGTAAAAAAATTGTGTATATGTTTTTCGTATACAAAGGAGTTGTTCATTATGAGTCGTATGATAGGTACAGTTTCCCGCGGTGTCAGAGCACCGATTATCAAAGAGGGCGACGATATTGTTGAAATCGTAACGTCTTCTGTTCTTGAAGCCTCAGAGGATGCAGGCTTTAAGTTCAATGACCGTGATATCGTTGCAATGACAGAGGCTATTGTTGCACGTGCGCAGGGTAACTATGCAACAGTTGATGATATCGCTGCAGACGTTAAAGCAAAGTTCGGCGGCGAAACAGTCGGTGTTATTTTCCCGATTCTCAGCCGTAACCGTTTTGCAATCTGCCTTCGCGGTATTGCAAAGGGCGCAAAGAAAGTTGTTATTATGCTTTCATACCCCTCAGATGAAGTTGGTAACCACCTCATCTCAATGGACGCTATCGACGAAAAGGGTGTAGACCCGTACAAGGATGTTCTTTCAACTGCAAAGTACCGTGAGCTCTTCGGTTATGAAAAGCACACCTTTACAGGCGTTGATTATGTTGAGTATTACGAGAACCTTGTCCGCGATTGCGGTGCAGAGTGCGAGATTATCTTCGCAAACAATGCAAAGGCTATCCTTGATTATACAAAGAACGTTCTCTGCTGTGACATTCACACAAGAGCACGTACAAAGAGAATCCTCAAGGCTGCAGGTGCTGAAAATGTTTACGGTCTTGACGAAATCCTCAATGCTCCGGTAAACGGAAGCGGCTTCAATGCTGATTACGGTCTCCTTGGCTCAAACAAGGCAACAGAGGATAAGGTAAAGCTCTTCCCGCGTGATTGCCAGCCCGTTGTTGATGCTATTCAGAAGAAGCTCTACGATGCAACAGGCAAGAAAATTGAGGTTATGGTTTACGGCGACGGTGCATTCAAGGATCCCGTAGGCAAAATCTGGGAGCTTGCTGACCCCGTTGTTTCACCGGCTTATACAAGCGGCCTTGTAGGCACACCGAACGAGCTCAAGCTCAAGTATCTTGCTGATAACGAGTTTGCAGCACTTTCAGGCGACGAGCTCAAGGAAGCAATCAAGGGCAAGATTCAGGAGAAGGACGACAACCTCGTTGGCAATATGGTTTCCGAGGGTACAACCCCGAGAAGACTTACAGACCTCATCGGCTCGCTTTGTGACCTCACATCAGGCTCAGGCGACAAGGGTACACCGATCGTCTTCATTCAGGGCTACTTCGACAACTACACAACAGACTGATAACAGAAAGTGCCTTATATTTAATATAGGGCACTTTTAAAATAGCAGGTAATAATATGAAACAAAAAGTATACGATTTTCTGAATAATCAAAACATAAAATACGAGGTCACAGATCACGCACCTGTTTTCACAATGGAGGAAATGCAGGCAGAAGGGATTGACAAGCTGGGAACAATCTGCAAAAATCTCTTTATCCGTGACCAGAAGGGCAAAAAGCACTTTCTTGTTACCGCCGATGATGCAACCCGCATCAATCTCAAGGAGCTCGGCACAAAGCTTGAAGCAGGTAAGGTCAGCTTTGCATCTGCCGAAAGACTTGAAAAATATCTCGGCGTAACAACGGGCTGTGTTTCACCTCTCGGTGTGCTTAATGATGCAGAACACGCGGTAACGGTGGTGCTTGATAAAAAGCTCGTCGGACTCGACCGCCTCGGTGTCCACCCGAACGATAATACGTCAACTCTTTTCCTCTCCTTTAATGACCTTGTCAAAGCAATCGAGGCAATAGGCAACGAATACATAATTATTGATTTTGAAGATTGAACCAACAGCAATAAAGGGACTGCACTCGCAGTCCCTTAATCTTTAGGCTTACTACCGTCATCCTATTCTAAAAATTTTCCTATTTCATCAATATCTTCTGTAATATTCTCAAGAAATTTTCTGCATTCTTCATCCCTTGCAAGTATCTTTCCGACCTTTTTGACAGCCTTGAAAAACTTCGGGTCAAATTCTATTTCATCACTGTGCTCAAGCAAAGGACAAAGCCGAACAGCCCTTAAATCAGGCTCGACAAAAATCTTGCCGTTTTCGCTGATTGTCGGAAAAAACGGAAAAATTCTGCACGAAAGGGGACGGCTGCTTCTGTCACACGTACCGTTACATACGGCAAGCCTCTGCCCGTTTTCACCCTCAATAACCGTCAGCGGGCTTTCCTCACCGGGAAAAAGAAGCATACCCGTTTTGCTGTCACCCTTACAGCACGCGCCGCCGCAAAGCTGACCGCAATCAACCTTCAGCGGTGTCAAATTTCCCATAATTTTAAAAATTTTGTCATAATCGGCACATTTCATACACTCATCTCCAAAAATAGTATAACATACAACTGTTTTATCGGCAACATTTACGATTGAATTGTTTACTGTAATATGTTACAATTAAACGAAAATGTATAAAAGGATGTTGAATATGAAAATAGCGGTTATCAACGGCAGTCCGAAAGGTAAATACAGCATCACTCTACAACACGTTAATTATCTTGAAAGAAAATATCCCGGGCACGAGTTCTGTGTCCTCCACGCGGGACAGAAAATAAAGGCACTCGAAAAGGACTTTTCAAACGCAAAGGAATTGCTGGAGCCATCGGATGCAGTTCTCTTTTCCTATCCCGTTTATACCTTCCTTGCTCCCTCACAGCTTCACCGTTTTATCGAGCTTGCAAAGGAAAACGGTGTTAATCTTAAGGATAAATATGCAACGCAGATTTCAACCTCAAAGCATTTTTACGATATAACTGCACACAAATATATTGAAGAAAACTCACTTGATATGGGTATGCGATATATCCGCGGACTTTCCGCCGATATGGAGGATCTCTTATCCGAAAAGGGCAGGGAAGAGGCGGAAAAATTCTTTGACCGCTTCCTCTGGGCAGTTAAAGAAGAGGTTTATACCTCCGCATCCGCAAAGGTGTCCGATTATATTCCCGTTCCGGCAAAGCCTGCACCGCAGCAGGCTGAACAGAAGACCGATAAGGACGTTATTATCCTTACGGATGAAACTGATTCCGCTTCAAGCCTTTCCACGATGATTGAACGCTTCCGTGCGGTTTTCGGCTACAAGACAAGAGTTGTCAATATCTCCGAATATCCTCTCGCAGGCGGATGTCTCGGCTGTTTCCGCTGTGCCGTCAGTGAGAAGTGCGTTTATAAGGATAATTTCGATACCTTCCTTCGTGAAAAAATCCAGACAGCCGATGCCATTGTCTATGCATTCAAGATTTCCGACCATTCAATGGGCTCGCGCTTCAAAATGTACGATGACAGAAACTTCTGCAACGGACACAGAACCGTGACCGTCGGTATGCCCGTCGGCTATCTCGTCTCGGGTAATTATTCCGAGGAAAAAAACGTTTCAACAGTTCTTGAAGCCCGAAGTGAAACGGGCGGCAACTTCCTTGCAGGTGTCGCAACCGATGAATACGATACGGATAAGCAGATCGACACTCTTGCAAAGTCACTTGCCTTTGCGCTTGAAACAAAGCATACCGCGCCTGCGAATTTCTGGGGTGTCGGCGGAATGAAAATCTTCCGCGACCTTATCTATCAGATGCGCGGTATGATGAAGGCTGACCATAAGTTTTATAAAAAGCAGGGCATCTATGATTTCCCGCAGAAAAATAAGGGCAAGGCAATGCTTATGTATGCCGTCGGCGCACTTCTTTCCAGCGAGAAGATTCTTTCAAA
Organism: Clostridia bacterium; assembly: GCA_017415025.1. GTDB lineage: Bacteria > Bacillota > Clostridia > Oscillospirales > Acutalibacteraceae > CAG-488. The sequence goes on from JAFQJH010000014.1 coordinate 70,375, forward strand.
AATGGGCAACAAGATGAATGAAGGTATGCTGATGCCTTACGAACAGTTATTCAGAAAAATGGATGCCGAAAATCCTCCGAAAAAGACCACAGTTCCGACAAAGGAACCCGTGACAAAATAAATAACAAGACCCACGACAGATTGTCGTGGGTCAGCTTTTTACAGCATATTTCTTAATTCTTCCATCCGTTCCTTGGTCGGCTCGGGCGTGTTTGTCAGCGGAAACTCAATTCCGAGACTCAGATACTTCGTCTCGCACATCTTGCGGAAGGCGAGCAACTCAACCGAATCAACGCACCTGTGAGAATCACGGATAGCTTTCAGCTTTTCGATGTTTTCCTCTGTATCATTTAGCGTCGGTATAATAACCTGTCTCAATGTTGTCGGAATTGACATTTTATCGAGATAATCAAGAAATTCAAGCACCGGCTTTAAAGAACAGCCGACGTTTTCGCGGTAATCATCATCGTTCGTGTACTTGATATCAAGCAGAACTCTGTTTGTCACTTCAAGCAGCTTTTTAACATCCTCGTTCAGAACCGAGCCTGACGTATCAAGACAGGTGTTGATGTCCTTGAATCTACAAAGCCTGAACAGCTCTGCAACCTCACGTGCCTGCAACAGCGGCTCTCCGCCCGAAACGGTGATTCCGCCGTCGTTTCCGAAATATTCCTTGTAGCGTTCGGCTCGGCTTGCAAGCTCCTCGGGGGAAAAATCTTTGGCCTCTGTCATATTCCACGTGTCGGGGTTATGACAGCACTTGCATCTTAAATGACAGCCCTGCGCAAAGACCACAAAGCGCACTCCGGGACCGTCAAGCGTACCGAGCGACTGTATCGAATGCACCTTCATTTTACATAGCCTCGTGGAAGGTACGGCTGATAACCTCTCTTTGCTGTTCGCGTGAAAGCTTGTTGAAGTTTACTGCATAGCCCGAAACACGGATTGTAAGGTTGGGGTATTCCTCGGGATTTTCGTAAGCCTTGAGAAGTGTCTCGCGGTTCATCACGTTTACGTTGATGTGATGAGCCTTCTTTGCGAAATATCCGTCAAGAATTGATACAAGATTCTTGCTTCTTTCCTCACCGTTTGTTCCGAGAGTCTCGGGTGTGATTGAGAATGTATTTGAAACACCGTCACGGCAATCGTCATAGCTGATTTTTGCAACCGAATTGAGCGATGCAAGTGCGCCGTTTTCCTCGCGGTTGTGCATCGGGTTAGCGCCGGGAGCAAAGGGCTCGCCGTCACCTCTGCCGTCGGGAGTAGCAGCTGTGTTCTTGCCGTACATAACATTCGATGTGATTGTAAGCACGGAAAGAGTATGAATCGCATTTCTGTATGTCGGTGTTTTGCGAAGCTCTGTGATAACCTTGTGCGCCATATCCTTTGCGATAAGGTCAACCCTGTCGTCGTCGTTGCCGAATTTCGGGAAATCACCTACGGTATCAAAGCCTTCAATATAGCCGTTGGTGTTTCTTATCGGGCGCACCTTTGCGTGCTTGATTGCTGAAAGTGAGTCAGCAACAACCGAAAGACCTGCAATACCGAAGGCCATAAAACGCTCAACCTCGGTGTCGTGAAGAGCCATCTGAGTCTTTTCGTAAGCGTACTTGTCGTGCATATAGTGGATAACGTTCATCGTGTTGACGTAGAGATGCATAAGCCACTCAATATACTTGTCAAAACGCTTCATAACCGTATCAAAATCAAGGCTTGTTCCTTCAATAACGCTCATCTGCGGACCGATGTGCATATCGCTTGAAGTGTCATAACCGCCGTTAAGAGCGATAAGAAGAAGCTTTGCAAGGTTACAGCGTGCGCCGAAGAACTGCATCTGCTTGCCGATTTTCATTGCGGAAACACAGCAGGCGATAGCGTAATCATCGCCGTAAATCGGACGCATAACGTCGTCGTTCTCGTACTGAATCGAGTCAGTATCAACGGAAACCTTTGCGCAGAAGCGCTTGAAGCTCTCGGGAAGAGCTGTTGACCAGAGAATTGTTATATTCGGTTCGGGTGACGAGCCGAGAGTGTAGAGCGTGTTAAGAAGACGGAAGCTGTTCTTTGTAACAAGGCTTCTGCCGTCCTCACCCATACCGCCGACAGCCTCTGTAATCCACATCGGGTCGCCGCCGAAAAGCTCGTTGTATTCCTGTGTTCTAAGGTGACGTGCAATACGGAGCTTGATAACAAAATCGTCCATAAGCTCCTGCGCGCCTTCTTCCGTGAGAGTGCCGTTTGCGATATCGCGCTCGATATAAATATCAAAGAAGGTGCTCACTCTGCCGAGCGACATGGCCGCACCGTTCTGCTCCTTGATAGATGCGAGATAAGCAAAATATGTCCACTGAATAGCCTCGCGTGCGTTCTTTGCAGGCTCGGAGATATCGTAGCCGTACATAGCCGCCATTTCCTTCATAAAGCCGAGGAAGGTGATCTGCTGGAAAAGCTCTTCAGTCTGACGTGTTGTTTCCTGGTTGAAGTTGCCGTTTGCCATATTTGCCTTATCAGCCTTTTTAGCGGCAATAAGTCGGTCAACGCCGTAAAGAGCAACTCGTCTGTAATCGCCGATGATTCTGCCTCTGCCGTAAGCATCGGGAAGACCTGTAATAACGTGTGAACGTCTTGCGGCACGCATTTCATCGGTATAAGCGCGGAAAACGCCGTCATTGTGGGTTGTGCGGAACATAAATTCCTGCTCAACCTTGTCACTCAATTTATAGCCGTAAGCGGCGCAGGCCTGACGAGCCATACGGATACCGCCAAAGGGATTTACACCGCGCTTTAACGGACTGTCGGTCTGCATACCGACGATAAGCTCGTTTTCTTTGTCAATATATCCGGGAGCATAGCTTGTAAGAGAAGAAACGGTCTCTGTATCAATATCGAGAACACCGCCCTTGGCACGCTCATTTCTGAAAAGCTCCTGCACCTTAGCCATAAGATTGTCAGTGCGTTCGGTAGCCTTTGAAAGGAAAGCCTCGTCACCGCAGTATTCCTTATAGTTCTGCTGAATAAAGTCACGGACGTTTATCTCGTCCTGCCATACTCCGCCGTTAAATCCGTTCCAGTTTTCGTGTATCATATTTATCACTCCTTATAATCAACAACCACTAAATCGTCCCTGAAAGGGGAGATGTCACGAAGTGACAGAGGTTTTTAAAAAACAAAAAAGGACAAATCAGTATCAACTGACTTGCCCAGACGGTCGGCTGTTCGCCATTTGCATTCCCTTGCGGTAATCCGCTGATCCGTCAGTCATGCAATGGTTTAAATTTACACTCATATTTTATAACATTTCATCCCTTTTGTCAACTGTAATAAGAATGAAAACTTTGACAATAAATCAGAGCCGAAACATAAAAATAATATGCAGTTTTAACTTTTGTTATATCATAAATGTAACATCCCGCTTGGTTTTGATAAATTTTAATTTGTCGGGAAGACTAAAATCTGTTTTGTAAGACACGGCGCTTTCCGACGTGCCGAAGAAGGCTTTTCTTTCCCTTACGGCTTCAAGCACGGCAAGGTCATAGAGATAACACAAGAGGAATATGAGAGACTCAAAAATATGTAAAAAAAGGAAGTATCACCGCGATACTTCCTTTTTTTACTGTCAAATCTTAATTTATCTGTTATCCGACAACAACAATCCCTGTCGTCTTCTCTCTTCCGCACGGCAGAATAGCGGGTGAGGAGAGGGAGAAAACGTCCGTGCACATATCCTCAAGCAGGAATACCTGTCTGCCGTAGTCGTCAAGCTCGTCAAAGTCCGATGCTTTTGTAACAATCGGAAGTGTTGCTGTTTCCTTTGCCTCTTTAAGGATTTCCTTGCCCTTCTCGTTCATCGCAAGTACACGGATGTACGGCGGATTTCCCTTATAATCGTCAGTAACAAAGCCCATAAATGCGTGGAGTACAATCCTGCGGATTCTCGCGTGGGAATAACGCTTTGTTTTAGCAAGAGCATAAAGCTCGTCAAGGGTTCTTGCTTTGAGCGCCGCATCGTGAATACGGAATTCAATACCTTCGCTAACATCGGGTGACTTGCCGATTGCCTCAGCGGTAAGCTGTCGCATACAGCAAAGGATGCTGAACTCAAGCTTTTCGTTAAGACAGGGTGCTTTTCCGTCGAATAACTCTCGGTTGTAGATATCAGCCGCCGACTCGGGCATATATCTTTCCCATTCGCGGTTATTTTCCTTCATCATTCTGCGGATTTCAGAAGCTGATGCAAAATTTCCGCTCGTCTCAAAGGAATCGTGCGAAGCACCGTTGCGGCGTATGGTCATCGGAATCATATCCGAACCGAGCTTGTCGAGAGCGTTGAGGTATTCAATGCCGAGCGTGTTGTTTGCGCCTTCAAGAATATTAAAAAATCTGTTGCCGCAGACCGAGCGCAGAGCCTCTGCCCTTGCGCTTGCAAAGCCGAGTCCGACCTCAAGATTTTCTTTGAGCTTTTCGTTGACCTCTTCGCTGTTTATCGCATCCTTGCAGGCGATAAGCTCGTCGATGTTGCCGCACTCACTGCCGAAGCTGAGCATCTCGACACAGCCGAGTGCCTCAAGCAGAGAAACCGCACCCTCTGCAAAGCGCTGTGCGTAGGACGTGCTCCAGAGTGTCGGCAATTCAATAACAAGGTCAATTCCGTTCTGTACTGCCATTTCAGCTCTTGCCCATTTGGAAAGAATAGCAGTCTCACCGCGCTGAACGTAGTTTGAGCTCATCACGGCAACGGTGTGTGTCAGCTCACCCAATTCCTTGCTTTTTTCAATCTGATACCTGTGGCCGTTGTGAAAAGGGTTGTATTCCGCCACAATTCCGCCGATTTTCATATATAATCCTCCAAAATGTAAATTTTGACTTGAAAAACACAATCTATATGATTATAATATAACAGAAATCAATTTGATACAATATCTTGGAGGGAAAAATATGAAAATTCTTGTTATTAATGCAGGCAGCTCTTCTCTTAAGTATCAGCTTATTGATATGGAGAACGAGTCTGTGCTTGCAAAGGGTATCTGCGAGCAGATCGGTAACGACAACAGCGCATTCACACATAAGGTTCCTGCTGATGACAGCAAGGTTATTAAGGACAAGCCTGTTGCAATGCCTGACCACGCAACTGCAATTCAGGTTGTTATTGATGCACTCACAAGTGAGGCAAACGGCGTTATCTCATCAATGAGCGAGATTGATGCAGTCGGTCACCGTGTTCTTCACGGCGCAGAAAAGTTCAGCGGCTCTGTTCTTGTAACAGACGAGGTTGAAGAGACAATCAAGGAATGCTTTGAGTGGGGCCCGCTTCACAATCCCGCAAACCTTACAGGTATCAAGGCTTGCCAGGCTATTATGAAGGACGTTCCGCAGGTTGCTGTTTTTGATACAGGCTTCCATCAGTCAATGCCCGACTATGCTTATATGTATGCTCTTCCCTATGAGTACTACGAGAAGTACGGTATCCGCCGCTACGGCTTCCACGGTACATCTCACCGCTTTGTAAGCGCAAAGACAATCGATCTTCTCGGCAAACCCGAGCACAGCAAGGTTATTACCTGCCACCTCGGCAACGGCTCATCAATCGCTGCTGTTGTTGACGGCAAGTGCTTTGATACAACAATGGGTGTAACTCCTCTTGAAGGTATTATGATGGGTACACGCTGCGGTTCAATCGACCCCGCTATCGTTCCTATCATTATGAAGAAGGAAGGCCTCACACCTGACCAGATGGATGCAGTTATGAACAAGAAGTCAGGTATGCTCGGCATCTGCGGTACAAGTGACAACAGAACAATCGAGTCCCGCGCAAAGGAAGGCGACGAGAGAGCAAAGCTTGTTGAGTCAATGCTCTGCCACCAGCTCACAAAGTACATCGGCAGCTACGCTGCAGCAATGGGCGGTGTTGATGCAATCGTATTTACAGGCGGTATCGGCGAAAACAACCCGCAGTACAGAGATCGCGTTTGCGATAAGCTCAAGTTTATGGGCGTTGAAATCGACTATGATGTGAACAATCAGATGAGAAGAGGTCCCGAGGGCGAAATCTCAACTCCGAACTCAAAGGTTAAGGTTTACGTTGTTTGCACAAACGAAGAGCTTATGATTGCAAGAGATACAAAGGAAATCGTTGAGGCTCTTTGATAAATGAAAATATTTATCGATGCTGACGGCTGTCCTGTGGTGGATATAACCGTTTCGGTTGCGAAAAAGCATTCGTTGCCCTGCTACATAATCTGTGACACGGCGCACGAATTCAGCAAGGACGGTGCCGAAACCGTTGTTGTTGAAAAGGGTGCGGACAGCGTTGATTTTAAATTGGTCAATCTCGTCACGGCAGGGGATATAGTCGTAACGCAGGATTACGGACTTGCGGCAATGTGCCTTGCGCGAAAGGCTGTTCCGATTAGTCAGAACGGACTTGTGTTTACCGATAAAAACATAGATGAGCTTCTTTTCTCACGCTATGTTTCAAAGAAAATCCGCAACGCAGGCGGCAGGCTCAAAGGCCCGTCGAAGCGCACGCCCGAACAGGACGAGCGTTTTCTGCAGGCACTTGAGGGCTTAATAAACTGAATATCTGAAGCAGAAAGTTCAAGGACTTTCTGCTTTTTCTCTTGTATTTATACCGCAAAAAAGCTATAATACAAATATTAACCGAAAGGAGTAATAATATGGGAGTTTTTATTCGTATTCTTACCATTATTATGACCGTTTTTTCTCTTATAAGCTCGTGGCTTTCGCCGTTCAGCGTATACAGAGAGATTGAAACCGAATTTTCCGATTCAACAAAGGCTTCGTATTCAGAGCTTTTCTATGAGCTGAGTGAAACCTCAAACAACCAGGAGACCTGGCGTGAGGGTATGGTATCGGGTAACGGACTGCAGGGTGTTATCACAAGCTGTGCACCGTATAACGATACTCTGATTTATCAGAATATGCACTTTAATTTGCCTAACCGGAACATCCGTTACACTCCCGTGTCAAAGGATGAGCTTGAATATGTCAAGCAGAGCATTACGGCAGGTGAGGATATAATTGATAATCTTCCCTATGATAATGTTTATGCTTATCATCCGGGCGGAGTTCTGCGTATAAAGCAGAACAAGCTTATGAGAACAGGCTATGCAAGATATACCGATTACGAGACGGCGCAGGTCGGTGTAAGATATTCCGATATCTGCGGCACCTGGCAGAGAACAACCTTTACCTCTAAGGCTGACGGAGTTACTATCACAGAAATCGGCTCATCCTCAACCGGCAGTAAGGTTGATATCACCCTTTCAATGGACAACATCTCTGCTATTGCGAAATTCGGCGGCGGTGACGAAACAAACCTTAAATACAAGAAGCTCGTCGGTGAGAATTGCGATTATATCTCATTTGTAGCTCATTATCCCGATTACGAAAACAGCGAGCTTAAAGAGGGCGGCTACTCAACAACGGTTTATGTTGTTGCTGAGGGTGGCACAAAGAGCGTTGTTGACGGCAAAAAGGTAAAGGATTCGCAGTATTGCGCTGATACAAATCCGCAGATTAAAATCAAGGATGCGGATAACGTTTACCTCCTTGCAATTTCGGACAGAACTCACACAATGGGTGCTTACGACGACTTCGCAAAGGCTGAAAGCTATGAGCTCGTTGACTCACTTGTTGCAAGAGCAAAGGCTGTTGCCGACAAGTATACCGTTGACGGCAAGTTCAGCTATGATGATGCACTCAAGGCACATACAGACCTTTTTACTCCCGAATACAATAAGGTAACATTCAAACTCGGCACGGACGACTGTACAAAGCCGAACGAACAGCTTGTACTTTCACAGATTCTTAAAGATGAGCTCAATTCTGACCTTATGGAGAGATTCTACTATAATGCAAGATATGCTTATCTTTGCTGTGCAGGCTATGAGACACCGCGTCTCGGCGGTATATGGTGCGGTGAGTGGAATACCTCCTGGGGCTGCCGCTTTACACAGGATGCTAATGTCAATCTTCAGGTTTCCTCGATGAACACAAGTAATCTCGACAGCGCCTACATCGGCTTTGCAAACTTCATTCTCCGTCAGGTACCCGACTGGGAGGAGAATGCTTATGCAACCCACGGCTACACGGATGCAATTCAGGCTCCCGTACATTCAGACAGCGATAAGGCTATCCTTATCGAGAGTAACTACGGCTATCCGTTCAGATATTGGAACGCAGGTACAAACTGGATGCTTCAGCCTCTCTATGAGACACTTATGTGCTACGGCGACGTGCAGATTCCTTTGAATGACGAATTTGACCTCGAAAGACTCAAGTCAGTTCTTTCAATGACTCAGGAGGACCTTACGGATGCGGATATCGCGGCTATCGAAGCAAAGGGCTACCTTGATTTAAGAAGTGAGGTTCTTCTTCCGCTTCTTACAAAGGCGGCGAACTATTGGGAGCAGATGTTCTCACCCGAATATTACACTGCGGCTGACGGCTCAATCCATTACGAAAAGGGCAAGACCGAGCTTAATGAGGGCGAGACCTATACAATCCTCCCGAGCTATTCTCCCGAGAACAACCCCGCAAACTATCCGAACCCCTCAACAGCTAATACAGCGATTGATATTTCCGCTTGTAACAACACCTTCGAAATGCTCATCGACATTATGAAGAGCGTTGACGAAAATGCAGATACAAGCAAGTGGGAGGAGCTTCTCACTAAAGTGCCGCCGTATCTCTATGACGAGACGGGCGCACTCAAGGAGTGGGCAACGTCCGACTTCGAGGAGAATAACCTCCACCGTCACATCAGCCATCTCTACTGCGCTTGGCCGATGTTCGAAACACAGGAGAATCCCGACCTTTACAAGGCTTGTGTTCAGGCTATTGAAAACAGAGCGAGTGAAAACGAAGCAAGCCACGCGTTTGTGCACAGAGCACTTATTGCCGCAAGACTCAAGGATTCCGAAAACGTAACGGGCGCACTTGTTGATCTTGTAAGCCGCGGAATTTTCTACGATTCGCTTATGACGAACCACCACTATAACCGAAGCAGTGCATATTGTACTGACTTTGCAATCGGTTATCTCGGCGTTGTTCACGAAAGTCTCCTGTATTCATACACAGGCAAAATTGAGCTTCTTCCCGCAGCACCGCAGTCTGGCTTTGATATCGGTCAGATTAAGGGACTCAAGGCAAGAACTCAGGCAACAATCGACGAAATGAGCTGGGACCTTGAAAAAGGAACGGCAACGGCAACGATTACATCAGATATTGCACAGACAATCACAGTCTCCTGCGGTATCTCCGATGCAGTTCAGACCGTAACCTTTGCCGCAGGCGAAACAAAGACAATTTCATTCTGATATAACAAAAACGGAGTCTTTAAGACTTGTGCTCTAAAGGACAGTAAAAAAGCTGTGTAGAAATTTTCTACACAGCTTTTTACTATCTCAAAATATGGTGAAACGGTTTGCTTTACGACAATGTGGTGTTACGATCGCGATATTGTCCTTCGGACAGTTTTAAATATAAAATTGTTTATTCGCTCACGGTTTGCAATATATGTAATCTTTTTTGAGCCATTTCAAGTGTGTTTCGCATATATTCTTCCATATATTCCCAATCTGGTTCGCCATTTTTTTCAGGTAATTTAACTTCCATACTTGAAATAATATCCCTGTTCATCTTATCGGAATAGTCAAATCTTTTTCGTGTTATTCCTCTAATACTTGATATTATAAAAAGAGCAGTATATTTATTATAAACAATGTTTTTTTCTTCTCTTGCATACATACCTTGTACATGCGGATATCCAATAAATTGCATATCCTGATAAAACATTGTATTTGTTCCTGATGTTGTATCGCTAAAAGTTATTATATTAGCTTCTGTTGTATCAAGATTTGAATATCCCGTAATCCCATTGTTATGTGACGAATTTCCTATCACTGGATTTATTCCATCTTCATTGAATAGATCCCTATTTGTTAACTTGTATGCTTTGGTTGGATGAATATCAAACCAATCCCCTAATTTAAATGGCTTCCAAGTACTTGTATCTATTTCCTTGGTTGGATATGTACCAAACAAGGCTCTTTTCATATCATCTTTATTCATTGTCGCCATTATTCCATATACCTCCTTTTCCTGTAGCTATCTTCATAAGCGTAGCACTTAGTAGCGAATCGTATAATTCATCAGTATCAATGCTTTGATTGAACATTACATAATCAAGAGCCGTTCCGAGAAAATCTTCCTCACATAGAACCGTTTCCTCTATTGGTATTTGATATGACAAGTGCTCTTTAGGTGAAATCCATTGTACGGTACTATCGCCTGCTTGTTTGTGTATTATGTCAACCCACTTATCTTCTATTGCAGGCCAACGACCTTTTACATCATGGCGGCCTTGATTCTTAACAGTTTCTAATCCATCTTCCTTTATATAACAACCAAAAATCTCTTTGTCCCCTTGCGGAACTCCAGCTTCAAACACAAATATTGAAGTAGTAACGCCTTCATTGAATGTTTTTTCAGGTAATTTAATAATCTTTTTCAAACAATGATTTTTTATTATGCTTTTCCCATTGCTTCCATCTGTTTCAAGTTTTTTATCTGGCAAAATAAAAGCACACTCTGTATGTATTGCTACATTATCTAATACATTTTTTACAATTTTTAGGCAACCATATGTTGTTTCAAACGGGGGATTCATCAATACTTTTGTAATTGGTTTAGACTTTATCCATTCACCTGCTGTTATTGTTCTGCTATCTAAATGTTCTAGATTGGTTTTACCATCTTTGTGAATGAGCATATTTGCACATACAAGCGCATATAATTCACGGTCAAATTCAATACCAAATAATTGTTCTCGCTTTATCTTTATAGCTCTTCTTGTTTCAGTACCGCCAGATTCATGCATCATCATACTCATAGCCTTTACAAGAAATCCACCAGAACCGCATGCTGCATCAAGTACATAATCTGTTTGATGAACATCAATAATTCTGTACATAAACGAGGTTATGTGTTCTGGAGTAAATACTTGCCCAGATTCGGATTTTTTCTTATATCTGTTAAATTCATTAAAGAAGATACCCATTACGTCTTCTCCACGCCAACTATTTGAATTTATGCATTCAGATATTTCTGAAACCCATTTTATGAAATCATCAATTGCTTCCTGATTTTCATTGGTATTCATTTTTATTTCCGAATACACTTCAAGAAGCAGTCCTATTTTTTGATTCTGACGTTTATCATTAGCTAAAGATTTAGCTAATGTGGAATGAATAGCTGTATGGAAAGTTGCATAGTCCATACCCTCACACAAAAGAGCTCCATATCTTTTGGCTACAAGAGCACATGCTGTAAATATCATTCTGTGATACAGATTTTTTATGCCAAATTTTTTGTGTAAGCAATTATTTATTTTGCTAGTTAAGTTATATATCAAATGTTTGTCTATGCTAGAATCCAAGCAATAGTTCTTGTAAAAATTCTTATTTTGAAGTTCTGTAGGAACATCTTTTTTCTCTTCTTCGTTTACAAAAACCTTGCATTCTATGCCGTTGTATAAAATTCCAATTACTGTTGAATATTTACTGTTGGCTATTTTTACGTTATTAAGAAGCTCATTGATATATGAGGTGTTCTCAACACTTTTGTCAGATGACTTTGTTTCAAGAATTATTGCAATGTTGCCACAATCATTTGGTAAATACCATCCATCTGGTTTGTGATTAGAGCCTGCTCCCTTAAATCCTAATTGTTTAAATGTTGTTAATTGTCCAGTACCTTGTTGCACTTCTGCTTCTGATTTATCAAATCCTAATATTTGTTTTGCACCTTTATGAAAACCATCTTTATCAGTATAACCATCTCTAACCTCATCTTCGGTTAAACAAGCGATTTTATTTGCCATTTCCTTTTCCTCCATTTTCTTCCTGCTTCTTTAGGTATTCATCAGCCGCTTTGTTAAATAAGTCTGCCATACTATGCATATTGTCATCGTAAGCAATGGCTGCAAGTAAACGTTTTACTTTATCGGGGTCCATTCTGAATTGGACTTGTCTGGTACGATTGGCTTTATTCTCTTTAACCAAAGATAGCACCTCCAAAATGATATCATTATATCTTGAAATAATGATATCATTTATTATATGATTTGTCAACAATTTTGTCACATACCAGAACACGCAGGGAAAATATTCATCACATTTTTCAAACGCTTAGAATATCCTAAAACCTTATAAGAGAAGCACAAGAAAAAGCAGAAACGAAATTCGTTTCTGCTTTTTAAGTTTCTGTCCCTAAGTAGGTGTTGTACCCTTAAGGATTCAATAGCACTATTGCCCAAAAATAATATCACTCTGCCGAAAGGCAGAATAACACTTGATAAAAAATAAATTTTAATAGCGCACTTACTCACCACCGGAGGTGTAAGTGTAAAAAAGAGGTAACACGGTTTTATCTGTATTACCTCTTTTTCTGTCCTTAGCAATCTTGCTCATACGACTCCGTTTTTTTCTTGTAATATCTGTCTGTTATCATAACCGTAACAATAATCATTGTGATGATAAAAATTGCAAAGGTTCTGTAACCCGATGCCCACACGGTAGGGGAGAAGCCCATAATCAAACGCGTTCCCAATCCGACAGCAAGGATGAAATATACTTTTAATACTTCAAGCTTATCCTTGAATAAAACCGCAAGTGAAACCAAAACGCATACGGCTGTCAGAACAAAAATTATGTCGGGCACAATTTCAAAAGAATAAACCGCCTTGTTCATTTTATAGTTCTGCATACCGCCCGTGATGAAAGTGACGACATCCGTATTTTTCAAAGGTGTTACGGAAATCACGGAGAAGACGGTCGAAAAAACACAAGGAAATAAAGCCGAAATTCTGAAAAAGATATTTTTGCTTGCTTTAAAAACCGTGTATGCAAGAAAACCGCTGAAAGCAATGAAAGCAACGCTTGCAAAGCTCAATTTCATCGTCATACAGTAAAAAGTTGAAGAAAAGCCGAGCTCAAGCTTGTTAAAAATATTCAAATCACCGTATTCGGGGAAATAACGTCCTATCTCCCTGACCATTCTTGAATTGTCGCCGTTTATGTTACCGAAATAAGCAATCAGCAGACCTCCGACACTGATAACAGCCTGAACAAACGGAAAAAGACGTACACGTTTGTTATATATCATCAGCGCACAGCCGAGCACAAATACAAAGGTCAGTACCGCACTCATCATTTCCATATTCAGTGCGTAAAAAAGAAGCGGTATTCCGATTAAATAAAGAGGTTTAAAGCCTTGACCGCCGTACAGCTTTTGAAAAATCAGAATATTGATTACCGCAAAGGTGATCGGCCACAGATAGTTTACTGTCGTTGCGATAAAGCCTGCGTCAACAATAATCATCGTCGGATATATCATCGTGATGCAGAGGAGTATATCCGTAATTCTTCTGTTTTTTGACGGGATAAGCTCACTCAAAGCCTTAATAAGAACAGTCAGAATTGCAGGATTCGCGATTCTCCAAAGAAAATGCCAACGGCAGAATATGTAGGTCATTGAATCCGTCAACAGCCTTGACGAGCCCTTAAGAAATTCGGTAAGTCCGACAACAGCTTCGGCATTGAAAATTGAATCGTCGCCCCAATCCAGCGGCAAAAACAAATGCACCGCAAGAGCGAGAAAATAAAACTTCAGAAAGAAAGTCTTACCGCTTTCCGATTTATTCATAAACAATCACCGCAATCAGCTCGACAGTCTCGTCACCCTCGTTGGCGATTGAGTGTCCCGTACCCGTGGGACAAACCATTGTGTCGCCTGCATTAACGGTTACGGTCTTGTCGCCGTCAGTGTACTGCGCAGTACCTGTTATAATGTAAAAAATCTCTGCATCGTGCTCGTGGATGTGGTAACCGATGCTTGAACCGGGCTCGAGAATAATTTTGCCGAGAAGCCTGCCCTTGTCGTTCATCTCTGCGGCAGACACAAAATTCTCGATTTTAACCGTACCGTTACCGCCTCGCATCTGCTCGCGTACGTCAATCTTGTATTCATCATTACGTCTTATCACAAAATCACCCCAAAATTATTTTCTTTAATATATCATCAAAATGAAATTTTTTCAAGCACCTGAGCTATGAACATCAACGGAAACAGATTATGAATTGTCAATCAGACTAGAATCTGTTTTGTAGGGCACGGTGCTTGCCGACGTTCCGAAGATTTAGCAAAAAATAACGGCGTGTCTCAAGAGCCACGCCATACGCGCCCTAATACGATTGTATTAGTAGGGGAGCATAGTATGCTCCCGAGAATTACATCAAAAACCGCGGGCAGATGATATCTGCCCCAACTGACTAAATTTTAAATTGTGCGGTAGGGCGGTGGCTTGCTGCCGCCGTTTTATAATCGCGTCGCAGCCCCTTAATGTTTGCAACGCAAACACATCATTCGCGAAGCGAACATCATTCATCATATCCGCATTGCGGATATATCGTTGCAAAGTCAAAGACTTTGCACGATAAACCCCAATTTACCAATTGACCTTCACGCTCTCCACAGATACTTATTCAAATCAATATGTCCGTCTTTTTCGAAAACAATTCCCTCGTTTTCAAGCATCTGCCGCTGAACGTCTTTTCCGCCGAATGCGAAGCTGTCGGCAACACGCCCCTCACGGTTGACAACTCTGTGACAGGGGATAACGCCGGGCGCGGGATTGTTGTGTAAAGCATATCCGACCACCCGTGCCCAGCGCGGATTGCCCGCAAGCATAGCCACAAGCCCGTAGGTTGCAACCTTACCTTCGGGTATATTACAAACAACCTCGTAGATTTTTTCGAAAACTGTCACGCAATCACCTCAACGAATATTTTTTGCGTTCTGACTAAAAAGATTCAAATTCATTGACTGAAACAAACTCCCAATCAGTAAAACTGTTATCTTTTAGGTTGAACAGTTGTGCGAGTTCGTTACAGTATGTTTTTACATAATAATTTTTTATCATTATATACGTTTTGCAACAATCTTTTTTTATTTTACATTCAAGTTTTCTGTTCATAAACTGGAAAGTCGCAGTAAGTATTTCTGACACAATATCTTCAGCTTTCTGATACTCGTTACTATTTATAAGCTTTTGAATGTTCTTCTTTTTCTTTGAAAGCATTTTCCAAAATTTTTCAAGGTAAGCTTTATCTTGCTCGATAACAAAATAGTGTGGTTCCTCTTCTTTTTTTATAGATAAAACCATATTTCTGCATCTGTTTCTTAAAAGCGGGGACATATTGCTGATTAAAGACTCCGATTCCTCGTCTTTTTTGCAAAATGTATAAAGCAAAACGGCAACATAATCTCTTTGTTCGTTTGGCTGTGAGTCGTACTTGTAAGATAAATCTAATGCGTCGTTTGCTTTGTCAAATTCGTGCATATATGTATAGACGGTTGCAATGTCATAATAAACCTGACTTAAAACTTTTTTTGCTTTGAAATTAACTGTGTCACTGCCGTAAAAAGATGCGGTTTGATTGTAGTAGAACAGAGCCTTGGTACATTCAGACTGCTTTTGTGCCAGCTTTGCTGTTCGGTAGTATGGTTGGAAAGCCACATTGAAAGTAAACTCGAGATTACAGTCCAACATACGGTTGTAATGCTGCTTCATTTTTTCTTCATTGCCGATGAACTCATAATTAAGACCGGTAAAATAGCTGAGTGCAGCCGTGTCGAAATCGTTAAAGCAGAAATTATTAAGCAATTCGAGCTGCGGTATGGCCTCATTGAATCTGCGCTGTGAAATCTTGATAAGTGCCGATGTCAGATGAATCTGAGCTTCATCGTTTTCTTCAAAAGCGTTAAGAAAAATCTCACCGAAGGCCCTGCCGTGAATAATTCTCCATTGTTTATAGTTGTCGCTGTCTAGAGCCTGTTCCTTTAAAAGATAACAGAATTCGTTTATATCCATAATATCACCTGCTCAAAGCGTTTTCTTCAATTTCACCGAGCATCGATTTTTCAAGAGTCAGCGTTTTTCTGAAAACTCCCTTTAAACTGTACGGAGTGTAGAATGAAACGGCGTCTCCCTGAGAAGTGAAAATAACGGTTTTTATTGCATCGGAAATACCGCTAGTGGCAAGACCTACCTGAGTGCTGTAAGAGAACAGAGCGTATGTAAACGGTAAATCCCTCAGCTTTTGCAATACGAAGCAGTATGCTTTGTCAACATCAATATTTCCGTCAGCAGGCTGAAGACAAACTAACTGGTTAGAATCAGAGTCTTCTCCTTTTATCATAAGCATGGGTAATAAGCATTTATCGTCTCTGATAATTTCGGCAGAGGTTGCAATATGCTCATTAAGCAATTCAATAATATCGTCCTGAACTGATACATCAAAGTCTTTGAAATCCATTTTTATTCTCCGTTCAAAATTTTTTATTCTTAAAAAACGATTTTACTTTATCGAAAAAGCTTTCTTCGTGCGGGAACGGTTCATCTAAAATCCATGGTAATGAAATTCCTGTAATGCTGATAAAAAAGCAAGGCTCCGTCTGTTCGCTAGGGAACCAATCTTGCGGTGTGTCACCTTTGGAAATTTTTATGTGAAAACCGTCAATATCTGTTTCGTATATTCCTTCACCTTTAATTTTGCCGGTTACAGTATATGCGACAAATAGATAATCAATATGATCCTTCATTTCAATATCTGCCGACTCGTCCGGGCGGCAAATATCGATGCCGAACTCCGACAGAAAAGCAGTAAGCTCATCTGAAAGTGTTTTGATCTGAGCGTATAGATTGCGACACCCGGGACAATCACAAATTGAATTAGATAAATAATACTCTTTTGTTTTTTCAATGTCTGCACAAAAGACAAAATTGCCCTTTTGAATCTTATCCATACATCTCACCTCAAAGAAATTATATCATAATTTGTTATGATTTTCAATGATATATGGTATTGCCTTATATATTATCCGCTGAATCCGAAACCTTACATAAAATGAAATCCTTGCTGATGCAAGGATGAAATCAGCTAACGCTGATGAAATCTTCAGCTTTGCCTCAGATGAAATTAAATCCACCCATCCGCCGTAGAGGCGGGTTTCATCCAACGAAGTTGGATTTCATCGTCGAAGACGATTTCACCCACCTAAAAAGGTGGATTTAGTTGAAAAACCGACAAGTCGAAACTTGTCGGTTTTTCATGGCGGAAGCGGTGGGATTCGAACCCACGGTACCGTGAGGTACAACTGATTTCGAGTCAGTCCCGTTATGACCACTTCGATACGCTTCCGTATTTAACTGTCGTTTTAGCTTTTCGTTCAAAACGCTCGTATATTTTAGCAAAAAATGAGCTTGATGTCAAGATATTCATTACTTTTAATATTGATTTTCTTATGTTAATTATGATAAAATCATATTTATGTTTAGGAGGTCTTGTTATGTCTTGTTGCAACTGCAAAAAAAGTGATTTATCGCTTATAAAGGATGTGCTTGATAAGTATGCCGATGTTGACGGCAGTCTTATCACTGTTTTACAGCACGCACAGGATATTTACGGCTATCTGCCGACGGATGTTTTATATCATATTGCCGAAAGGGTAGGTGTGTCACCGGCAAAGGTTATGGGTGTCGCAACCTTCTATTCACAGTTCAGGCTTCAGCCTGTCGGCAAGTATCTTATTATGCTCTGTCAGGGTACGGCATGCCACGTCAACGGCTCTGAAAAAATTGAAAAAGCAATTTTTGACGAGCTTGGCATTTCTGATGGCGAGACCACGCAGGACGGACTTTTTACCCTCAAAAACGTTGCCTGCCTCGGCTGTTGCAGTCTTTCTCCCGTTATGATGATCAACGATGAAACCTACGGCAGTCTTACTCCCGATAAGGCAAAAGAGATTTTGAAAAGCTTAAAGTCAAAGGAGGCGTAAGGGATGCGTATAGTTGTCGGTCAGGGTAGCTGCGGAATTGCCGCTGGTGCTGCGAAGGTTTATTCAGCCATTAAAAACATCGTTCCCGATACCTGTGAGCTTACAATCACGGGCTGTATCGGTATGTGCTTCCTCGAGCCTATTGTTGATATTTATGACGGTAATAATCTTATCAAGCGTCTTGTAAAGGTTCAGCCGTCCGATGCTCAAAAGATTATTGCTTTTGTCAGCGGTGATGAAAATGCCGTGAATGACATTGAAATCACAGATGAGGACAAGGATTTTCTTTTAAAGCAGACGAGAATTGCTCTTCGCCATTGCGGTGTTATCAATCCCGAAAAAATTGAAGAATATGTTGCCGATGACGGCTATAAGGCACTTGAAAAGGTGCTCGGAACAATGACCCCCGAAGAGGTTATTGAAGAAATCAAGATTTCGGGTCTTGCAGGCCGAGGCGGCGCAGGCTTCCCGACCTGGTTCAAGTGGAATGCCGCACGTCAGGCACAGGGAGATTACAAATATCTTATCTGCAATGCCGACGAGGGCGACCCGGGCGCATTTATGGACAGAGCGGTTATCGAAAGTGACCCGCATAACCTTATTGAGGGTATGCTTATCGGTGCTTATGCTATCGGAGCAAAAGAGGCTGTGGTTTACGTCAGAGCCGAATATCCGCTTGCAATCGAACG
Source organism: Clostridia bacterium (assembly GCA_017415025.1). GTDB lineage: Bacteria > Bacillota > Clostridia > Oscillospirales > Acutalibacteraceae > CAG-488. The sequence continues at coordinate 88,983 of JAFQJH010000014.1, forward strand.
TCTTACAAAAGCTATTGCCCAAGCCGAAGAAAAGGGCTATCTTGGTGACAATATCCTCGGCACGTCCTTCTCCTGCAAAATGCGTATTAAGGCAGGTGCAGGTGCGTTCGTCTGCGGTGAGGAAACCGCACTTATTGAGTCTCTTCAGGGCGAGAGAGGTATGCCGCGTCTCAAGCCTCCGTTCCCCGCACAGTCAGGCTATTGGTATAAGCCGTCTAATATTAACAATGTTGAAACCTTTGCGAACGTTTCGTGGATAATTCTCAACGGCGGTGAGGCCTTCTCCGCTATGGGTACTGAAAACAGCAAGGGTACAAAGGTTTTTGCTCTTACGGGTAAGATCAAAAAGGGCGGACTTGTCGAAATTCCTATGGGTAAAACACTCCGCGACGTTATCTTTGATATCGGCGGCGGAATCAAGAACGATGCACAGTTCAAGGCGGTGCAGATGGGCGGTCCGTCGGGCGGCTGTATTCCTGCCGAGCTTCTTGATACCATTATTGACTATAAAGCACTCGGCGCAACGGGTGCGATTATGGGCTCGGGCGGTATGGTTGTTATGGATGAGTCAACCTGTATGGTAAGTATGGCACAGTTCTTCCTTGATTTTACAGCCAAGGAGTCCTGCGGTAAGTGCGTTCATTGCCGTATCGGCACAAAGCGTATGCTCGAAATCCTTAACAGAATTGTAAAGGGTGAGGGTAAGAACGGTGACATCGAGCTTCTTGAAGAGCTTTGTTACAGCATCAAGGACGGTGCACTCTGCGGTCTCGGTCAGACAGCACCCAATCCCGTGCTTACTACTATAAAGTATTTCCGCAACGAGTACGAAGCACATATCAACGAGAAAAAATGTCCTGCAAAGGCTTGCTCCGAGTTGCTTTCATACCGAATTGTTGCGGATAAGTGCAGAGGCTGTACACTCTGCTCAAAGAAATGTCCCGTTGAGGCAATCAGCGGTACCGTGAAATCTGCGCACAGCATTGATACGTCAAAATGCATCAGATGCGGTGCCTGTTATAATGCTTGTAAATTCAACGCAATTGTTATGGAATGAGGTGATTTGATGGATATGATTAAGGTTACGATAAACGGAAAAGAAATAATGGCTGAAAAAGGCAGTACAATCCTTCAAATTGCCGAAAAAAACGGAATAGAAATTCCTACACTCTGTTATATTGAAGAAATAAAGCCCTACGGCGCGTGCGGTCTTTGCACCGTAGAGATTGAGGGTATGCCGAAGCTTCTGCGCGCCTGCTCTGCGGTTGCAGGTGACGGTATGGTCATAAGTACAGATACTCCGAGAATAAGACAGTCAAGAAAAATTGCTCTTGAACTCCTTATGTCTGACCACACGGGCGATTGCAAGGGCCCTTGCTCGCTCAACTGTCCTGCAGGAACCGATTGTCAGGGCTATGTTAAGCTTATTTCACAGGGTAAATTCAAGGAAGCTGTTGCTCTAGTCAAGGACAGAGTTCCTCTTCCTGCATCAATCGGCAGAGTCTGCCCTCATCCGTGTGAAACAGCTTGCCGCAGAAAGCTGGTCGAAGAGCCGATTTCAATCGCGTTTCTCAAAAGCTTTGCTGCTGACGAGGATTTAAAATCGGGCGATAAATTTATGCCTGAAATTGCCGAAATCACAGGCAAATCCGTCGGAATCATCGGCGGCGGCCCCGCAGGACTTACGGCAGCATACTTCCTTGCGGTCAAGGGTCACAAGGTAACCGTTTATGATGCAATGCCGAAAATGGGCGGTATGCTTCGTTACGGTATTCCGCAGTACAGACTTCCAAAGGAAGTCCTTGATATGGAAATTGCCTCGATTGCCGAGCTTGGTGTCGAGATGAAGAATAACGTAAAAATCGGTACGGACATCACACTTGATGAAATCCGGAATGCACACGATGCAACACTTGTCGCAATCGGCGCGTGGAAGAGCAGTTCAATGAGAATTGCAGGCGAGGATTTGGAGGGTGTTTACGGCGGTATTGATTTTTTGCGCAGTATAGCTCTCAAAAATCCCGTAAAAATCGGTGACAGGGTAGCGGTAATCGGCGGCGGTAATACGGCAATGGATGCCTGCCGTTCTGCTGTCAGACTCGGCGCAAAAGAGGTTTATGTAATTTACAGAAGAACAAGAGCAGAAATGCCTGCCGAAAAGGTGGAGATTGATGAGGCGGAGGAAGAGGGCGTAATCTATAAGTTCCTCAATAATCCTGTTGAAATCATCGGCGAAAACGGCAAGGTCAAGGCCGCAAAGCTTCAGGTTATGGAGCTCGGCGAGCCTGATGCAGGCGGACGCCGAAGTCCTGTTCCCGTTGAAGGTAAGTTCGAAACAATTGAGCTTGACAACGTAATTATGGCTATCGGTCAGAAGATAAGCATCAGCGGCTTTGAAGTACTTGAATTGACGGACAGAGGAAATATCTCGGCTGATACAAAGACCTTCAGAACGTCTCTTGACGGCGTGTTTGCTGTCGGTGATGCAACCAACCGCGGAGCTTCAATTGCTATTGAAGCTATCGGCGAAGCGCAGAAGGCATCACAGGTTATCGACAGCTTCCTTCAGGGTGCAATGGTGGGCTATAAAAAGCCCTATGTATCCGAGCGTGTAATAACAGCGGAGGATTTGGCTGACAGACAGAAAATAAGCCGCGCAAAAATGCCGCAGAGAAGCCCCGAGGCGCGCAGAAATGACTTTGATGAGGTAAATCTCGGATTTGACCGTGAAACCGCAATGAACGAGGCTAAACGCTGTCTTGAGTGCGGCTGCCACGATTATCACGACTGTAAGCTTATCCGATATGCAAATCAGTATGATGTTCAGCCCGAACGCTTTGCAGGCGATAAGCATAACTGCAAAAAGGAGCAGAAGCTTGTTTATATCGAACGCGATCAGAACAAATGCGTGCTCTGTAATCTTTGCGTGCGCGTCTGTGACGAAGAGGTCGGAAAGAGCCTTATCGGACTTGTCGGCAGAGGCTTTACAACTGTTATCAAGCCCGAGTTTGCGGATACTTCCGTAACCGAATTCTGCAAAACGTGTCAGAAATGTGTTAATTCCTGCCCGACAGGAGCACTCAAAACCTTATAAAAAACCAAGCCGTTGCTTCACCTTAAAGCAACGGCTAAAATTATAATATGTAAAATCATTTCAATCGGAAGTCCTGCCATAAACTTGGCATGGCGCGTTTTATGGTGTATAATGAGCATAGCTACAAGCATTGCCGCGGCACCGCCGAGAAGTCCTGACAGCATCAGCGTTTTTTCACTGATTCTTCTTCCGCCTGCCTTTGCCGCGATTTTGTCGTATACGGTCAGAATAACCGAAATTACCGATATAACGGCAATCCATATAAAAATATATTTCATAATTCCCCCGAAGTACTTATATTATTAAATTGATTTTATCATAACTTTTCGTGAGGCACAAGATGAAAAAACTACTCTGCGTTATATTTTCAATACTGTTTCTTTTGTCGGGCTGTGTAACAACATCCGATGAACCGCCGAAATCCGAGCCCGAAAAGGTATCTGCCGTCTGGATTTTTTACAGCGAGCTTTCAATGCTGGGCGAAAAAAGTAAGAACGAAGGAACGTTTACAGCAAAGGTTGAAAAAATGCTCGATAACTGCGTTGAATGGGGGATTAATACCGTTTTTCTTCAGGTTCGACCGTTCAGCGACAGCTTTTATAAATCCGACATCTTTCCTTGGTCGTATTATCTGACGGGCAAGCAGGGAAAGTCTGTTGATTACGACCCGCTTGAAATCTGCATTGAGCTTGCCCACGAAAGGGGACTCGCTCTCCACGCGTGGATAAATCCCTTCAGAATTGCCTTTGATGATGATGCTTCAAAGCTTTCTGAAAATCATCCCGCTCTCGATTGGATAAATAACAAAACAGCGGACGTGGTTTTCGTAAACGGCGGAATATATTATTCTCCTGCTTCATCTTCCGCGCAGAGGCTTGTTCTTGACGGAGTTCGTGAAATCGTTAGGAAATACGACGTTGACGGAATACATATTGATGACTACTTTTATCCCTCAACCGATAAGTCGGTCGATAAGGCATTCTATAAGCAATATACCGACGGCGGCGGAAAGCTTGAGCTTGACGAGTGGCGGCTTAATACCGTTTCAGCCTTTGTTTCGCAGATGTATACGGTTGTAAAATCCGAAAATTCCGATTGCATATTTTCAATAAGTCCTGCAGGAAATACCAACAATAATTATGAACAGCAATATGCCGACGTCAGGCTCTGGTGCTCGCGGCGCGGCTATGCCGATTGGATAATTCCCCAGCTTTACTACGGCTTCGAAGACGAAGCCTTGCCGTTTGACAAAGCATTGAACGAATGGAGCGGACTCAATACAATCGGTGCCGTCAGAATGATTTACGGTATCGCCGCCTATAAGGTTAACAACAGTGACGCCGAGTGGCAGGCAGGCACGGGAATTATTGATAAACAGCTTGCGCTTCTTGAAGAAGACGGCAACTGCTGCGGCGCGGCATATTTTTCCTATGCAAGCCTTGCCGATAAGTCAAGACAGCCTGAATTCAGGAATATCAGCTCTTTCTTAGCTGACCCTTCAGAATAAAAGAAAGTATTGTACCGGGTATGCATATCAGAAACCACAGGAACGAAAACAACGGGCAAATCTGACCGAAGAGATTGAATTTTTCGTCGGAATAGTCCCATACGTTCCAATGCAGTCCTCGGTTTACGAGCATACCGACGCTGAACTCGATTGCGGTAATCACAAGACAGCCGACAAGACAGCGCAGTATCAGGCTGTTGGTCTTCATATTGACGTTAATCAGATAAATCAGAAGAAACGCAACACCGCCCGTAATTGTCATTGTCCAATGCGTGTAGCCTCTGGTCACAACCTCAACGAGGCTGTAAATTACGGCACCGAAGCCGAACACCGTGAAATATTCGCGAAAATTAACCTTATTTAACATAAAATCACCTTTGATTATATTGCCCGAAAAAAGGAAAGGAACCTGCCTTGTGCAAGTTCCTTTTTTTGGTAGGTTTACTATAGTCACCCTAATTATTTATCTTTTGCCTCGATGCAATAAACGCCTGATTCAAGAACAACGTATTCCATAAAGCCGACCTTGAAATACTTTTTGATAGGCTCGTTAAATGAAAGGTAATCCTTGACGGAATAGTCTTTGAGGCTGATTGTGCGCACCTGATTATTGTATTCGGTGCAGACAAAAAGCTTATCATCGCTTTTAAAAATGGAAATCGGCTGTCTGAATGCAACGGAAGCGCCGCCGCCAATGCGAAGGAGCACGCGCTTTTCAATCGGTGAGAACTTTACGATTGAGTTGCGGTCGGGGACAACGCACCAGAAGCAGTTACCGTCCATAGCAAGGCTTCGGATGGGGCAGTTCTGATAGACGAGCTTTTCCTGCATCGCGATTGAACCGTCTGAATCAAAGATGTTCATATTACCGTCATCAAAGAGGGTAACAACGCCGTTGCTTTTGAGTACGGCGGCATCGCAGGCTATGTAATTGCCGAGCTTTTTGGCAATTTCTCGGTACTGCAATCCGAATTTCGCTTCAAGATAGGTTTTTATTTTAACAGGAAGTGTTCTGTCACCGTCCTGGTCATATACATAGAATGCAACAGTTTCCTGACCGTTCGGCAGCTTGGCGCGCTGTGCATAGATAAAGCCGATTTCAAGAGGTACAACGTCAAGCAACTGTGCCTTTACAATTCTTAACAATTTTATCACCCGTAATTTTATCAATAAGAAACCCCGCCAAGCCGCTTACAACCGATAGTAACCTGCGGTTAAAGCAGGTGGGTGCTTCCCCGGCAGTTCACGCTCCCTTCGTCCGCAGGGCGGGAGGTCTGCAATCCGTGCCGGGAGATAAGCTCCCGTAAAATACAATTGTAGGGTTAATATGGGCTGCAAGTTATCGCACAAGGCAGGGGGAACCTTAACAATTATTCGTCAAAGTCAAACATTTCGGAAAGTCTTTCCTCAAAAGCTTTGCCGACCTCGTTGAACTCCTTTTCGTTCTCGATCGGGCAAAGATATGTTTCGCCGTTTTTATCCTCTTCAACCTTGAGGATGATGAGCTCGCCGTCGTCATCAAGGATTTCCTCTGCATCGTCATAGACGGGGAGCAGAGCCACGTAACGTCCGTCATCAGTCTCGATTCTGTCAAGCTCTTCAAAAATATGTTCAACGCCGTTCTCATCAACAACGCTTACAATATCGGGGTTAAAATCTTCAGCCATTTTATTTTCCTCCGTAAGATTATCTCGTACATTATATTTTAACCTTAAACGCCTGAATAGTCAAGATAAATTAGAATTAAGTCAAAATATATAAAATTTTTCAACTTTTTTCAAAAAAACTATTGACAAACGCAAAAACGTATGCTAATATAAAGGCGAACCAAGGGAAAACATAACAAAATAACACATGAGAGATGTGAAGTAAGGAGGCGAGTCCAATGAACTTTGAAGAATCACAATTTAATAGGGCCGCCGCAGGTCAGAGGTAAATCTTACAAAAGACGGTGTGAAGAAACCGAAATTAATGAATTTATCATCAAAGATTTCAATGTGATTTGCGAAGCGGCAGGCGAGTGGGAACGCCCACATTATATAGCAGGCCGATCGTAAGATCAAAACCTAACTATAAAATTCATAAAATTAAATTTTCAGTTTTGTTAAATCTGAAAGAGTGAGTTGAAATGTACAAGTAATCTTAAAACGAGAAAAAGAAATTTTTAAAGAGAGTGAGTCCTATGCACATCTGAATTTAATTCTCAAAAAATTATGAGAGAGTGAGTACGATGTTCAAATAAACTTATTCCAATAAAATTCAACTCGGAAGAGAGTGAGTGACATGTACATCTAGCGTTTTAAATTATCAGAAAATGTAAAGGTGTGAGTCCAAAGTACTAGTCATTATTAACTTATAGTAAAAGTAAAGGCGTGAGTCCAACATTCTAGCTTAATAAAATCAAGAGAGCCGTCATTCGGCTCTCTTTTTTTGTTTAAATCGGTGTAATGTAAAGCTCTGATGAGCCTATATAAAGTTTGATTCCCCCACATAGTGAGGGAATTTGTGCAGCAGCAACAGAGCTTATAAGGTTTAATTCGTTGCGCTTTATGTACCGAAATAAAAAAGCGCGCCAACCGAAGTCAACGCGCATAAAACGCAACTCCAATTGTCGCCAAACAATCAATTCGAAGCATAGGTGAAGGATATTACACCACATAGCTAGCCTCTCCAGAGTTGCATTTTTTGCATACTAAAAAAGCTAACTTAAAAAAAGGTATAATATTCCTATAAAAATAAATACACCTATTGCTACGAATATTCTGATTGTTTGGCAAAGACATTATAACACAGCTTTTTCCGCTTTGCAACTTTTTATCCGATAAATTATCCAAACAAAAAGCCGTAGCAAGATTTCTCCTGCTACGGCTTAAACTATGCTGTTTTAGAATACAATCCTTGCCGGATAGCTTGAAAGCTTTGCAAAGAAGAGTGCAACCTTATCCATAAAGATCCAGAAGCCTGCCTTGAATTTGCTGATACCCATTTCCTCGCGGAAATCCTCGTATTCGTAAGCTAATTCGTTTACCGTGATAACCTCTGATTCAAAGGTATTCGGAGAATCCTCCTTGATTGTAATAAGTCTGCTGCCTCTTACAATCTCTTTGCCGTAAGCGTTGTAGGAAATACCGGGTGAGTTGATAAGCTTGATATTCTTATACTCGGTCTCATAAGTGTTTACGTGGTCGTGACCTACAAGAACACCGAGTACGTCGCCGTTTTCAGCCATTTTATCGACCTGGCCGTAGTTTACAACACCGGGTGAGGGGGGCTCGTAGATGTGGCCCGTGAATGCGCTTGTGTTCGGGAAAATAACGGGGTAGTGCTTACCGCCGTTGTATGTTTCTGTTATAGGGTCAAGTGCATATTTAACAGAAGGAAACATAGCCTCATAAACGTCGGGCGGAATCATATGCTGGAAGGCGATAGAATAAACCGTTTCGCCTGCCTCTTCCTTGAGGTCTGCATAAGTCTCGCTGTACCATTCAATCTGGTCGGTTCTCACGCTGTCATAACCGAGTCTGTTGCCGTTTTCATCCTCTGCATAAGTGTTTGAATCGAACATCCAGAGGTTGAACTTAACCTTTTCGCCGTCAGATGAGTAAACGGGAAGGTTATGTGTTGCCGTACCCGTAAGCTCGGGAACTGCATCGTAAGCAAGACAGTATTTTCCGCCCGCTTCCTGATACATTTTAAGAAGCTCGTCCTTTTCAACGCCCTGCTCGTGGTCGTGATTGCCGAAAACAAGCGTAAAGTATGTCTCGTGCTCAACATAGGGAGCAACAAGCTCCTTGATTGCCTCAAGCTTTGTCTCCTTCGGTCCTACGGTGTTGTCACCGCCGAGAACAACAAGGTCGGGCTTGTAAACGTCAAGCATATAGTTGATGTAGGTGAACATTTCCTTGTGCGCGGGGTATCCGTCCTGACAGTCACAGATATGAAGAATGCTGAACTCTCCGTCACTGCCGAACTGTAATTTTGCAGGTGCTTCAGCCGCAAAGGCAGGAATAACACTGCCGATGAGCATAAGGCACGCAAGCGTGATTGAAATTATTGTTTTTTTCATCAAAAAACCTCCTTAACACTATAATTATACCCTTTTGCGATTGCTGCTGTCAATTAACCCAAAGTAGAAAACAAAGAGCCTTTTTTGTGAATTTTTCCGTCTGTCCCTGTATTTAATAAATTTTAATTTATTGGGGAGAAATAAAAAGTCAGTAGAACAATGGCGCCCCTGAAAGGGGAGCTGGCACGACGAAGTCGTGACTGAGGGGTTCGTTGCGAAGCAACGAGAAAAACAAGATAAATCAAAGAATTTTGTGGTCGCTTACGCTCCACCCATCCGCCCTGTCGGGCACCTTCCCTTTCAGGGAAGGCTACTTGTCTTTAGCTTGTTTCAAAATTGAAGAGACATCGACAAACCCCAATTTATCGAATAAAACTCGATTAATTTCGTAGGGTTCGGCGCTCGCCGACGTGCCGAAGATTCAGCAAAAAATAACGGCGTGTCTCAAGAACCACGCCCTACATACCTTAATACGATTGTGTTAGTAGGGGAGCATAGTATGCTCCCGAGAATTACATCAAAATTCGCGGGCAGATGATATCTGCCCCTACCGCCTCAAATGAAACTCGCGCGGTAGGGCGGTGGCTTGCTGCCGTCGTTTATAATCGCGGCGCAGCCCCACAGCTTTTGCCGAAGGCAAATATTTCGCTTTGCGCAAGCAAAATTTCGCACACCGTAAGGCGTATTTAGCATCTGCGATAGCGGATATTTAGCTGCAGAGGATTTTCTCTGCCCCACAAACTCCCAATTTTTATACCGAAAAAACCAACAGGTCGGCATCTGCCGACCTGTTTTAGTGTAAACTTATATCTTACCTGCTAAAATCCTGAATGTAAAATTAAACTCCTTATCAAGAAGTCGGTATTTATCAAGACTCAACGGACCGCAGGATGCCGAACCGCAGTTTAACTGCTTGTAGTCAAGGCTGAGTACCGTCTCCTTAAGTGCTTCAAGCTCATAATCGTGCTTTGTTTCACGGAGCATATTCGGAGTGAAGTGCTGTGCATTTACGCTGAAGGAATCAAAATCCTCACACGAGCAGTAAAGTCCGATTCCGTCTGCGTTTCTGACCTGAGCCCACTTCGTGCCGTAGTGAGATGAGTTCTCCTGCGGACGTACATAATGCTCAAAGTTATCTGTTACCGTTGTTTCAAACTTATCAACGTAGGTTGAAAGGTTCTTGTCAATATAGCTCTCGTGCGGACCGTAGCCGAAGAAGCTGAAATTCTCGAAGCCTTCGGGCATTGTAAGCTGTAAGCCGATGCGCGGAAGCACCTCGATGCCTTCGGTAGCGTTGCCGTGTACATTGATAAGAACAGCGCCGTCGTTGAGGAATGTATATGTCATTGTGCCGCGGAAAGCAGGGTCGAAGGTGTATGAACCGAGACTCATCTTAACTTCAACAACAGCCTTTTCTGCGTTGCTTTCGGTAAGAACTGCACTGTATGTCTTCTGATTAAGTCTGAAGAGACCGATATTCTCCCACTGCTGTGAATACGGCACATCGTTGTCAAGGGGAGCACGGTTGAGATTGAGCTCAACAGGCTTTGTGATAAGGTCAGTACCGTTGTGTCTGATAGTCTCAAGTCTGCCGTAAGGCTTGTCGAAAACATAAGCGTTTTCACCTGCGGAAATTCTTATGTATCTGTCATCCTCTTCGATAACCAGCTCATTGATTACAGCCTCAGCCTTTTCAGCAGGAGCTGAATCAAGCTTGAACTGCTTGAGACCGCATTCAAAGCCTGCCTTTGCCCACGGCTTGTCGGTTCTTGTAATGAAGCGGAGAGTAAGATAAGTCTCGCCTGTGAAGCTGAAATCAGCAGGATTGAAGAGCGCAAAAACATTTTCTTCTCTTGCCATCAGCATAAGTCCTGAAATTTCACCCTCTGCAACAAGCTCAGCGTCGGATTTAACCTCCCACTTTATGCCTATATCGTCAAGACCTGTGAAGAACAGTCTGTTTTTTACCTTTATGCTGCCGTCGCCGTTATATTCTGCAAAGAACGGCTGATAAGCAACCTTTGCTTCCATAAAGCCCGTGTGCGGTGTTCTGTCGGGATAAACGAGACCGTCAACGCAGAAGTTTCTGTCGTTGGGATAATCGTTGAAGTCACCGCCGTAGGTGTATTTATATCCGCCTTTACCGTCGGGAATCGCAACGGAATGGTCAGTAAATTCCCAGATACAACCGCCGACAAATCTGTCGTCCGATTCGATAAGCTCCCAATAGTCGCGAAGGTCTCCGGGGCCGTTGCCCATTGCGTGGCAGTATTCACAAAGATAGAAGGGCTTCTTGGCACGCTTCTTGCTTTCGAGAATTTTTTTGCAATCGTCAACTGACGGATACATCCAGCTTTCAACGTCAGAAACGTCCGTAAACTTTTTCTTTGCATATTCGCCGTAGCGGTAGTTTGCACCCTCATAGTGGATGATAGCGTCAGGCTTTCTGCCCTTGATGTAGTCACGCATTGCACGGTGATTGTCGCCGCAGCCCGATTCGTTACCGAGTGACCAGAAGATTACGCAGGCACGGTTTTTGTCACGCTCAAAAATTCTTGCCGCTCTGTCAACGTAAGCATCCTTCCAGTCAGCACCGTGTGAAAGTTCACTCCAGCAAGACATCCAGAACTGCTGATTATCGCCGGCATCCTTGGCTGTTCGGCAAATTCTTGAAGACGTACCGTGAGTTTCGATGTCAGCCTCGTTAATAACAAGGAAACCGAGCTCGTCGCACATTTCAAGGAAACGCGGGTCGTTGGGATAGTGTGAAGTTCTGACAGCGTTGACGTTATGACGCTTCATAATATAAAGATCCTCGAGCATATGCTCAACAGGTGTAGCGTGTCCGAGAAGGGGATGTGAATCGTGACGGTTCACACCGCGGATTTTGATTTTCTGTCCGTTAAGGTAAAGAACGGAGTGCTTGATAACAAGCTCCTTAATACCAATCTTTGCAAGGATTGTTTCGCCGGGAACATCAAGATAAAGGCTGTAAAGCAGGGGAAGCTCATCGCTCCAGAGAATCGGGTTTTCAAATTTGATTTTGATTTTACCGTCCTTGCTTTCGCCCGAAGCAATCTCTTCTCCGTGCGGTGAAACGAGCTTATAGTCAACTGTTCTGTCGCCTGAAACCTTAAGGTCAACGTTGATTGTGCAGCGTGTGAACTGCTTTTTAAGCTCGGTTCTGATGAAGAAATCCTCAATTCTGCCTCTCTTGCTTCTCTCGAGGATATAGACCTCGCGGAAAACACCGCTCATTCTCCACATATCCTGATCCTCAAGATACGTGCCGTCACACCACTTAAGCACAAGCACTGCAATTCTGTTTTTACCGACCTTAACGTATTCGGAAATATTGAATTCGCTCGTCATGTGGCTGACCTGGCTGTAGCCGACCATTTTACCGTTGATCCAGAGGTAGAAGCAGGAATCAACACCCTCAAAGTTGAGGAAAAGATCGCGGGCGATCATATTTTCGTCAACGTCAAAATCACGGATATAAATACCGCAGGGATTTTCGTCAGGCACGTGCGGCGGGTCGTAGGGGAAGGGATAGTTGATGTTTGTATAATTCGGCTTGTCGTAATTCTTGTCAAGATCCATCTGCCAGTTCATGGGAACCTTGATTTTATTGTAATTTGAATCAATTACATAGTCCTCTGCGTAGAAGCCGTCCTCAACGTCAACAACACTCGGATAGAATCTGAAATCCCATTCGCCGCAAAGAGAGTGGAAATACTTTGATTCCGAGCGCGGAAGCTCAGCTTTTGCTTCATCCTCGTAGGGGATAAAATATGCGCGGGGTTCTTCACATCCGATATGGAGAACGCTCGGACTTTTGTGATAATCGGGTAATTTTATCATTTTGGTTCCTCCGTCAATTATAACTCGATTTTAGCTTTTCTTGAATTAATGCCGTAGAAGATTGTCGGGTCAAATTTCGGCTTTCTTGAATATGTGTAAAGTCCGTTCTGCTCCTGCTCAATGTCGTAAAGCTGAGTGTAGCAGAAGCCGAAGATGTACTCGTTATCAAGAAGTGCATCCGTAAGTCCCTGATAACGCTCGATAAATTCATACTTGTTTTTCGGAGCGTTACCGTAGCCCCAGGCATTCTGGTCACCGGGATTCATCGACCACTGTATTCCGCCGTATTCGCTGACGAACATCGGCTCTCCGCGGTATGTCTGTCTGTGCTCGTGGCAATCGAAAACCTTGCCCTCGCCAAGCTTTTCGTAATGCGAACGGAACTCGTCAACATCCTGATTGTAGTCGTGGATATCGAAAATCTCACCTGTTACGTGGAAGTTACCGCTTGTGTCAATGCACGGACGCGTCGGGTCATAAGCTTTTGTAACGTCATAAATCATCTTGAGTGCAGGGTCGTGCTGTTTTCTGCCGTCATAGTCCCAGGTCTCGTTGAACGGACACCAGCCGATGATTGACGGGTGGTTGAAGTCTCTTTCAAGCTCTTCGAGCCATTCGGGCATAACGCTGTAAACGATGTTCGGGTTCGATGAGTCAAGACCCCAGTTCGGATATTCGCCCCAGACGATGTAGCCCATTTTATCGCAGTGATAAAGGAATCGCGGCTCAAAAATCTTTTCGTGAAGTCTTGCACCGTTGAAGCCTACGTCAAGCGAAATCTGAATATCCTTAACGAGTGCCTCCTCGTTAGGAGCTGTATAAATTCCGTCAGGGTAGAAGCCCTGGTCAAGCACAAGTCTCTGGAAAACGGACTTACCGTTGATAAGGAACTTATATCCGTCAAGCTTTATGTCACGAAGTCCGAAATAGCTGTCAACTCTGTCATCGTTGAATTTCAGCTCAAGGTCGTAAAGTCTGCCTTCACCGACCGTCCAGTAGTGCGCTTCTTTAAGGTCAAGGTGTGCATTTACCACACCGCCCTTTGTCTCTGCACTGCCGACACCCATAATTCTGTCGTGGAAGAGTGCGAGTGCCTCGAATTTACCTTCGCCGACAACCTTTGCCTGAATGTCAACTGAGCAGTTTTCCGCATTCGGGAAAATCTTGATGCTCTCTATGTAGGATTTCGGTGTGAATTCAAGCCATACCGTCTGCCAGATACCCGTTGTTCTTGTATAGTCACAGCCGTGGGAGTAATATTCCTCACTCTGCTTTCCTCTCGGCTGAAGCGGACTGCGCACATCGTCCTCGGCATAGACCGTAACGGTATTTGCACCGGGCTTGATATAATCCGTGATGTCAAACTTAAAGGAAATGTAACCGCCCGTGTGAGTGCCGACCTCTACGCCGTTGATATATACGGTTGCCTTGTAGTCAACCGCACCGAAGTGAAGAACGGTTCTCATATCAGTATAACGCTCGGGGATAATAAATTCTCTTGCATACCATACGGCAGCCATAAAGTCCTTGTTTTCAATTCCAGAAAGAACGCTTTCGGGGCAGAAGGGTACGGTTATAACAGAGTCAAGGCGGGTGCCTCGCTCGTAAAATCTTTTTGCAAGACCGCTTTTGGAGTTGTCAATCTGAAAGCTCCATTTTCCGTTCAGGTTCATCCAGGCCTGACGCTGAAATTGCGGTTCAGGATGTTCGGGGCGTGGTATATTCATATCAAAATCCCTCCATTTTAATTTTTTGTTATAATACCATATATTGTGAGATTGTTCAATAGAAAATGCACATAAAGTGTTTTTGACGGCATAAATTTTATTGCGATTTTTCTGTACAAAATAACATATTTATGATATATTTGTTCTGAGGTGAAACGGCAGATGACGGATAACGAGCTATTATTGGCAAGGGTGGAGGATTGCATTACCGCGTGTGATGAATCTTACCTTATAACAAGCACAAACTTTCTTGATATCTATCAGCAAAGCACGGTGATTGAATATCTGAAAAAGCGCAGTGAGGTTAAATATAAGCTTTATGGCGGCTTTGATGACAGCGAACGCAAAACAGCCGTTTTCTTTCCCGATTATGCCGACGGTGTTGATTACATAAAAGAAAATCCCGACCTTTCACCCATAACTGCTCTCAATATAAAAAAAGACAGCTTTTCCTCACTTTCACACCGCGATTACCTCGGTGCCGTAATGGGACTCGGCATCAGGCGCGAGGCTGTCGGAGATATAATCGTTTCCGATAAGGGCTGTTCGATGGCAGTCATAAAAAGCGTTGCTCCGTATATCAAAGAAAACCTTACCTCTGTCGGCAGAGGAAGTGTTAAGGTCGAAATCAGCGAAAGCTTTGACAATACAGGCAGCGAGGCTGTTTTTGAAACAAAGCGGTGTTATGTCTCCTCAATGCGGCTTGATGCCGTTGTTGCGGTCGCATTTTCGCTTTCAAGGAATACGGCGGCGGAGAAAATCCGAAGGGGAGAGGTGCTGATGAACGGCGTTGTAATGTCAAAGCCGGATACCAGAGTACCCTTCGGCGCAAAGCTTGTAATCCACGGCAGCGGAAAGGTTATAGTTGATGAAGATGTCGGTGTCACCAAAAAAGGAAGACAGGCATTTCTTATAAAAAAATACTGATTAAAGGTTGGTGCTTATATGTTAAATATTGCTCACAGAGGCTTCAGCGGCAAGTATCCCGAAAACACTCTTCTTGCCTTTCAGAAGGCGATTGAAGCGGGCGCAGACGGAGCGGAGCTGGATGTTCATCTGACAAAGGACAATGAGCTTGTCGTTATTCACGATGAGCGTATTGACAGAACCACGGACGGCGAGGGCTTCGTTGCAGATTACACCTACGGGGAGCTGTCACGTTTTGATGCGAGTGCAACGTTTAAGGATGTTTACGGCTTTAATAAAATTCCTACTTTGCGCGAATATTTTGAGCTTGTAAAGCCCGTTGACGGCTTTATAACCAACATCGAGCTTAAAACAGGCTTCAACGAATATCCGGGAATCGAGCAGGCTGTATATGACCTTATCAGAGAGTTCGGACTTGAGGACAGAACGATAATTTCCAGCTTCAATCATTACAGCGTAATGCGCTTCAAGGCACTTGCACCGCAGATTAAATGCGGCTATCTTGTTGCCGATTGGATTTACAACTTCGGCGAATATGCAAGCTCAAGAAATGTCGAGTGCGTTCATCCGCATTTTGTTTCACTCAACGAAGGAAGCGTTGCGGAGATTAAATCACATTGTGTTCAGATTAATACCTGGACTGTCAACACTCCCGAAGAGGTTGAACGTCTTTATAACCTCGGGGTTGATGCCGTTATTACGAATTATCCTGATATGGCAAAAAGCGTAATTGACAGCAAAAAATAATGAAAATCTTTAAAAAATCCCTTGAAATTCACAATATATAGTAGTAATATAAACCCAAACAACAGATTTTAAGAAGGTGCTTTTATGTTTACAGGTAAACCCGAAGAATTCAGAGGCGTGTATTCGTTGCTCCTTACTCCCTTCAAAGAGGATAAGTCAATCGACTACGACGTTTATGCACAGTACGTTGAGTGGCAGGCAGCAAAGGGCTCACATCATCTTTTCTCGGTATGCGGCAGTGCAGAGATGACTACGCTTACACCCGAAGAAAGAATCAAGTGTGCCGAGATTGCCGTTAAGCACGCTAACGGTGCAGAGGTTGTCGCTACCGCTAACCTTGAGCCGACCTGGAAATATCAGGTTGAAGAGGTCAAAAGAATGGAGCAGACAGGTGTTGACGGACTTGTTTTCGTAACAAGAGGTGTCGGCGATAAGGATGAGCAGATTGTTGATTATCTTTCAGAGCTTGCCGAGCATACAACGCTTCCCGTTCTTCTCTATGAGTTCCCCGGTTTCCAGCCGCACTGTATGTCAGGCAAGGCTTACGGTGAGCTTGTTAAAAACAGCAAGTTCAAGGGCATCAAGGATACGACCTGTTCACTTGACCGCATAAAGGAAAAAATTGCCGTTCAGGGCGAATCGGCAGTTCTTCAGGCAAATATCCCGTTCCTCTTTGATGCCTACGTTGCAGGCGCAAGAGGTGTCTGTGCAACTCCTACATCCTGCGGTGCAGGTCTTTTCCGTAAGATGTACGATGAGTTCTTTGTTGAAAATAACATCGAAAAAGCTCGCGAAACATACAACGAGATTATTCTTCTTGATAATGCAATCGACAGCGGCTTTAACGCAAGCGCAAAATACCTTGTTCAGCTTCAGGGTATCCCGATGACAACCGTAACAAGAACAGGCTCCAAGGTTGACGCACCGAGAAGAAGAAGCATCGAAGCTTTCCACGAATACGCAACCAACAAGGGTATCCTTTAATACTTATTAAATTTGAATAAACTGTTAACAAAGAGTCCGATTATCGGGCTCTTTGTTACATTTATGCTGTTTTGTATATACATTTATGCCCGAAATGTATAATAAGCCGTCTTGAAAACAAGTTTTTTATGTGTTAAAATCTTTCAAAAGGGGGCGTTACAATGGCAACGCAAAGCTCTGGCGAAAGAACCAAGCTCTTGATAGCTGACTCATTGAGGAAGCTTATGAAAAAGAAGTCTCTTGATAAAATCAAGATTCGCGAAATAGTTGAGGATTGCGGAGTTAACCGTCAGACGTTTTATTACCATTTTCAGGATATTTATGCTCTTGTCGAATGGATTTACACCTATGACGGCAGACGTATAGTTGACGACCACAAGAACGATCCGAATTGGAACGGAATAATTATAGAGATGTTCGAATATCTCGAGGAGCATCACGAGGAAATTCGCTGTGTTGTCAATTCCAAGGCTGATAAATTCTTCCACGATTTCATTTATGAAAAGGTCGGAACTGTTATCAGAATCTCGATTGATACTGCTTCAAAAGATATGAAGGTTCAGGAAGGCTACAAGGAGTTTATCGTTAAGTTCTATACCTACGCTATCTGCGGTGTTGTTGAAGCGTGGATGAAAAACCGTAATGCTTCCAAGCTTTCGAGCGAAGAGCTTATCCGTATGTTCACCCTGACTATCAAAGGTAATATTCAGGCGGCTCTTGCCCGCTGTGAGGCTGAAACGGCACAGTTAATAAAGGAAAATAACAGTTGACAAATTTAATATATAATGCTAAAATACTTCGGAAAAAGACATTGACGAAGAGGGGCTTTACCCGAACCCTTAAAGAGAGCTGTTGGTCGGTGCAAAACAGCAGGAGTTAAGTAAGGCTTGTAGCTTCCGAGTCGGAGAGAAGAAAACGAAAGTGATTAGACCTCTCCCGTTATGCTTCGTAAAAGCACCTGAAAGAGGTATTCTTATGAATACAATTTGAGTGGTACCGCGGGTTTTCAGCTCGTCTCAAAGCTTTTGAGACGGGCTTTTTTATTTTTTATGTTAATTATTTAGGAGGAGATATATATGGCAAAGGATCTTGCAAAACAGTATGATCCCAAGGACGTTGAAGACAGAACCTATAAATTCTGGCTTGACGGCAAATTTTTCCACGCAAAATGCGACCCTGAAAAGCAGGCGTATACAATCGTTATACCGCCGCCGAACATCACGGGTCAGCTTCATATGGGACACGCTCTCGACAATACTCTTCAGGATATTCTTATCCGTTACAGACG
Organism: Clostridia bacterium; assembly: GCA_017415025.1. Taxonomy (GTDB): domain Bacteria; phylum Bacillota; class Clostridia; order Oscillospirales; family Acutalibacteraceae; genus CAG-488. The sequence continues at coordinate 107,187 of JAFQJH010000014.1, forward strand.
TATGCAGGGCTATGACACACTCTGGCTTCCCGGCACAGACCACGCTTCAATCGCAACTGAGGCTAAAATCGTTGAAGCTATGGCGGCTGAAGGTCTTACTAAGGATGACCTCGGCAGAGAGGGCTTTCTTGAGCGCGCCTGGGACTGGAAGGAAAAGTATGGCGGCAGAATTATTGAACAGCTTAAGAAATTAGGCTCATCCTGCGACTGGGACAGAGAGCGCTTTACTCTTGACGAGGGCTGCAGCAGAGCAGTCCGCGAGGTTTTCGTAAGACTTTATGAAAAGAACCTCATTTACCGCGGTAACAGAATGGTTAACTGGTGTCCGTATTGCCAAACATCAATTTCAGATGCTGAGGTTGAATACAGTGAGCAGGACGGTAATTTCTGGCACCTTCTTTACACGGTTAAGGAGACAGGCGAAAAGCTTGAGCTTGCAACAACAAGACCTGAGACAATGCTCGGTGATACGGCTGTTGCAATCAATGCGGAGGATGAAAGATATGCTCATCTTCACGGCTGTCACGTCATTCTTCCGCTTCTCAATAAGGAAATTCCCATCGTTTGCGACGAGCACGCAGATATGACAAAGGGAACAGGTGTTGTTAAAATCACACCGGCTCACGACCCCAACGACTTTGAGGTCGGCAGACGCCACAACCTTCCTATGGTCAGAACATTTACCTATGACGGTCATATGACAGGTGCGGCTGAAAAGGCAGCTTACGACGAGCTTGTTGCAAGCGGAAAGGCTGCTGCCGACGAGCCCGAGGTTCTCGACTGCGGCAAGTATGCAGGTATGACAACAATGGAGGCCCGTAAGGCTATCCTTGCAGACCTTGAAGAGGGCGGATATATCAAATATATCGAGCCGCTCAAGCACGAGGTCGGCACTTGCTACCGCTGCCATTCAACAATTGAGCCTATGGTTTCAAAGCAGTGGTTCGTCCGTATGGAGCCTCTTGCAAAGCCTGCTATTGAAGCTGTTGAAAAGGGAGAAACTGTTTTTGTTCCCGAACGCTTCACAAAGAACTATATGAACTGGATGAGAGGTACACGCGATTGGTGTATTTCTCGTCAGCTCTGGTGGGGTCACCGTATCCCTGCGTGGTACTGTGCTGATTGCGGTGCAACTATGGTTTCAAAAACCGATATTGATACCTGTCCGCATTGCTCAAGCAAGAACATCGAGCAGGACAGCGACACTCTTGACACCTGGTTCTCGTCAGCACTCTGGCCGTTCTCAACTCTCGGCTGGCCTGATGAAACACCCGAGCTCAAGCATTACTATCCCACAAGCACACTTGTTACGGGCTACGATATCATTGGCTTCTGGGTAAGCCGTATGATCTTCTCCGCCCTTGAATATACAGGTCAGGTTCCGTTTGATACAGTTCTCATCCACGGTCTTGTCCGTGATGCACAGGGCAGAAAAATGTCAAAATCTCTCGGCAACGGTATTGACCCGCTCGAGGTTATTGACAAGTACGGTGCGGATGCTCTTCGTCTTACTCTTGCAACGGGTAACAGCCCGGGTAACGATATGCGCTTCTCTGACGATAAGGTAAGTGCAAGTCGTAACTTTGCAAATAAGATCTGGAACGCCGCAAGATTCATTCTTATGAATCTCGGTGAGGACGAAAAGGCACCTCACGTTCCCGAAAACCTTGCACTTGAGGATAAGTGGATTTTAAGCCTCTACAACAAGCTTACAAAGGAAGTAACGGACAACCTTGATAAGTTCGAGCTCGGCATTGCTCTGCAGAAGCTCTATGACTTTATCTGGGATATCTTCTGCGACTGGTATATCGAGATTGCAAAAATCCGTCTTAATTCAGGTGACGAAAAGGCTGCACAGACAGCACGCGATATGCTTGTTTACATTATGTCGAATACACTCAAGCTTCTTCATCCGTTTATGCCGTTCATCACAGAGGAAATCTGGCAGACTCTTCCGCACGACGGCGAGTCAATTATGATTTCCGAGTGGCCTGTATATAACGAGGAGTTCAACTTCTCCGCAGACGAGCAGGAAATGGAAAGAATTATGGAGGCAGTCCGTGCTATCCGTAACCGCAGAGCAGAAATGAACGTTCCGCCGTCAAGAAAGGCGAAGTATTATATCGCAACCGCTTATAAGGATACGTTCTGCCAGGCAGGTATCTTTATGCAGAGACTTGCATCCTGCTCCGAGGCAGAGATAGGCGACAGCTTCGAGTTTGACGATGCAGTCTGCGTTGTTACAACGGATGCGAAGATTTACATCCCGATGGGTGACCTCGTTGACTTTGAGGCAGAAATCGCACGTCTTGAAAAGGATAAGGCAAAGGAACTCAAGGAGCTCGAATTCATTGAAAAGAAGCTCAATAACGAAAACTTCGTTGCTAAAGCACCGGCAGCAGTTGTTGAAGGTCAGCGCGAAGCCGCACAGAAGCTCCGCGACAAGATCGTAATGATCGACGAAAGCCTTGCAAAGCTTCGCAAGTAAATAACAAACCCAAGCCGTAGCAGTTCAAATTCCTGCTGCGGCTTGAAAATTTTTATAATATTGTAGGGCGGTGGCTTGCTGCCGCCGTTGGGTGCTGTAATGATAATGTGTAGGTTTGACATCAAAAATTTGTTGTGATACAATTAAAAAAAGGATTTGCTAATACACGACACACAACTCCGTCCCTCTGTGTTTTAATAATAGAGCCTTAAAAAAACCGGAAAATATGCAAGTATACTCGGTAAAAAATCAACTATCGTTATTGATATGTATTGGTGGTAATATGGAGAAAAAAGAATTTCAAAAGATAGTCAGAACAAGACTGAAAAAAGAAGGATTCATGGTTAAAGGTAATTATGCTCATAAGATTTTAGATGATGATTACCTTATTGGTGTTGAGATGGATCACCATCCGTTTTGTAAAGGATATTTTATATACTATGGCGTTATTTATTTACCGGATGATATAAAATTTCCGCCATTTAAAGGCTTTTTTGATTGGCGCAATCGATTTGATTTTACCAAAGATCCGAAAGATGATTTGAATAATTATCCGTTAGAAGAACACATTAACGGATTCATAGATTATGACGAAGATTCTTTAGAAAGATATTTCGAATATGATATTAGAACAGGGGAAGATTTAGCAATCCAATTGGATATTAATATCAAAAAAAAATTATCTTCAGTTTATGATAAAGAATTTGCATTAAATATTTATCGTGATAATACGGATTCTTTGGCAAGACTCCCAGAATTGACCGTAGCAAAAATTTTAGACCTGTATGATATCGACAGAGATAAAATTAACAGTTACAGGAAAAGCAAAGGCTTTACAAAGTATGATTTTTAGGAAGTAATAAGAAGACAGGGGACGACCTCTGTGTTTGACAAAATAAAACCAAATAATTAAAAAAGCCGTAGCAGTTCAAATTCCTGCTACGGCTTAATTTCTGCGCTGTATGAGAAAATTTACCGCCGAACGGTAGGGGACGGCGCCTCGACGTCCCGTTAAATCAGCACAAATTTTAATTTGTCGGGGAGAAATAAAAAGTCAGTAGAACAATGGCGCCCCTGAAAGGGGAGCTGGCACGACGAAGTCGTGACTGAGGGGTTCGTTGCGAAGCAACGAGAAAAACAAGATAAATCAAAGAACTTTGTGGTCGCTTAC
>JAFQJH010000024.1 GCA_017415025.1 Clostridia bacterium
AACACCTTCCCCATTGTCAACACTTTTTTTAATCTTTTTTATCCCTTTTTTTACTCTTCTTCAACTCTCCCGCGTGTTCTGTGCTCATATTGGCATTTTCCTCCGGTTTGTATACTATATCTTGTTTTATTTTCTCTTTTTATATTATTCTTCTATATGTAGATTAGGTGGAATGTTAAAAAGGAGACGTCCACGACGCCCCCCTATTGTAAAAAATTTTTATTTTTCCTTTGCTAAAGCCTTTTTAATAAGAATCACGACACCTGCTATCGGGATTGCGCAGATTGCGATAAGAACAATGTACTTCATCGGGATAAGGTCATATATTTTATCGCCGAGAATCGTGAACGCAATAACTCTCGGAGCAAGGCCTGCAACGGAGCAAAGGAAATACGGCAGAAGCCTGAAATCGAACGCGCCCATAAACAGTGACGAAAAATCAATCGGGAATGCCGGCACAAATCGGATGATAAAAGTCGCCAGATTTTTATTCTTATCCTTCATTGAAAGCAGCTTGTCGCCGCCCTTGGTGCCCTTGAGCTTCTTTTCAACGGTATCCTTGCCGAGGAACTTACCCAGAAAATACGTAATCACAACCTCAATCGCTATTCCTGCGACATTGACAAGCACTGCCGTTTTTGTATCCAGCGCAACGCCGACGGAAATATATATAACCGAGGCAGGAAGTACAAGCAGAATCGCCTTGACAACATATACGCCGAGTATGAGCATTATTGCAACGGCAAGGCTGGACGCGCCCGCAACGAGCAGACGGATATCAAGCTCCGACAGGGTTTTGTAGTTGAGCACGGCTGTTACAAATATCGCTGCCGCAACAGCTACTTTTATAATATTAAGGATTTTGTCCTTCTTGTTCTTATTCATATCACACCTCACGGAATTGCTTTTTAGAGAATAACATATTTTTAAATGAAAGTACAGAAAATCTTTGACGTTTTTATCCGTTCAAGCCTTATTATTCAATATTATTGTTTCAAAAATCCGAAATTATTTTTCATTTCCCCGTTATATGCGGTAATCCGTCTTGAAATAATATGGTTTTTTCTGTATACTTTAAAGCAAATATTTTTAACAGGTGAAAAAATGGCGGCTCTACTTATTGTTATTTATATTGTATTTGTTTCTCTCGGTTTGCCCGATTCACTCTTCGGTGTTGCGTGGCCCGTTGTGCACACGGATTTCGGAATGGACGAAAGCTTCGCATCCTTTTACGGAATTATTATGGGAATCTGCACGGGCGGTGTCAGCTTTGTTGCAGGTAAGCTGCTCCGCAAATTCGGCACGGCAAAGGTAACGTTTTTCTCAACACTTCTGACAGTTATTGCTCTTATCGGTATGAGCTTTTCCCCGAACATTGTTGTGATGATGTTCTTTTCCGTTGTTCTCGGCTACGGCGCGGGCGCGATCGACACGGGACTTAACAATTTTGTTTCACTCCACTACGAGGCGCGGCATATGAACTGGCTGCATTGCTGTTGGGGACTCGGCGTTACGATAAGTCCGCTGATTATGTCCGTTTTCCTCACGGGCGAGGAGGGCTCGTGGCGCGGCGGTTACAGAATCGTGGCTCTTCTTCAGTTAGCGATCGCACTTATCGTTCTTTTCTCAATCAAAAAGTGGGACAAGTGCGAAAACAGCATTAAGGATGCTCAAGCCGAAGAAACGGCAGGAAGTGCAAGGCTTCTTGACCTTTTAAAAATCAAGGGCGTTATCCCGAGCATACTTTCAATGGGACTTTACTGCTCAATGGAATTTTCGCTCGGCACGTGGGGAGCAACCTACGCGGTCAACGTCTTTTCCCTACCTCCCGACGAGGCGGCAAAGTGGGTTTCGCTCTATTACGGCGGAATTATGCTCGGCAGAATTATCGCGGGCTTTGCTTCAATCAAATCCAGCGACAAGACACTCATCAAGGCGGGCATCGTCACTGCGCTTATCGGAATTGTTGTTTTCGCGTTACCTCTAGGCAAGCTTTCGCTCGCAGGCTTCCTGCTTATCGGAACAGGCTTCGGCCCGATTTTCCCGAGTATTCTTCACAGCGTTCCCGAACGCTTCGGCACAACCTATTCCGCAGACCTTACGGGCTATCACATGGGCGGTGCTTACGGAATCGGCTTTGTTGTTCAGTTGATTTTCGGTTACGCCGCAACGGGTACAACCTTTAAGATAACACCGTTCGTTATGCTCGCACTTTGTATCGGCGTTTTCATCGCGAACGAAACGGCAATAAAATTGACAAAGAAAAAATAATTACAGCCTGTCATTGCACAAAGCTCTGACAGGCTGTTCTTTTTAAAACATCATATTTTTAATAAACAGCTCCGAAAAATCGGTGCTTGCGGCAAGGTCAACATAAACGGCATTCTCGGTAAAAAGCGAGAGTTCATTTTTTTCTGCCGCATATTTAACCGTGCCGAGCAAAGAGGAGTTGTTGACCGCAACGCATTTTTCTTTAAGCTCTCTCGGCAAAAGTCCCGTAGCCGTTGCGTTTTCAATGTTGATTTTTGCGGAAAATCCGCCGGAAATATACACCGTTTCTATATCGTCAAAGGTAATGCTTTTCTGCTTAACAAGCGTGATTATTGCGGCGCACACCGCGGATTTTGCAAGCTGATATTCCCTGATATCCGCCTGTGTTATTTCAACGCCATCAGCAATCTCAAGGCTCTCACATTCCATAAAGCCTGTTTCGTCAACCGTGCCGAATTTTATGAGCTCGGCGACAACATCGACAAGCCCCGTACCGCAGATGCCCTTGGGTCTCACGTTGCCGACGGTTTTTATTTTTCCTTGTGCATATTCGTAAACCACACCCTCCGTCGCACTCATTCCGCAGGAAATATTCGCGCCCTCGAAGCACGGTCCTGCCGCCGCAGATGTGCACAGCGCAGAGCTTTCATCAAAGAGGACAATTTCGGCATTCGTGCCGAGGTCAACAAGCAGATTGTATTTGCCCTTTTTCGGCAAGCCGACATAATTCAGACCTGCAACGATATCCGCACCGACAAACGAATGAACCGACGGCAGAGCCGTAACTGACCCGACATTCAACCCGATTTTTTCACCGCTTACCGTCCTGCTGTCAAGGAAAGCGGGGGTGTAAGGCGCAACACCGATTGAGGAGCAGTCAATGCCGAAAAACGTATGAAGCATTGTGACATTGCCCGAAACGAGCATATCAAGATTTTCGGCATCAAGCTCGGCTATCATATAATTGACAGCATCAACAAGCGGGCGATGAAGCACATCAACACCGTTTTTTCGGCAATATTCAATACGGGACATAACATCTGCGCCGAAAACGCGTTGCGGATTGTTTTTGGTTGTAGCCTTAACTATGCTTCCGCTGTCGGCTGAAACGAGGGCAAGCGCCAAAGTTGTTGTTCCGATATCGAGCGCAAGGCAGAGCTTTTCCGTTTTCTCAGCCGTTGCAACAGCGCCCGTTTCGGAAATTATTTTATCCTCTTCATCAAAGGTAACTGTGATATCCGAACGGATTGCATACCGACACGAAAGCTCGTCCTTACCGTTGACCTTTACAAGGCACTTTTTGCAGATACCCTTGCCGCCGCACGGGTGGCTGACCCTGCCGCCCGACTGCATAATAACATCGGACAGCAAGTCGCCGTCATTTGCATAAGCTGTTCTGTTGTTTATCTCAACCTTGTACATAAAACCGTTTCCTTTTGAAGTTTCTTTTTTGATTATAGCACAAGCTTACGCATAAATACAGTAAAATTATAAAACCTTTCCCTTAAAGAAAAATCTGACACCGCCGTCCTCATTTTTATAACCGTATTCAAAACCGTGAAGTTCAAAAATCCGCTTACAAATCGGCAGACCCATACCCGAGGAACTGTCCGAGCCGCCACGCGAGGAGTCTCCCTTTGAAAGGATTGACCAGACGTTTTTCGTAACGTCAATCGGTTCAGCTTTATTGAAAATTTCAAAAGAGAAGCTCTTTCCTTGCGCTGTCAGCCTTATCTCCATTTCGCTTGCTTCTGCCGAATGACGGATTGCGTTTGAAATATAATTGCCGACTGCCATAGAAAGCAGCTCTTCATTTCCGTTGACAAAAATATCCTCGGGAAGCTCTGTCCTGATTTTTCTGCCCTTGGCTGCCGCAAAATTTTCGTAATTGCCAATTTCCTTTATAACAAGCTCACCGAGACTAAGCCGCTGCTTTTCAACCGAATCCGCACCCGCAAGGCGGTTGAACGTCAGGAAGGATTGTACCATACCGTTCATCTTTTGCGCCTCTTCATAAACAGAACGGACATACTGTTCATTCTTATCGGGAGCAATGCCGTCAAGGATACATTCGCATTGATTCTGTATCACGGCAAGCGGTGTTTTCATCTCATGCGCAACTGCAGACGTAAACGCGCGCTGATTCTCCTTGAGCCTTTGGTTTTTATTGAAAAACTTTACGGCAACAACAAGAATGATAATGCCGACAATCCCGAAAAGCACCGTAGTCTGGCTGAGCAGACCCTTAAAATGGTACGAGGTTACCGTCTTTTCAAAGGAGCTGTACCTCGTTGAAGTTACAAAAAGATAGCCCTTAAAGCTACTGTGATAATCGAACTCACCGCCTGCCGGAAAGCCGTAGCCACCACCGCCACCCTCATTCTCCTTAACGATTTGTTCTTCGACCTCTCTGCGCACAGCCTCCTGAGCCTCAAGATAATGCTTGTGATCATACGCTTTTTCGTCAAGGTCATAAAGATCAAGCTCAAACGTCGCGTTGTCCTCTGTCAGAATCCTGTCCGCCTGCCCGTCATTAAACTTAATTTTTTTAACGTTACCCTTTAAATCCTCAAAGGTAACTGAAACAGGGATGCAAACACCCGACTCCTGCCTGATTTCTATCTCATCTATATTTATACTTTCATTTAGCGCACTTTTCTTGAATTCAAGAATTTCCGCTTTGATTTCAGACGTCATATACGGTTCAAGCGGAATATAACAATCAGGTTCGTCCGTTCTTGCCCTTGCCCATACAGTACTGCCGCTTTGGATGATAACATTTTTATCTCTGTCCACAACCATATAAGAATAAGGCAAATCCATAAAGGTAACATTTTTGGGTGATTTATAGTATAGCGTGCGGTGTAAAACCGAAAAATCCGTTTCGCCGCTGTCGATGAAATCGGACAGAAGATTTGACTGCGCTATATGTCCCCACCAATCGTCCGCTTTATCGCAGACAACCTCAAGTGCGCTCGTATAATTTGCCGCTATGGCACAACCGTAAAGAACAAATACTCCTATAAGAACAACCGCAATCATTTTCTTTTTCGTCATAAATATCACCCCTATTTCAAAACGTAGCCTCTGCCAATAACCGTGTGAATGTGCGCCGCCTCTTTGCCGAGGGCTTTGCGGAGCTTTTTGATGTGCGTATCAACTACACGCTCGTCGCCGTCAAAGTCCCTGCCCCATACCTTGTTTAAAATCTGCTCGCGTGAGAGAATTATATTCCGGTTTTCAAGAAGCAGTGCAAGCAGGCTGAACATCTTGTTCGTCAGCTTCACCTCTTCGCCGCCGACGGTGACAATGTATTTATCCTTATTGAGCGTAATTTCACCGACTGACAGCACGCGCTGCATATTTTCGCCCTTGTAACGGTTGATAAGCGAATTGCACTTTTCGACAAGGACGGAGAGCGGAAAGGGCTTGACGATATAATCATCCGCACCGCTAGAATAGCCGTGAAGATAATCTCTTTCCTCACCGAGTGCCGTCAGAAAAAGTATAGGTACCTGTGTAAAGCTTCTTATCTGACGGCAGGCTTCAAAACCGTCAATGCCCGGCATCATAATATCAAGAATTATCAGGTCGAAGCTGTATTTTCGGGAAAGAGAAACTGCCCCTTCGCCGTTTTCAGCAAGCGTTACCTGAAAACCCTTTGCCGTCAGGTAATCGTAAATTGTTTCTCTTATTTTGATTTCGTCATCACAGACGAGTATATTTTTCATCCCGACCGCCTCCTTTCAGTTATATGATAAACTACCCTTGTGTTTTTTGTGTGTTGAAATGCAAAATCTCACACAAGAACCGTTGATTTTTGCTAGTTAAATTGGGGGTTGTTGATATCTTTTTAAACTTAAAACAAGCTAAAGACAAGTAGCCTTCCCTGAAAGGGAAGGTGCCCGATAGGGCGGATGGGTGGAGCGTAAGCGACCACAAAGTTCTTTGATTTATCTTTTTTTCTCGTTGCTTCGCAACGAACCCCTCAGTCACGACTTCGTCGTGCCAGCTTTTTCTCCGAAAACTGGCACCCTTTTGTCTGCTTCGCAGACATTTCCCCTAACAGGGGAATCTCCTTTCAGGGGCGCCATTGTTCT
>JAFQJH010000025.1 GCA_017415025.1 Clostridia bacterium
CAGTCAAACTGAAATTTATCTTTTCTTATATGTCGCTACAATTCCAACTACAGAAGCCAAAAAAGTAATCGGTGCAATTCTTACAAACAAGAACTCAAACCCATGCATTATTGTTCCCGCCACCGCCAACTCAGGATCATTGTAATTCCAATCCAGATAAGAACTACTCATTGATGCAAGCACGATAAATATTATCACTATAACCGCACACAATGAAATAAGAATCCATCGAATCGTTTTGACCGTTGTTATACTTCTTTTTGCAAGCTGCAAATTAATAACTTCCAACTTTTTAGAAAGGGTCTTTAAATCATCAGTAGTCGGTTCTGCTATGGGTTCTCCAAGTAATTCACTTACAGTAGTATTCAATTCATCCGCCAACACAATCAGCATACTGGAGTCAGGAACTGACACACCATTCTCCCATTTTGATACAGTCTGTCTTACTACATTCAGTTTAATTGCAAGTTCTTCTTGCGATAGCCCTTTTGACTTTCTAATTCTTTTGATGTTTTCATTAAGCATAATCTATGCCTCCTTGTTTTGATGGCTCAATTATATATTCAAAAGAGCCGTTGCCACAAGCAACGCATATTAACATCCGCTTATTTATCGGCTTTTCACAGACAAATTCTTATTTGTCGCTCTAAAAACTAAACAAATTCTCGTCCTTTTCTGATATAGTATCCTTCTTGAATTGCAGAAAGTGTTGCAAGAAAACACACAACTATGGCAGTGTATTTTAATTCCACGAAGGATACTGTCAAAGGCAACAGGAACAGCAGTAATCCCGTTATTTTATTCATAACCGTATGCAGGGATACAAACTGTTTTTCAGTAACATATCCTAATATGATATTGCTGATTTTAATAGCCGCAATCACACCGCCCCATATCCACAACCATCCCGGGATATGAATTGCCGGCACCAACTTAAACAAGGATACCACTACAAAAATAAGGTCGGCAACAGTGTCCAGTCGGTTTCCGAATTTGCTGATACTGTTTGTTTTTCTGGCAATGGTACCGTCTATCATATCACTAAAACCGCAGATGAGATATGTGATATAAAAAGCTAAGGAAAAAGTAGGAAAGAACAGTAACAGAATACTGCCGATAATACGGCAACCGGTAATTATATTTGCAATATGTTTTGTCATTTGTTCACCTACAAATTTTTATTTGTTTAAACAATTATAACATATACCATTAAAACAAATCAACCTGAATCCGGTTTATGAATATTCACTTTGACACAAGAGATGGGACACGGCTTTGCTTCGCAAATCCTGCGTCCTCGGCGACCGTCGCTTTGCAACAGTACCCGCCTCAGACTTCGTCGTTAAAAACAGTCCACCGGACTGTTTTCTTAACGCTCCTCACCCCCTTGGGGTTCAAAAGTACGTCTTCGGATATAAAAAATTATCCGGCATCAGTCGATACCGGATAATTTTGGTGCGAGAGACGGGACTTGAACCCGTACGGGATTACCACACGCCCCTCAAACGTGCGCGTCTGCCGATTCCGCCACTCTCGCATATTCAGTTGCGTCCCTCGCGGAACGATTGTTATTATATCAAAGTAAAATACATTTGTCAACACTTTTTTACCAATATTTTTAAAAAAATCAGCGGCATTTTTCTGACCGTGCCAAAAGCACAAAATCAGAAAAACGTCGCTGAATTTTCATTTAAGATACCCTCATCTGCAGGCGTAATCTGTCGGCAATCATTGCTATAAATTCGGAATTTGTGGGCTTGCCTCTGGATGATTGGATGGTATAACCGAAATAAGAGCTCAGAACATCCACGTCTCCCCTATCCCACGCGACCTCAATTGCGTGACGGATTGCACGTTCTACTCGTGACGAGGTTGTTTTGAATTTCTTTGCAACATAAGGATACAGGAGCTTGGTAACAGAGCCCATTATCTCCGTATTATTTATCGAAACAATAATCGCTTCTCTTAAGTATACATATCCCTTAATATGCGCCGGAACACCAATCTGATGCATTATCTCCGAAACAACGACTTCAATATCCTTTGTTTTGTCCTCTTCCCTAACCTTGTTTTTCCAGCCGGTAATCTGTGAAAGTCTTTCAGTAATTACTCTGACATCAACAGGCTTGAGAAAATAATAGTCAGCTCCCGAAGAGATAATTTCATTTTCAAAATGCTGATTGTCTACACTTGAAAGAACAATCATAACAGGCTTGCGGATATCCTTCATTTCTCTTATCTGCTTAAGAACTCCCAAAGCATCAACGTGAAGCATAAAGGCATCCATAATAATGATATCGGGATTTTCGAACTTCAGACGTGAAAGAATCTGCGAACCGTCTTTTTCGACCAGAAAGGCATTATAGCCCAACGAAACAAGCGAACTGACACAATTCTGACCGAAATCACTGTTTTCTGCTACCATAACTTTTAAATTTGTTTCCATAAAAATCAACCTCCGTGAATTATTTTCACGTTTATATTACCATAAAGCGGTATTTATGTCAATAAAATCCATACAAAATCTTACGAAATTTTATCCTCAAAAACTGACAAGTTTCGTAAAAACAAAACTTCCGACGAATCGGAAGTTAAGTGTTTATTAAGATTTCAGGATGCTTTTCTTTTTTGAAGGGTTGAAATATTTTCAGCCGTATCGAGCATATTTTCGGCAAAAATCCCGTAGCCTTCGGTGCAGTCATCAATAAAAACGTGAGTGACCGCACCTACCAGCATACCGTTCTGAACAATCGGACTTCCGCTCATCCCCTGCACTATTCCGCCCGTTATATCAATCAGTTTTTTATCCGTAACCTTGATTGTCATATTACGCTGACTGTTCGAAGCAGATTTGAATATCTTTTTAATCTCAATGTCATAATATGCAGGGCCGTTTTCGTCAATTGTGCAGATTATCTGTGCAGGACCTTCGGCAATCTCCTGTCTGAGAGCTATGGGCAAGACCTCTTCTGTCGAGGAATATTTTTCAAGAACCCCGAAAACTCCCGTAGATGAATTGATATACAATTTACCGATCGAGCCCGAAGAAAAAACTCCGCAAAGCTCGCCTGCACTTCCTGATGTGCCCTTATAACAGCCCGTTACCCTCGCGTCAACAATGTCGCCGCCCGATAACGGCATTATTTCTCCCGTATCAACATCGCATACTGCGTGTCCCAGACCTGCAAAAACTCCGTCATTACGGTCATACCAGGTAACTGTTCCGATACCTGCTGTACTGTCTCTTATCCATAAGCCGCCTTTATATGACGAATCGTCGGACAGCACCGGGGTAAAATCTATTTCTTTAATATGACCGTCGCGTTCTATTTGCATTTTAAGCGTTCTTCCGCCGCTTTCTGCAAATATCTTCGATAATTCCTTGTTGCGTGTTATGGATACGCCCTCAACGGAAATTATCATATCCCCTTCTTTTAATCCGGCCTTCTTACCCGGACTTACGTTACCCGACGAGGTAGTTACCCCGTCAATGCGGATAACCATTACGCCTTTTGTATACAGGCGAATTCCGAATACGTTGCCACCCGGAACAACATATTTTCTCTGCGTCACGGTTACTTTTGCTTCCTTTACGGGAAAAATGTTAAAGAGCCTGACGGAGGTGATATATTCGTCAGCGGTTCTTTTTTCGGCGGAAGTGTTTACAAGTGCCTGACAAACATAGGGCTTTCCGACATTGATTTTATCATATTCATTAACCGTCATAACATCAGGAATCCTGACATAACTAATCATCAGAAACATCAGCACTGCGCTTGCAACAAAAAAACAGATCACACTGAAAATTCGGACACACTTTCGCATAAAATAACCTCCGATTTTAATGTAACCTGTTTTATCGAAAATATTTAATTTTTAAAAAAATTTGCGGTGCCGAAAATCAGCACCGCATTGAAATCAATATTTAATTTGTTACGGGAAGAGAATTTATCATCGAAATCATATCAAGATAAAAGCTCATCGTCAATTCCTCGGAAATACCGATGCCTATTGCGCTGCCGTGGTCGCCCGTGCTCAGCGGCATAACGTTCCAGATACCTGCAGAAACGTTGTTCGGGTCGTAAGCCTTATGAGCATCGTCCAACGGATAAAGTGCCGATTTGACACTTACAAGCCCGTCATTCGGAAGCCAGGTCTCATCAATAGGATAGTCGCTGATACCGTTCCTGTGATAACTGCCGATCATAAGCGTAAATGGCTGCAGCACAGCAAAGGTGCTCGGCAAGGGATAGTAAAAATTGCCGATGCTGCTCTTTTTTGAGGTATCAAAGGCATAAGAGAAATAATATGTATGAGGGTCGAGGTCGGACATATCGTTCAACACCTGAACACCGTCGGGTGACATATCATTCATAGCTGTATCTTCCCAATGCTGAAGCATAATAAACATCGCATCAAGAATATGACGTTCATTCGACTGCTCGCCCGGAACGTACGTAAGTCCGAATTGCTCCAGATGGAAATCAACGTATCCGTTGAGCGGAGAACGACCCATAACGCCTGCATAGGCATAGGCAAGAACCGTAAGTAACAGAGCAATATTCAGCTCGTCCGCTATGTAATAAAGAGTTGTACCGTTGTTCGGAGAGCATATCGTAACAAGAGCGTTGATATAGTCCACCTTGCCGCCGACAAACAGCGGTGATACATCATCGGGAGAAGCCGCACGTTCCTCGGCACTGCCCTTTTCTAAAAGTGCCTGCAGCAAGCGAATTGTATTGCCGCCGAAGCTGTGGCCGATAAGATTGACCTTATTTATAAGTCCGTTTTCATCCTTCTGACCCCAATTTTCAATAAGAGGCTCATCATAGGTTCTGCCGTAACGGCTGTGATTATGCGCCTTTGCGTGCGCTTCGCCATAGTCAACCGTCGTGCCCATAAGCTGGGCATAAAGCTCGCAGGCTCTGTCCCAATTGCTGGAAAGAGGTCCTACTGATGCACTGTAACACTCATATCCCGCTTCGTTTATATTTCCGATAAGGTCACAGGCGGTTGCACCCCAATAAGAAAGATGCTCATCAATACCCTCATCCTCGCCCCAGCCGAGAAAACCGTGAACGAAAACATAGGGATAGGTTTTCGCAGGCTCGGCGTTCACAGAAGGAGCGACAAAGCCCGGAACAAAATTGACAAAAAGCATTGCAAAAGAAACCCAAATAGAAATTAAAGCCTGCATAAAAACACCTCTTTACATTCTTTTATGAGTATATTTTAATACAATTTCGCCGTTTTGTCAATGTCGTTTTGTTTATTTTAGACAATAATATTCAACACTTTTATTGATATTGTTTAATTAATATCAAAAACATTTAAATTTGTCAGCGGATTTACAGCTCTGTTTATCACGCCGTTATAAGCAGTTATAAAAATTTCTGCCGTTATGCTGATAACAGCACTGTTAAGATGTCCTGCAACCAAGGAATAGTCTTCCCTCGAAAAAGCACCGTGAAGATGCAGGTACGGCTCGTTGTCCTTTGTGCTTATATTTCCCGTCAGTGAAACAATTTCAAACTGCTCTTTGAAGGTCTTTGTCAGGTACTTTTTGGTTTCGAGCGAATAATATCCAATATCCGCACAATTGGTTGCACCAATACCCTGCACCGAGCCTGCAGTGATTCCTTCATCCTTACAAAGCTTTTTAATACTTTCAACAATTTCGTCACCGACATCAAGACGGACAACATAAGTATTATCAATTTTCTGTACCTTCATAATATCCCCCTAAAAACAAGACCCGAGGTATTAAGCCTCAGGTCTGATTTATTATTATACGTTTGCTTCGAGATATTCAACAACGTCCTTAACAGTTACGAGAGTCGGAAGAACTCTGTCAGGAATTGTAATCTCATACTTTTCCTCGATAAGGCAAATCATATCGAAGAGTTCAAAGGAGTTAAGACCGAGGTCTGATGTGAGAACGTCATCGGGATTAACCTCTGTAATTCTGCCGTCTGTGTAGTCTCTGAGCATTTCGAGCATATCGTTTCTGATATCCATAATAAAAATCCTTTCTTATTTAGCAGCAAGACTTTCTTCTTTACGCTTGCGCCAGATTTCGTTGTAAATCTCTTCAGTTGCAAGTGAAATCTTTGTAACTGAAAACTCTTCAGCATGCGGGTAAACATACCAGGTATCATCGAGTGTGTTAAGGTCAATACAATCCTTATACTGACCGAAACGGTAATTATATTCAACGTGAACAGCATACTGACCTGCCGCATCAATCTTCATCTCAAACGGCTGACCGTCATAATCTCTGATGCCTTCAACGTGGAATCCGTTCATATCGTGAACAATCTTGCCGTTACCGAGACGGACATAGCCCTTTGAGTTAGGAAGATCGTTAACGTGACATTCGCTTTCAAAGCGGTAAGTACCTGCAAGAATTTCCTTCTTAACCTGCTCACGCTCCCACTTGTACCAGTCGCTTGCAAACTTAAACTCAGTTTCGCCGCTCTGTGCCTCAAGCTCACCGTAAACATTAAGAGTCCATCTCTTGCCGCAATGCTCGCAGAAAATTTCCGTACCCTTTGAATTCATCTTATACTCTGTCATACAGTGCGGGCACTGATAAAGAACCTTATGAAGACCCTCGGCACGCTTTCTGTATGCCATCTTAACACGGTTTTCGCTCTGCCAACGGAAATCGTCGTTATACATTGCAGTTCTGACCTTATCCGTGATCTCATCAGGAGTAAGAGACTTGATTTCCTCGGGAGTAAGAACCTGCTCCATTGTTGTTTCAAGACCTGTAACAAATCTCTTCTTATGATCGCCCCAGAACGGGTCATAAATGTGATGTCCCTTACAGTTAAGAACAACAACGGGAACCTTGTGGTGCTTGATAAGCTGACCGATAGCGTCGGGAATAACCTCTGTTACACCGCAAAGTGAATATCTTGCCTCGGCATAGATACCGAAAATCTGATTCTCTTTAAGCGCCTGTCTTGCGACTCTCAAGAGGCTGATGTCTGCAGTATACTTTCTTTTGGGAACAGTACCTGCGATACGAAGCAGATACTCTCTTCCGATGTAGTCATCGACTGCAGCCGGATGGATTGCTCTGTAAGGTGCGATAGCACACATCATAACGTAGAAATCATAGAATGAGTTATGATTACACAGCATAATATAAGGCGGCTTCAAGCCTTCCATTCTGATTTTCTTTATCGGCTCAAGATGATGAGCTCTTCTTATATTACAATAAGCCCATACAAAAGGCAGCAGATAAGCACGAGTTTTTACAACCGGCTTGTTAATGTCAAATTTTTCGGTTTCGGGAGCACCTCCGCGAACGAATCTTCCGTATTCTTTTGACACTACACATACACCTCCATTTTAACATTGGAAAGATTATATCATAGTTTCAAACGATAAATCAACCAAAAATCGAAAAACCCATAAATTGGACAAAAATCTCACGGAAAGCGAAATTTTTTATATAAAGTTAAAACAAATTCCACGGATATTTTGTGTTATCAGGTTTTGACAAAAATGATAATTTGTCGTGATTATATGTAAATTCAATTTCACCTGACCATAAAGCTACCGTACAGCGGTTATCCTTGCTTCCGTACTTGCCGTCTCCTATGAGCGGCATTTTCCTTGAAGAGAACTGTACTCTTATCTGATGCGAGCGGCCTGTATGGAGCAACACGCTGACAAGTGACATATCTCCGTTGCTTGCAAGAAACTCGTATTCGAGCTTGGCTTTTTTTACACCCTTACGCTCGCGTCTGACAACATAGCTCTTATTCTTCGATGAATCCTTAAAAAGCAAATCCTCAAAAACTCCGTTGCTTTCATCCGGTTTTCCCGAAACAACAGCCAAATAATGCTTTTTGAAGCTGCCGTCGGCGACCTGCTTTGACAAGGCTGCGGCAGTCTTGGAATTCTTGGCAAAAACCATTGTTCCGCCAACAGCGGTATCAAGACGGTGAACGGGATAAATTTCTGAACCAAGCTGCTCCTTCAAGAGCTTCACCATATCCTCGGCACCGTCATTCTGTGAGCAGATTCCGACAGGCTTTACGCATACCGCAAAATCATTATTTTCGAATAATATTTCAATCATTTCCAAATTCACTCTTTGCATTGTCGGCAAGCTTTTTGAGCTTGGTAAGCGATTTGATAAAAGCAATTATCTCCATTGCATTTGCGCCGTGCTTTACTTCATCATCAACGCCCGACATCAGTACCTTGACATCCTCTAAACGCAGTTTGAGAGCCTCTTTCTCCTCATCGGACATTGAGCCTCCCTTTTTCTTCGCTTTGATTGCTTTATTGAAGATGCTCTCAATTTCATCAATTTCTTTTGTAATATCGAAAAGCTGTTCAATACCGACCGCTCTTCCGTTTTCATCTCTGATAATCATAATATCACCAACCAAAAATAAGGCACAGAAGCTAATCTGTGCCAAAATAATTATTTACTTGCAGCTTCCTGAAGGAACTTGAAGTTATATGCACCGTGCTCGTCCATAATCTTGTCAACAGCCTCATTGAGTGCGTCCTTTTTATAAACGATATCGGTTACTTCTTTACCGTTTGCATCAAGATACATATAAGCCATATATGCGCCCTTGAAAAGACCGAGCTTTTCGCGCATCATAACCATAACCTCATCGGTAACGCCGATATAGTCAGCAGCTTCTGCTTCTGTAAGATAATCAGCGACTGCTGTATCAGCCTTTGTGTCAGGTGTGCAGGAAGCGTAGGTTACGCAGAGAGCAACCACGCAGAGAATTGCAACAATGCAGGAAATAATTGTGTTTTTCATTATAAAAACTCCTTTGTTTTGATTAACGGAAATATAATAACACATCGGGATATAGATTTCAATGTGTTTTTCAGTTTTTATTGAATTATTCCCAATCCTTCCATATTTCGGGCTTATATCCCACGGTTGCTTTTTTACCGTTACGGACAATGGGTGTTTTGAAAAGCGACTGATTTTCAAGAAGCTTCTCTTCAATCGCTTCCTTGCTTGCAAGATACTTGATAAAGCAATCCTCATAGGCCTTGGATTTTTCGTCAATCAGCTCGTCCATACCGCCGACGGCATTTTTTATATTGCGGTACTCCCCTTCGCTCATACCGTATTTGACAAGGTCAACAAACTGATATTTTATCCTGCGTTCCTTAAAATAACGCTCCGCTTTTTTAGTATCAAAGCATTTCGCTTTACCGTAAATCTGAATATTCATTTAATCACCTTTTGCATTTAGTCTTGATAATTATACTTTAAAATGTTAAAATTGTAAAGTGGGGTGACGATAGTAATCCGAACCTTAAGGAGTGATTAAATGTATATTGAGTATCCCGAATATATAAGTACCGCCGTAAAACTGCTTGAGCAAAGCGGTTATAAGGCTTATGCCGTCGGCGGATGTATCAGAGATGCTCTTATGAACAAAGCTCCGAACGATTGGGATATGACCACCTCATCAAAGCCGGAGGAAACGATAGAGGTCTTTAAAAACTACCGTGTAATACCCACCGGACTCAAGCACGGAACGGTTACGGTTATTATTGACGGTGCTCATATCGAAATAACAACGA
Source organism: Clostridia bacterium (assembly GCA_017415025.1). Lineage (GTDB taxonomy): Bacteria > Bacillota > Clostridia > Oscillospirales > Acutalibacteraceae > CAG-488. The sequence goes on from JAFQJH010000025.1 coordinate 9,583, forward strand.
TGCGTATTGACGGCGAATATCACGACAACAGACGGCCTGATGACGTGGAATTCACACAGGATATAACACAAGACCTCAGCAGACGTGATTTTACGGTCAATGCAATTGCATATAACCATACAAGCGGGATAACTGACCCGTTTTGCGGCAGAGAGGATATAGAAAGCAGAATAATCCGTTGTGTCGGCGACCCTGACAAGCGTTTCAATGAGGACGCGTTGAGAATTATCCGTGCGTTGAGATTTGCAAGTGTTCTTGATTTTCAAATAGAAAAGAATACCGCCGACAGTATAAGGCGAAATGCTCACCTGCTGAATAACGTCGCCGCGGAGCGAATCAGAGTTGAGCTGTTAAAGCTTTTATGCGGCTGTGCGGTCGAGAGAGTTCTCGGGGAATTCAAGGACGTAATTTTCACCGTAATTCCCGGGCTCAGGGAAAGTGACGGTTTTCCGCAGAACACGCCTTTTCATATATACGACGTCTGGGGGCATACGATAAAGGTTGTTGCCGGAGTTAAGAACACGCCCGAATTAAGATTCGCGGCACTTCTGCACGACGTTGCCAAGCCGCAGAAATTTTATCTTGACGATAAGGGAATCGCTCACTTTAAAGGACATCCCGAGCTGAGCGCGGAAATAGCGTTTGATATTATGAAAAGACTGCGCTTTCCGAACGCAGAGATAAAAGATATTTGCGATATCATACACCTGCACGACACACGTCCTGACGGAAGCAAAAGCAAACTCGCAAGACTTTGCTCGGAATATTCGTGTGATACGGTACGGCAGACACTCGAGCTTATGCGCGGCGATGCGGCAGGCAAGAACCCCGTGTATTACGAAGAAGACATTCAGTCCTACGCCCTGGCCGAAAAACAGATTGACGAAATCGAGCAATCTGCACTCTGCCTCTCCGTGGCGGAGCTTGACGTGAGCGGACAGGATATTATGGCTCTCGGCTTTAAAGGTCGGGAAATCGGCAACACTCTCGAAAGGCTGTTACAGCTTGTAATTGATGAGAAAATCGAAAATAAAAAAGAGGTTTTACTCGGCACTGCAAAAAAGTTGAAAAATAATTAAAAAAGTTTAAAAAAAGGCTTGACATAGGTTTTGGTTTTTGTTATAATTTCACTCGTTCGTTGAGGACAAAAACCGAATATGCGAGAGTGGCGGAATCGGCAGACGCGCACGTTTGAGGGGCGTGTGGTAATCCCGTACGGGTTCAAGTCCCGTCTCTCGCACCAGAAAAACTCAAGTCGCAAGGCTTGAGTTTTTCCTTTTAATATCTACTAATCTTGTGAGGTAAACTAAATGAAAACCTTTCTTTTCCAGGGTGACTCGATAACGGATGCAAACAGAGATGACGAGAACGAGGATAATTTCGGTCTGGGCTGCGGTTATGCGCTGTTGCTTGCATCTGATTTTTCAAGAAAATATAAAGATAATTTCAAATTCATCAACCGCGGTAAAAGCGGAGACAGAATTACTGACGTATATGCAAGGATTAAAGAAGACATAATCAACCTTAAGCCTGATTATATGTCAATTCTCATCGGTGTCAACGACGTTTCTCACGAGCTGACACAGGCTTGCGGTGTTCTGCCCGAAAAGTTTGAAAAAATATACTCAATGCTTATCGAGGAAGTTACACAGGCACTGCCCGAGATTAAAATTATTATTATTGAGCCGTTTGTTCTAGAGGGCTTGCATACAGCCGAGAGGTGGACCGAATTCAGCGGTGAAGTAAAAAAGATGGCAGATGCATCAAAGCGTGTTGCTGAAAAATTCGGTCTGAAATTTGTACCTTTGCAGAGCTTTTTTGATGAAGCTTCTGCTGACGGTGACACACGTTACTGGAGCGTTGACGGTATTCATCCCACTGCCGCAGGACATCAGATTATCAAAGAAGAGCTTGCAAAAGCAATTACGGACATTCTTTAATAAAACAGTGAGAGGTTGTTTTTATGAAAGATAAAACTTCTTTAGTTTTTACGGGCGATATCGGTTTTGACAGATATATGTACAAAAAATGGGAGGATGAGGAGCTCATATCCGAGGATATTCTCAAATTTCTCCACAGTGCTGATCACGTTATTGCAAATGTTGAGGGCCCGATTGCGCCCGTTGAGCAGAACACAACACAGGGCGGTGTTCAGCAATTGCTACACACAATCGACCCCGCCGCCGTTAAGGTGCTCAACAATATGCACGCCGATATCTGGAACATCTGTAACAATCACATTATGGACGCAAAGGAATACGGCATAAAAAGTACTCTTGATATTGCAAAGGCAAATTCAGTGCAGACTATCGGTGCAGGAATGAACATTGACGAAGCAAGAAAGCCCGTTATTCTTGACGAGGCAGGCGGAATCGGTATGTTCGGAGTCGGCTATCAGAGAGCCTGCCGAAAAGCTGATATCGACAAGCCCGGCTGTTACAGCTGGAGTGACCTTGATGCGATACAGAACACAATCAACGAGATAAAGGCTAAATGCCGTTGGTGCGTTGTTGTGGCACACGCGGGAGAAGAATTCACTCCGCTCCCCTCTCCCTATACAAGAGAGCGTTATCACAAATATCTTGAAATGGGTGCGGATATTGTTGTCTCCCATCACCCTCACGTTCCGATGAATTACGAAACTGTCGGCGATAAGGTTATTTTCTATTCTTTGGGTAATTTTATTTTTGATACCGATTATCAGCGTTCGCAGTTCAATACTGAGCTCGGATTGCTTGTTAAAATCAATTTCACGGAAGACAGTTTCACCTGGGAGCCGATGGGACTTGAGATAGAGCGCGGTGCTGAACATATAGTGAAGGCTGATTTGCCGAGAATTTTTGTTGATGTTCAGGAAGATGAATATAAGCTTCTTGCTCCGCTTTCCGCTAAAGTGCTTGTGGCGGCGACAAAAAGACAGATGACATATCTTCATCCCGAAGAATTCAAGAACGCTACCGAAGAGCAATGGAAAGAGCATTTTTCAATAGAACTCCGAACGGGACGCGTACCCGGTGAAACGCTTGATTTCTTTATTATATGTCCCCTTGCCGAAGAGGCAGAAAAGGGCGAATGGAAGAAAAGCAAATTAGAAGATGTTAAAGAATATATGATTGAACAACTATAATTTTCAAAATTTGCTATTGCAATTTAAACCATTAAAGTATATAATCTATGCGTATTTTGAAACAAGAAGGTGTTGTTATGGATATCATTAAAACCGCTGAGAGAATGAAAAACGTTCACTCTGACATCAGAGGCCCTTTGTTCGTAGAAGCTATGGATATGCGTGCGAGAGGCATTGATGTTCTGAGACTTAATACAGGTAACCCTGCAACTTTCGGCTTCAAGCTCCCGAAAAGCCTTGAGGACGCACTCAAGGGCAACGAGCAGAAGGGCGTTGCATACTGTGATTTTAAGGGTATGCCCGACGCAAGAGAAGCTATCTGCGAATACGAAAAGACAAAGGGTATTGAAGGCATTGTTCCCGACGATGTATTCATCGGAAACGGTGTCAGCGAGGTTGTAAACTTTGCTCTTATGCCCCTTCTTAACGACGGTGACGAGGTGCTTGTCCCCTCACCCAGCTATTCACTCTGGGGTAACTCCGTTTACCTTGCAAGCGGTGTTCCCGTATTCTACACCTGCGACGAAAAGGCAAATTGGTATCCCGATGTTGCGGATATCCGTTCAAAGATTACACCCAAGACAAAGGCTATCGTTATCATTAACCCGAATAACCCGACAGGTGCTCTTTATCCGAAGGAGCTTCTCCTTGAGATTGTGCAAATTGCAAGAGAAAACGGACTTATCATCTTCTCTGACGAAATATATGACAGACTTGTTATGGACGGTCTTGAGCATATTTCAACAGCTTCACTCGCACCCGACATCCCCGTTGTTACAATGAACGGTCTTTCAAAGTCACATCTTGTCTGCGGCTTCCGCTGCGGTTGGATGGTTCTCAGCGGTCCGCGTGAGCTGACGGAAGAATACCGCAAGGGTATTATTCAGATGACATCTCTTCGTCTTTGCGCAAACACCCTGCCCCAGCTTGTTATCCCTGCAGCTATGGCAGATATGGAGACTCCGCGTTCAATGATTGTTCCCGGCGGACGAATCTACGAGCAGAGAGAAGCAACCTGCTCCGAGCTTGAGAAGATTGACGGCATCAGCTTTGTTAAGAACAGCGCCGCCTTCTACCTCTTCCCGAAGCTTGACGTTAAGAAGTTCAACATTACGGATGATAAGAAATTCGCATGGGATTTGCTCCACGCAACAAACATTCTTCTTATCCCCGGCAGCGGCTTTGATTGGAAGGAGCCCGACCATTTCCGTATTGTTATGCTTCCCGAGGCTGAAGAGCTCCGCGCCGCAATGAGACGTATGGGCGAATTCCTCGACGGATATAAGCAGAAATAAGAATATTACAGAAGATAATTTGCCGAGTGTTCACAAGTACACTCGGCGGTTTTATTATGCTTCGCATAGTGTTATTGACTTTCGGTCAATTTTTAACAATTTGGCACATCGACAAGCTCCGTGCCCTACAATATGATTTTAAGTTTGTTCTATAATTGGGGTTTGTTGATGTCTTTTCAATTTTGAAACAAACTAAAGACAAGCAACCTTCTCTGAAAGGGAAGGTGCCCGACAGGGCGGATGGGTGGAGCGTCAGCGACCAAAAAGTTCTTTGATTTATCTTGTTTCCCTCGTTGCTTCGCAACGAAACCCCTCAGTCACGGCTTTGCCGTGCCAGCTCCCCTTTCAGGGGCGCCTTAAAGAGAAACCTTTAATTTTACTCCCCGACAAATTAAAATTTGATAAACATTTTATAACACAGTAAGACCGACAGATTGCTTCGAATCTGTCGGTCTTTGTTGTTATGCTATGTTTTTTCGGAACGCATAAATGCGTTCTCTACGATTTTACTCTGCTGTATATTCGAGAGTGCCGACAGTTTTCCAGATATTTTTGCGGTAAATTTTGACTTCAATTTCGTTAAGTCCGTCCTCATTCATCCAAGCATTGCCTGTGAATATCTTGTTGCCGTTTTCGTCTGTTGCGGTTGAAGCAACCGTTACTGACGTATTGTTCGGCATTTTGAACATTACTTTTTCCGTCTTTTCATCTGCTACAACCGTTGCGGGTACGGGGCCCTTCTTGCCTGAAGTTGTGGAAAGCTCCATTGAAACAATGGGGTTATACGGTTCAATTGTGAAGCTGTATTCAGCGCTATCCCATACATAGTTTTCCTTGCCGCGGACTTTGATTTCAACGCCGACGCTCATATTAGAATGAATATTCCACACCTCATAAGCAAGGTCGCGGCTCAATTCGCTTACAACCTCACCGTCTGCATTGTAGCTTGTGATTGACACATTTTTATTGTATCTGTCGTAGGTTCTTGTACCGCCGTCAGGCTCAATGAACTGAATCATCTGCTGTCTGCCGTTGGCTGTGACTGTGAAATCTTTGTGTGTGTCTTCTTGCTGAAGGTAATCTACGTTTTGAATATCTTGGCGGTAGTTGTAGTGGATCGAAGAATATGTTAACAATTGCTCATTTCCGTCTTCAATATTTATTCTGTTCCAATCTTCTTCAGAGCCTTCATAATAAACATTTAGTAATGTACCGTAATTATTGCCAAAAGCACTTTCATCGATTTGAGTAACACTTATTGGAACTACAATATCAGTCCAGTTCCGCATATATTGCATATACTGACTAGGTGCACTAGAAATTCTTATTATTTCTGTATCTAAAATTATTTTTTTCACTAAACTAAGAGCGTTATACAAACATCCTCCGTCTCCCAAATACATATAAAAATACATTTCAGGAGCATAAAAAGAGTCCGTTCTTGTAACCGTAAGTGTACCATTTTCATCAAATATGTATTTACCGTCTGCAAAACTAATTGTGGCAACATATTTGCAATCATAATTATAAACAATTTGATTTTTCGGAATACTGTTTTCTACTTTTTCCCAATCACCTTCAGAACCCTCATAACATATAATAGGTATTCTACCGGTTTCGTCACTTACATTAGTAACACTCGTTGGAATAACTATGCTTACGCAGTTATTCAATTGATTAATCGGAAACTCTCCATATATATCTGTAAAACCATCTTTAATAACAATCTTTTTGACTTGTCCAAGATAATTATTAACTGCAATATCGACGCTTTGTTGATACAAATAATAATACATTTCAGAAGCAAGAAATGTGCCTGTTCCCGTAACAGTAAGCGTACCGTTTTCGTCAAGCACATATTTACCGTCAGCAAAAGAAATAGACCCGTTAATTTCTAACGCACTTGCAGCAACATCAAGGTCTGCAAGCGGAACAATGCCGACAAGCATTACAAGCGCCAGCAACGCTGATAGAATTTGTTTAATTTTCCTCTTCATTATTTTTCCTCCTAAAAATAAAAAGTGCGCAGCCGAAGCTGCGCACGAAAAATACATAGCTCCAACTGTCGCCAAACAAATCCCCACAGACAAACAAGTGTATGCAGAAACAGAGCATCTGTATTTTTGCCAAAAGGCAGAAAAATACACACACTTAGTTTGTCCAACAATATTCGGATTTGTTTGGCAATTTTAGTTTATCACAAAAAAGAAGAAAAATCAACAGTAAGATAAATTGACAAAAATTATTCGGCAAATCGGGCAGTTGCGGACAAGCTGTTTTGACCATAAAAAGAATAATGAATAATCAAGTGGCTTCGCAACGATTTTAGGACGGCGGGAGCAAGCCCCCGCCCTACCGCATACAAATTTCATTCGGGTCGGTAGGGGCAGATATCATCTGCCCGCGGATTCTGATATGATTTTCGGGAGCATACTATGCTCCCCTACTGGCATAATTGTATTAGGGGGCGTAGGGCGTGGCGTTTACGACATGCTGTTATTTTTTGCTGAAGCTTCGGCACGTTGGCGAGCGCCGTGCCCTACAAAATAAATTTTAATCTGCCCGACAAATTGGAGTTTGTAGGGATGTTTAAATATTTGCTGTTTCCTAGCCCTCCTTGAAAGCGGAGGGTGGCACGGCGTAAGCCGTGACGGGAGGATTGTTTTTTAGCAATCCCTCAGTCTTTTGCTTCGCAAAATCCAGCTCCCTTTACACAAGGGAGCCGGCTCTATCCAAGCTGAATCTAACTGTAAATTTCCCCGACAAATTAAAATTTGTGCTGATTTGACGGGACGTCGTGGCGCCGTCCCCTACTAAACGCATTAAATCTACGGACATAATTAATGTCATCCCAAGCGAAGCGAAGGCTCTTTAAAAAAGATTCTTCACCACGTTCAGAATGACACAATCGAAGAACGCAGAAAAAAAGACGGCAGATTGCTCTGCCGTCAACAAGGTAGTGTTCAATTAACCCTTGAGCTTGCCGCCCTTCATCTTGATAAGCTCGCGGTAGCTGATAAGCTCTACGCCGTGGTCCTTGAGGTACTTATGTACATAAGGGTCCTTCATAAGCTCATATTCCCATACTCTGTCCTGCCATCTGCCGGTGATACCCTTGAGCTCATCGGTTTCAACTGACGGGTGGATGAACGTCTCTGTTACGCCGTCCTCGGGGATATTTGTCCAGATTTTAAGGATTGTGTCACGGTATGTTTCATAGCTGACACGCATATCGTCGTTCCAATCCGGGAAAAGAAGATAATCGGGAATTACAACATCGTACTTCTTGCCCCAATGCTTTGAAAGAAGAGTTACGGCAGCATAAAGGAAGTAAGGTGTACCCTTCGGGCAGATGCGCTTGTCGTGCTTTGTATAAAGACGGTAAGCATAGCCGTATTCACCGCAGACACGAAGTGCAAGCTTTGAAAGACCGAGTCTGCCTGTATAATGGCCGTAGAGTGAGCCCATGTGGTTATCTGTATGAGAAGGCTTCATACCCCAGCTATGTGCAAGGTCAATCTGCGCACGGATTTCAGCTTCAAGGTCTTCATAAGATGCGTTCTTTTCGACCTGATCGCTCTCGTGCCACATAAAGCCCTCTTCATCAACGAGAGTTTTACCGTTTGTAAGAGGTTTCCAACGATACTCTCCCCACTCGCTGGTCATTGTGAGATGAACGCCGACAGCGTGCTCGGGATGCGCATTTGAAAACTCAACAGCCTCCTTTGCCGCAGGGCAAGGAATCATAACGGTTGCTGATTTGAGCCAACCGCCCTCAAAAAGCTCTGCAACGGCAGTATTGGCCGCCTTGCACATTCCATAGTCGTCTGCATTAACAATAAGGTATTTAGCCATAATTCAAGTCCTTTCTTTTAAGAAACTAACATAATGATTATACCACACAGGATAAAAAAATCAATAGTACATTGATTTCTTTAAAGAAATATGATATTATTCTGAAAAAATATAAAGGAGAATTAATATGTTCCCCAATGAAATCACCTTTCTGCAGACTCTTGAAGGTATGCGTACGGAATTTCTTAACAAGCTGTTTGAATTCGTCACAATGTTCGGCGAAGAAACCTTACTGATTGTTTTTGTATGCGTTATCTATTTTGTTTTCGATAAGATGCTTGCCCGCAGAATTTTCTTCATCACGGCGGCATCCCTCGGAGTAAACGGAATTGTCAAAAACTTTGCAAAAGTTCCCCGTCCGTTCGCTGACGGTACGATCACCTGTGTAAGACCTGATACTGCAACGGGATATTCCTTCCCAAGCGGTCACACTCAGAACGTTGCAACTTGGACATCCGCATTCGCAGTTCACCTTAAAAAATGGTGGGTAACTGTCGCCGCAATCGTACTTACGGTCGCCGTCGGATTTTCTAGAATGTATCTCGGTGCTCATTATCCGAGCGACGTTATTGTCGGAACGGTTATCGGCGTGCTTTTCGCTATTTTCGGAAACCTTGCCTACGACAAAATTGAGAACAAGAACATAATCCACGCGGCTGTTGTTATCGCTTATGCTCCGTTCATAGTTTTCTTCCTTTTCAGCGGCGCCAACGAGCTTTACGCGGATTTCTACAAGCTTTTCGGTATGCTCGTCGGCTTCCTTTTCGGCGTTATGTTCGACGACAAATATGTCAAAATGACCTGCGACGGTGCGATATGGAAGAGACTTCTTCGCGTTGTTATTTCCGTTGTACTCGTCCTTGCGGTTAAAGAAGGACTTAAGCTTGTTTTCGATTTTTCGAACATTCAGTTGTCCCTTATTTTTGACGGTGTAAGATACTTCTTTGTTGTATTTACAATTCTCGGCTTCTGTCCGTGGCTTTTCAAAAAAATCAAGATATAAAAAATTTCTCCGAATGATTGCTCATTCGGAGATTTTTCATTATCCTGCCGTAATTGACAATGCTGATTATAATTGATAGAATAAACAGGTAAAGGACGTGATATTTTGTTTCTGACACAAGGAATTTATGACATTGATGAGCTTGCTCATTACAACTTGCACATTCATACCTGTTTTTCGGGCTGTGCAAAGGATGAAATGACTTTTGAAAATATCGTAAAGACCGCTGAAAATGCAGGTCTTGAAACTATTGCGCTTTGTGACCATATATATAGACCTGATGATTTGCCTGATTTCATCGAAAACTGCAAAATGTTAAGAATGAAGCGCGACGAATCGGACAGCAGGGTAAAAATTCTTATCGGCGGTGAATTTTCGTGCTACGGGACGGACCAATATACGCTCAAAGGTATTGAGCTTGACACGGAATACCGTCTTTATGCGCAAAATCACTTTCACGTAACAGGCTGGCAACAGGGTGAAGAAAAAACACCCGAGGCTTATAAGGAGCTGACAAAAAAGATGCTTCATAATCTTTTTAAGGACAGGGCGGCAGATACGGTCGCTCATCCGCTTAACGGAACTTACCTTCGTAAAATGATGGGTTGGGACGCCGACGTTTTAGGCAACTGCTGGCGCGACGACGAGATAGCCGAAATTTTAAAGGAAGGCTATGAAAGCGGCTGTGCCTGGGAGTTAAATGCCGCCGCATTTTCGTCAGATCCGATGCTTGTAAAAAGAATATATAATATCGGCAAGGAGCTCGGAGTTGTTTTCACTCTCGGAACTGATGCACACAGACTTGAGAGCATCGACACAAAAAGCTTTACGGATGCGCTGAAAAGAATTCTGTATTAAGGAGTGTTGTTATGAAAACCAAAACAATGACACCTGAAAAATTAAAGAAAATTCAATCAAAGCGTGAAAAAGAAATTATAAAATGGGAAAAAGAGAAATCGAGACCGAAGAAATCGTATTATTTCGCTTATCTTGTTTTCATCATTACGCTCATTTACGCAACGGATGAAATTGCTTCGCAGATCGGTACGCTGATGGAAACAGAAATTGCAAACGATCTTTTTGCAAAATTCGGTGAAAGCTCAGTCGGTCTGTTGAATATATTGGGAATATTTGTTGTCCCATTTCAGGCGCTCGGTCTTTTATACAGACCTCTTGCCGACCGTTGGGGAAGAAAGACTTTCCTTATAATAAACACCTTTGGTATGAGCCTTGCGCTGCTTGTTATCTTCCTTTCAAATAATCTGTTCCTTTATTTTGTCGGTGCTTGTCTGGTACAGTTCTTCATACCGCACGATATGCACGTGGTTTACATAATGGAATCATCCCCCACCAAGCACCGCGGCAAGGTTTATTCTTCAATCAAATTTATCGCCAATATGTCTGTAATGCTCGTTCCGCTTTTAAGGCGGTTGCTTATGACAGAGGCTTCCGAATGGAGATTGGTTTATTTTATCCCTGCCGTTGTCGGACTTATAACAAGCTTCATAGCATTGCTCACAGCCAGAGAAACAGACTCGTTTATTGAATCAAGACTTCGTTACCTGCGTATGACGGACGAAGAGCGTCTTGCAGAGCAAAAGAATTCACAGAACAGTCAGGGCGGACTTATCCCCGCGCTGAAATTTGCAATGAAGCACAAGCAGCTCCGCTGGCTTTACATCACTTCTTCGCTGGCAAACCTCGGATTCATCGGTACTATAAACTATCAGGTTATAATGTCCTACGGCTACGCGCAGAACTACGTTAAAGAAGGATTGTTCGCAAAACTCGGTGAGGAGGTTATGAACGCCGTGAGCGTAGGACCTGTTACAGCCGCATTGTTTATGTTCCCTGTCGGCTGTGCTGTTTCGCAGGTTATTATGGGCTTTATCTCCGATTCAAAGGGGCGTAAAGCGGCGGCTATCACTACCGCGACGAACTGTCTGCTTGCATTTATCGGTTTTACGGTCGGCTCGAATATGGCACTCAACCCATATATTGTCGGCTTCCTTTGCGGTGCTTTCGTCGGAAGCTTTTATTCAACGAACGACGTTATTATTATGATGATCGGTGAATCGTCGCCGACCAATCTGCGTTCCTCTGCAATGTCGGCACAGTTTATCGTTACCGCCGTGGGCGTTGCGGTTTCTTACGTTATAGGTCTTCCGCTTATAACATTTATCGGAAACAGCGTAACGGGAATTGTTTCCTTTGCACTTCTTGTTCCCGGCTTTGTTGCCGCATTGATTACGTTAATTTCAAAAACACACGACACCAAGGGCGTTGATATGGATACAGTGACAGGCTGTGAATGGGATTGATAATATGGACTCAAGATTATTTTCTGAACACGTACCGCTAAAAAATGTGGAAATTGATGATGTTTTCTGGAACACCAGGCAGGAGCTCGTCAGAACGCAGGTAATCCCCTATCAATATGAGGCTCTGCACGACAGAATTGACGGTGCGGAAAAAAGCTATTCTGTCTCTAACTTTATTAAAGCATCGGAAATTGTCAAAAAAATATCGGCAGGCTGTGACGTTCCCGTTTATCCTGCCGACAGATGGCACTATTCCGAGAAGGATTCCGATGAACAAGCTTTCCTCGGTTGGGTTTTTCAGGACAGTGACGTTTATAAATGGATAGAGGCTGTTGGATATTCGCTGACGGGGCATCCTGACAAAGACCTTCAGCAAAAAGCAGAAGCCGTAATACAGCTTGTATGCGACTCCCAGTTAGAAAACGGATATCTTGACACCTTATACGTTATAAACGACCGCAGTAAAATATTTTCAAATTTAAAAGACTACCACGAGCTGTATTGCTTCGGGCATCTGACCGAAGCGGCAATCAGTTTTTATAACGCTACGGGCAAGCGAGAGCTTCTGGATGCGGCTTGTCGCTTTGCCGACCTTATCTGTGACACCTTCGGCGAGGATAAGATAAGGGGTTATCCGGGACACGAAATTGCAGAAATGGCTTTGGTTAAGCTTTACGACATTACTCTGAAAAATCAGTATCTTGATACGGCAAGGTTTTTTATTAATGAAAGAGGCAAAAAGCCGTATTATTACGACAAAGTGCTCGGTAAAACAACAGTTGAGGATAATTATCACTATAATCAGGCACACTGTGAGCCGAGGTATCAGCACGAGGCTGTCGGTCACGCAGTCAGGGGTGTTTACCTTTACAGCGGAATGGCTGATATAGCAAAAAGATACAAGGACGACGAGCTTTATTTTGCTTGTCGGAAATTAATTGACAACATTATAAACCAAAAGATGTATATAAACGGAGGCATCGGTTCAACAGTACACGGTGAGGCATTTTCTTACAACTATGATTTGCCGAACGATCTGGCATACAGTGAAACCTGCGCTTCTGTCGGCTTGATTTTTTTTGCGAGAAGGATGCTTGAAATATCTCCCGACCCTGATGTTGCAGATACCGTTGAGAGAGCTTTATATAACACTGTTCTTTCCGGTATGTCTGAGGACGGAAAAAGCTTCTTCTACGTCAATCCGCTTGAGGTTTTGCCTGAGGCTTCGCACAACGACGAAAGAAAAAAGCATGTCAAACCCATAAGACAGAAATGGTTCGGATGTGCGTGCTGTCCGCCGAACATTGCAAGACTGATTTCTTCAATCGGTGAATACTGCTACACACAAAACGATACTGCAATCTTTATTCATCAATTTATCGGCGGAAGAATGAGCAGTGATAAGGGGCAGCTGACAATCAATTCCGATTATCTGTCAAGCGGCAGAATTTCGGTTTTGGTTTCTCCGAAAAAAGACTTTACACTTGCCGTCAGAATTCCCGCTTGGTGCGATGAGTACACATTTTCGCATAAGTGTGAAATTAACAACGGTTATGCATATTTTAAAATTGATGCTGAGACCCTGATTGATATTCAATTTAAATTAAAAATCAGAATGATAAAATGCTCGAACCGTGTAAGAGCAAATATCGGCAAGATTGCCGTCACGCGAGGCCCCCTTGTTTATTGTCTTGAAGAGGCAGACAACGGAAATAACTTACAGATGTTAAGCATTGACAGGCACACGGATTTTTCATTCGACGGTCAGTACATTTTAGCTGACGGGTTCCGTGAAAAGGATTGCGCAACGCTTTATGAGAGCTGGCGCGAAGCCGAAAAGGAAAGGGTTAAACTGAAATTTATTCCGTATTACAGATGGGCTAACCGCGGAGAAAACGAAATGAGTGTTTACATCAGAATAGAATAAAAAATGGCTGTATCGTTGTGATACAGCCATTTTTAGTCATCATATCAATCACCTGCGGCGGGAGGGGTGAAGCCCTTGCCGAGGATTTCATTTGCTTCTGAAAGAACAATAAAGGTTTCGGGATCGAGTTCTTTTACTTTTTTTCTGATTCTCGGAATTTCGTGACTGCGTGCCGCGCAGATTACAAGCTCATTCGTATCGCCCGTATATCCGCCCTTACCCTCGATAATAGTTGCACCGCGTCTGCATTCCCTTGTTATCATTTCAGCAACCTCTGCACCCTTTTTGGTGAAGATATAAAGCATTTTTCCGCTTCCCGTACCGTAAAGGATGTGATCCATAACCTCGGAGCTTGCGAAAATCAGAACAGCGGCATACATTGCACTGTCAACACTTCCGAACACAATTGCCGCAGTAATTACAACTGCCGCGTCACAAAGAAGAATCATCGTGCCCATAGTCATGTGCGGCCAGATTTTTTTGAGTAATCTGCCGAGAACATCAGTTCCGCCCGATGTTGCGCCCCTGACAATTATCAGGGCAATACCTGCACCGCACATTACACCGCAGAACAGTGCCGCAAGAAGCTTATCTCCCGTATATGCACCGATAAGACCTGCATTCATAACAGATGCAACACCGTCAATACAAAGAGAGAGCAGAACCGTAGTCCACAAGGTTTTGAGCGTAAAGGCTTTGCCGATAAAAATCCACGCAAGGATAATAAGCGGAATGTTGAGCACAAGTCCCGTTAAGCCGACGGGAAGCTGCGGTACTAGATAGTTGATAATGATAGCAAGACCTGTTATGCCGCTTTGCGCAATGTTATTCGGAATCGCAAAAATGTTGACACCCAGCGCATAAAGTAAGCAACCGAGAATGTAATAAATATTGTCAACAGCAAAATCCTTGATATTGAAATTTTTAAAAACCGATTTCAGACTTTCACTTTTATTCAAAGCAATGCCTCCGTTAATCAGATATGATTTTGAAAAGCTCTGTAATCCTCTCAATTTCATCAGAAAGATACAGATAGCCTATCAATGCCTCAAAGCCCGTTGCCGCGTGGTAATCGCTCTGCGACGCATTTTTAGGCAGATGACCGACCTTTGCATTCCTTCCGCGCTTGAAAACGGCAACCTCTTTTTCTGTCAGCTCGGGCAAAAGCTTTTCGATAAACTCTGCCTGAGCAGAGGCTTTTACCTTTCTGACAGCAAGGTTATGGAGATCGTTTGCAGGTCTGTTAGCCGTGCAGATAAGGTCTTCACGCACAAGCAGGTCAAACACCGTATCCCCGATAAAAGCAAGCGTAAGAGGACTCAGTTCGTTGGGTTTTACGTCCTTATGTTTCAGTAATCTTTCCATATTATTTTACGGCACAAAATCAAACTCGAGGTCATAGATTTCGACCGTGTCGCCTTCCTGAATTCCTTTTTCTTCAAGCGCAGCAATTATGCCGCTTGACTGCAACACACGCTGAAAATACTGCAGAGACTCATAGTCATCAAGATTGGTTCTTTGCAGAATTTTAAGCAACCATTCGCCCTCAACGGAATAAACGTCATCCTCAACCGTGATTGTAAATTTACCGTCACTGCTCTTTTCAAAGAATTCTGCAGGAATCTCTTCCTTTTCATATCTCTTGATGGGCGGAAGCGTTGCAAGCTTTGCCGCTACGGCATTGATTACCTCCTGTGTACCCTCAACAATAGGTGCACACATCGTAAAATACTGATAGCCATTTTCGGTAAAGTATTTTTCAAGCTTTTCAAGCTGTTCATCCGTCGCAAGGTCAATTTTATTGCCGACAACTATCTGCGGCAAATCAGCCATATCGGGGTTAAACTTGACAAGCTCCGCATTAATTTTATTGAAATCATCAATCGGGTCTCTGCCCTCACTGCCTGCCGCATCTATGATATGCACAAGCAGACGGCAACGCTCAACGTGGCGCAGGAACTCGTGACCGAGGCCGACACCGTCACTCGCACCCTCGATAAGGCCGGGAATATCCGCCATAACAAATGAGTTGCCCTCGCCCATTGAAATAACGCCGAGAACAGGTGTGAGAGTTGTGAAATGATAGTCGGCAATTATCGGCTTTGCCTGACTGACAACGGAAATGAGCGTTGACTTGCCGACATTCGGGAAGCCGAGCAAACCTACGTCAGCAAGAAGCTTGAGCTCAAGGCTTACCTCCCATTCCTCACCCGGTACACCCGGCTTTGAGAAACGCGGTGTCTGACGGGTCGGAGTAGCAAAATGTGAGTTACCCCAGCCGCCTCTGCCGCCTTTTGCGGCAATGAATTCATCGTCATCTGACATATCCGCCATTACCTTACCGCTCTGAACCTCGCGGATAATCGTACCTCTCGGCACTTCAATTATAAGGTCTTCACCCTTTCTGCCGTTTCTGTGTCCTGCCTGACCCGGATCGCCGTTAGGGGCACGGTACTTTCTCTTATAACGGAAATCGGCAAGTGTGGAAAGGTTGTCGTTCACCTTAAAAACAACGTTTCCGCCTCTGCCGCCGTCACCGCCGTCAGGTCCGCCTGCAGCAACATACTTTTCACGTCTGAAGGCAACAGCACCGTTACCGCCGTCACCTGCTTTTATTTTAATTTTCGCTATGTCAACAAACATAGTAATACCTCTGAAAAAATTATTTAAGTTCAGCTCTTGCTGCCTTGATATTGGCAACAAACTGCTTTGCAGTTTCTGTAATCTTCTTATAGTCACCCGTGCTTGCGCCTGCCGTAAGTGATGAGCCTGCGCCGACTGCAACAGCACCTGCTTTAATCCATTCACCAACATTATTGACGTCAACACCGCCTGTCGGCATCATTTTTGCATACGGAATAGGACCTCTGATATCCTTGATGATCTTCGGGCCGTAAAGGTCACCCGGGAAAACCTTGAGGATATCCGCACCGTGCTCCATAGCCATAACACCCTCGCGAACCGTCATAATACCCGGCATCATAGCGACGCGGTAGCGGTTACACATCTTGAGTGTTTCAAGGTCGAGATACGGGCTGACGATATACTGTGCACCGCTGAGCATAGCGATACGTGCCGTTGCGGCATCCATAACCGTTCCTGCACCGAGGATGATGTCGTTTTCGTCATACTTCTTTGCGAGCTCTTCGATAACTCTGTCGGCGTGAGGTACGGTAAAGGTAAGCTCGATAGCCGCAACTCCGCCCTCCATACAGGCATCAACAATACGCTCCGCCTTATCTGTGCTTTCTGCACGGACAACGGCAACAATACCGCAGTCCTGAATTCTGGTTAAAATTCTTTCTTTATCCATTGTGATTACTCCTATCTCTGTACTCTTGCGCCTGCACCGCTGACAATACGCTCAACCTCTGCCTTACTTGCCATTGAGGTATCACCCGGAGTTGTCATTGCAAGTGCACCGTGTGCAACACCGTAATTAACGGCTGTCTGTGCATCGCCCGTTGTCATAAGACCGTAAACAAGACCTGATGCAAAGCTGTCGCCGCCGCCGACACGGTCAAAAATCTCAAGTCCCGGAAGCTCCATTCCCTTGTTGATTTTGCCGTCTGCCCAGCAGATTGCACTCCAATCGTTGACCGTAGCGGTTTTAACAGTACGGAGTGTTGTAGCGATAACCTTGAAGTTCGGATAAACCTTAACGGCATTTTCAATCATCTTGTAATAGCCGTCAATATTAAGCTCTTTGAGATTTTCGTCATTGCCTTCAACCTCGAGTCCGAGACAAGCCGTGAAATCCTCTTCGTTGCCGATCATAACGTCAATGTATTTTGCAATTTCCTTATTGACCTGCTGTGCCTTTTCCTTGCCGCCGATACCCTTCCAGAGCGACGGGCGGTAGTTGAGGTCATAGGAAACGATTGTGCCGTATTTTTTTGCAGTTTTAACAGCCTCAATAACAACCTCGGCAGTTGTATCTGAAAGAGCGGCAAAAATACCGCCTGTATGAAGCCATCTTACGCCGAGAGTGCCGAAGATATAATCCCAGTCGATATCCCCTGCTTTAAGCTGTGATGCGGCTGTGTTACCGCGGTCGGAAACACCGACCGCACCGCGGATGCCGTAGCCTCTCTCCGTAAAATTAAGTCCGTTTCTGACAGTTCTGCCGATACCGTCATATTTCACCCATTTGACAAGAGAAACGTCAACACCGCCCTGAAGCATAAAATCTTCAACAAGTCTGCCGACTTCATTGTCTGCAAGAGCTGTTACGATTGCAGTTTTCATACCGAAGCAACGGCGAAGACCTCTTGCAACATTATACTCTCCGCCGCCTTCCCATACACGGAATTCGCGTGCGGTTTTTATTCGTGAATCGCTCGGATCGAGTCGAAGCATAACCTCACCGAGGGAAATCATATCAAACGTACATTCTTCCTGCGGTCTTAATTTCAAATCCATAATACTCATCCTTTCCGAAATGATTATACACCTGAATAAGCGTTAAAGCCGCCGTCAACAGCAATTGTTGTACCCGTTACAAAGCCCGAATATTCCTTGTCACAGAGGAAAAGGAGTGCGCCTGAAAGCTCCTCGGGCTCACCGAAGCGTCCCATAGGAGTTGCGGCAAGGATTTTGCCTGTTCTTGCTGTCGGTGTGCCGTCCTCATTCCAAAGAAGTGATTTATTCTGCTGTGTTGAGAAAAAGCCCGGTGCAATAGCATTAACACGGATTCCCATTTCAGCAAAATGCACAGCCATAAACTGTGTAAAGTTAGCAACAGCCGCCTTTGCCGCAGAATATGCGGGAATTTTCGTAAGCGGTCGGAAGGCATTCATCGAAGTTACCATAATGATACAGCTATCATCCTTCATAGCCATATCACGGGCAAAAATCTGGGTCGGAATAAGAGTTCCGAGGAAGTTAAGGTTGAATACGAAGGAAATACCCTGCGGATCAAGATCGAAGAAGGTCTTGACGTTTTCATCCTTTTCGATAAGGTCAATTTTCTCAAGTGTTTCCTTTGTTGTTGTGCCCTTGGGGTTATTACCGCCCGCACCGTTAAGAAGGATATCGCAGGTACCGAGCTTTTCGGCAATGATATCTCTTGCCTTCTGCATACTTTCGGGTTCAAGCACATTACAGCCGACCGCAATTGCAGTACCGCCGTCTGCGTTGATTTCGTCCGCAACAGCCTGAGCTGCCGCTTCGTTAAGGTCAAGAACCGCTACCTTAACACCCTGCTTTGCAAGTGTTTTGGCAAAGCCCGAGCAAAGGACTCCGCCGCCGCCGGTGATGACGGCTACTTTATCTTTAAGACTTTTATGCTCTGTCATAGCTTACGCCTCCGTTTTATTTGATTTTTCAACAGCTTCCCAAAGACCGTTGAGATAAGCCGCGCCGAGTGCACGGTCATAAAGTCCGTAGCCCGGTCTTGCAACCTCGCCCCAGATCATTCTTCCGTGATCGGGACGGATATATCCGTCGAAGCCTGCATCCTGTAAAGCCTTGACAATCTCGTACATATCAAGTGAGCCGTCTGAGGAAAGATGTGCGGTTTCGTTAAACCAGCTTTCGCGGATTTTAACGTTTCGCAGGTGAGCGAAATAAATTCTGTCTCCTACCTCACGGATCATTGCGGGCAGGTCATTCTTCGCGCTCGCTCCGAGTGAACCCGTACAGAACGTAAGACCGTTATACGGAGAGTCAACAAGCTTGAGGAACTTCCTGATATCCTCGATGTTCTTGATGATTCTCGGAAGACCGAAGATATCCCACGGCGGATCGTCGGGATGAATAGCCATTCTGACGTCACATTCCTCACATACGGGAATAATTTCTTCAAGAAAATGCTTGAGATTATTCCACATATCGTCAGCGGTTATATTCTTATATTTTTCAAACAGCTCCTTGATTTCGCCCATACGCTCGGTTTCCCAGCCGGGCATTGCATAGCCGTTTGAGTTATCGTCAATCTCTCTGAACATATCCTCGGGGCTCTTGCCCTCAACCTGAACACCGCTATAGCTAAGGCACGTAGCGCCGTTACCCATATCCATTGCTAGGTCCGTTCTTGTCCAGTCAAAAACGGGCATAAAGTTATAGCAGATAACCTTAACGCCTGCTTTTGCAAGATTTCTGATGCTTGTCTTGTAGTTCTCTATATACATATCGGCTGTCGGAGCACCGAGCTTGATATCCTCGTGAACGTTGACGCTCTCGATGCACTCCATTGTAAGGCCTGCCGCCTCAATTTCAGCCTTCATATCCATAATCATATCAAGCGGCCAGGCTTCACCCGCAGGTAAAGCGTGGAGAGCCGGAATTACGCCGACAACGCCCGGCACCTGACGGATCTGTTCAAGTGAAACAGTATCCTTTTCCTTGCCGAACCATCTCATTGTCATTTGCATAAAATCACTCCTTATTCAAATAAACCTTTTCTCCCGTTTCGGAAGATTTATAAATAGCAAGAAATTCCTCAACTGCTTTTCCGCCCTCAAGGGCATCTATCGGGAATTTTCTGCCGTTCAGAAGGCAATCGTAAAAATCGCTGATGAGAGAGGAATGTCCCTTTCCCCAATAATTTTTTCCTACAAAGCCTGTATTATCCGCAATATGAAGATGCTCTGTTTCTCCGTCAGTTATGACGTAAGCATTATTGCCCTCGATGCGAAGTGTCGCTTTTTCGCAGATAATATCAATAAGCACGGGAAGATTATCGGAAAAGGCTGTCGTTGCATTATATATAGCCCTTATTCCGTCATCAAACTCAAAGAGCGCATATACGGTGTCCTCCACCTCGATTACACCCTTGAGATGATCGTTATAAACGTGACCCGTTACAGCCCTGATGCTCTTGCCGACAAGGAACCGCAATAAATCGTGCGTATGAATTGCCTGATTTACAACGACACCGCCGCCCTCCTTGCTGAGAGTGCCGTGCCAATCGTCGCTGTAATAATCCTCGTTACGCTCCCAATGCACGAAAGCGCGTGCGGAAAGGATTTTTCCGTACTGCTCTTTTTCAATAAGCTCCTTGATAAGCAGAACCGACTCGTTGTATCTGTTCTGAAAGCACACACCGAACTGTGCCTCGCTCATAAGCTGGGCAACCTTTATTTTTGACAGTCCTTCAGCGGTTATTGCACAAGGTTTTTCGCAAAGAACGTTAACACCTGCAGAAAGTGCTTTTACAGACATTTCAACGTGAAGATAATGCGGAGTGCAGATATGGACACAATCGGGCTTATCATCCTCAAGCATTACATCAAAATCATAATATGCTTTGCAATTATATTCACTTGCCGCAGCATCCGCACGGTCCTTTTTTATATCGACAACGGATGAAATTGTAACATCTTTCATTTCTTTCAAAGCAGTCAGATGACTCTTTGAAACTCCGCCGCAACCTACAACAGAAACCCTCATAAGCAAACTCCTGTCTGATTAAAACGTACTGCTCATATCCTCATTGACAACGGATATAACATCTTCCTTTGCTTTTGAGGACGCAACCTTCTTCATAAGAAGCTCGTAGTATTTTTCTTCATCTATCGGAAGCTCAACAGTTTCGCCCGTCCAGCTTGAATAGTGAGCCGCATTTGAAATCATAAGACCGCGGATACCCTCTTCACCGTTTGCAATCAGCGGTGAGCCGAAAAGAATGTGGTCTGCAAATGCATTGAGCACACCTGTGTGCTGATCGTTTATACCGTCAGTCTCAACATCAATCTCCTTGACATTGATATCGGTAAAGCCGTTTTCGCAGTTCGCGATATTATCGGGAAGTGATTCCTCAAGCTCGTAAAGAGTGATTTTTCTTCCGTTTTCGCAAACGAGCTTTGCTTTATCCATTGTGATTTCAAATCTGTTTGAGCCGGGATAATCGCCCGTTGTTGTAATAAACACGCCTGTTGCGCCGTTGGGATATTCCGCATAGATTGTAACGTCATCTTCAACCTCGATGTCGTGCCACTTACCCTCGTGGCAGAATGCACGGATTTTTGACGGCATACCGCAGATCCACTGCCAGAGGTCGAGCTGATGCGGTGACTGGTTGAGAAGAACACCGCCGCCTTCGCCGACCCAGGTTGCACGCCATCCGCCTGAATTATAATAAGCCTGAGTGCGGTACCAATCGGTAATAATCCAGTTGACACGGCGGATTTCACCGTATTCCTTGCTGTCAACAATCTCTTTGATTTTTCTGTAAACGCAGTTTGTTCTCTGATTGAACATCATTGCAAAGGTTTTATCCTGCTTTGCCGCAAATTCGTTCATCTCGCGAACCTGCTTTGTATAAACACCCGCAGGCTTTTCCGAAACGGCGTGAAGTCCGTTTTTAAGAGCTTCGATAACAAGCGGAGGATGGAAATAATGCGGAACACAGATGATTACAGCATCCACCTCGCCGCTTTCGATAAGCTCTGTTGCGGAATTATATCTCTTTGCCCAGGGAAGATTTTTCTTTGACCATTCAAGCTTTTCGGGAACGATATCCGCAACAGCGGTGATACGCATTTCTCTTACATCACCGTTAAGGAAGTTTTTGGCGTGAGCCGTACCCATATTACCCATACCGATGATACCGAAGCGGATCGGCTGTACCTCCTCGGCAACAGCGTGCATTGCATCAGCCGCCGCCTTGAAGGACTCTGCGTGAGTCGCATAGGTATGTACCTTCATTGCATTTGCGGTTTCATCGTCTGTTTCAAGATTTGAAAGTCCGTCAAAGACCTTGAGATGAGGCTCAAGTGAAAGGATGGCAACCTGATTACGCTTATCGAATTTTTTAAGAATTTCAACAAGTCTGCCGTCGCCCTGACCTGCAGGTACAACCTCTGCGCTGTTATAAAGAGCATCCTTGACGTGGAAGTACTCGATATAATCCTCAAGCATATCGTATGCCTTAACGGTATCAACACCGCACTGGATAAAGTTTGCAGGGTCAAAAACGGCTCTGAGCTTACCGCCGCAAGCCTCGAGAACATCGAGACAGCGCTCTGCAGTATCGCCGTAGATTCCTTTTTCGTTTTCGTGACAGCAGACAAGTCCGTTTTCATCGGCATAATCCACCATAGCTTTTACGCGGCGGATAACCTCGTCTCTGTACTCGCCGTAATCGTCACCCTCATCAAAATAGAAGCTGAACATACGGATATACTTTGCTTCAAGGATTTTAGCGACCTCAACCGTGTTTTTGAATGCTTCAAAGTGAGGCTCAAAATCATCCTTTATATTAATTTTGCCGTAGCCCGAGCCGATTGAAGAAACCTTCATACCCTCTTTGTCGATTTCAGCCTTCATTTCCTTTGCCTGGTCTACGGACAAAATATTGATATTAAGTTCGTTGCCGAAGCCTCTCAGCTCCATCTGAGAAATTCCGTTGAGTTTACAGGCGGCCATCTGTCCGCCGATTGTTGCTTCTCCCGATTCATCGCAGAATGCGGAAAAAATAAAATGTGCCATTAAAAACGCTCCCTTCAGCCTTCATTGTTATGTAAAACTGTACACACGCGTGTATTATAACATATAACGTTAAAAAAATAAAGTAAATTTGCAAAGAAAATCAAGTTTTTAAGCCAAAAAATGCACCCCTTACGGAGTGCATAATTCTGAATATTAAGCAAGGAAAACATCCTTGTTGCTTCGGATATATTCCGCAACCGCAGAGTAGATTTCCTCACCTTTTCCGTCAAGAACAGCTCTGAACTCTTCATCCATTTTTGCGAGTGCATCGTTGTCCACGGAGGTTGTTTCATCATTTTCATCGAGCATAACAAACTCAGAAGAGAAAATCTCCGAAAAACGACCGCCGACAATTTCGCTTACAGCCTTATCTGCCGTTGAGAGCAAGGGCTCACCGTTGGAACGGAAGAAATCAGAAAGACCTTTTTGGCTGTCCTCGAACACATATCCGAGGGCATAGACGTATTTTTCAACCTCTGAAAGCTCGAAGAAAGCCGCGGTCATATCCTCTTTTTTCTCGATATTCTGCTGAACGTGGGCACACATTCCCGTTATGAGACGGTAATTATCCTTACCCTGTGCAAACGTGGTTTCATCAACGTGTTTAAACTCCTTGCGGAGTGCTTTTTCCTTCTCAATATCAGCGATAATTCTTTCGCGCTCCTCACTTCTTTTTCTGCTTGCAAGCATCGCCTTAAGACAGACAAAAACGGTAAGAACTGCAAGTAAAGCAAGCGCTACGCCTGCTATGGGGTGCTGTGAAATATATTCGAACATATCTTTATTCTCCTAACAATTTCTTGTAAATTTCGCCCTTTTTGAAGCCTGAAATTTTAGCCGCCTGCTTTGCGGCTTCGCTGAGTGAAAGACCGTTTTCCGCACTCTTTTTTGCAAGTGCAACGGCATCCTCAAGGGTTAATTTTTCATCGTTTTTCTGCACCTCTGCACCGTGAATCACAAGGACAATTTCGCCCTTTAGTCCGCCCTCTCCATAAAGCTCGGCAGCCTTTGAAAGCGTTGTTTTTATAACCTCCTCGTGAAGCTTGGTAATCTCCCTGACGATTGCAATTTCACGGTCGCCGAAGGCTGAATACATATCCCTGAGAGTTGCACCCAGCTTATGCGGAGCTTCATAAAAAAGCATCGTTCGGGTTTCGTTCACCAGAGAATCGAGATGCTCACGTCTGCTCGGCTTGTTCACGCTCAGAAAGCCTTCAAATGTAAATCTTCCCGAGGGCATTCCCGACAGAGCAAGTGCTGTTGTAAATGCGCAGGGGCCGGGTACGGATTCCACTTTAATGTTATTCTCGTGACACAGCTTTACAAGATCCTCGCCCGGGTCGGAAATCGCGGGCATACCTGCATCCGTCACAAGTGCACAGGTCTCCCCTGCAAGAATTCTTGAAACTATCATCTCTCCGCGTTCGCGGCGGTTATGCTCAAAATAGCTGACCATATTCTTTTTTATGCCGAAATGGTTGAGAAGCTTAACGGTAACACGCGTATCCTCTGCCGCGATAAAATCGCAGTTTTCCAAGGTTTCAACAGCTCTCGGTGAAAAATCGCCGAGGTTGCCGATCGGTGTACCGACAATATATAATTTACTCACTTTGTGTTCTCCTTATATTCACCGTAAATGCGGACTACTTCATCCGAAAGCTCACCGTCATCGCCGTACATAATCAGCATCGGTTCAACGTCAAGATAGGGTTTACTGCCCTTTTTGCCTTCGATAAGAAACAGCCACGGTCTGGTATCTGGTCTTTTGACCACAAAACGAAGCCTTTTGGGCTCAATGCCCGCACGCTTCATCGCATAAAGCGTATCACTTAACCTTTCGGGGCGGTTGCACATACACAGCCTGCCGCCGAAATTAAGAAGATGAGCCGCCGCCTGCGTGATATCGTCAAGATTACACTCAACCTCGTGACGGGCAATCAGTGCGGCTTCGGACACACTCTTTATACCTGCATCTGCCGCCTTGTACGGCGGATTCATCGTAACAACATCCATCGAGGCGTGTTCAAATTCTTCTTTAACGTTTTTTAAGTTGAGATTCAGAAAGGTAACCTTTTCCTGTGCATCACTCAATCGGGACGACAGCACAGCCTGCTCATAGCCCTGACGCTGAAGCTCAAGCCCCCAGATATGCTTTGCACAGCCGTTACGGTACCACAGCATCGGGATAATTCCGCAC
The DNA here is from genome assembly GCA_017415025.1 of Clostridia bacterium. Taxonomy (GTDB): domain Bacteria; phylum Bacillota; class Clostridia; order Oscillospirales; family Acutalibacteraceae; genus CAG-488. The sequence continues at coordinate 34,740 of JAFQJH010000025.1, forward strand.
CCCGTGCCGAAATCACAGGCATTTTCCTTACGCTTGGGTGAAGCGAAATCGGCAAGCAAAACGGCATCCGTTCCGAAGCCGTGCTCATCGGACACGCTGACATAAACGCCGCTTCCGAGATATTCTTTTCTGAATTCCGCCATAGTACCACCTCTTCGGAGTATTATACTTTAATTATCAACAACACACAAGTCTGAAACTCAATATATCACGCACATTCGGGCAGTTTTTTCTTTGACATACGCGCGTATGTCTGCATCAAAAGACTACCCGACTGCACGCAATCTATTGTGTTTCAGATGCGAAACAGTTTTGAAAGAGAAGATTTTTGTCTCGGCAAGGCAAAAATATTCCTTTCAAAACCTTGTGGCTTGTTGTTAATTAAAGTATACTACCAAAGTGAATTTATGTCAAAAAGAAAAACAGGGTGGAAAAATCCACCCTGCAAATGAAAATCGATTATTCCTCAACAGGAGCTGCTACCGGGCAAGCGTCTGCACAAGCGCCGCAAGAAACGCAAGCATCAGCATCGATCTCATACTTGCCGTCGCCTTCAGCGATAGCGCCTACCGGGCACTCTGCCTCACAAGCACCGCAAGAAATGCAATCATCAGTAATTTTAAATGCCATTTTGTCCATCCTCCTTGTCCCAGATTTGATACCATTGTATCATAACGACAAAAAAATGCAATAGTTTTTACAAAAATTCATCGAAAGTTTATTTTATCTTTGTATTTGGGTAATAATATGTCAATATTTCACGATAATCCGAGCCCTGACGTGCCATATAATCCGCACCGTACTGACTCATTCCTACAAGATGACCGTAGCCGTAGGTTTCAAAGGTAATTTCATCCTCCGAGGTATCAACGTCAAAACAACAGCTTCGCAGTTCAAGTGCCGTTCTGACATCTGCGGCGGCGACCTCGTTACCCCCTATGTAAATACCAAGCACATATCCGCTCGGATTTTTTTCAATCTGACCTATCCATTTTTCCTCGTCCTCACCGAGAGCTATACCGTCAATCTTTGTAATTTTTTCTTTAAAATCTTCATAAGTAAAGCCAACCTTTTCCGTATAATCCACAGCGAGCTTATCGCCCGGGCTTTCAACCTTGACAAGATACGGATAGCTCTTTTTCCATACCGTCTGTGCACTCTGTGTTGTTCCGCTGTTAAGAGCGTGATAAACAGCCATTATCGGCTTATCCTCATAGTATATCGCTTCACCCAGCACAGATTCCACAATATCGGTTGCTTTTTCTTCGTTTTTGCTGAAATTATCACCCCATTTTTTCTGACGTTCTGATTTAGAGAGATATCCCTGATGCTCCTTTGTGTTATCGCTGATATCAGCCTCGCCGTTTTCCTTACTGCCCTTTGTGTAAAGAGCATAGGTATAACACGCAACACACTGAGCCTTAAGCGCCTCATCGTGATGCGACATATCCGCTTCAGCCGCAAGTGCACCTATGAGATACTCTCTTTCAGGTATCTCCTCAATAACACCTTCATCCGTTTTCATAACGCTGATAAAGCCGTCATAATCATCCTGCGTGCTGACGTTAATTACAGGCTCTTCAGCCTTTTCGCGGATGCCTGTCAGGGGTATCAGCAGCATAGCCGCCGCAAGCACGGCACACAGCGTAAAATTTCTTTTCATTTGTCATTCCTCCCACACTAAAGCATATTCAGACAAGCACCCTAAAATTACACTTGACGGAACAATATTTTATATGCAATTTTCTTGACTTTATCTGCTAATATATTGTATAATGTTCTGAAATATTATCCGGCGGTGAAACTATGGCATCTTATATTACTCCCATTACAAACGAAAACGTAGACTTCCTTGTGGAAGAGCTTGTTAAAAATAATCAGATTAACCCCAACGACTTTACAAAATTTAATGTCAAGCGCGGTCTTCGAAATGCAGACGGCACGGGCGTTATGGCGGGTCTTACAAAAATCAGCTCGGTTAACGGTTACTACATCGATGACGGTGAAAGAGTTCCTATGGAAGGTAAGCTCTACTTCCGCGGTGTGAACCTGCAGGAAATTGTTGCAAACTGTAAGGAAGAGAACCGTTTCGGCTTTGAAGAGGTTGCGTGGCTTCTTATTTTCGGCTCTCTCCCGACCACACAGCAGCTCAGCAGATTCAGCGAAATTCTCGCAGAATGCAGAACCCTCCCCGATGATTTCATCGAGGATATGATTATGAAGGCTCCGTCACCGAACATTATGAACAAAATTACACGTTCGGTTCTTGCACTTTATTCTTACGACGAAAATCCCGATGACGCGTCAATCGAGAACGTTATCAGACAGTCAATTCAGATTATCGCTCAGATACCCGTAATTATGTCTTACGCTTATCAGGTAAAAAGACGTCATTACTACAAGAAGAGTATGTATATTCACCCGCCCAAGGCTAACCAGTCAACAGCGGAATCTGTCCTTCGTTCAATGCGCTCGGACAAAAACTTTACGGACGAGGAAGCAAAGCTTCTTGACCTTTGTCTTATGGTTCACGCCGAGCACGGCGGCGGTAACAACTCCACCTTCGCAACGAGAGTTCTTACCTCGAGCGGAACAGACACTTACGCTGCAATCGCGGCAGGTATCGGCGCCCTCAAGGGCCCCAAGCACGGCGGTGCAAACATCAAGACATCCGAGATGATTCATTATATTGAAGAAGGTGTTTCTGACATTACCGATGAGGGTCAGATTGCCGATTTCCTTACAAAAATCATCAGGAAAGAAGCAGGCGACCGTTCAGGTCTTGTTTACGGTATGGGTCACGCAGTTTATACACTTTCTGACCCGCGAGCCGTTATCCTTAAAGAGGAAGCAAGAAGATTTGCTTACAAGACGGGCTACGAAGAAAAATTCGAGCTTCTTAATATGATTGAACGTCTCACTCCCGAAATCTTCCTTAAGGTCAAGGGAAGTAAAAAGCCGATGTGTGCAAACGTTGATCTTTATTCAGGTCTTATTTATGAGATGCTTCAGATTCCTGAGGATATTTATACTCCCCTGTTTACAACTGCAAGAATTGCAGGCTGGTCAGCACATCGTCTTGAAGAGCTGATGACAGGCGGAAAGATTGTCCGTCCTGCTTACAAGAGTGTTTCAACAAGAAGAAACTACATCAAGATTGATGAGCGTGTTGATGAGTTTACGCTTGATTCCGACTACGTTCCGTTTGAAGAAAGGATATTAAAATGAAAAACTTGCTAAAGGATAACAACCTCATTTATAAGGTTCCTCTTTTTTCGACTTTGTTCGCAGCACTCGTCTGTATCCCGCTGAGAGTTTATCAGTACTGTAAGCTTATCAATCCGACAACAGGCTTTTATGATGACAAAAACCTGTCAATTCCCGTTGTTTATGCCGTTCTTGTTATTTCGGTTGCGGTATGCTTGATATTCTCATACGTCAAGCATAAGTCAATAAAGCCCGTTTCAATCAATTATTCAAACAAAGGTCTCGCCGCCGTTTCGCTTATTATGGCACTCGGTGTTGCAGTTGATACCTTCGGTATTTTATCTGACTATCTTGCATTGTTCTCTTCCTCAAACGGCAGTTATATCTCCGTTGCGGAATATGCATCGGCTCAGGGCGGAACAATTATGCTCGCTCAGGTTATTACGGGTGCATTATCCGCCGTTTACTTCATAGTCAGCGGTCTTGCATCATTTAACAAGGTTCTCCTCCCGAAGCTTAAGCTCTTCACAATTCTGCCCGTTATATGGTGCATTTTCCGTTTACTTTTCAGATTCAGAAGAACAATCAGCTTTGTCAACGTTTCTGACCTTCTTCTCGAATTATTTGCAATAGTTTTTGCTATGACATTTTTCCTTGCTTTGGCACAGGTTATCGCTGATATTGATGCAAATACTGTTTTCTGGAAGCTGTTTGCTTACGGTTTTCCTGCAGTAATGCTTAGTCTTGTATGTTTTCTTCCCAGACTCATACTCATAATAACAGGTAGCTCTACGCAGTTAAATCCGCTTTATACTGCAAATTTCTGTGACCTTACCTTTGCGGTATATGCAACTTATATATGCATCACGGCAGTCAAGACAAAGGCTGCAGCTAACGAAGACTAATTTTCACCAGGGGATTTTATATGTTTTTTGAAAATGTAAAAATTGCCGCACAGCAGGTCGGGATACTCTACATCATCGTGCTTGTAGGTGCAATATGTGACAAGGTCGGCTTTTTCACCGAGCAAACCGCCAAGAAGTGTACGGATTTGCTTTTTTACATCATTACACCGTGCGTAATCATACGTTCATTCCTTACACAGGAATTTACCAAAGAAACAGGACTCAGCCTCCTTACCGCTGTCGGCTTCGGATTTCTTTTACATTTTGTTGCAATCGCTATCAACACTCTGCTCTACCTCAAGGGTGACAGAGAAGCCAACTGCATCTATAAATACAGCTCAATTTACGGTAACGTTGGTTATATGACTTTGCCGTTGACCGAGGCTATCCTCGGAAGTGAGGGCGTTTTCTACTGCTCGGCCGTTGTTATGGCTTTTAACGTTGTTTCCTTTACCCACGGTGTTTATATGATGGACCGCAAGTCGGGTAAGTTCGACCCCAAAAAGCTGATTTTCAATCCCGGTGTTATATCCGTGCTTATCGGACTTCCGCTCTTTCTGTTAAAGGTGAATCTTCCCGAGCTTATTTACAAGCCCGTGGATTTTATCGCATCCACGCAGACACCCGTGGCTATGCTGATTTTCGGCACCTTCCTTGCTCACACCAAGCTTAACGACATCTTGAAGCACAAAAAGATTCTTCTTGTTGCTCTTTCAAAGCTTATAATTCTTCCTGCCGTTATGATTGTTATTTACAAGCTTGCAGGACTTTCGGGCACTCTTCTGACAGCACTTACCATTTCCTCGTGTGCCCCCACGGCAAATAACACCGTTATGTTCGCCGCAAAATATGACAAGGACACGAGCCTTGCCGCACAGGTGGTTGCAACGGTCAGCTTTATGTCAGTTATCACGATGCCGATTATTATTGCGGCAGTACAGACAATAGCTTAGGTGCTTATATGAAAGATATTTTAAAAGAAATCTCTCCCGTGTTCGGATTTTGTCCGTTTGATAAAATCAGGGACAGTCTGATTGATTGCAGAGCAAAAAGCAGAATCCCCGAAAATACAAAAACGGTGATAGTTCTGCTATTTCCTTATAACTTCGGTGACGAAGCGTATCAGGATTCCGATATTTCACGATATGCCGTTGTCCCCGATTATCACGTGACGATCGGTAATATTCTTCAGGAGGCGGTAGGGAAGCTTACTGAAAGTTATCCTGATGAAGAATTTACGGCTTTCACGGATAACTCCCCTATCCCCGAGGTCAGAGCCGCAATGTATGCGGGTCTCGGAGTCAGAGGTCTTAACGGACTTTTCTTCAACAAGGACTTCGGCTCGTGGGTTTTTATCGGTGAAATTGTTACCACTTTACAGTGTGATTATCCCGATATTACCGACGAAGACCTGATGTGCATCAGATGCGGAAAATGCGTTTCCGCCTGCCCGACAAAGGCTATCGGCGAAAACGGTATTGATGCTCAAAAATGTCTCTCCTATATCACGCAAAAAAAGGGTGAGCTGACAGCCGAGCAGGAACAGCTCATAAAGAAAAGCAACTGCGCCTGGGGATGTGACGTCTGCCAGAGCGTCTGTCCGATGAATAAAGGAGTAAAAGCCGAACCGATAGAAATATTCAGAAACGGCGCAGAATTCAAGGCGAGAACACAAGCGGATATATCCGACCGCGCCTATGCCTGGAGAGGCAAAAACGTTATTGAACGCAATTTAAAAATATTAAACAGATAAAGAAGGTAGATTGCTATGAAACTTATCGTTGCCATTATAAACAGTGACGATTCGCAGAATGTTCTCAGCGAAATTACAAAAGCAGGCTTTTATGCCACAAAGCTTTCGACCACAGGCGGTTTTCTCCGCGCAGGCAACCTCACCTTATTGATGGGTGTTGAGGATGATAAGGTTGACGAGCTTCTTGAAATTCTCAAGGCAAATTGCCGTAAAAGAGAAGAGCTTACTCCTGTTATGCCCTCAATTGAAGGCGGAATTATACCTGCAATTCCCGTAAAAATCACCGTCGGCGGTGCTACGGTTTTTGTAATTGATGTTGAGCAGTTCCATAAAATGTAACGGAGCGTCATTCTTTTATGAACAATGAGATTTTTCAGACAGTAAACGAGCTTATAAAAAACAAAAAGCTTCCTCACGCCATTCTTATTGACGCGGGAAGTGCTTGCGCGCGCGATGAGCTCGCTTTATATATTGCGGGTGCATTTGTTTGTGAAAACGGTATTCCGTGCAACAACTGCATAAACTGTCTGAAGGTTCAGAACGGTTCACACCCTGACGTTATCATTTCCGACCCTGATGCGGAAAACGAAAAGACCTTCAAAATCGGTGTTGTCAGAGACATCAGAAAAGATGCATATATTATGCCGAATGAGGCAAAACACAAGGTTTACATCCTGAAAAACGTTGACAGGATGAACATTCAGGCGCAGAATGCACTTTTGAAAATCATCGAAGAACCGCCCGAATATGCAAGGTTTATTCTTGTTTGCGAATCAAGAGCCGCCTTACTCGAAACGATTATGTCGCGTGTAACGCCGTTCAATCTCGGCGCGGACGACCACGGAATTTCAAATGAATATCTTCAGGCGGCAGACGGGCTTGCAGATAAGCTGGTGCGTGCGTTGGCAAGTGTTACAGAGCTCGAATTTATGCGTCTGACGGCACAGTTTGAAAAGGATAAGGAGCTTCTCTCCCCTGTTCTGTCTTCAATGCAATTAATTTTCCGCGATGCGGTTGCGGTAAGCACAGGAAGCAATCTTTTATTAAGCTCCCATTCGGAAACCGCAAAAATCATTGCTTCAAAGCTGCCGTTACGCACTATCATTGAGCTTATTCGTGTGACTGAACACTTTTTTGAATGTATAAACAAAAATGCAAATAAAAATCTGCTTATAACAAGACTTTGCAGTGTTCTGAGGAATACTGCATACGGAAGTTAGGCTTTATATATTATAGGAGGAATTATCCGTGGAAGTAGTAGGAATCCGTTTTAAAGAGGTCGGAAAAATATATTATTTCGACCCGCTTGATATTAAATTCAGCAAGGGCGACCACGCTATCGTTGAAACCGTAAGAGGAATCGAATGCGGTGAGGTAGCAATGGAAAACCGTGAAATTGACGATGAAGAAATCATAAAGCCGCTCAAGCCGATTATACGTCTTGCAACCGAGGAAGACCTTAAAATCGTAGAAACAAACAAGAAAAAGGAAAAGGAAGCTTTTGAAATATGTCTTAAAAAGATTGCGGCGCACAAGCTTGATATGAAGCTTGTTGACGTTGAATACACCTTTGACGGCAGTAAGGTTCTTTTCTATTTCACGTCTGACGGCAGAGTCGATTTCCGTGAGCTTGTAAAAGACCTTGCAAGCGTTTTCAGAATAAGAATTGAACTTCGTCAGATCGGTGTCCGCGACGAATCGAAGATGAAGGGCGGACTCGGAATCTGCGGCAGACCCTTCTGCTGTAACAGCTTCCTCGGCGACTTCCAGCCCGTTTCCATCAAAATGGCAAAGGAGCAGGGACTTTCGCTCAACCCCACTAAAATCAGCGGTACCTGCGGAAGACTGATGTGCTGTCTGAAATATGAGCAGAATGCTTATGAGCATCTTCTGCACGTCACCCCCAAGGTCGGCGCAATAGTTGATACGCCGCAGGGTAAGGGCACGGTTGTTGAGGTTAACCTTCTTAAAGGTATTCTTAAAATACGTCTTGACAGATATCCCGAGGCCGCTCCCGCTGTTTACAACAGAAAGGAAGTCAAGCTCATCAAGGATAAGCGTATCACGGTTGACAAGGCTGAAATTGATGCACTCAAGGATATTGAATAAATTTCTTAAAGGAAGACGATTATGAATTTCGAACAACTTGATAGAACCATTAAAGAAATCTGGATAAATGAAATCCAAAAAGATTATAATGACGATATGATTTTGAACGAAGATACACTTAAAAATGTTCTGTATCATCACTTGCGTTCTCACCTTGAAAAGTCATTTGAATTAAATAGTTTCGTTATATACACTGAGTGTACTAAATACGGTTTTTCAACAATTCACTCTCGACCTGATATGATTATCGTAGAAAAAGATACACAAAAAATAGTTGCAATTTTTGAAATAAAATATAAAACTGTTAGAAACTCTCGCGTAGAAGGTGCAGTATATTATGATTTTGATAAAGTCAAAGAATACATCAATACTCTCGATAGTGTTCACAGTAAATGTAATTATTATATAGCCGCAATTACTTTAGGTGAATATAACAGACCTAACTGGCTCGACGGACGAAGTAAATGGGCTAAAGGCCGTGTTAATGAACTTATAGCTTATGAGCCAAATGAAACTCTTAGCTTTCAGGTAATCTCTCATTGATTATGCAATAAAGCAGTGTCAATTATTCGACACTGCTTTATTTGTTATTTATAATGATTTCGCCGCTGATTTACCTGCTGTTATTCCGCTTGCCCACGCCCATTGAAGATTGAAGCCGCCGCAGGGTGCATCGACATTGAGCAATTCGCCCGTGCAGTATAAGCCTTTTGTAATCTTCGATTCGAGAGTATTTATATCGAATTCATCAGTCACGGCACCGCCGACGGTTATCTGTGCGTTATCAAAGCCTCTTGTTCCCGTTACGGTGAAGGTAAGATGCTTAAGATTTTCCGACAGGGTAATTATTTGCTGATACTTTAATTCAGACATAATAACGTCTGCGCGCAGACCCGTTATTTTAATTAAATAATGACCGAGCTTTTTGGGAATAATTCCTGCAAGAGCCTCCTCGAGAAGCTGAGCGGGATTTCTTTTTTTGCAACGCTCGATGAAGGCTGATACGTCCTCTGCACGAAGCTCGGGAATAACGTTAAGCTCACAGATACATTTATTCCCCTTTGCACTGCGGCTGATGTCCATTACCGCTATGCCCGAAAGACCGTAATCCGCAAAAAGAATTTCACCCGATGAACGGTCGAGGATTTTCCCGTTATGAGTTTTCAGCGTAGCTTCAGCCTTAACTCTTATACCTTTGAGAACTCTTAGGTTTTCCTTGACGGTCAGTTGAACAAGACCGGGATAAAGCGGTGTTACCGAATGATTAAGGCTTTTGAGCAAATCGTAACCGCTGCCGTCGGAGCCCTGTGAGGGTGAAGCCTTGCCGCCTGTTGAAACAATCAGCTTTTTTGCACGGATTTTTGAATTGATTATAAAAATCCCGTTCACACTCTTGACAGACTCTGCTTTTGTTTCTGTCATAATTTCAATGCCGAGTCTTTCAATTTCAAAGCGCAGACAATCGAGCACGCTTGAGGCAGTATTACTCATCGGATAAACTCTTGATTCGGAATCATTCACACATTCGAGACCGATTGAAGAAAAAAACGATACAATGCCTTCGGGAGGATATTTCGCCAGAACAGCAGCAACAAAAGGATTATTATAGCTTTCTGCTCCTGCGGTGAGATTTGTAAGATTGCATCTGCCGTTACCTGTGGCAAGAATTTTTTTACCCACTCTCGGCAATGCTTCGATAAGCAGAATTTCAGCCTTCGGTTTTTCTTTTTTTGCGCTGATTGCCGCCGCCATACCCGAAGCACCTGCTCCGATGATTGCTATATCATACATTACTCTCACCTCTTTAGTAGCTGCCGAATAAATCGTTTTGATAATATTATCATAAATCCTCAAACTTGACAATATTTATTTATATAACTATTGGAGGGACAGGAAATGGTAATAGATTTATTTGCTGATAAAAGAGCCTTGTCCAAGGAGGACAAACTGATAACCAACGAAACCGGAAGGGTTGTTTCGGAGCTTAAAAAGGTGCGTTCGCTGTTCAACGAGGTAACGGACCCTTATGAAATTGAATCACTGATTTACAGAATGAAGGAGCTTGAGCTTCATTACAGCTTTCTTATAAAGGAAGCAAAGCTCGGCAAAATCGTAAATCTTGATATTTACGGCGGTGAATTATGAGAATTGCTTTTATAATTATTTTTGTTATAGCGGGAACAGCGGTATTGTTCTCAATGATTAAAAGCGGTCATCCGATAAAAAGACTTTTTACGTCAGTAGTTCAGGGTATTGCTTCTATGATGGCGGTAAACGTACTCGGGCTTTTGACGGGAGTTACGATTGCCGTAAATTGGTATACCCTGTTCACGGTTTCCCTGTTCGGAATTCCGTCAGCAATATCAATAGTGCTTATGGATGCATTTTTAATTTAATTATTGAGTTTTAATTCGATATGTTGTATAATAACAAAGTTAGGGTAACGGTAATAATCCGAACCTGCCCGAAAGCGAGCCTTTTCAGCGCTTTTTGGCGTTTCGGCTTTGAAAGGCGTCAGCCTGTCGGCACCCTCAACATCCAAAAATCATCTGAAAAATCTCAGCTTTCGGGTCGAAGATTTTTTATCGAGAGGATTTTTGTCAATTCAAGGCAAAAACACAGCCAATCCTTGCGGATTGGCGAGTATTTTAACGAAGAAGTGGCAGAAATCATCCGATAAAAAACACGATTCGGATTACTACCGTCACCCTAAGGACGTGATCAGATTTGACGGCAAAGGTTAAAAGATGTATTATTCTGCTTCTTGCACTCGCGGTCGTTTTGTTTTCCGTCTGGTTTTACAATAACTTCACTTTAAAAATCACAGAAGAAACAGTTACCTCCGAAAAGGTTGAAGGTGAAATAAAAATCGTAGTAATGTCTGACCTTCATTCCTTCCGTTTCGGAAAGGACAACCTGAAGCTTATCGAAAAAACGAAGAAGCTGTCTCCCGACCTTATCTTCTTTGTCGGGGATATCTATTCGAGAGGACAGACAAGTAAAATCGGTCAGGCTGTCAGCCTTCTTGAAAGCCTTGGTAAAATTGCCGACGTATACGTTGTGACAGGCGACCACGATACAGACGAGCTGTATAAGAACGAGCTGAAAAAGGCTGAAAACGTCACCTTGCTCGATTATACAAAAAAGGATATAGCCGTAAAAGGCAACGAGCTTTCTTTATATGGAATTGATAACGTTTATTTTTCTTCGACCTTTGACCTTGGCAATGAATTTGACACACCGTCAGAAAATCGGTTGAACATCCTGCTTTCACATATTCCGTCAATTGAGCATTACGGAGATTTCGGATTTGATTTTATCTTCTGCGGTGATACTCACGGCGGTATGGTGAGACTTCCGTTTCTTAACGGTCTTTATTTTAACGGTTATCTTTTGCCTGAGCTCACCTATAACGGTATTGTAACCGACAAGGGGCTTTTTGAATTTGAAAACACAAGTCTGTTTGTAACATCGGGGCTCGGAAATTATCCGTTGCCTCTGCGTTTTAACAACAGACCCGAAATTTGTTTAATAACAATTAAAGGAGAGTAAAAAATGAGCTACGCTGACAAATTGTTTATTGATATGTGTAAAAACATCCTCGAAAACGGCACTGACACAAAGGGAGAAAAGGTGCGCCCCGTATGGGAGGACGGTACACCTGCATACACACAGAAGCTTTTCTGCGTTGTAAACAGATATGACCTTAAAAAGGAGTTTCCCGCACTTACCCTGCGCCGTACGGCTTTCAAATCCTGCGTTGATGAAATTCTCTGGATATGGCAGAAGAAATCCAACAACATAAATGAGCTGAACTCTCATATCTGGGATTCCTGGGCTGACGAGGACGGCAGTATCGGCAAGGCATACGGCTATCAGCTCGGCGTTAAGCACAAGTACAAGGAAGGTATGTTCGACCAGGTTGACAGAGTTATCTATGACCTAAAGAACAACCCGTTCAGCCGTCGTATTATGACCAACATCTACAATCACCACGATCTGAGCGAAATGGGTCTTTACCCCTGCGCATACAGTATGACCTTCAACGTTACTCAGGGCGAAAACGGCAGACTCGTGCTCAACGGTATTCTTAACCAGAGAAGTCAGGACGTGCTTGCAGCCAACAATTGGAACGTTGTTCAGTACAGCGTGCTTCTTCATATGTTCGCTCAGGTATGCGATATGGAAATCGGTGAGCTTGTTCACGTTATAGCGGACGCTCACATCTATGACAGACACATCCCCGTAATTGAGGAGCTTATCAAGCGTGAGCCTCTCCCTGCTCCGACCTTCTGGATAAATCCCGAAATCAAGGACTTCTACGATTTCACCGTTGACGATTTCAGACTTGACGGATATGAAACACACGAACAGATTAAAAACATTCCGATTGCGGTATGAGGTAGAAATATGAAATTGATTGTTGCAGTTGATAAGGAATGGAACATCGGAAACAAAAACGACCTTTTGTTTTACATCCCCGATGACCTTAAGTTCTTCCGCTCGCAGACCGTGGAAAAGGTTTGCGTTATGGGAAGAAAGACTCTTGAATCCTTCCCCGGATCAAAGCCCCTGAAAAACAGGGTAAATATTGTTCTTTCAAGAAATGCAGACCTTGAGGTTGAGGGTGCAACCTTTGTTAAGGACATTGACGAATTAAAGGAAGAGCTGAAAAAATACAACTCCGACGACGTTTACATTATCGGCGGAGAGACAATTTACACCCTGCTTCTTCCGATGTGCGACACAGCGGTAATAACACATATTGACGCTGTTGCGGATGAGGCTGACAAGAAGTTTCCTGCGCTCTCCCCTGACGAATGGATGCTCGCCGAGGATTCAGGCGAAAAAGAATGTAACGGATATAAGTTCCGTTGGTGCGAATATAAGAGAAAGTAATTACAAAACACTTGTAAAGCCGATAAAGCATTTACAAGTGTTTTTCTTTGTTTGTTTATTTATTTTTTAGTGCTTTTCCATTCGAGCCAGGTAAAAATCACGGTTGCAAGAGCACCGCCGCCTATACCGATGTAGCTGAAAACAGGATTTTCTTTCATAAATGTAAATATTTCTGAAATTGATTTACCTTCCATAACAAAGAGGAGCAAGGGTGCTATAAGAGAAAATCCGAGAGAAAACAGCACAAACACGATAAGCAGAGCGAAGAGATTAAGCTTTTTATCGCGTGTTAATACATTGTTGAAGTCATAATCTGACTTTTCCTGCTTTTTAAGTTCAGCCTTTCTGACAGCGGCTTCTGTGATTCTTTTCGTGTTTTCTTCATAAGTCTCGGCGGACATTGATTCGCAATAAAGCGTTGAAATAATCGAGAAAGCTGCTTTTCCGTTATTATCAAACATCGTCGAGTAAATATCCGTTACGGCATCATCACTCTTATTAAAAATCACGCCTACGATAATATTGGTGTTGATTACCCCATCCTGCCAGACAGACCAACAGTGTATATGATGCTCAGCGTATTTTTTGCACGATACAACATAAGACATATTGTATGACCTGAACATAGTCGGCTTCATCACTCTGTCTTTTTTATAAAAGTCGGGATAAGAGCCCTCATATCCGAGTGAGTTCATCCGCTTTGTAATGAGGTTTTTATGGTTTTCAAAAGCTTCTTGTGAAACACTATCCTCAAGATATGAAGGTATACCCTCCTGACTTTCGACCAGCATATTGAAAATTTCACGCCAGAAGGGCTCGTATTTCTTCTTGCAGAGCGCAGGGGTCAGTAAGTCAAACGGGGATTTTAATACATTATGAAGATTATATTTTTTGATAAGCTCATACAACTGAGGCGGTATTGTTGCACTCTCAATCAATCTGACACCTGCAATGTGTCTGACAAGCGCAGAAATCCGCTTTTCTTTATCAGTCGCAAGACCGCTTTCAAGATGTGCATTGATATTGTCAGCAATCGCTTTTATGTATTGCCACGGGGTATCAATAAGCGGAATAAAAATTGAGTCAGCAACCGCGTTATATACCTTAAATACAGTTGACAAATTGCTGAATTTAATCTGACATCCTAAATCGTTATGATAATCTTTAAATTCAATGAAATATGAATCATCGTTTTTGGTCAGATATATTGCATCGTAATCTACCGAAGTAATACTTTCTGTAATTCTTTTTCCGCTTGCTTGCACCTCAGCCGATTCAAAAGTAAGCTCGTGCAGAACACTTTCTGCAAACTCAACAAGCTTTGCCTGAGACTGAGTGATATTCAGCACAAAGCTGTTATTGTTTGATTCAAAATAGTCCTTGATATAATCTGCATTATCAAAATCATTAAGCGCTTCAAAAAGCTCTTCCCGATTTATCTGTAACAATCTTTCATATTCTTTATTTGATTTTTTAAGTAATGATGCGATTTCTTTTATTTTAAACGGCTCTCTGAAGAGATTTCTTGTTTTCTCCTCTGTCCACATCAAAGTGCTTCTTACATAATCGTTTTCAAGCTCTTTTCGCAGAGTCTCGGTAAAAAAAGCTTCATCATTTCTGCTTTCATACAAGATTTCATAGAGAGACGATAAAACCGCTAGCTCTTTTGAGATTTCTGTCATTATTTTACCTCCCGATTTCTTTCAAGATGAGCTGTGTTGTTGAGATAGCAAAGCTCAATATCAAAGCCGTAGGGACCTGTGTTTTCTTTATAAATAATGATTTTTGTTACGCCCGTATTGTCAAATGCGGGGTCAAAAAGACGGGTATCCTGCGCCTTGATTGCGTGCAGGAAAATATCGGTATTAAAGCCGCCGTGAGCAACGCACATTACCCTTTCGCCGTTGCGATATCGCTCTTTAAGGTAAGCGATTACACTCTCGGCTCTTTTGCGGTGAGAAGCCTGATTCTGTCCGTCACCGTTTACAAGATATCCGCTGACATCTATTCCCTCGGGTGCAAGGATTCTGCCGTCAAATTCAGCGTTCAGCTCATCAAAGGTAACTGCCGAATAATCCTCACCCACTCCGCACTCAATAAGCCAAGGCATAGTGTAAATATGCTTGTCAGAGCACTCATTCTTGTTAAGAGCATAATAAGCCGTCATTGTTGCACGGCGCAAAGGACTTGCGTAAACTGCATCAAATTTTACGTCCTTATAATACTCACCGAGCTGTTCTGCCTGATGCTTGCCGAGCTCGGTCAGCGGCGGATTTTCGCGCTGATCGCGTGTCAGCTCCTCGGCGGGCACACCGTAACCATCCTTGATATTCATACAGGACTGGCCGTGGCGGACGATATAAAGCTCCATTTCAATTACGGGTGTTACTTTTGACATCTTGATTCTCCTGTTATTTTACGTCATAGGCGATTGAGTTGATTTCAACCGTTATTTTTGCGTTTTCATCCTGAACGTTCAGAGTCGGATAAAACGAGGTCGGCTCACAGCTTGATTTATCGTAGCAGTCTGTTGCCATTTCAAAATCCGCGACAGCTCCGTTTACCTTAAGCTGTACCTGATTTTTCTTGAGGAAATTGAATACGGGTGATTTGAGAGTTACTTTTCCGTTATTTTTCGATGCTTTAAATGAGGTTGTCTTATGAATGATCTTGCCTTCACAGCAGATAAGCACCTGTGAGGAATCGTTGACAACCGTACAGCCTCCCCTTCGCTTTAACCAATAGAACATATCGACTTCGCTCAATGACGGATGCAGGATGATTGTATCGGCATCCATACGCTTTAATAAAGCATCAATACGGCGGTTTGCCTTTATCCAATCGTCACCGTCAAGATGCTTCGGGAGGAATTTGTTATCCATAAGCTTCCAGCGGAAATCGTTGAATACCATTCCCTGAAAATACGGTGCAACACAGCCCTTGTAGTAAGAAAACAGCTCCTCGTAATAGTCCATTGAGGTATCGAAGATATTTTCGGGAGAAAACTGCGTAGAAACGATACTGTTGACGTTGTTACGGTTATAGATATACTCACCCTTGTCACAGTAGCCGATTTTCATTTTCGGGCGGAGGATGTCACAGCAGTATTTCTGATCCTCGTGTCTGAATTTCGGCGTAGTATCAAACTTAATATTATTTTCAAAAAGATTTTTAACACAGATGTTGACATTCGTCTGCGTTATAAACCTGTTTTCGGGCGCGTTAAGGTCATAGACTCCGCTCTTATTAAGAGTCATATAGCGGTAATGAACAATATTCGGTCTGCCCTGATAATACTGAACAATTTTATAGGTTACAAGGTCAACCTCGTCGTAGACGGTATCGAAAAAGTCGCATACGGATTTGATTGTATCTTCGCATAACATATCATCGGAATCGAAGAAGAAAATGTACTTTCCGTGCGCCTTTGTCAAGCCGAGATTTCTTGTTTTTGAGAGACCTTCGTTTTCTTTTGTGTAAAAGATAATGTTGCTGTATTTTTCCGCATATTCCTTGCAGATTTCCGCGCTCGAATCCTTTGAGCCGTCATTAACGAGAATAACCTCCAGCTCCGAAAAATCAACAGTCTGCTTTAAAAGTGATTCGATGCAGTCGCGAAGGTATTTTTCAACGTTATATACGGGGATAATCACGCTCGCGCGGTAGGTAAAATCAGGCATCAAGTTCACCTCCGAGAAGCTTCAGGAAGAGCTTACAGCCATACTTTTTAACTGCGCCGTCCTTCATACGGTAGAATTTATAATATCCCCACGCGCCGATGCATTTTTTGAGCACATCGACACCGAATTTTCCGAAATAAAAGTTTTTAACAACCGCATCGGCAGTTATCGGAAGCGTTACTTCCTTATAAAAAATGCCTGTTCCGTTGTTTTTGAAATCGGCAAAGGATGAGCTTTCGTCACAAAGCATTGCAGTATCCACAGCGAAGGTTGATTTAAGCCACGAAAGAACCGCATAATCATCGCTGTAAAGGCTTGTGACAGATTTTAATACTTCAACGCACTCAGCGTTAAGCTTATTAAGTAAAGCGGTAAAAACAGCTCTCAAAAAGAATATTGATGCGGCTGTATTTTGCGTCAGAGCAAATACATTTGCATATTCCGCAATAAAAGCAAGTGCGTTTTCCGCCGAATATTCCGTTTTGCCGTCGGTATAAATCAGCACCTCGTCAGTTGTATTGCAGATATCATAGCGATAGTAATCCGCGATGAAGAGCATAAGAGAAAAAGCATCAGTGCCGCAGGGCGCGATTGCATTGCCTCTGATAACATCGGCAGACAGCAGATGATTGAAATAATACGGCTTTGATGACAGCTCATCGAAGCTGAAGCTCTGCGTAAATGCCTTTGCGGAGCTATCGGCAGAAACAACACCGACATTGCAAGCGGAGGCATTACCCCTTGAAGCGACAATCAGCTTTTCGAGCGCGTTATCCGCAAACGTTACACTGACATCGGAAAGGAGAATAAACTTTCCCCGTGCGGCTGAAAGAGCATCGTTGAGCGCGGTTAATTCATCGTCAGCCTCAATAACCTTAATTCTGTCTGCTAGTGCTTCGGGAATATCCGCACCGACCTTGCCGCAGATCAACAGTTCGACATCAAGACTGCCCGCAAAAAGTGTGGCACAGAACCTTGCTAACTTCTTATTCTCGGAAACTGACGGTAAAATCACGCTGATAATCGGCATTAGAATACGACCTTTCGGATTTATTTTCGTCATTGTAACATAAAAGCCTTTAATTTTCAAGAAAATACGGTAAAGGAAATAGTGTTTTGCACTTGATAAATTAATTAAAAATGTTATAATAACTGTATATGTAAATTCAGGAGGGATTTCCGTGAATAAAGGAAAATACTATATAACCACAGCGATTGCGTACACATCACGCAAGCCGCATATCGGCAACACTTACGAAATAGTTATGACTGATGCTCTTGCTCGCTATAAGCGTATGCAGGGCTATGACGTCTTTTTCCAGACAGGTACTGACGAGCACGGTCAGAAAATCGAAGAAATCGCAAAGGAAGCAGGCATCACACCAAAGGAGCACGTTGACAAGGTAGCAGGCGAAATCAAGGATATCTGCGACCTTCTTAACACTACTTATGATAAGTTTATCAGAACAACCGACGATTATCACGAAAAAGTTGTTCAGAAGATTTTCAAAAAGCTCTATGAGCAGGGCGATATTTATAAGAGTGAATACGAAGGTCTTTACTGCACTCCCTGTGAATCCTTCTGGACCGAGTCACAGCTCGTTGACGGCAAGTGCCCCGACTGCGGACGCGAAGTAAAACCCGCAAAGGAAGAGGCCTATTTCCTCAGACTTTCAAAGTATCAGAAGCAACTTGAGGATTATATTGAGAACAACGAAAACTTTATTTATCCCGAAAGCCGTAAGAAGGAAATGCTCAACAATTTCATCAAGCCGGGTCTTCAGGATCTTTGTGTTTCCCGTACATCCTTCAAATGGGGTATCCCCGTTGATTTTGATCCGAATCACGTTGTATATGTCTGGATTGATGCTCTTACAAACTACATCACAGGTATCGGCTATGATCCTGACGGTTCAAGCGAGATGTACAAGAAATACTGGCCTGCTGATGTTCATGTTATCGGTAAGGATATCGTAAGATTCCATACAATCTATTGGCCGATTATGCTTATGGCACTTGGCGAGCCGCTTCCGAAGCAGGTTTTCGGTCATCCGTGGCTTCTCTTCGGCACTGACAAGATGTCAAAGTCAAGAGGTAACGTAATCTATGCCGACGACCTTGTTGAGCTTTTCGGCGTTGATGCTGTAAGATATTATCTTCTTTCAGAGATGCCGTATACATCTGACGGCTCAATAACTTACGAAACAATTATCGAGCGTTATAACTCTGACCTTGCAAACACACTCGGCAACCTCGTCAACCGTACGGTTGCAATGACAAACAAGTATTTCGGCGGTGAGATTATGCCCGCTGACACCTGTGAGGATGTTGACAACGAGCTTAAAACACTTGCAGTTGAAACTGTTGCAAAGGTTGACAAGCTCTTCAGCGAATACCGCGTAAGTGACACGCTCGAAGCTATTTTCGCTCTCGCAAAGCGTTGCAACAAATATATTGACGAGACAATGCCCTGGGCACTCTCAAAGGATGAGGAAAAGAAGGCAAGACTCGGTACTGTTCTTTACAATCTTCTTGAGGGTATCCGTTTTACGGCTGTTCTCCTCTCCCCCTTTATGCCCGAAACTGCAGAGAAGATTTTTGAGCAGCTCAACACTGACGTTAAATCCTATGAAAGCCTTGAAGCTTTCGGCGGTCTCAAGGTCGGCACTAAGGTAGGCTCGGCAACTCCTCTCTTCGGCAGAATTGATGCAAACGAGATGTTTGAAAAAATCGAAGCAAAGAGAAAGGCTCAGGAAGAGGCTGAAAAGAAGGAAGAAAAGCCCGAAATCGTCGGTCTTGCTCAGATCGGTATTGACGATTTTGCAAAGGTTGAGCTTCGCGTTGCCCAGATTAAGGATTGCGAGCCCGTTAAGCGTGCAAAGAAGCTTCTCAAGCTTACACTTGACGACGGCACAGATACTCCGAGAACAGTTGCAAGCGGTATTGCAAAATGGTACAAGCCCGAGGATCTTATCGGCAAAAAGGTTATCCTCGTTGCTAACCTTAAGCCCGCCGTGCTTTGCGGTGTTGAAAGCTGCGGTATGATTCTTGCGGCTGACTGTGCAGAGGATGACGTTAAGGTTATCTTTGTTGACGGTATGCCTGCAGGAGCAAGAATAAGATAATGTATAAGCATATTTTTGACACACACGCTCATTATGACGATTTTAAGTTCGAGGAGGACAGAGACGCTGTCCTCTCCGAGCTTCCCGAAAACGGCGTTGAGCTGGTTATAAACTGCGGATGCGATTTGAAATCGTGCAAAAAGAGCATTGAAATCTGTGAAAAGTTTGAGCATTTTTATTGCGCTTCAGGTATTCATCCGAGTGAAATCAGCGATGAAAGCGAAGCGGAGTTTGAAGAAATCAAGAGGCTTTGCGATTACAAAAAATGCGTTGCAATCGGTGAAATCGGTCTTGATTACCATTATGATTTTGTTCCCCGTGACAGACAGCTTGTTTTTTTCGAAAAGCAGTTACAATTTGCTGTTGAAAGGGATTTGCCCGTTATCGTACACGACCGGGAGGCGCACGAGGATACCTTGGCACTTTTGAAAAAATATAAGCCAAAAGGAGTTCTGCATTGCTTCTCCGGAAGCGTTGAAACGGCAAAGGAAATCATAAAGCTCGGAATGTATATCGGTCTCGGCGGTGCAGTTACCTTTAAGAACGCACGCAAGCCGCTCGAGGTTGCCGAATATCTGCCCGAGGACAGGCTTCTGCTTGAAACCGACTGTCCGTATATGGCTCCCGTTCCGCACAGAGGCAAGCGTTGCACATCGGATATGATTGCATTTACGGCAGAAAAAATTGCCGAGGTCAGAAAAACTGACACTCAGCAACTGATTGATAAAGCTATGCTTAACGGCAAGGAATTGTTCAATATTAAATAAACTAACGGCAAGGCGCAAACCTTGCCGTTTTTCTATGCCATAAGCAAAGATATTATGTTCGAATAAACCGTTACGGGGTCGGAGAGGAACTTTTCTTTAACCGCGAGTGCCTGCTCGTAATCGGCAACAAAAACAGTTACGGTCATCAGTGCATCACTTCCGTCAAGGACGGACATAGTAATATTACATCCGTTTTCAAGGCGTGTGATTTCGATTCTGTGCTCACTTTCACGTCTTAAGCGTGTCTGTAATTTTACAGCGGCATTGAATGCACTCTCACGCACAGTATACGGAATGTCGTTTTCAAGCGTTGCCGTATTCTGCTTACCGATTTGCGTTATATAAAGCTCGGGGTCATTTGAATCTGCAGACACGGTAACGTTACCGTTTTCAATAACCTCACTCAAAGCCTGATTGAGTTCAAAATAATTGGCAAGACCTTCCTCACAGATGATTGTATTGAGCTGACCTTTTGTAAGCGGTGTATCAAGGTGTGATACAAGATAACATATCAGTGTTTTTATCTCGTTACGGCTTCTGAGTCCGCCGGGCTCGATGCCCTCGGTAAATGCGTCGTAAGCTTCCACTTGTGTCACCTCTTATTCAATGGGGATTTCGACGGGCTGACGCTTTCTGAAAATACAAACGCTGTCAAAGCCGCAATTCTTCGCAAGCTGCATACCCTGCTCGATACCTGCGCCCATATGCTCGGTAAAATGTGAATCAGAGCCGACGGTTACCATTTTACCGCCGAGTGCTTTAAATCTCTTAACAATATCCTCGGCAGGCATTGTTATGCCGATAGGCTGACGAAGACCTGACGTATTGATTTCAAGAGCCTTATCCTTTGAAACAAGAATAGAAAGAATCTCATCAACATCTTTCTGATATTTTGCCATATCAACGGGAATTTTATTCTCACCGACGATGTAGCGAAGCGGATAAGTCAGGTGTGCAAAGGTATCAAACTTTGCCCAATCGGCAAGAAGCTTTAATTCGTTCCAATATGTTCTCAACAAAGCATCAATATCCGCGCCGTCATATTTGAGGTAGCAGAAATCCTCCATATCGCGGAGATTATGGATTGAGCCGATAACAAAATCGTAATCCTTCGAAGAAATAAGCTCCTCGGATTCCTTAACGTTATAAGTCGGCTGACCGAGCTCAACACCGACACAGATTTCGATTCTGTCCTTGAAAAGCTCCTTTGCTCTTACGATATCCGCAAAGGATTCGTCGGCTGTTTTATCAAACTCCTTCTCTCTGAAAAAGTCCATTTCAACGTGGTCGGTAAAAGCAACCGTTTTTATACCGCGCTCAATTGAGCTTTCGCACAGCTCCTCTATCGGATAGTTGCCGTCAAAGGAGTGGTTTGTGTGAGAATGCATATCAACAAAATTTTTAAAAATCATCTGAACACTTCCTAAATATTATCACACTAAATAATATAACAAATTACTTATTTTTTCAACACTTAATCGAATAAAATTTTGCTTTACGGTCAAACTATCATTGAGCATAAATTTAGGAGATGATTTTATGTTAGACAAAATCTCATTGATTTTGGTAATCGTCGGTGCTTTGAACTGGGGTTCAATCGGTCTTTTCCAATTTGACCTTGTAGCCTGGATCGGCGGCGGTCAGGGTGCGATAGTCAGCAGAATTATCTACACCCTCGTTGCACTCGCAGGTGTATGGTGCATTTCAATGCTTTTCAGAGACAGAGAAGAGCTTGAGGTCGGCACGGTTGAAACAGTTGAATAACCCGACGCGCGGACAGAAAATCTGTCCGCTTTTTATTTGACAACAGGTTTTTATGATTATATAATAGAAGTGTAAATCCGACGTAAAGGCAGGTATTTTTTTATGAACAGAGAGCCATTGAGATTCAAAAACGGCAAATTCAAAATTATGCTCATCGGTGACTTGCACGAAAAATACGATATGCACACCGAAAAAGCGGCAGAAAAGGTTGAGGATATGCACGCCTTGCTCACAAAAGCGGTCGAACAGCTTAATCCTGACCTTGCGGTTTACCTCGGAGATAATGCGTGGGCAGATGACAAGATGCGTATGCGTTCGGTCATCAGCAGAATCCTCTACCCTGTTTCCGTTAAGGATATTCCCTTCGCACTCGTTTTCGGCAATCACGACCGCGAATGCGGTGTAAGCCTTGAGGAGCAGACACGTCTTTATAACGAGCACGACAACTGCTACCTTTACAACGCCGATGACTCAATTACGGGCTGCGGTAATTATAACCTTCTTATAAAGGCATCAAAATCCGACGACAACGTACTTAACCTCTGGTTTATGGACAGCAATAACCTTGCTGAAAACAGAGAGCTTTCCAAATACGATTGGGTACATCAGGATCAGATCGACTGGTACAGGAAAACCGCACTTGAATTAAAGGAGAAAAACGGCGGTAAGGTTATCCCTGCACTGCATTTTCAGCACATCCCCGTGCCTGAGGAGTATGAGCTTTTAAGAGAAGCAAAACCTTACGAAAGGCTTGACTCCGTTCCCGGCCATGGAAAGTGGTCAAACAAAAATTACGTTCTTAAAGAAACCGTTGAGGGATATCTCGGCGAAGGCCCGTGCACACCGTGCGTAAACAGCGGTCAGTTTGCCGCCTGGAAGGAAATCGGTGACGTAATCGGCGCATTCTTCGGTCACGACCATATGAACGATTTTGCAGGCTACGTTGACGGTATTATGCTCGCGCAAAGCAAGACCGCAGGCTTCCGCCCGTACACAGACGGCTGCCGCTCGGGCGTAAGGCTGATTACAATTGATGAAAACACTCCCGAAAACATCCATACAAAAATGTACCACTTCAAGGACTTCGGACTTAAATCAAAAAGTCTGAGCCCTTATATGCAGAACGTAAGCGACAGACAGGATTTGAAATTAAAGGTTGCGGGTGCTCTGCTCGGCAGTGTGGCGGCAGTTGCTACGACCGCGGTTGCCGTGAATAAAGTCAGCAAAAACAAGAAATAATAAGAAAAAAAGACCGAACAATTCAAGTGATTGTTTGGTCTTGATTTTTGGGGATGCTGACTTTGATTTTTGAATTTACACAGAGCTTTAAGGAAACGGATATAAATAATATTTCTGATAATCACACGGTTGCTTTTCTTTCCGCAAGCGAATTTGAGGAATATCATAACAAGCTTGGTATATCTGACTCTGACTATAAAAAATATATGCAGAAAGGAAAGAGCTTTCGTTCGGAAACAGAGGTTCACCACAGCTATATTTACGGAACGATACGAACAACAGAGCCTGATATCAACAGTAAAAATGAGGCCTTGATATCCTTTTGCTTTAAGAAAAAGCTGATTCTTCTTATCGAAACAGCAGGACACAGCGATAAAGCTCGCGAATACTTTATCCAATCGGTTCACCGCTTTTCCGAAAAAAAGTATTCGCCCGAGCAGTTTATCGCCGTGTTTATTGATACATTCATCCGAAACGACGGTGCAGAGCTTGAAAGCATTGAATTCGGAATAAACAATATCGAGGACCGCATAATAAACGAAGCACAATACAAAAACTTTAACGAAGAAATGCTCAGCTACAAGCGCAAGCTCCTTCGGCTTCGCAATTATTACGAGCAATTCATTGATATCGGTGAAGTTCTGGCCGGAAACGAAAGCGGCATTTTTCAGAATACTGTTTATTTCAGAAACTTCATACGAAAAGCGGAAAGGCTTTGTGACGACGTAAATCTGCTTCGTGACGGTCTTGTTCAGCTTCGTGATACGTATCAATCCCACCTCGATCAGAAGCTGAACAACACGATGAAGCTTTTTACCGTAATAACAGCATTTTTCTCGCCGCTGACACTGATTGCGGGCTGGTACGGAATGAATTTTAAATATATGCCCGAGCTCAACTGGCGGTACGGTTATGCTTTTGTTATCGCGTTGAGCATTGCTTCGGTTATCGGCTGTCTGATAATATTCAAGCGTAAAAAAATGATTTAAAGCTTTACAGCCTTGCAGATGTAATACGGCTTTGAAAAAATGTACTGTCCGTTTGCCTGCGCTGTTTTCAGATTTTCGATAAACTCATTATATTCTTCCTCGCTCAGGGCTCCTGTGTTTTCCTTGTAAAGCCAGGCAATATCACAGCTTAAATCATAACCGAAAGTACCTTCCTTGTATTCGGTTTCGACAACATTATGAACGCTTACAGTGCTTTCAAACAATTTATTTTGGTTAAAAAAGCCGTACATCCTTCTGCCGATCCAGCTATCGAGGTCGTCCATCCACGGTTGCTTTGTGACAGCATAAGCATGAACGGCTTTTGAAATAAGCTCTTTATTCTCACCGTTGTATACAACGCTGTCCCAATCGCAGTTGACACAGATTACTGCCCCGCCCGGCTTTAAAATCCTGTAAATCTCACTTACAAGAAAGTCCTTATCCGAAACACATTCAAACATATCCTTTGTGAATACAAAATCGAAGGTATTGTCTTCAAATTCAAGCTTTTGCGCACAATTCATAACTTTAAGCTTAATCGGCTTTTTATATTTAACTCTTTTAAAGTCTTTGTCATTTATATCAACACCGATAGCTGATTTGATTTTATCGGGAAAAGCCTCCTGAAAAGCCAAAAGAAAAGAAGCATCGCGGCAGCCAAGGTCTGCAATTACGGCATTATCGGGTAAAGCTGTCTGTTCTGAAATCGCTTTGAATAATGATGAATATTTATTGTTTTTCATTTTAAAATTACCTCCTGAAAATAAAAATACTGTCAACAGCTATATGCCGTCAACAGTAATAAAAGTTAATTCTTTCTTTATCACTCTCTCAGGCACACAGCATTTTAAGCCTGTACCTGATTAGGGTTACGATAGTAATCCTAAAGATACAAGCTATCTTCGTCTGCGTCGGATAGTGATAAAGAACATATTTTTTCCTCCAATATTATTTGCCCAATTCCTTTGTTCTGTTATAAGCAGCGATAACTGCGCTGATAGCCGCACCGCGCATACCCTCGTCCTCTAGAGCCTTTACACCCATAATTGTTGAGCCGCCCGGAGAGCAAACCTCATCCTTGAGCTTTTCGGGGTGCTTATCGCTTTCGAGTATCATTTTTGCAGAGCCTGACAGCGTTCCTGCGGCATAAAGAATAGCCTTATCTCTCGGCAGACCGCAGGCAACGGCACCGTCGGCAAGAGCCTGAGCGAACATATAGACAAAAGCAGGTCCGCAGCCCGAAAGTGCGCTTGCGGCATCAATGTATTTTTCTTCGAGCCAATCAAAAATACCAACCTTACCCATTGACTTTTCAAAAGCCGCTTTTTGCTCCTCGGAAATATCTTCCGCACAGGCAAGAACAACACCCGCACCGACAGAAACGGGCATATTCGGCATTATTCTGATAACGCTGTCAACACCCGACATCCTTTTAATGTCGCTTACAGCAACTCCTGCTGCCATTGAGACTATTACGGGCTTTATTTCTCTTGATTCAAGCACATCCCTGATACCTGCAAAGCAAGCTGAAAGAACCTGCGGCTTGACACCCATAAAAACAAAATCACATTCAGCGGCAACCGTATTTGCATCAGACGGATGTGCAGATATTTTTTGAGCGAGATTATTCATCATTTCCGCATTGAGGTCGGCAAGAAAAATCTCGTTTGACTGCTCTGCCTGTGACACGGCTTTCGCAAGTGCACCGCCCATATTTCCGCAACCGATAAAACCGATTTTAGCCATTTCGACGCCCCCTTATCTTATCTGACCGCATCCGCGGATGATGTATTTATACGTTGTAAGCTCGCGAAGTCCCATAGGACCGCGTGCGTGAAGCTTCTGTGTTGAAATTCCCATTTCACAGCCGAGACCGAACTCTCCGCCGTCGGTAAAGCGTGTGCTGACATTGACGTAAACCGATGAGCTGTCAACATCACGGGTAAAGATTTCCGCAGCCTCTTCACTTGAAGTAACAATCGCCTCGCTGTGGTGTGTTGAGTGCTCCGTGATGTGAGCAACGGCCTCGTTGACATCCTCAACAACCTTGACGGCAAGTATGTAATCAAGAAATTCAGTATCAAAATCATTTTCGCCCGCAGGTGTTCCGTCGATGAACTCCTGCGCGGATTTATCAAGTCTTAATTCAACAGGATTTACTGCTCTGTCATCAACGAGAAGCTTTTTGAGCTTCGGCAAAAACTCCGCCGCGATTTTCCTGTTGACAAGGCACACCTCTTCGGCATTACAGACAGAAGGTCTGCTTGTTTTTGCGTTTTCGATGATTTTAAGTGCCATTTCGAGATCTGCTGTTTCGTCAACGTAAATATGGCAGATACCCGTTCCCGTCTGGATGCACGGAACTGTTGCATTCTTAACGCAGGCGTTGATAAGCCCTGCACCGCCGCGAGGAATGAGCAGGTCAACATAGCCGTTTGCTGTCATAAGCTCATTCGCACTCTGACGGCTTGTATCCTGAACCATATTGATTACAGTTTCATCAATTCCGAGCTTTTTAAGACCCTTGCGGAGTGCATTGACAACCGCGTTTGCACTTCTGAACGCTTCCTTACCGCCACGCAGAACGCAGACATTACCGCTCTTTAACGCAAGTGCCGCCGCATCGGAAGAAACGTTCGGTCGGCTTTCATAAATAATGGCAACAACGCCCATAGGAACTGCTGTTTTTTCGATAACCATTCCGTTTTCGCGCTCAACACGCTCGAGCACCTTGCCGACGGGGTCGGGAAGCTTTGCAACCTCTCTGATACCGTCTGCCATACCGTCAATACGCTCCTTTGTAAGCGTAAGGCGGTCAATCATAACATCGGAGATAACTCCCCTTGCCGCTTCGATATCGGCTTCGTTTTCTTTGAGAATATCATCGGCACATTCCTGCAGAGCATCAGCCATAGCGCAGAGTGCACTGTTCTTTTTTTCACTTGTAAGGCGCGCAAGAACACTTTTTGCCGCCTTTGCCTGCTTTAAAATCTCAAGTGTAGTCATCTTACACACCGACCTTTTTGATAAATCTTGTTCCGACGGATTTTCCGTCAACTATATCGTAGAGAACATACGGGTTTTCACCGTTTGCAATTACCATATCACAGCCCTTTGAGGTGCTGATTTCTGCGGCGCGGATTTTTGTTTTCATACCGCCCGTGCCGAGAGTTGAACCTTCTCCGCCTGCAAGTGCACGGATTTCATCAGTAATCTCGGAAACAACTGAAATTAAGGTTGCATCGGAATTCTTATGCGGGTCGCAGGTGAAAAGACCGTCAATATCCGAAAGCAGGACAAGCAAATCCGCCTTGACACTCACGGCTACCATTGCCGAAAGCGTATCGTTATCACCGACCTTGATTTCGTCTGTTGAAACGGTATCGTTCTCATTGATAATCGGAAGCGCCTTGAATTCAAGAAGCTTGTTCATTGTATTTATAAAGTTATTGTACCTGTCCTTATGGTCGAAGTCATCACCCGTCATAAGAAGCTGTGCAACGGTGTGGTTGTATTCGGAGAAAAGCTTATCGTAGGTATACATAAGCTCGCACTGACCGACCGCGGCAGCCGCCTGTTTGCCTGCGATATCAGTCGGCTTGCTCTTTAACTGAAGCTTGCCGGCGCCCATACCGATAGCACCCGAAGAGACAAGTATAACATCGTTGCCCGCGTTTTTCAGGTCACTTAAAACCTTGCAGAGCTCTTCAACCCTGCGGATATTGAGAAGTCCTCCCGCGTGAGCAAGAGTAGACGTTCCGACTTTAACTACAATTCTCATTTCATATTCCTCATCATTCTAATATTTTCAATGCGTTTTTATAAAATATCTTATCTTCCTCTTCCTTTTCAAGTCCTAAGCTTAAGAGGAAATCATATTCCTTTTTCGGCTCCTGCCAGGGAGAATCACTGCCGAAGAGGATTTTATCTGCACCGTGACTGCGTATAATCCGCTTGCACTGTTCGGGAGAAATAAACTTTGAAATAAAGGCAGTATCAAAATTTACAGGCGTGCCGACAAGGTGCTTTTCAACCTCATCCCAATTGACAAAAGCTCCGAGGTGGGCGGCAATGATATACTTTCCCGAAACGTAATCAAGAACGTTTTTGAGTCTGTCAGGCTGACAATGAGCCGGAGGCGGCTGGCCGTAGTCAAAGCCTGCGTGCAGGGTGACGTAAAGTCCTAAATCCTCACATTTTTTAAGGATATCCAACGACCTTTTACTGTCAACATAGAAGGACTGATATTCGGGATGAAGCTTAATTCCCTTAAAACCGTCCTCTGCGAGCTGTTCAAGCACTGCCTCCCAATCATCCTGTTCGGGATGAAGTGAGCCGAAGGACGCTATCCTGTCGCTTCTGATGCTTTTTGCAAAGCTGTTGATATTTTCGGTCTGTGTCGGCTTTGTTGCAATCGGCAGAATTAAGGAAATATCAACGCCGTTATCATCCATTGATTTTAAAATTCCGTTAAGAGTGCCGTCGGTATAGTGCGGATAACGGACGCCCTGATATTTAACAATGCTGTCGCTCAACGACTTGAGCGCGCCCGCGGCAATTCTGTCGGGGAAAATGTGGCTGTGAAAATCTATTAACATTATCTGACCTTCTAATCCTTGCTTATTTCTATAATAGTATTAACACAATTATTCAATTTGATTAAAGGTTAGTGTAACACAAAATGTATAAATATGCAAGAAATGAACTGTAAAAAAACGAAGTTTTACAGTTCATTTTTAGGGGCTAGGAAAAAAAGCGCAGAATGAACAAACTGAGCCAAAACAAAGCTTTTACTTTGTTTTGGATACCCGAAGGCGTACAAAGGTACGTCGAGAGGCGAAGTTTGTTTATAGCATAAAACACTATTTTATAAAAACTTTTCCTGCTTTTTATAGTTTTAGGGGTTCCTTCTGAGCTTTAATACTCTGAAGAAACCCCTTGTTTATTTCGTTTTATGCGGTCTGCACTTTTTTAACAGCCCCTTTGAGTCAATTCTGTTTTCGGACAATTTTATACTCATCGTCGGGCTCGTAGTAAGGACAATCGTAATACGATGCGCTCAAAAATTTGATATATTCATCCTCGTCGAGATTCATTGAGCAGTAGTAGTAATCCTCAATTTCATCATAACAGAAATTGTTACAGCTTTCGCAATTTGTCTTTCCGGGCATAAAAACACCTCCGAAAAGATAATAGCATTTTGTGAGGATTTTGTCTACAACAATTTTGAGCGCATAAGCTTAAGTATTGCTTTTTCCCGACGGGAGACCTGCACCTGAGTCATCCCCAGACGCTCGGCAATTACCGTCTGGGTAAGTCCCGAATAGTAACGCAATCGTATTATATCCTTATCCCTTTCGTCAAGGTCGCCCAACACCTGCTCGAGCGCAAGAGCCGTTGAGATACTCTCCTCGGGCGAAGCGACGGGAATATCGAGCTGTGTGTCAGCTTCATCATCCTGTGCGGTAAGGGAAATAACGGGCATTGACGCCGTTATCGCCTGAACCGTCTCGTATTCGTCAAAGCCGAGGCGCTGTGCAAGCTCCTTGACTGTCGGCTCGCGGTCATATTTTTTTATGAAGACTTCGCGTTCATAATTGATTTTTCTGCCCTTTTCTTTCAGCGAACGGCTGACGCTTACCGTTCCGTCATCGCGAAAAATACGCTTCATTTCGCCGAGAATTACGGGCACGGCGTAGGTCGAAAAGCTGAAGCCTCGCGTTTCGTCAAAGCCGTCAACCGCTTTTATAAGACCGACACAGCCCGCCTGAAACAGGTCGTCATAATCAACTCCCCTTCCCGTCAGCTTATGCGCACAGGAATGGACAAGCCCGAGATTTTCCTGTATCTTTTTATCTCTTTTCTGTTTTTCAAGAATCATAGCACGGCACGTCCGTTAATACGCTTATACATTGTGACAACTGTTCCTTTTTCGGGCTTTGAGCGCACGGTTATTTTATCCGTAAAGCTTTCCATTACGGCAAAGCCGAGCCCTGCGCGTTCACCGCCGAGGGTTGTAAAAAGCGGCTCCATTGCCTGCTTGATATCTATTATTCCGCAGCCCTTATCCCGCACGCTGATTTTTGCCGTATTATTTTCAAGAATTACGGCTGTTATGTAAATTTTGCCCACACTTTGCGGATAAGCGTGAACGATACAGTTCGTCACCGCCTCGCTGACCGCCATTTTGATATCTGAAATCTCCTCCAGCGTAGGGTCAAGCTGTGAAACGAATGCCGCAACGGTTGAACGCGCAAAGCTTTCGTTGACGGATTTCGAGTCGATTGTCATTTTAAATTCATTTAATTTCTGCATTGTTTACATCCTCCCGTTTGCTTAAAGTTACAATTTTTTCAAGACCTGCAAGCTTCATAATTTTATACACCTGCGGAGACAGATTGGACACGATCAGCTTTCCGCCCAGCGGTTGAACGGTGCGGAATCTGCCCATTACAAGCCCGATACCCGACGAATCCATAAAAGTGACATCGGCAAAATCGAGCTTTAGCGTTTTCGGCTTATTTCGCTGAACTGCATCGTCAATTTCCATACGCAAAGCCGCCGCGGTATGGTGATCAATCTCGCCTTCCAGAAAGGCGGTGACACGCTGTTGAGTTGATATTATTCTGACAGGCATTTCCCATTCTCCTTAAAAATAAAAATCCTCTATCCATAAGGATAAAGGATTGTCCGAAAATATTTTGTTGAAGCGTGGAATAAAAAATTGACTAGTTTTGTAAGTTTTTGATGTCCGATGCAAGATAAAGTGAACCGCAGACGATGACAACGCTGTCCGCATCTGCTTTTTTGATTGCTTTTTTGTAAGCCTTTGCGCAATCGTCAACAGGCTTTGCCTTACCGCCGTGGGATTTGACCTCTTCGGCAAGCTCTTTAGCGGTTAAGGAACGCGGATTTGAAACTGTCGTAGTATAAATCACATCGCACAATGATGCCATTTTTTCTGCACAGTACTTATAGTCCTTATCCCTCATCATACCGAAAACGGCAATGATTTTTTTATCCTTAAAATACTTTTCGAGCGTATTATAAAGCGCATCAAAGCCCTCGGCATTATGACCGCCGTCAACGATAACAAGAGGGTCAGTTGAAACAGTTTCGACACGTGCAGGCATCTTAAGCGATGCGACACCGTCGAGCATATTCTTCATCGAAACGTTCCAGCCCTTGCCTTTTAGGACGTTAATTGCCGCGATTGCCGTTGAGAAATTATAAATCTGATGCTTGCCGGAAAGCGGGATTTTGAAGGTACAGCCTGCGTAGATAATCGTTGAGCCGTCAAACTCTTCGCGTACAAGACGGATTCTGCCGAGCTCGGAATGGGTATATTCACAGCCTGCTTCTTTTGCCTTTTCTTTTATAAAGCGTTCAA
The DNA here is from genome assembly GCA_017415025.1 of Clostridia bacterium. Classification (GTDB taxonomy): domain Bacteria; phylum Bacillota; class Clostridia; order Oscillospirales; family Acutalibacteraceae; genus CAG-488. The sequence goes on from JAFQJH010000025.1 coordinate 66,567, forward strand.
CCGTAAAGTCGGGCTGAGGATAGCCGACAACGTGACCTCCCGATTTAAAAATTCCGCACTTATGAGCGGCGATATCAAGGATTGTATCGCCGAGAATATCGGTATGATCCATTGAGATTGAGGTAATTACGCTGACCTCAGAGCTTTTGATGATATTCGTCGAATCAAGCGTACCGCCGAGACCGACCTCGAGGACAACGATATCGCAGTTTTCCTTTTCGAAATAAAGAAAGGCCGCCATTGTGATTATCTCAAATTCGGTGGGATTGATGTCCTTTTCTTTCAGCGCATCAATCACGGGAACGATTTTTTCAACAATATCTGCAAAATCTTCCTTGGGAATCATTTCAGAGTTTATCTGTATTCTTTCACGGAAATCGACGACGAACGGAGAGGTAAAAAGGCCGACCTTATAGCCCGATGCTTCGAGTATTTTTGCAATCATTGTGCAGGTTGAGCCCTTGCCGTTAGTTCCTGCGACGTGGACGAATTTCAGCTTATCCTGCGGATTGCCGAATGCCTCGCAGAGGGCAGAAATGCGCTCCATACCCGGCTGTGAGCCGAACTTCATTCGTGAATGGATAAATTCAAGTGCTTCGTTATAGTTCATAAAATCACTTCGCTTCAAAAGATGCCAATATTTTACCATTGTTTATGGTTTATGGCAAGAAGAAAATTTAATATTATAGTTCAACATTTTTACATTCGCATTAAAGGTCTGCGACGCAGAATATCCTCCCGTCACGGCTACGCCGTGCCACCCTCCTTTAGGCAAGGAGGGCAAGGCAAGAATTACCGTTGAGCGCGTAGGGGCGGGCGTCCTCGAGCGTCCTTTAAATCTAGATATATTTTACGGCGGCGGCAAGCAACCGCCCTACCGCGCGAGTTTTATTTGAGGCGGTAGGGGAGATATCATCTGCCCGCGGATTTTGATGTAATTCTTCGGGAGCATACTATGCTCCCCTACTGACACAATTACATTAAGGTGTGTAGGGCGTGGCTCTTGAGACACGCCGTTAGTTGGTTTAAAAATCTTCGGCACGTCGGCAAGCGCCGTGCCCTACAAAATGAAATTTAATTTGTTCGGTAAATTTGGGTTTGTCGACGTTTTTTCAATTTTGAAACAAGTTAAAGACAAGCAACCTTCTCTGAAAGGGAAGGTGCCCGACAGGGCGGATGGGTGGAGCGTAAGCGACCACAAAGTTCTTTGATTTATCTTGTTTTTCTCGTTGCTTCGCAACGAACCCCTCAGTCACGACTTCGTCGTGCCAGCTCCCCTTTCA
>JAFQJH010000015.1 GCA_017415025.1 Clostridia bacterium
CCTTTGCTGTGCTCATCGGGTAAGATGAAAAGAATCTCCAATTCGTTGTGATGGGTTTCCTTATCGATTTTAAGTATCACACCGCCCACCTTTTTACCGCGTACTACAATGCGGTATGTTTCGCTGTTCGGAGCATCAATACAGCGTTCAATGGTCTTGCGTGATATGATCTCTCCGTCACCGTCGAGATGATCGTCCCTCTCTCCAAACTCCTGCAGAGCGCCGTATTTGAACGCCCATTGATTATCGAGAATAAACTGCTCACGGTCCTCCGCGGTCAAAGGAACAAGCTCAACCTTCGTGTTTTTCATAAAAGCCTCCTAAAAACAAAAATACTCGGCAACGCTAAAAAGCGTAACCGAGCTCACTCGACATCTTATCTGACAGGCGGCCTGCAAGCATTTGCTTACGATCCCCTACACTACGGTGTACTGTCCTCCGATGATTTACATAAACATTTTATCATAAATCCACCGAAAAGTCAATCCCCACCTGCAGTGAAGAATCAAGCCGATGAAGAATCAAACGATTCCTCATCGGCGTTTTGTTATCACTCAAAAGAAACAGGCTTGGTATCACCCGTTGCAAATGCGTTGGGGCCGGGATCCGACATGGAGAAATACATCTTTGCGGCTTTGGTCGTGCCGAAATCGCGGTTAGAACCGGAGTTCTGCACCTTGTTAAAGGCATCGCGGAACATCTGGTTGTGCGCTTCCTCGCGGTTTAAGAGAAAATCAATGGTCTCGCGCACCTTCTTGTCGTCGATCTGGCGGTAAAGGTATTCGTAAACCACCTTCGCACGCTGTTCCGATGCGATATTGCTGAGCAGGTCGGCGCACAGATCCCCGGTCACCGTCACGTAATCACCCGTCCAGGAATAACCCGACGCATTGATAAGACCGGGATTAAGACCTAAGAGCACGTGGGACTGGATCTCACCACAGGGCACCTTCTCGGCATCCACGTCGTGACCGTTTAAGAGGTTGATGGTCTGCGCCACCATCTCCATGTGCCCCAGCTCCTCCGCCGCAATGTCGAGGAACAGATCCTTGATCTCGGGATCTTTGATCCGAAAACTCTGGGACATATACTGCATCGCCGCCTTCAGCTCACCGTTACCGCCGCCCAGCTGTTCCTGTAAAAGCGCTGCATACTGCGGATTGGGTCTCTCCACCTCCACGGGATGAAAAAGCATCTTTTCGTGTTTGAACATTTCACTACCTCCGTTTGTTTACTATTAGATATTCTTGCCAATCCGGAGACGGATATTCAAACATCCCGCCAAATCTGCACCCGAGTCAACAATTGCCCCGCAGTAAACAAAGAAAGTACGCATTGTCTAAGGGCGGACAAACTCAAAACAAGCAACGCAAAGAATTTTTGGGTTTTTAGGGGAATTAATCTTGCGAACGCACGAATTTCATTGACAATCAGCGGAATGTGTGTTATACTTTACTTATGCTCTAGGCAAATAATTATTATCGAGGTGTTCAAGTGGCTATTAGTTATAAAAAGCTTTGGAAATTACTTATTGACAAAGATATGAAAAAGAAAGATTTACAAGCAGCAGCAGGCATTAGTTCTGCTTCTGTGACTAAGCTCGCTAAAAATGAAAATGTGAACACTGAGGTGTTGCAAAAAGTATGCACGGCCTTAAATTGTGATATCAGCGACATTATGGAAATGATCCCTGAAAACAATCAATAATTCAAAGAACAGGGGTAGAACTCGTGATAAAATATTTTTGCAAAAATTGCAATATAAACGTTGAAAGTAGCGAGTGTTCGATATGCGGTGCAAGAACAGAAGTCGAAAGCAAGCTGTACTGGTGTTCAAATTGTAACATACCGGTTTATGATGAAGTTTGTCCGATTTGTGGTTGTAAAGGTGAGTATTTTACTTCCGATGCACGTCCCGTCTTCCCCGAAGAACGCTTGTTAATTGAAATTATGATCGGTAAACCGTTCTGTTTTGTTGAGGATTCAGTATGGAACGGTTCTGGCAATAGATATTACGTTAATGGAAAGAAAATTCCTTTTTCCGTTACTAACTTGAAGCACTATGATCCAAATGTCATTAGAGAAAAGTTGGGCGAACTGAAGGATCAGAATACATATCTACACTTTGATAAGATGATTGCAAAGTGGATAAAAGCAAACGCCATAAGGTACGACTATATTACATCTGAAGCAAAAAGTTACATTGCACAGTATTCCAAGAAGTATCTCAATGATGACTTGAACGCAGCGTTTGTATCGTTTTCTGGCGGTAAGGACTCAACTGTTGTAAGTGATCTTGTCAGAAAAGCTACTAGTAATCCTTCAATTATACACATTTTCGGGAACACGACTCTAGAGTTCCCTCAAACATATGAGTATGTAGAGCGCTTCCGAGCCACAAACAAGAGAACGCCTATGTTACGCGCAGAAAACAAAGAACAAGATTTCTTTAATCTGTGTGAAACATTCGGTCCGCCCAGTCGTACTTTGAGATGGTGTTGTACAATTTTCAAAACTGGTTTTATCGGTGAAAAAATCAAAAAAACGTTTAGTGGAAGAAAGACAGTTTTGACTTTCTATGGCATAAGACGAAATGAGTCGGCAAGCCGTAATACGTACGAACGTTCCTCTCAAGGCAAGAAGATTACACAACAGTTGGTAGCTTCTCCAATAATTGATTGGATGGATTACGATATTTGGCTTTATTTGCTCACAACAGGTATCGATTTCAATGAAGCATACAGACTTGGATATACAAGAGTTGGGTGCTGGTGTTGCCCCAACAATAGTGGTTGGTCACAGTTTTTGGCAAGCATTTATATGCCAGAACAGTACAAGCGATTTAGAAATATATTGCTTGACTTTGCAATTAAAATGGGCAAAGACGATCCCGAAGAATATGTGACTAGTGGAGGTTGGAAAGCTCGTCAAGGAGGCGCGGGTATTGAACTTAGCAAGAATGTTGCTATCTCTTTTAAACCTTGTGCAACAGATGCCAAATCGTTTAACTATGTATTAAACAAGCCAATATCTGATGATTTATACGAGTTTTTCAAGCCGTTTGGTTTATTGGATTTTGCAATGGGCAAAGAGCGCCTAGGGGAAGTCTATATTTTGGATTTCAAGACCAAGCAACCCATTATAAAACTTCAAGGCCGTCGCGGAACTAACGAATTAAAAATAACTATTTTATCTACTCCGATTGCGGGGAAGACAAAAATCAATGAGATTGAGTTGAAGTTTAAATGTCAGATCACCAAATTCCAATTGTGTGCGGGATGCCATGCGTGTGAAAATGCATGCAAACATAGTGCGATCAGACTTATTAAAGATGGCGAAGGCGACACCGAGTATAAGTATTTGATAGACGAAAACAAGTGTGTACATTGTTTCGAATGTATTAACCATTATACAGGTGGTTGCTATATGAGAAGAGTGCTTTTGCCTAGAGGAAAGGGATACTCTGATGATAAATAAACAAGAAAAACTAACAAAGGTAAAATTGAAAGGTAATGAATCTTTCAATATCCGTGAAGGCTGGCTCAGAAAAGGGATGCGATGTGTTCAAGCCTTTCCGACGCTTTTTTCAAGGGATGATGCGATGGAGATTCTGGGCGTTGGTAGCAAGATGGTTAAATCTATTCGCTACTGGCTTAGAACTACTGGTCTGACAGAAGAAAGAGCTCCTGTTGGTAGAGCCCGAGAGCAAATCCTTACGGAAAAGTTTGGAGAAGTAGTCGATCAATACGATCGATACTTCGATGATGTATTTACATTGTTTTTGCTGCATTATAATATTGTCAAAAACGCAGAAGGCTTGAGTGTTGCTTGGGACATCTTTTTTAACAATTATGATGGACAAGATTTCACAAAAGACAATATGATCGAAAAGTGCAAAGAAGAGCTTAATAAACGACTTGCTGAAGGTGCAACATTCTCTGAAAGTCTGTTTGCTGATGATTGTGCAAGTATTCTTAGAATGTATAATGCTACCGATGTTGCAGAAGACCCCGAGGAAAGTCTTAGTTGTCCTTTGATAGAGTTGGGATTGATTCGTAAGAGCGCTAATAAAAAGGGAACCTATGTAAAAACACCTCCGGCTCGTGAATTGCTCGACAAAATGGCTGTGCTGTATGTTATTTTAGATAATATAGAAGAAGGCAAAGAATCGGTTAGCATCGAGTCGCTTATAAATGATGCCAACAATATTGGAAAGGTATTCAATCTCGATAGAGTGCTAATAAATGAGTATCTTGATCAATTAAGAGTTTCTGGATATATAACGCTTAATCGCACCGCTGGATTGGATATGGTGTATGTTAATGATAATAGAACACCCGAAGGCGTTATGCGAGAGTATTATGAAAAGAGAATGAGGTAATATGAAATATTCTGATTTTATACATGTAAATGAAGGGTTTCAGACTTCTGTCAACTTAGAATATGATTTGAATATCCCCGAGAAAGTCAAAGGATATATTCCTACCGAACAGTCAGTGAGGGTTCTCGGAGAGTTTTTAAAATCTTTCTATTATAGCAATGATACACAAAGCCGCGCTAATGTTTTGGTGGGTCCGTATGGCAGAGGTAAGTCTCATTTATTGCTTGTTCTTTCTGCCATAACTTCATTAGATATGTTCGCCGCATCAAAAGATGAGCGTGAAGAGAGTGTTGCTATTTTAGAAGAGCTGTGTGATAAAATCTATAGTGTAAATCAAGAAGTCGGTGCCTTGGCTCGAGAAATTGTTCAATCCGGAATTCGTACTCTTCCCGTGATAATAAACAGCAATTTTAATGATATTAATCAGTCGTTCTTGTTGGCGATCAACGACGCTCTTGCAAACGCTAATTTGCAGCATCTGTTACCCGCAACGTATTTTGATTCCGCTATTTCGATTATTAAAAAATGGGAAACCAACTTTCCAGAAGCTTACAAAAAACTTGTTCAAGAATTAAAGAAAAAGAAAATAAAAGTGGAAGATCTTCTTGTTGGGTTGTGCCGTTTTGACCAAGAAGCATATTCTACTTTCTGTGACTGCTATCCTCAGATTGCGGCAGGTACGGCCTTCAACCCTATGACAAATATGGATGTTGTGAAGCTTTATCAGTCCGTGGTGGATGCGTTAGTAGAACAAACAGAATATTCCGGTATCAATATCATATTTGACGAGTTTAGTAAATTTCTTGAATCAAATATCGATAAAAGCAAAATGCTCAATTTTAAGATTATTCAAGATGTTGCTGAACTAGCATCGAGAAGTGGAAAGAAGCAAATCCATTTTACTTGCATTACACACAAGGAAATACTTGATTATTCTTCGAGCGATAGTTTTAAGACTGTTGAAGGAAGATTCAAGCACATAAAATTCGTTGCTTCCTCTGAACAAAGCTACGAATTGATATCCAATGCTATTGTTAAGGATGCATCTTTCGAAGCGTTTAAAAAGAGTCATCAAGCAACGTTTGTTGAGGTATGCAATAAGTCGGCATTGATTGATGTGTTCAGTGATCTGGCGCCGGATTCTTTGGAAGAGAAGTTACTTTATGGTTGCTTCCCTCTGACTCCTTTGAGCGCATATGCACTTTTGAATATCAGTGAATTGGTTGGTCAAAACGAGAGAACTTTGTTTACTTTCTTAGCTCAAGACGGAGAATTCACTTTTCAGAACTTTTTAAGAAAAGAACACGAAGCGATCGAGTTCATTACGCCTGATTATATTTATACGTATTTTGAAGAGTTATTTAGAAAAGAAGTATTCAATGCGAAAGTACATAGCATTTGGAAAAAGACAGACGCAGCTTTGAGGCAAGCAAAAGAGGAATCTCAAGTGCGTATTCTACAAGCTATGGCGGTTATCAGCATGATCGGCAACGAACGCTTGAAAAATACCAAAGCTCACTTGAAAGCAGCGTTATTGATGGACGATACTGTTTTCGAGCAAGCGATGAGATTCTTGCAAAAAGAACACATCGTTTCGCAGCGCGACACATCCGAATATGTTTTGTTAACAGCAAATGGCGTGGATGTACAAAAAAGCGTTGAAGCTTATGTGAAAAGCAAGTCTGTAAAAGTCGATGTCGGCGAAATGCTGAATGAAATATGCGATAACGGATTTGTTTTTCCGAGAGAACACAATGACAGATTTAGTATCCTTAGGTATTTTAAAAAGGTGTATATGGGTGCAAAAGAATTTGTCAACTTTAAAAATGCCAAACAGCTTTTAACAAAATATCAGTATGATGGATTGATTATTTATATCGTAGGAGATGCTTCTGTAGATAGAGAACGGATAGAAAGCAGAATCAAGAAATTTGCTAATCATCCACAAATAATCCTTTGCATTTCTGACTTAGCGTTTGACCAGTTGGAAGTGCTAAAACGAATTGAAGCAATATCACGCTTGAAAGAGGAAAATGTTCAGAATCCCGACCCTCACTATATGGAAGAGATGGAGATTTATGAACAGGATCTCATTAGACGTATCCAATCACATATTGATATGATGTTTGCTCCTCGTAGTCAATACAGCACGTATTTGAATTGTGAGGAGGTGTTAGACATCGATAGTCAGGTGCGTCTAATCCAGGCTATTTCGCGCATATGCAATGATTGTTATAATCTAACCCCGATTATCAATAATGAGATGGTCAATAAAAATGTGCTTAATGCGCAGAACATTAAAGGCCGTGATCTCGTCATCCAGCAAATATTAGATTATGCGGATAACAATATCATCCCTTGTATGGATGGATATGGACAAGAGGTAAGTATCTTCAAGTCCGTTCTTGTGCGCACTGGATTAGATAGAAATCCGAGAACTGAAGATGCCGGTTTAAATGACGTGCTTGAAAGAATTCATACGTTCATTTCTGATTGTGAAGTAGCTAAAAATAATTTCGAACAACTGTATCAAACACTATGTGCAGCTCCTTATGGACTGAGAAAAGGAATCATCCCCATTTTAATAGCATATGAGCTACGCCAGTACAAAGAAGGTGTCATTTTCTATTTCAAAGATAAAGAAATGGAACTTACTCCGAGTTTGCTAGCTAGCTTGAACGATGCCCCGGCAAATTATCAGTTATTGATTGAGGCGGGCACGGCTGAGAAAGAACAGTATTTAAAAAATCTGGAACAGATTTTCCAAGATAACGCAGATATGAGAACAACTAGCATAAATCATATCTACAGCGTTGTCAAAAGCATGCAAAACTGGATTCGATCATTGCCCGAGTATACCAAAAAGTTTAAGTCGTACTGGGAGAATGGCGAAGCAAGAACAATCGATGCTCAATTTGATAGTTTTAGAAAAGAATTGATGAAGTTTGAGATTAACTCAAGAGAACTGGTTTTTGATTCGCTTGTTTCTATCTTTGCTGCAGAAAACCAACTGCAAAACTGCATAGAAAGCATTATGCGATGCAAAGCGTTTTTTGATGGTCACATCAAGAATTGCAGAATGGAAATTAGCAAAATGCTGATCGCCTTGTTTATGCCCGGATATCAAGGTGGGTTGGCAAAGTCGATGATGGCTTGGTATAAGAAACTTCCTGATAGCACCAAGAAACATGTGTTTGATTCGAATTCCAATGCACTTCTAGGATTTGCATCAAAAATTTCCACCTATGACGATGATGCGATTTTGGATGAGTTGATGTTCGAATTCGCCTCTATGGAGATTGAGGATTGGAGCGATTCGTTGGCAAGCAACTTCATCAAAGATGTTGCTGATGCAATTGCAAAGATCAACGATTATCATGAAGATCCTGTGTCAGGCGAAAATGAGTGCATGGTTTCTATATCTCTTACGGGAACTAAACTTGAAAAGACATTCTCATCCAGCACCATATCGCCACTTGGTAAAACTGTTATCAACAATTTGCGTGCCGTTTTCGAAGAATATAACGGAGCGTTGGAAACTGACGAACAGTTGGCTATTTTAGCACAATTGATAGAAGATATAATAGACTAAGGAGAGCTTATGATTTATTTGGATAACGCCGCTACAACATTTCCGAAGCCGGAAGAAGTGTATCAGGCAGTAGATTATACACAACGAAATATGGCAGTAAATGTTGGTCGAGGCAGCTATAAGGTTGCATCTGATGCTATGAAGGTAGTGGATGAAACTAGATACTTGATGGCGGATTTGCTTGGTGTAGAGAACCCAAATAATGTAGTTTTTACACCGTCTGCAACCATAGCGGCTAACCAAATTATCATGGGATTAGAGTGGGATGAATATAAGACGGTTTATGTCACCCCTTTCGAGCACAATGCGATAGCGCGACCTCTCCACTTGATGAAGGAACGGTATAATTTTGAGATTGTTCTTTTGCCATTTGATCCACATACTCAAGAATTTAATAGAGAAGAGGCGGAAAAGCTGTTTTCTCAAAATCCACCAGACTATGTATTTGTGAATCATATAAGCAATGTAACAGGGATGATTGTTCCAATTGATGCGATTACAGAACTTGCAAAGCAACATGATGCAATAGTTGTTGTTGATGCTTCGCAATCTGCAGGCCTCGAACCCCTTAACATGAAAAAGTCAAATATTGATTATGTTGTTTTTGCAGGTCACAAGAATCTGTATGCATCCTGGGGGATCGGTGGTTTTGTTTCGGCATCTGCAGCACGCTTAACAACAGCGCTTGCCGGAGGAACAGGCTCGGATTCACTAAACTTAAATATGGCTTCTGATTCTCCAGTAGGTTTTGAAGTAGGTAGTGCAAATATCATTGCTATATCAAGCTTAAACGCTTCTTTGAAATGGTTAAAGACAACTGGAATGTCTGCTATAGCCGACAAAAAAGCACAATTGATGAAACATCTAATTCAGGGGTTGAGGGAGATCGGAGTTAAGTTGTATTTGCCGACTCATCATACCAGTGTTCTTTCCTTTAATGTGGATGGCTATAGTGCAAATGAGGTTGGTACAATTTTGAGCGAAGAGTATGATGTGGCAGTTAGAACGGGTTATCACTGTGCGCCATATATTCATGATTTGATTGGCTCTCGTGAATATGGTGGAACCGTTAGAGTAAGTGTGGGATATTTCAATACCGAAGAAGATATCAATTTGTTGCTAGATGGAATAAGGAGTTTGTAATGATGTCATTCAAAGATATCGAAATAAATACTGAATATAGATCTGGCAAGAGCGATGTTATTAAGGATTTCTATATTCCTGTCTTATCTCGTGCAGTTAAATATAAGCGCGCAGTTGGTTTCTTTTCTTCTACAGCATTGATTCAAATTGCAAAGGGAATATCGGAGATGGTCATTAACGGTGGACACATTCAGCTGATAGCATCCCCCAGACTTTCCGAAGAAGATATACTCGCAATTCAAAAAGGTTATGAATCTCGGGAGCAGATAGTAACAAACGCAATTATGCGAGAGTTTAAAGAGCCGACAAGTTATTTTGAGAGCGAACGACTTAATATGCTCGCAACATTGATCGCCGTCGGTAAGCTGGATATTAAAATAGCATTTACCCATGGACGTAACCAGCTTGGTATTTATCACGAAAAGATGGGGCTTGTATATGATTCAGATAATAACGTTATCGCTTTTTCAGGATCAACAAATGAGTCAGAAACCGCATTTGTTGATAACTATGAAGTGATGGATGTGTATTGCTCATGGCAGTCATCTTTCGAAGAGAAAAAAGTTGCTCAAAAAGAATTGGCGTTCCATATGCTTTGGACAAATGCTGACTCTCATGTAACGATCATAGATTTCCCTGAGATTGCGGTTAAGAAGCTGTTGGAGTACAAGCGAGATAAAGTTGATAGCCAAGTTGATGATATTGAATGTTCTTTAAGGGAAAGAGAAGCCGAAAGCGTTGCGAAAAATGTTTTTCGTGTTCCTCCTGACGTTTCGTTCGATGACCACCCATATCAATTGGAAGCTATAAACAATTGGATGGAATCAGATGGACAAGGAATATTTGATATGGCAACAGGCGCAGGCAAAACTTTTACTGCACTAGGTGCATTATCTGCTTTGTCGGAGAAACTAAAAGACAATATAGGCGTTATTATCCTTTGTCCATATCAGCATTTGGTTGAGCAATGGGTTGAAGATATAAAGCGATTTAATGTGACTCCGCTAATTTGTTATTCTAAATACGATTGGAAAAAGAAATTCAAACTAACACTTAGCGATTATAAGCTGGGGGTAATCAAGAATTTCTGTGCAATAATGGTCAACGCATCTTATTCCACAGATTACGTTCAAGATATTTTGCGCGCTGCAAAAGGCAATCTTTGCATTGTTGTAGATGAAGCACATAACTTTGGCGCGAAACGTTTGCAAAAATGCATGCTAGAAAATTTCAAATACAGATTGGCATTATCAGCAACCTTGGAACGTCATCATGATGAAGAAGGAACGCAAAGTCTGTACAATTATTTCAAAAAAGTGTGCATCACTTTTACGCTTGAGGATGCTATAAAGCAAGGATTTTTAACTCCGTACTATTATCATCCTGTTGTTGTCAATCTAGAACCGGATGAACTTCAAGAATATACGGAACTAACAGAGAAGATAATTAATATTCTTCGAAAGAATCCAGGGGATGAACTACCCAAATCAGCAGAGATGTTGCTCATTAAGAGAGCAAGGATTATAGCCGGCGCTCGTAATAAGTTACATATTCTTGAAGAACTTATGGAGGAATACAAACACGACAACAATATCTTAGTGTATTGTGGTGCGACAAAAGTGTTCACTGATCGAGAAGATGATTACGACGAGGATGATGCGCGACAAATAGAGCGAGTCGTAGATATTCTTGGAAACAAATTGAACATGAGAGTATCTATGTTCACATCCAAAGAAGATGCTCAGGAAAGAGAACGAATTAAAGAGAGTTTCGCAGAAGGCCATTTGTTACAGGCTTTAGTTGCAATTAAATGCTTAGATGAAGGTGTAAACATACCTGGCATTAGAACTGCGTTTATTATGGCTAGCAGTACTAATCCTAAGGAATACGTTCAACGACGCGGCCGTGTGTTACGTCGGGCCAAAGGAAAACAATTTGCGGTTATATATGATTTTATTACATTGCCGAGAAGCTTAGATTCTACTGAAAGAGTAAGCAACGTAGATTGTGAAATAGCATTATTCAAACGCGAAAAAGAACGCCTAGACGATTTTGTTAGGCTTTGTGAAAATCCGTCTGAATCGTATAAACTTGTTGATAGAATCAACGAGTATTATCAGTTGAACTACATAGGAGGACATGATTATGGAATATGATGTTGTAAATACTGACAATCAAAACGAAGCACTTGACGAGTCAAAATTGCAGCGCCTTAAAACTCGTGTCTATATGATGGAACGTGAGAATTACAAAACGAAAAAGCTCAAAGACAACGAGATGGTAGAAAAAATCATTAAGCTTATTATTCAGGAGGTCGAAAATGTTAATTAAACAGATTGCGCTGAAAAATTTCAGACAGTATAAAGATCTCCAAGTAGTTCAATTCTCTTGTGATAAAGAGAAAAATGTTACTGTTATTTTAGGTGACAACACGAGTGGCAAAACCACACTTATTCAGGCATTCAATTGGTGCTTGTATGGAGTAACCTCTTTCAAAACAAGAGAATTGATCAACTCAGAAACGCTACAGGAAATGAGCATATTTTCCTCCGCTGAGGTTTCAGTTGAAGTGGAGTTGCAGCATGAGGACAAGTTGTATGTTATTCGCAGAACCCAAGTTGTAACGAAAAATGAAGGAAATAAACCATCCTGCACGAGGGCAACCTTGAAAGTCGAGTATAAGGAACAAAACGGAGAAATGCAGGAAGTCCCCACATTTGAATGCCAAAACACTATAAATAAAATATTGCCTGAAGCTCTCTCCGGTTACTTCTTCTTTGATGGTGAACATGTATCCGAAATCAATAGCAAGGGCAATGTTGTCTCTGCTGTTAGAGGTCTCATGGGGCTTGAAACTATCAGCGAAGCTGTTGATCATTTCTCGCCCAAAAAGACTAATTCTGTCATTAGCAAACTGCAAAAAGAATTGGATATTGGTCAGGATGAAAAGAGTGTGCGGCTCAGGAGGGATCTTGATACCGCAAAAGAAAAGCTTCAGACACTTGAAGCTCGAGAAGCACAGGTAAGAGAGGAAATTGCTTACTTTGAAGGACGTAAGAAAGAATTAACGGCATTGATACTTGCAAACGCAGATACCAAAGCACGTCAGGAAGAAAAGACACGTGTAGAACGTGATATAGAATTTTTGCAGAGAAATCAGGTTGATGTTGAACAGCAGATTGTTCGGGACTTTACTAGAAACGCTTATAAATTCTTCGCATTGGCACTGTATTCTAAGGTCTATCGTGTGATTGCGGATGCAAAGCAAGATGGCGAAGGCATTCCTAAAATGCATTTCGATTCTATTGAATACATTTTGCAGCGCGGAAAGTGTATCTGCGGTGCTGATTTGACAATGAATCAAGGTGCAGTGAATCATATTAGATATGAACAAAGCTTGCTTCCTCCGCAACATATCGGTACCACGATTCGCGAGTTCAGGCGGGATTGCCAGCGTTACGAAACCGAAATTGAAAACTATGCTGAAACCATCAGGGCGGACTATATCCGAATTAGAGAAAATGCGAATCAGTTAGATGATAAGCATGCTCATTTTACGGAATTAAGCAGATCAATTCAAGGTAACATTGATGTTGGCAAATACGAACGCGATAATGAGGAAAACGATAGAGTACTTACCGCAAAGAGAAATCTTCTTCTTGAAATCACGTCTGCGATTGGTGAAGTGAAAAATCAGATTCAATCGCTTGAAAGTGCTATAACTGGATTGCGCGTGTCTACTGAGAAAAACAAGAAAATCACTGCAGCTATTGCATATGCTACTAGAATTTATGAGTGGTTCCAGGCAAGCTATGACAACTCTGAACGTGTCGTAAAAGAAGATCTGTATGCAAGCATAAATATGCTGTTTTCTCAGATGTATCACGGTCAACGCGTTGTAGAGATAGATGATAACTATCATATTACGCTCAAAGTGGATAGTGGAAATGGTGTGTTTGTAAATGACACTTCACCTGGACTTGATACGGTAAAGAATTTTGCTTTCATTGCTGGTATTGTAGATTTGGCTAGAAAGAAAGCAAAAGCTAAAGAAAATGCGCCTGGTGAAATTGAATATTCTAGCGAACCGTATCCAATTGTTATGGATGCGCCGTTCTCTAATGCCGACGAGAAACACATCGCTAATATTTCAAGAGTACTTCCTCAGGTTGCAGAGCAGGTTATACTTGTGGTTATGAATAAGGATTGGGAGTTTGCGCAGTCTGATATGAGTGAAAAAGTTGGCATGATCTATCAGATTGTCAAGCATTCTGAAATCAAGTCTTCGGTTAGGAGGGATGGCTAATGTTTACTGGCGATATTTATATTCGTGGCAAATATGCTACGTATTTGAAGTATTTAAGCCAAAAGACCGAAAAAAACGATCACAAAGAGAAAGTTGCCGGTGTCTTTGAAAGAATGATAGATGTATACATGACCGCGGCAATTGTAGGCGTTAACTATGGTCTGAAGCGCGAAGATGAGAATACAAATTCTGATACGGTTAAGATTTTTGCAGATGTTGTGAACCGAGAGCAGAATAACCTTATTTCAATTTTTAGAATAGTTATGCTTGTTGATAATACGACAGGTCTCAATGCTGATGAAAAAATTGATAGAGCGTTTAAGAATCCCGATACACCGGAGAATATGAAGCTCTTTAATGCTTATGTTCGAGGCGGTATCGAGTGGTTGTACGAACAGTTTACTACAGGAGCAACTACGAGGGATGAATACATTACAAAAATTCATGAAATTGTAGAAGCATTCAGCGAAGAGAATGTGATTTTAATGTAATTCGCTTTTATGTGCTTACACATTGAGGTTATCAATTTTAAAATAGGAGGTTTAAAATGACAATTATCGAAGCTGCTGTTAAGGTGCTACAAAATTATCCAATTGGACTTACAGCAAAAGAAATATACGAGCAAATTGTGGAAAACAGTTACTATGATTTTGGCGCACAAGACCCCGAAGGTGTTTTAAGCATTGAACTAAAAAGGCATTGCGAAGGCGCCAAAATTAGTCAACAATCTCACGACAAGTGTTTAGTATGCGAGAAACAAGGCAATAATACAATATATAAAATGCGTTTTGTTAAGGGGCAAGTAATGGACAATAATAAAAAAATAAAATATGTTAGCACGGAAATTAATGGCATAAGAATATTTACGTTTATTATGACTGTTAATGATCTTGCCAACATTAGTTATGTAGCGGTAAGAGGAAAAGATGAAGAAGAGGGAGCTGTCCAACGAGTATTAAATCGGCAAAGGATTGCTTCGATAAAGAACTATGTTCTTAATGATAATATGTTCGTAAATACTTTTGTGTTGAATTGGACTAATGTTGACACCGTTCCAACTATTACGGATGAATATATTGATATGCCTATTGTATATGCCTCTGCACAGCTTATTGATGGTCAGCATCGGTTAGAGGGATTAAAGTTGGCTATTAAGGAAAAGCCTGAAATCGCACAAAAAGATATTATCGTTTCTATGGCGCTAAATTTAGAAACAGTTGATGCAGCAAAAATATTCCTGAATATAAACTCAGAACAAAAACCTGTTCCTAAGAGCTTGATTTATGATTTATATGGCGTTACGGCAGAAGATAGAAACTTTGCTGTTAATAGAGCGACTGATATTGCAGAGATTCTGAATCAAAATGTTGATTCACCATTTTATAATGTTATAAAATATCCTGGCGCACCTCGCGGCAAAGGAAAATTAGATTTGTCTACAGTAGTAACTGCCCTCAAAAAATATGTGGATCATGATGGCAAATTGGAGGAATATAATATTTCCAATCTAGTCTTACAGGCTAATATTTTGCAGAATTATTTTAGAGCTTTAAAATATCATGCAGACAAAACATCGAAATGGAGTAATATTGGACAAAATATATTCTTCAAAGCTGCCGGATTTATTGGTGCGATAGAATTCTTTATGGAGTATGTGTTACCCAAATGTGTTGCGGCTAAGAGTTTTAAAGAGGAGAAAATTGTTCAGTTATTTGATTTTGAACTTGTTGAGTTAATCACTCCTAAGGATATCGAAACTACAGATGGAAGAACTGCTCGAAAGAGAGTTATTGATAATTTGAAGGATGCGTTTTTGTCTGATATCCCTGGGGAATCTGATTATGATGTATAATACGTGTAAATGTCAAGAGATTTTTCGTACTCGATTTACCGGCAGTAGTGGTGTACCTTTTCAAGATTTTAGAAGCGGGAAAGCAATCAGGTTAATGACCGTAGATCTTGCGGATTTAACACGGTATAGGTCGGAAAAAAACCGCGATATGGGGACGTTTTACTACAAATCAGTATTATCTTTCGCTGAAGGATTAGCCTGTGTTTCTCGTAAAAACTATACCTGGGCTACAATAAAGTTGTATTATTCCACATATTTCGGACTACGTTCGTTATTGCTATCTCGTAATCATGTGCTAGTAAGAGCAAATAGAAATTTGTATTATTTTGAAATCAAACCAGGTGCCATATTTCTTCCACTGACAGACAACACAGATCATGGCGGAACAATAGAAGTGTATAGTAAAATATTTGGTTCCTCTGATTTTATGTGTATAGATGAGATAGACGGAAAGCCGTTATTACTTTGGTTAAAGAATTGTAGAGAAGTTGTAAATTATAAAGATGAAGAGTTCCATGATCCAGATGTTTCTGAATATTGGGAATACATTGATCAAAAACTAGAACACACTTCTATTCATACCGTAGTTGATGAATTTACCAACAGGAAGAAAGATAGCTGTACGTCGATAGATACCGCTATACTTGCAATTTCTGTAAACCGAATATTAACAACGGCTCAGGAAATACGAAATAACGGTGTTGAGGTAATGAGCGACGAGCAAAAGTGGTGGATTAGATCAATTCTTGACGGATTGGTTGACAAGTCCTTTCTTGAAAAGATAATAGTGTAGAAATGAGAGATATTATTTCTTATGGTATGTGAATTGATACACGACCCAGTTTTCCTCGCAGGAAAGTCGGAGGTTGCAACAAAAGAAGATTTGCAAGTTGCACAAGATTTGCTTGATACGCTGATGGCGCACAAGGATAGCTGTGTCGGTATGGCAGCGAATATGATCGGTGTGAGCAAACGAATCATCGCCTTTCTCGACGAGAGTGGACAAACTCCTACATACACGGTGATGCTCAATCCAGAGATTATCAAAAAAGACGGTGCGTACAACACCGAGGAGGGATGCCTGTCTCTTCTTGGTGGCCCGCGTCCGTGCAAACGCTATAAAACCATCAAAGTTCAGTATCAAAACATGGAGATGCAGACTCGCATCAAAACCTACATTGGCTGGACGGCGCAGATTATTCAGCATGAAGTGGATCACTGCAATGGGATTTTGATATAATAACCGAAATTCCCTCGTTTTCCTCTGGACTTTCGCGAACTCCTGTGGTACTGTTGTGTACTGCAAAGGAGGTGCGAATATGGCACGAATAACAGTTGAAGAGATTTACAACGGCGAAAAGTACGGCGTGATGAGCGCGGCGATGGCGGAGTATCTCAAGGACGGCCGTCCGGCAGAGTACGATGAGCGGACGTGGGTGGAGATGCTGCTCGTCAAGCATGCGCTGATCGCAGCAGACAAAATGAAATTAGAGGGCGACTCGATATCGGGAATGACCGATGCAGAGTCGTCCTCTTCTTATGTGAGGTGGGATGAACATGACAACGCTTGAAGATCTGTACTACGGCAACATCAACCCATGCGAACGTGATATGAAGCGCGGATCGCGAATGGACAAGCTGGTGAAGCTCATCTGCAAAAACGAGGAAAGCCTCATGTCCACACTCACCGAACAGCAGAAAGAAAATTTCGAGAAGTTCAAGGACTGCCAAAGTGAGATCTGTGACCTCACGGCTCGCCAGGCGTTTACAGACGGATTCATCCTGGCGACGCGGATCATGGTCGAGGTCATGGACGGTATGGAAACGGTGGAAGAGATCTAACCTCTTCTGCCGTGGGTGCGGCCCGGTGCCGCGCCCTTTACCTTTTGCAAAAAATAGTGTAAAATAGTATTGACTCTGACGTAACGTTATAGTGTATGATATACCCGAGGTGAAGATATGAAACTACAGATCAAAGAATTTGCCGAGCTCACCGGTGTCAGCGTGCGCACATTGCATTACTACGACGAGATCGGTTTGCTGAAGCCGAGCTATGTCGATGAGCAAAACGGCTATCGGTTTTACGATGAAGCATCTTTGGACCGGATGCAGGAGATACTGTTCTATCGTGAACTGGATTTTTCACTGAAAAGCATTGCAGAGATCCTCGCCTCGCCGAACTACGATAAACAAAAAGCGCTTGCAGAGCAGAAGCGGTTGCTGACGCTGAAGAAAGATCGGCTGGAACGGCTGATTGCAGCTCTGGAACAAGCAGAAAAAGGAGAGATTACAATGAGCGCATTTGACAACAGCGAATACGAGACTGCCCGTCAGCAGTACGAGGACGAGGCAAAGCAGCGTTGGGGTTGCACCGACGCCTACAAAGAGAGTCAGGCAAAGACCGCCGGTTACTCCAAAGATAAGTGGAACGACGTGCTCGCAGGAATGAACGATGTCTTTGCCGAATTTGCCGAGTGCAAGAACTGCGGCGAGAGCGCCGATAGCGATACGGCACAGCGGCTCGTCAAGAAACTGCAGAACTACATCACGGCGAATTTTTATCACTGCACCGATGACATCCTCACAGGTCTCGGACAGATGTACGTCTGCGACGAGCGGTTCAAGAACAACATCGACAGTCACGGTGAAGGCACCGCGGAATTTGTTGCCGAAGCCATCAGAATCTATTGCAAGAAGTAATCACAAACGCCATCGGAAATTCCGATGGCGTTGGCTTTTTCACGGATTAAAAACTGCTCCACAGTAGACAAAGAAAAACATGCAAAAATTTTTTGACAAATAATTTTTTCTGTGTTAAGATAGAGCACCCACGAGGCCGTGGGATAAAAATTGAAATACAAAAGGGGCAATTCAAAGACTTATACATACATGTACAATACGAACTAGCTGGGATGCAGACTGCACCCCTCGTTTCGTTGTGCATGGATGTGTAGGTCTTTTTTTATTTTTTCTGCGCATAGAGGTGCCCGATTTTTCCTTTGTATAAGTAGAGGGATAAATATTTTTTGTTCTGCCTGTGCATAGAGCTGTTTATTTTTCGGCTTGAAAAGTGAAGAAACTTTTTGAAGTTTGGTTGTAGGTTGCCTTGTGAATTCCCATGTATAAGTGAAGGGATAAATTAATTTTTTGTAAACAATCAAAAATATTGGTTGTCAACTATATAATTTTTTCCTTTGTACAAGTGAGGGGATAAAAAATTTTCCGCTCAACTGTCCTTTGAATTGCCATGAAAAGTGAGAGGATATTTTTCTTGGTTGTAGGTGGTGCATTTTTTCGACTTGAAAAGTAAGGGGATAAATTTTTGCGCATAAACAACTGTCTGAAGTCCCATGGAAAGTGAGAGGAGAATTTTTCAAGAGGGTGTGCAATATGGAATTTTCATTCCTGTACTAATGAGGAATTGATTTCAAACGCCACCAATACATAGGCGCAAGCCTAAAAAATCTATCAGGAGGTAAACAAAATGAAAAAATCAATCTACCAAAACTACGATGACCTGCCGCTGTTTCTCAACGCGGAACTGGTCGCCAAGGTGCTGGGTGTGGCACCGTCATCGGCCTACGAGCTGATGCACGAGAAAGGGTTCCCGGTCATCCGTGTCGGCAATCGCTTGATCGTGCCGAAAGAAAAATTCAGAGAGTGGGTGGACAGCCACTTTACAAAGTGAAGGAGGGATGAAAAAGATTGCGGTGATGCCGTATGAAGTACAACCGATATCCAAAGCGCGACGCGGTGAAAAATTATTTTCCGCTGCCCAACGAAATTTTTTGTTTGGATCTCTCGGCGGGTGAAATCGCAGTGTATGCATATCTGATGTACTGTGAGGACAGGAAAACCTTTCAGTGCCACCCAAGCTACAAGACGATCGGCTCGGCGGTGGGACTGAGCAAGAACACCGTGAAGAAACACATCGACGGATTGGTTGCAAAGCAGCTCATCACCACTGAGCCGACCAGCGTGATCACGAAGAACGGACAAAAGCACAACGGCACCTTGCTCTACACGATCCGCCCGATTCAAGAGGCGGTGGAGTACCGTTACCAACAGCAGCTCATGCACTTTCAAACGGAGATGTGCAGACAAAAAGCGCTCGAAAAACTGGAGAATTTCGACCGAATCCAAGGGTCGAAAATCAAGCAGGTGAAAGAGTCGGGGTCGTAAACGACCCTCGACTCACACCACAGCGGACGGCAACGCCGACCGCACAAGGGTTTTCGGCATTTTGAAGATCGGGACGAATTGGGGTTGTTTGGAAAGGATGGGGGTTACGTTAAGAGCAGTAAAATGCGAAAAGCCCCATTTTGCAAGGAAAATCATAGGCGCTGTGATAGGGGTTACAGCAAAAAAGGAGAATTATTATGGAAAACAACAAGAAAATCAAGTTTCCGCTTTGGGTGACACCCAAAACAATGGAAACGGTAAAAGAAATGTACAAAGACGATGACTGCCGAAGTCAATCTGAGTTTATTGAAAAAGCCATTCGGGCATACGTCGGTTACCTTCGGGCAGACAACAGTCCGGGGATGCTGCCGAACTATATGGTCTCGACGATGAAGGCGATCGTGGACAGCAGCGACACTCGAATGTGCAGAATGCTGTTCAAACTGGCGGTGGAGATGGCGATCATGATGAACGTCCTTGCCGCCTACTGTGATGTGGAAGAAGAAAGTCTCGCTAACCTTCGTCAAGAGTGCATCAACGAAGTGAAACGAATCAACGGTACGCTCGGCTTCGAGGATGCTTACCATTGGCAAAAGGACTGAGGAAGTTCTCAAAACTGTTTCGGCAAAGTCGCTGGATATTCCAAAAGAGTTGTGGTATGTTGTTGTGCTGACAAGGAAAGGAAATGAGAACTATGGCAAACAGAAGACCTGCGGGCGACGGAATGGTTCGGCAGAAGAAGCGCGGCCAATGGGAAGGGCGCATCACCGTCGGTCACAAGAGCGACGGCAAGCCGATCTTCCGTTACGTCTACGGCAAGACGCAAAAGGAAACCCTTGAAAAACTGCATCAGCGCATCGAGGACTACCGCGGCGTGGAGCTGACCGAGGACAGCAAGATGACCCTCGGCGAGTGGCTCGACCGATGGCTCAACGAGTATATGATCTTCACCATCCGCGAGAGCACCTGGGACAGCTACGCTTCGATGATCCGTATGCACGTGAGGCCCTACCTCGGCGATAAGCCGGTGGCGTTCATCACCACCGCCGACGTGCAGAGAATGTATAACAAGATCAAAAAGAGCGGTCGGCGAGAGGCACATCCTCTTCGCGGATACGAGCTGGCCGACAGCACGGTGCGCAGTGTTCACATGATGCTCCACGAAGCCATGGACGCGGCGGTGAGAGAACGGCTCATCGTCAAGAACCCCACCGACGGCACCACCATCCCGAAAAACAATTACGCACCCAAGCAGATACTCACCGAAGCACAGCTGGAAAAGTTTATGAGCATCGTGATGCAGGACGAGGTGTGGCGCGACTTCTTCTACACCGAGCTGACCACAGGACTGCGCCTCGGTGAGATCTGCGGACTGCGGTGGTCGGACTTTGATGAAGCCACGGGACGGCTGAAGATCTCGCGGACGGTGAAGAAAAAGAAAGGCGGTGTGACCTGGGGTGATACCAAGACCGAAACGGGAATGCGTAACATCCTGCTGCCGCCGAGCACCGCGGAGATCCTGCGAGAGCGAAAGAAAACAGCAATGAGTGAATGGATCTTCCCGAACATCTATAGACCTGAGGAGGCGATGCATCCCGAGTATCCCTACAACCGTATGAAAACCTTGCTGAAGCAAGCGGGACTACCGCTGATACGCTTCCACGATCTGCGCCACACCTTCGCCACCCACGCGCTGACAGGCGGCGTGGATGCGAAAACGCTGTCCCGAATTCTAGGCCACACCAACGCCAGCTTCACGCTGGACACCTACACCCACGTGACCACCGACATGCAAAAGCGAGCGTCGGGCATCGTCGGTGGGTTTATGGAAGACTTGATCATAAAGGAGTGAGATAAATGGCAAAACGCAGACAAAACGGAAAAGGTACTCTCCGTCAACGAAAGGACGGACGATGGGAAGGTCGTGTGGTGGTTGGCTACGATGACAAGGGCTTGCCCATCACCAAAAACGTCCTCGCTCATACCAAGACCGAGTGTGCAGAGAAGCTTGAAAAACTGAAAGAGGAATACCGACCGCCGAGTACGCGGTGCAAGCCGGACATGCTGTTCGGCGACTGGATGGAGTTCTGGTATGAGAATTACTCCAAGCCTGCCATCCGACCGCTGACTCAGCGAAACTACGAGAACCGAATCTACGACCACATCATCCCCGAGATCGGCAAGATACCGCTGAACAAGCTGACGCAGAACGACCTGCAACAGTTCTATGCACGGCTGAAACGAAACGGACGAAAGCAATACGTTGAAAAATACGGCCCAGGACTGTCCGACCGTATGGTGCGCGCCTGCCACGCAAGTTGCAGAATGGCACTTGAAAAGGCGGTGGCAGAGGGACTGATACGAGTCAATCCTGCCATCGGCTGTAAACTGCCGCCGAAGAAGGCGCGGGAGATGCAGGTGCTGACAAAGGACGAACTACAGAGGTTCCTCATCCAGGCCAAAGAGGACGGCTACTACGAACTGTTCCTGTTGGAGCTGGGCACGGGAATGCGCCGAGGGGAGCTGATGGGACTGCAATGGGATGATCTCAACTTCCAAACGGGCGAGCTTCAAATCGTTCGCCAGGCGTGTGCTGTGAACGGCAAGATCGAGATTTCCGTGCCGAAAACAAAAAGCTCCATCCGCACGGTGGTACTGCCGCCGTCGCTGGTGGAGGTGCTGAGAAAATATAAGGAGACAATCAACTCGCGCTGGATGTTCCCGTCGCCGCAAAATCCCGACGTGCCGAGGTATCCCACGTCCGTTGGTGATATCCTGTCGCTTCTCCTCAAACGGGCGGGATGCAAGCACGTGCGGTTTCACGACCTCCGCCATACCTTCGCCACGATGGCGCTGGAAAACGGCATGGACGTAAAAACTTTGTCAGCAACGATAGGTCATGTTTCAGCCGCGACGACACTTGATATTTACAGCCACATGACAGACACGATGCAGATGCAGGCGGCGGTGAGTATTGACCGCAAAATCGGCGGTACAAACGCGCAGATGCCCGTGGTAGAGCAAACACCCGAGAGGACGGCGAAATCGCCCGTAAACGCCCCGTGTGTGCCCACAGAGCCGCATCCCGAGCCGATACCAAGAAAGATACGCAAAAGCGGCACCGGATGTGTGTATCAGATCAACGATCACCTTTGGGAAGGCAGCTTCTTCCCAAGACTGCCGAACGGAAAACGAAAGAAATTCAACGTCTATGCTGAAACGAAAGAGCAGTGCGAAATCAAACTCGCCGAAATGATAGAACGTGTGAAAGCGGAGATTGCGGAAGAGAAGGAACGGCTTAAAGCTGAACAGTAATGACATCACGGCACTCTCTTACAATGAAAGAGTGTGCCGTGAGTTGTTTGTTTAAGTTTTGAACATCCTAAAAGTAGAACGCGGTTGTTGTCAAGTAAAATCGGATTTTACTTGACAATCTGTGGTTGCGTGAGTATAATAGTAGCAGTGAAACTATGTAAAGGAGGTGCAGAATAAATGAAAAGCAATCCGGTTGTAAAGAATGCTCTTACTGAGTTCAAAGAAAACGAATTGATCGTTGCAAGCAAACTGTATAGAGAGAAGCTGTCTGGACTAATCGGCGAGGCAGCATATTATAAAACGCTCCAGAGAATGTGCGAATCGGGAGAACTCGTCAAAATAGCGAAAGGCACGTATCATTTGCCCAAGGTGAGCAAGTACGGAATCGTTTCGCCGTCAGAAAAAGAAATCATATCTGCTTTCACTGAAAACGAAACGGGAACGGTCGTCGGCTACTCGTTGTATAACGCTTTGAATTTAACAACACAGATTTCCAAAACGATAACCGTTATGTCATCTGCGCTTGAAGGATTAACCAAATCTATCCGAAACGTTGTCGTTCATCAAGTGCCTTTGGAATTCTCTCGAGAAATCACTAATATGGTTCACGGATTGGAAGTCTTGCAAAACTTCAGCACAATACAGGACATTAATTTTTCTGCATTCCTTGCCTATACGGAACAGTTGGCAAGTTCTTTTGACGCCGAAGCATTTAGAAAGGTTATCTCAATAAAGAATTATAAAAAATCGACGATATCATTTATGCGAGAGATATTGAATTATTATCAAGTCGAGAATGATCTCGATGCATATTTATCGAATTTGTCAGAGTACAAACATCCGAAAATGCAAGAGTTGTATGAAGCCGTAGGGCTTTCTCGATGATTTCATCACACTATAGAGGGGGAAAAATATGGTTGTTAATTTTCCAGTCGCTTGTAATATTTGTGGTTGCACAATTAGATTAAGATATCAGGTTTCTGAGACTTTGTGTCCAATAAAATTTCATTGTCCCGAGTGTAAAACTGAAATAAACGGATCTTTACAGACTGTTTGGCATTATGAAAGAGAAAAAACTGAAACAATTCCGTGGCATTATGATTTTAAATTAAAAAATGCTACTGAAACAAAAGTGGAAACATGTAAATATGTTTTGGAAATTTCTCCGGATCTTTCTACGAACAAAATTATGTTAGATAGCAACGATCCAAACCAATACATATTGACTCCGTTTATGCGGCAAGCATTTCTCCCAGGAGGTACACAAAAACAAAATACCCGTTTTTATAATTTCCTTACACTCTGGGAAAATGGTTGGGATAATATCAAAATAAAAATAGATCTTTGCTATAATGAAAAATATGATGTTTTGTTGCCGCGTCTTACAAACAGGTATGACGCGTTTCCGGATGACATTAACTGCATAATGTCTGTACATCAAGAATTGATTAAGTTTTGTGTCAAAATCTTACCTAAAAATACACTTAAAGACTATTCCAAAATTGGAGCGAGATTAAATAAGATTCTAAAAAATAGTCCTGCAGAAATTGATCAGTTTGATCAAATATACGATTTTAATTATACAAAGCAGCTAGAACGCAAGACGTTACAACTGATCAAGACATTCCTAGAGATGTATCCAAAGTTTCTACCGGTTTTCAACGCCTTGAAAATTGAAGAGTATAAAGATTTGGGCATTTCCACACTGACTTTTGAAGATATAAAAACATTTTATCAAGATTCTTACGAACTGATTCTTTATAGTTTGTCCCGTGTTGTTGCACTGAATAACATTTATTGCAGAAAAAATATAAATAGTTTTGTAAATGCTACAGAAGATTTTCAGAACAAGATCAATTCGTATAGGAGCAAAGTCAATATTTATAGGGAATTGGTGTCAAAACACGATGAGTTTTCTTGGCTCATAAACAACGCCATAGAAAATCATATTCGCAATTCTATCGGGCATTTCAATTATGAGGAAAATCTCGAAGAGCAAACAATTCGTTTTGTTGACGATCACAAAGGGAAAGTTAATGTCGAAACTAAAACCCTAATGGAAGTGGCTCGTGAGTGTGTGCATATGTTTTACACTCTTGTAAATCTATTAGAGTTGAATTACAACATTCTTAAAATTCAAACAATAGCAAAAACCGCAAATGAGAACTAAACAATGCATTTAACATGATGCCGTACTATAGGGGAAAACAAAGATGGCGACTCGTTAGAGCCGCCCTCAAAATTTGGTTTGCAGTAAACAAAGAAAAAACTTTTAGCTTGATTCAAAATAGCTTTCTGGACATTATGTAATTAATACAGCTGAAACTTGTTTGCCCACGCTATTGTCTCTTTCGGAAATAGTTCTGATGATTTGTGCTAATCCTTTGATGAGGTTGTCTAATGTGTCACATTGGTTTACAAGATTGCCAACTAAACGCTGATAATCTTGAGCATCTGATTCCAAATTTTGTGGCAAAGCACATACTATTGCAAATAAATATGGTGGTTCTGGCTTATAAATTTGCGTTTCGATATCTCCAGATGCTTTGTTGTAATGGAAATATCTTAAACTATAGCTTCCGTTTTCATCTTTACCACCAATTAGATAATTACGACTTGATAATGTAGGCAAAAGCTTATTCATATAACTTAAAATAGAGTTCTGCGCATCTGAAATCGTAATTTGAGTTTGGTCTGCAAATGAAGAGAAAGGAGCTAATAGTGTTTCGGAGGCATGAAAAAGTCCAGTTGCTCCAAACACAAGGCTTTTATTGAGTTTGAAAATCTTTTCCGTATTGTCATTGTCGTAGACTAAGGAACCGTTTTGCATGCTGACCATGCGAGTATCAGCTGCAAATAAACAAAAGTTAGTGCTACATACTGCTATTATTGCGCTCAATTTTTATTCTCCTCGCTAATTTAATAAAAAAGTCCTCAAAAATAGCTTTGAGGACTTTTGGTCGGAGTGACACGACTCGAACGTGCGATCCCTTCATCCCAAATGAAGTGCGGTACCAGCTCCGCTACACCCCGATATGATATTCAATTTTTCTTCTTTTTGCGTGGAAGTGGGACAAACTGTGGTCAAACGCAAATTCCACGCCGTTTTGCGTTTTCGTAAAGTGCCGAAAACCCACATAAACAAAGGATTTTCGGGACATTTGCTTTTCTATGGCTATAACTGCTAGGCACGCTCCCAAAGCAGGCACTCTACCAAACTGAGCTACGCCTCGATAAGTTATTCTGTTGTGTCGGCAACGCTCACAATTATATCAAACTGTGGGTCTTTTGTCAATAAAAAGTGCTTAAATTAATTTATATGCAATCTTTTATAAAAACAATTTGCAAATTTGTCCGAAAGGTAGTATATTGATATTGTAAAAATATCAGGGAGTGTTATTATGAAAAAATTTGTTTCGTTGTTGCTTTGTGCCGCACTTGTTTTATGTTGTGCGCCCGTGAGCTATGCTAAAACGTCGGTGGAAATGCCTGAATTGGCGGAATACGGATTTGTCGAGAATAACGGTGTGAAGATTGAGTACGGTATTTACGGTGATATGAGTGCCGAACCGTTGCTTCTTTTGTCTCCCAACGGCGGAGATATGCACTGCTTTGATGACAGCGTCCTTCCCGAAATGTCGAAGCATTTTAAGGTGATCACTGTTTCACCTCGCTGTACGGGTAATTCCGACCGCGGTGACGACGGACTTACATTTGAAATTATGAGCGATGACCTTGTTGTTCTGCTTGATACACTCGGAATTGAAAAAACGAAGATTTTCGGTTTCAGTGACGGCGGAAACCTCGGTATGGTCTTTACCGTGGCGCATCCTGAAAGGGTAGAGGCTCTCACTGTAATGGGCTCGAACATCAATCCTCTCGGCACGAAGGTGTTTGACCAGATAGGCATTGTATGGAAGTATCTCGGACTTGTAATCAAGGCAGCGTTTACGCAGAAAACCGAGGACCTGAACCGTCGCGATATTCAGGGTCTTATGGTCTATCAGCCGAATCTTACCTTCAAGGATTTACAGAAAATTGAAATTCCCGTACTTAATATCTACGGTGAGCACGATATGATTAAGCGCATCCATTCAAAGCGTATAACGAAGAATATCCCGAATGCGCAGGAGCTTATGATAGAGGGCGGCGGTCACGGCAGCTGCTTCGATTATACCGACACAATCATTAACCCAGCCTTGCTCAGCTTCTACGGAGTCGAGTAAAGAATTACAACATCCCGACAAATTGTGGTTTGTGGGGATGTTTTAAATTTTGAAACAAGCTAAAGACAAGCAACCTTCTCTGAAAGGGAAGGTGCCCGACAGGGCGGATGGGTGGAGCGTAAGCGACCAAAAGCTTTAATCTTTAACTTGTTTTTCCTTGTTGCTCCGCAACACCCCTTTGTCGCTCCGCGACATTTCCCCTTTCAGGGGAAACTGCTCAAAATCAGCAACATCAAAAGAGAAATCTCCCCGACAAATTAAAATTTGAACAACCCGATTGAGTTACGTAGACTTGTTCGGGTTGCTTTTAAAGAAAAAATGGTTGCGTAATTCCGCGCAACCATTTTTTTAGTTCAGTTTATTCAACCGTGTAATCGAACGTGTCGAGAGCATTCCAGACGCCGTTGACCTTAACCTTAACCGAGATTGTGTTAAGTCCGTCCTCGTTCATCCAAGCCTTGCCTGTGAATTCGAGGTCGCCGTTTTCGAGAGTAACAGCTTTAGTCGAATTGTATGTACAGGTTGAGCCGTCGGGCATTACGAAACGAACACCCTGTGCATCGGGACCTGTGACAACCTTAACCTCAACTGCGCCCTTCTTGCCTGATTCAGCGGCGGGAGTGATGCTTCTGATATCAGCATCAAGCACGGGCTCGAGAATTTCATAGGTGAAGGAGTAAGGATTCTTCTCCCACTTATAAGCGCCGCCTGTGCTGAACTTTGCGCGCACCTTTACGTCAGGTCCTGTGAGGTTGGTGTTGATTGTCCATACCTCGTAAGCAACTGTACGGTCGAGAGAGTTAACCTCAACACCGTCAGCGTTATAGGACTTGATAGTAACATTCTTGTTGTTACGGTCGTAGGTTCTTGTGCCGCCGTCCTCTTCGATGAACTGAATCATAGTCGGTCTGCCGTTGACGGTAACGTCGAAGGTGTTGTGAGAATCAGTTGACGGAGTGTACTCAACTTTTGTGATTGCCCCCGTCGTGATTTCCTCGCCGTCGAGCGGAGTCTCGATCATCTCGATTGCGGATGAAAGGTCGGATGTGGTCTGAAGAGACGAACCGCCCGTGAGCTTAAGATATCCGACAGACAGGAGTGAACCTGCAGAAGTATTTTGAATTGTAACAGTACCGTCTGAATTTACGTAATCGGTAATGTCGTAATACATTTCGGTTTTGCTCGAAACGTTAATGGTGTTTCCGCCGATCTTTACAGTCGGAGCGCCGTAAGCTGCACGGAGACTGAGCATAACTCTTGAATCGGAATTGTAGCCGTCAACCTTAAAGGTGAGAGCCTCCGAGCTGTCTGTTGTGCCTGCAAGATAAAGCTCGTGCTTTGAGCCGTTCTTCTTGTACGTATCGGCATTATAAACATTATTATTACCCTCAACGTAAACAAAGCCGTTTGTGCTCTGGATAAAATCTTCCTTTGTCAGAAGATTATCAACAATGTTGTAATATCTTGCATTCTTTTCAGACTCGATGTAATAATTGTCACCGTTTGATGCGGGTGAGAAAATGCGGATTGCATCAACATAGTTTTTGAGCTCTGTTACTGACTGTGTGCCGAAGGCCGTGGAATCGTTAGCGCCTGTACCTCCGTTGAGAACTGAATCGTCATCGAACCATTCAACGTCAATATCGTCAGCCTCAAGGATGTAATCAAGACCGATATCGGCAAGAGCACCGGCAAGGTCGTAAGTGACTGTGTTTTTACCGTCAAGAGTGGACTGCTGAAGAGCGCCCGAAATTGACGGAAGGTAAGCGGCGGTTACTTCAACGGTATAAGTGCCGTATTCCAGACCGTTTAGGTTGTAAATCGGAGTCTGATAAAGCGTTCCGTAGTTCTGAGTATCCTTGTAGAAGGTGTCAACAACAGCCGCCTTGACAGTTGTGCCATCTTTCTTAACGTTGATAACCTGGATACCCGTATCTGCACCGCAGACACCGTAAAGCTCAAAGCCCGTACCCGTGAAGGTGGTGGAAAGTGTGGTGCTTCTTCGCTTTTCGGACGTAAGAGCTGTGGTGTAATACTGTCCGCAAGAGAAATCTGAAGAAGAGCTCGCGTACCCGCTGTCGTAGCCGTAGATATCGTTTGCATCGGAAAGGTCCTGCACGTAAAGAGTGGTTGTTCCGGATAAAGTCCAACTTGTATCACCGCCGGAGCCTTGCGCAAACGCCGACTCCTCGAAGCGAACGGTGGAGGCCGGAACAAGATTGAGTCTGAACCAATCAAAATCTCCGTTCGGACGTTCAATAAGAACAAATGCATCCTCTGCAGCATTAGCTTCGGTTGTTATGGCATACATCAGGTCTTCTGTGTCGTTAATACCGTCAGGTGTCGGAACGATTCGTATTTTGTCGTTGTCAAAAGTTGGATTAGGATATTGCTGATAACGGATTTCGGAGTCAATTGACTTGATTTTTCCGTTAATATGGATATCATCCATTCGTATACCGTAATCAAAAACGTAGGTATACTGCGGAATCCTGATTCGCTCTGACGGGAAGCCTTTGTAAAGATTGTTTGACGTTTGACGACAGTAAATACCAGATTCTGCTCGAACATCAACCTGTGCATTTATATAATCTGAAGTCGGCTCTTCTGTATTGGCATACTGTGGATTAAGCGCAACATTTTTGATTGTTATGACAAGCTTTCGTGCTGTACCGTCCTTTGTTGCTGTTTTTTCATCAACGTAATGATGTGAATAGTCAAAACCCGTAATATTAACTTGACCGTTATCCCAATTGGTTTCTATTGCGGAAATAGCTTCGGTGGAGTTGTAGTCAAACGAGAGTCTGCCGAGCGCATCATAGAATGCGCTGACTTTTTTCGCTTCAGCACTTGAAACATCTTCAACGTATTTGAATACTTTTGTGTCAAATTTTTCGCGGACAACAGATTTAGTGTCAAGCTTGAAATAGCAATGCTTGGATGTTGCTTTGTCATTGCTCAGCAGATTCTGACTGAATGACCAGTCTGTGTCAGGGTTAACTGTCAGCTCGTATGTGAAATCTCCACCCGTTGGGGTAACATCTCCTACGTTGTTGAGGCTGTTTGCGTAAACGTAGTTAGAAGAAAGGTATTCAAGAAAAGCACCAGTGTCAAAATCTGAAATATCCTGATTACCCACGCGTACGGTATATACAGATGCACCCATTCCTTTAATTCTGGCGGAGTGTATTATTGCTGATTCCGCAGGACTTTGGGCGAAATTAAGATTATGCTGGCTGTCATCTGTTGTTACACCACCGTCGGTTACAACAATAACGCAGGCGTGTCTCGGCCCGTCGGCGGTATAGTCTATGTTTGTAGCATCAAGCATTTTGTATGCCATATACATACCGTACGATAAGTCTGAACCGCCGCCATAGCCAAAACCGTCGCCAGTCTGATCGGAATCAAACTTTGTCAGAATATTTTTTATATTATAAAAATATGCATTGCTGTGAAATGCCACGGAGTAATTGGTGCTGTTATCATTATAGCCTGACGGTATTGTATTTCGGTTTGTGTTTGAGGTTGTGAAAAAGCCTGTATATGCTCCGGTACCGTATCCGGAGGTGTTGCCGGGTGTTCCCGTATACTGACACATTGCAATTCTGTGAGCGGTATTGTCGGCAGAAATTCTGTCAACCAAATTTTTCAGGAAGTTTTTTGCCGCGCAGATTCGGCCTTCATCACCTTCGTAGTTGGAGTTGTCTTCTTGCAAAACAATATAAAAATCAAATTTGCCTGTCCAACCTGAGTCGAGTATTGCAGAATTGCTCTTACCTGATACGTCGGTATATGATCGTGCTGTTGCAGAAGTAGATGATTCCTCGGCGTTCATAACTGTGCTGATTAGTTCACTTTCTGTCCATGCACGGGAGTACTTTATTGTTCCGTCGTTATTGAGCACAAAAAATTGATCACCGACGACATAGTATAGCCATAATAAAAATCTCCAATTTCCGTCAACTCTTTTTAGTGCCATTCGTAGTGGGTGATACGTGCCGTCAGAGTGTTTTATGTATTCGTCCTGTCCATCAGTAAGATCGATATCCCAATCTCCAACATTTTTACCATTAAGATCACCGTTTTCCACAAGGTAGTCGATTTTAAACTTTTCGGAACTTGGACGTATACTGTACTTAGAAAAACCTTCCTGCATAGAATTCGACGTATCCATAACGAATACAAAGTCAGTCGGTTTGGATTGACTATCGGTTATCTCCTTATACTGCATCGGTGCTGTCGCATACGACTCCATAGTAATATCGTAAAGTCCGTTCGAGTTAAGTTTTACATCATAATCTGTACAGACCTTCTGCTCTCCGGCCGAAGCATACGGATCCTTGACTCTCTTATAGATTTCAAACTGCATCAGCTTTTCATTGACTGCTGCATCTGCTTTATTACCGCCGTTAAGACCGTAATAATATGCACCGTCCGTATGGAATGTTCCGGCAACCTCTTCCAAGCCGCTGTATGCAGGGGTATAATCCTTGTTTCCGTAGTTTGTATAGTACTTGTTATATTCTTCTGTGATGTTCGGATATTCGTTGTCGTTACACCAAAGGTAATAATTGTCATACGAAATCTTGAAATTTCCGTTACCGGCTGAAGTTACTTTCATATGACTCAGATAATTGCTTGAATCACTCATCATCATTATATCATTGTAATGTGTAACAAGATATTTATACGAGCCATAATAAAAGTCTGAATTTTTCAGTCTGAGATTTGCACCGCTTCCGTTGTGAGAGATTGTCCAGCGTACTGATTTTCTTTCGTCAACAGTATCGCTGATGTGAAGCTTATTGTCTTCAACGGAATAGTCGCTTAGAGGATAGCCTATAACTCCGATCGAGTCTCCGGTATTTTCATCTCCGTCGCTTCTCGGCAGCTTCTTTCCGCCGTAACCTCCGAAGGAGTCAAGAAGGTAAAGGATTTCCTTTTGCGTTACGGGGTCTTTGTTTTCTGATTTGTATGCGATGATGTATTCCTCTTCGCCTGTAAGCTCGCTGAGGCTGGTCACCTTTTCATAGTGGCTTGCCTTAACGTCAGCGTCAACGTCGGGGCGTTCAACACCGTTGAGCTTGTGCTGGTCAACCTTCCAGAGAACCTGAATAGGTGCGTTGGATAAGATTTCACCTTTTTTCTGCACACCGAACATATAGAGATAGTCCTCAATAATGCAGAAGCCCTCACCGTGCTCGGGTACCTGTGTGCCGTTGTAGGTGGTTAAGCTGTCGCCGATGATATGACAATTCTTTGTTACGCCGTTAATCGTCAGACGTTCACTGCCGGGAGCGTTGACGTCGATATCGGCAATGTCAAATGAACGTGTTGAACCGTTGGCATCAAGCTGTGAATTCGAACGGAGGATATATACCTTTCCGTTGTTGACCGAAGCGTGACGGATATCCGTCAGGTTGTTTTTGAACATCACGCAATACGTCGGATTTCCCGCACAGTCGGTAGTACCCTGCAGATTGTTCCATTCCTCGGCAGAGGATGCGCCCTTTAGCTGATAACCCATAAGCGCACTTGGGTATGTATCGTTGTATGCTGTGATATTTGAAACACCGTAGCTGTTGCCGAGCCAAAGAATGCCGTCGTCAACACTGCAGTATGTAAGCGGCGCATCATTGAATTCTTCAGCGAAATTGATTGAACCTGCGATACTGATGTTTTTTTTGTTTTGTCCAACATCAGAATTTAGGGTAATATCCATCTGAGAAAGAGGAAAATAACTGATTGTTGAAGCATTGTTGCTTATCATATAAAGATTATGCTCCGAAACTGCAATACTAAAATTCATACAGTTTAAATAGTCGTACACACCGCCGCTATTCCAAATTGTGAACGCTGCCACAAAATCAGCGCTTTTTGCATCAAGTGCGTAAACACGGTGACCGGAACCGTTTGAATTTATTGCAGAAATCAGAATCCAGTCTCGCTTCTCCCAATATGCTACTGACTGAGGCGTTAAAGGATATTCAAACCCCGGAATAACAAATTCCGTCGGCCAGTTTGTGCTTTCACCGCCAAAGTAAGTATTTCGGTAGCTTTCATAGTCAGATATGTTAATATCGGGTTGAGTAATTCCGTTTATTGTTATCGCCGCATCCGCCTTAACCGAAAACACGGGTCCTACGGCAAGGAAAGTGGTCACAACTATTATAGCTGAAAGTAAAAATGAAATGATTTTATTCGACTTTTTCATAATCGCCTCCGTTGATGAAATGTAAAATACATAATAGACTTATACTATTATAAATAAGATAAAAAGTCAACAATACAAAAAAGGGGAATTGTCATCTCGCGTTTGCTGTTTCAATCATAGAAAAGTAGAAATCCTCAAACGAAGTCGGGTAGTCCTTTGTACCGCAGAAGTCGAAGTGGTCGGTACCCACAAGCGTGTCCATATAGTACCATCTTCCGCTTTCTATCGTCTTACCGTCGGCAATGCTCTCGCTGTAACTGAGTGCGGTTGCCTCATCGCAAAGGGGATACTTTGCAGATTTCAGCGGAACAATACCGTCGTTTACTGCCCAGTCGTCCTCAATTGTAACTCCGTCATAGCTCTTACCCTCGGAAATGCGAAGCATAAGAGAGGAGATGTAGAAAATCGGCGTAACACTGCTGTATATTCTCTGCTTGCCGAAGCAGTCGGTTTTCGTTGCCGCCGTTGAATATGAATAATAATATGTGTTTTCGCTGAGCTTTATCGTTTCGTTAAGCTCTGCGGCACCGCGGAGTGTCATATCGTAATAGCAGTTGTCCTGCGCGGTGTAATAGTTGTTTATGCTGTCAAAGCTGAATTTTGCTCTTTTCTCATCCTGCTTCGGTGTCAGACCGAAATGTCCCATCTGCAGGGAGAAAACAATAAAATCGTTGCCGAGAATTGTGCCGATAAGGTTGTAAAGCATAACAATAATGTAATACGGCCCCGTAAGGTCGTAAAGCATATTCGAAACCTGCGTGCCGTTATGAGGTGCAGAAAGGGTAATGCACGAATGTACGCAGTCGTGACCGCCCGTGAAAAGTCCGCTTGTCTCTGCACCCGTTGCGTTTATTTCATCCTCATTTCCGAAAGCGAGCAGAGATGTCAGCAGTCTTACCGTTGCACCGCCGAAGGAATGACCGACAAGGTTGATTTTATCCTTGAGATTCCAGCTTTCGCCCATAATCGGCTCGTATGTAAAGCCGAAACGGTCGTGACCGTGAGCCTTTGAATGTGCCTCACCGTAGTCAACCGTACCGCCGACAAGCTGTGCGTAAAGCTCGCACGCTCTGTCCCAAGCACTGCTGAGCGGGCCTACCGCGGGAGCGTAAGCCTCTATGCCCTGATCGTTTAATATTTTAATAAGGTCGTTGTCGGAAAGCCAGAGACCGCCGCCCCAGTAGGGTGACATCTCATAAAACCTGTTGGTCGGCGACCAGCCGCCCATACCGTGCACAAAAATGTACGGATAGTCTGTTTCAAAGCCGCTTTTGTCGACCACACGTACATCCTCTGCAAAAGAGGGGATGATACAAGCGGAAATACACATAACCGTTGCTAATACAAAAGCAATAATTTTCACAAAGCTTTTCATAAAAAATCTCCCTTCAGAGTATTTTATTACATTTTGATTGTATAATGAAAACCGTTCAAAGTCAATCAAATCAAAAAAAGTGGCACACTTTGTCGTAAAGTGTGCCACAATAAATTTCTGAAAGTTAAATAAGCTTGATAACGATGTCCGTAATGCCCTTAATTACCTTTGAAGCAATCAGAATTGCAATTTCTGAAAAACCGTCCGTTCCGAAATACTGATAGATAACAGGACTGATTTTTGTGAATATATCAAGATTGATCGGCTCTTCGGGATCTTCGAGAACTCCTGCCTTGATAAGACAAGCTGAAAGTCTTTCCTCTGTTTTTTCAACCTCGCCGACAACGCCGATTGTGTTGTCGATAACCCTTTCAGCTTCGGCTACCGCCGCCGCAAGCTCCTGTGCATCCTCTGCGGAGAGTGCAGATGTATCAACCGTGCCTGCAAGTGTAACGAGCTCAACAAGCTTTTCTGAACCTCTTGCGATGTTGAACTGCGGGAATCTCGGGTCAGAATAAACGTCCTTTGTGTCGTCACATTCGATAAGATTGAGAGCGAGCTTAAGGATAACGTCATTTCTTGCCGTCAGGTCGTGACGCTGATTGTCAAAATAGAACGTCGTGTCAGGAAGAAGACCTGTCGAAGCGTCAACAACTCTGTCAGGGGAGATGTGGTTGTGAGCAGGGTTGTTGCAGTTGGTGTTCTGCTGAACGTAATCCTCGGGGAGAGTTTCGCCCACGTTTGCAAAGTGAGCACCCATTGAGGTTGAATCTGTGTGGATGATAAAGTCTGCGTTCTGGGAGTTCCAGCTTTCACCGACGTTGATCATAGGAGTGTCATACTCTACAAAGCAGAATACCTGAACGCCCTTGTCAACAGCCTTGAGGATATTTGCATCAGCGTTGAGCTGAGCCTGATAATATCTGTCCGTCTGCTTTCTTATGCTTGCCTTTTCGGGTGAGGAAAGATATTTTTCGGCCGCGGTCGGATAATCGCCAGAGGGGCAGAGTGCCCACATACCCGTGCTTGTTGTCATAACGTCCGTAACGAGCGTGTTTACAGCCGCTTCGAGAGCAGACATAAGAACCTCGTCGGGAAGAATACGGAGCAGGATTTCAATAAGAGCGGCTGTACCCTTGTCAAGAAGACCGAGCTCGCCGAGGAAGCCGTTGTAAACGTATTCCTTGTTAAGGAAAGAAATTCTGCCGTTGAATACATCACCGATAAGCGATGAGCCGTCAAGTGCGGGAACAACAAAGATAATCTTATGGATTTCGTCCATAACCTCGGGATGATAATCAAGAAGTGCGCTTGCAACCGTTGCACCCTGGCTGAGCGGAATGAGCGTAACCTGATCGTGACCCGTCTGTTCCTTGACCATCTGAATAAAGTCGTAAAGCTCTTCAACAACATCTATATGGTTGCCGAAGGAGTTGTATGTAAAATAGTACATATGATCCATCGGCTGCTCTGTTTCGTAAAGATTGAACGGAACGTGACCGAAGATTTCTTCTTTTTCAAAATCCTGACATTCAGAAACAGGATACGGATACTTTTCCGTATAAACGTTTTTGCTCGGCTGTGCATTTTCGTCACAGGTGTTGATGCCGAAGCAAAGATTTATAACGTCGGATGCAGCTTCGGTAAGGCCGATGTCGCGCTGGAAAATAAGAGAGAGCAATGCAGGAGCAAGAACTCTTGCAATAACCTTGCCCAGCTCGATGTAAGCGGGGAAGCTGGATATCTTGTTACCCTCGTCGTCAAGTACAAATTCGCCGTTATCGTCAACAACCCAGGTGTTACACTGACCGAGTCCGTGAACGATAATAGCCGGATAATGCTCACATTTACCGTCGCAATCCGTAATTCTGTCAGATGCACTTGCGCCGATTGCGCACAGTGAAACAAGCATCGTAACGCAAAGAACGAAAGCTACGAGTTTTTTGAATGTTTTTTTCATAAACTGACACTCTCCTGAATGTATTTTCTATATTTTAGCATACACACGGATTTGATTTCAATATTTGAACAGTAATTGTTGCGAAAATGTTGCACAAAAAAACTGCCGAAAATTCGGCAGTCTGATTATGTTTACCTGATTGTTTTGTTCATTTTTTTGCTTGTTGCTTTTACGGAAAAATAAACACATATCCATATCACAAAATAGAGTGAAACAAAAATTCCCGTAAATATCAGCACAACCTCTGTCTTGAAAGGGATCCAGCTGTTTATTATGTAACAAAGCATATATGTAATATAAAGCAATCCAAAATGACACAACAGTGATTTAGGTAACGGCCAATGCTCAATCTGGTTAAAAACACTTACTCCTGCCTGAATAAATGCAAGAATATAAGTTGATATAACTGCCAGACAAACCTCTTTTGCGCTTAACGAAAAACCGTCATTTAACGTCTCAATAAGAAGATATACAATACCGAGAACAACAGGTCCGAAGCCGCCAAAAATAAGACCGCGGTGAAAAAAGCTTTTTAAATATCTGTTCATATCATAAACCTAACCTTTCTTTAACAAATTTTATATTACGTCTCGAAACATAGTCACGGTAACCGCTTTTGAAAACAACCGTAAGCGACCCTGCAACCGATACATCAAACTTCTGTATTTTGTTTATA
Organism: Clostridia bacterium; assembly: GCA_017415025.1. GTDB lineage: Bacteria > Bacillota > Clostridia > Oscillospirales > Acutalibacteraceae > CAG-488. Next base: position 37,225 of record JAFQJH010000015.1, read on the forward strand.
TTTGCTATACAGGACTGATTTATTTTTATAAAGTATTCAGGTAATAACGCTTCAAGCTGATATAGTCTCTCACGAAGTCTGTATTTTTGATTGCTCGTAAAAGCAAACACTTTGTTGTTCTCAACTGTAAAACAGTCAATTTCAGCAGGATTTATTTTAATTGCCTCATTATCTGTGTATCCGAATAATGCCACGGCTCCCGTAACAAGAGTTTCTATTTCTTTTATAAGATCATTTTTCTCGTGAGCGTAAATCACCACCTCTTCTTCGTGTTCCTTATCGATAAAGATTGATAGTTTCATCGGTGTCCCTCCCTTCAATGGCATAATATATTGTTTTTTCAAGCTTTTCAATACCTTCAAAGCCTTTGGTTATTTTTACACGTTATTCGGCAAAAAAACCGTCGGCCATTGACCGACGGTTGAATGATATGAATTTTTATGCAAGAAGCTGCTCGATTGCTTCGATGATTCCTGCAAAAATGCTGTTGAAGCTGTCAACAAAGCCTGACATATCTGCGCCTGTAAGCTCTGAAATGAACTGAGCGATGTAAAGGGGAATGTCGCTGAGAATTGCAATAATAGCCATAACGTTACCTCCGTTTTTTCTTTATTATACCATAAAACAATACTTTTGTCAAAATAACAACTTTGATAGTTTTCATTTTGCATAAAAATTTTTTCTATATTCTGTATTATTTCTACAATATCATTTTCAATTTTTATTGACAAGAAAAATCAAAAGTGATATTCTTTTTCGTGTAAGAAATGTATGAAAATTTGCTTTTCTTAAACTCAAAATGGAACAGTAAGGAGATTGAAACTATGGAAATTATGTACAAAGGTAAAACAAAGGACGTTTACAAGCTTGAAAACGGCAACGTAATGCTCAAGTTCAAGGACGACTGCACAGGTAAGGACGGCGTTTTTGATCCCGGCGAGAATAGCGTAGGTCTTACCATTGAGGGTATCGGAAAGGCAAATCTCGAAACTTCAGTTTATTACTTTGAAATGCTTAAGGCAGCAGGTATCAAGACTCACTATGTAAGCGCTGATATCGACAACGCTACAATGGAGGTTCTTCCCGCAACAGTATTCGGTCACGGTCTTGAGGTTATCTGCCGTCTTGTTGCAACAGGCAGCTTCATCCGCAGATACGGCGAGTATATCGAGGACGGCACAGTTCTTGAGGGCGGCTATGTTGAGTGCACATTCAAGAACGACGCGAAGGGCGATCCCCTTGTTACAGGCGAAGGCCTTGCAGCACTCGGTGTTATGACTCCCGACCTCTTCGAGAGCATGAAGGAGCAGACACTCAAAATCACAAAGATCGTTGCTGATGACCTTAAGACAATCGGCCTCGACCTCTGGGATATCAAGTTTGAGTTCGGCTACAACAACGGCGAGGTTATCCTCATCGACGAAATCGCATCAGGTAATATGCGTGTTTACAAGGGCGACACAATCGTCGAGCCTGTTGAGCTCACAAAGCTTATCCTCAACAGATAATTATATAAACTATTCGGCAGAAGCTTCATTGAAGTTTCTGCCTTTTTTATTGCAAAAACGGTGTTATTGTGTTATAATTTCTTTAAGGAATAATATTCCTGAATATTAAATTGAGGTGAGGACAATGTTTGAAAACTTTTTAGTCGAAGTATTAAAGCTTGCACCCAGACAGATGTGGGGCGTCGAACAGTTAGGTTATTATCTTACTAACTTTTTTGACGGCTTCTCATTAAAAAAGATTTTTGCAACCTTACTTGCAATCATTGAAATGCTCGGTCTTGTGATTTTTGATACACCGACAACTCCGCGCGGTGAGGCACTTGACCTTACGGGCTACAGCCTTGTTTTTGAGGATGAATTTGATGGTGATACACTCGACACCGAGGCATGGCGATACAGAGGTAACGGCTCCTGGAGAGGCGGATACAGCCATGAGGGACAGGTCAGCATCAAGGACGGAAATATGATAATTGCCGCCGAATATCTCAATGACGGAGTATACGGCGAAGGCTGGTATTCAGGCAGAATCAGCCTCAGAGAGAAATACTGCAAGGGATACTATGAAATCCGCTGTAAAGCAAGTCCGTACGACGGCTTCTGGTCTGCATTCTGGATTCAGGCTGACCACCCGTACGAGGCAGAGTATTCCAAGGGCGGCGTCGGCGGCTGTGAAATTGATATTTTCGAAGCTATGGCATGGGATGAGCTGATCGGCAAGAATTCCGTTACACAGACGGTTCACTGTGCAGGTGTAGACGGAGTTCAGGAGGGCTTCCAGTCCTTTAATCTCGGCGCATTTTACGGCAACAACATCTATGAGGAATATAATACCTACGGCCTTGAATGGACGGATGAGGAATATATTTTCTATGTCAACGGTGTTGAAACCCGCCGTACATCCTTCGGCAACGGTGTTTCCGAGGTACCCGAAGAGGTAATCGTTTCACTCGAAACCCCCGTCGCAGAAGAACTTGAAAAGCTCGATAAGGATACATACAGAACAGAGTACATAGTTGACTATGTAAGAATTTATCAGAAATAATGAACAGAGAATATCTAGGTGAAAGTAAAGCGGTTTTAAAACATCTTGGCTTTCTTGTTGATGATTATCAGATGCAGTTTTCGTTTCAGTCCTTTGAAGAATGTAAAGGCTTTAGCGGACCTGTAAACACTTACAGCTTTTACAACAAAAACGGATGCTTTACATTGCATCAGGTTGTTCAGCGCGGCGAGTGGGGCTGGTATGTGTCAAAAGATTATCACGAAAACCAATACGACTTACTCGAAACCGAAATAAGACAAAATGAATTTATTTCAACTAACGGTTTGTCATATAAAAAGATGTTAAAGGAATTAGCTTTCTGTATATCAAATCAGATTTCTGCTTCAAATCAATTTTTTGGTATAAAAGTTTAATAATTCAATACCGCCACGGCATTGCCGCGGCGGTATTTTTATGCAACAAATTTTAATTTGTCGGGATGTAGATGTAGCACAAACTATCTCAGTGTGTGTAGGGATGGGCCTCCCGGACCATCCGTGGATTCTGCTGTTTTCAGGACGGTCGAGGACGCCCGTCCCTACGCGCTCAACTGTAATTC
>JAFQJH010000016.1 GCA_017415025.1 Clostridia bacterium
CGCCCTGTCGGGCACCTTCCCTTTCAGAGAAGGTTGCTTGTATTTAGATTGTTTCAATTTTGAAAAGACCCCCACAAAACCCAACTTATCTTGTAGGACACGGCGCTTGCCGACGTGCCGAAGATTTTTAAACCAACTAACGGCGTGTCTCAAGAGCCACGCCCTACACACCTTAATGTAATTGTGTCAGTAGGGGAGCATATTATGCTCCCGAAAGTCACATCAAAATTCGCACAGCCCATAAACTTTTGCGAAGCAAAAATATCACATCGGCAAAGCCGATATTTCATATTGCGCAAGCAATATTTCACCTGACCGAAGGTCAGATTTCACTGCAACGCGTGAGCGTTGCCACACGGGCCCGTAGCTCAGTTGGGAGAGTACTGCATTCGCATTGCAGGTGTCGTGAGTTCGAATCTCATCGGGTCCACCAACAAAAAAGTCCCTTTTGTCCGATAGACAAAAGGGACTTTTTGAGTGATGCGTTCCTTTCGGAACGAGATGTGCACTTTGTGCGTGATGCAGGCTCTTCCTGTGATGCACGCCTTCGGCGCGTGAATGGAACGCATTGCATTACCTATCACAGCAAAGCGACATCACTTATCACTATTTGCATCGCTGTATATCATAATCTCGCAAGCGATGCATAATTGAAAAGATTGGTTTCACACAATCTCACTTCACCGAAAACATAATTATAAACGCTTTTTCGCTTTCGGGGAGGGTGAGCTTTATGCCGTCTGTCATAAGCTCGTTGCCTGTTATTTCGAAAACCTCGTCGGGTTTGTCATAGTCATAAACGCTGTATACGGCTTCGCGGTCAAGTCCGTTAAGCTTAACGGTATATTCGCTGTCCTTAACATCAGCACGCTTGTAAACGAGCGCCATACCGTTCTCGGCGGAATAGTCGGAATACTGCATTGCGAGCATTCTGTCGGAATAGTAACTGCCCGAGGAAAGCGGATAGTAATATCCGTTCATCATCTTGCGCTGGTTTATGTATTCGCCGTAATGAGCGCCATGGATTGTTCCGAAGGTTTCAAGACTCATCGGCATAATACTGCTTCGTGCGGCATATTCGGATTCGCTGTAAGCTACTGTGCCCGAAAGCGGAAGCCAGAAGGAAAGACCGAAGGTCTGCGACTGTGTTGCTTCAAGAATGTCCTCGTGAGGGTTGCAGTTATAGTCGCTTCGCCATACAGGCACACTGCGGCGTGTCATTTCAAGGTCAAGCCTTCTTCCGCCCGAAGCGCAGTTATCAATAATCAGACCGTCAACATTTTCGCACAAGCCGTCGAGGTATCTGTAAAGATTAGTGACATAGTGGTTTTCCGTGATTCCTTTTCGGTTGCCGTAGAATTCCTTGTCCGTCTGTTCCCAATAAATGTCGGGTGAGAAATTGAAATCCTGTCTGTAAATCGAAACTCTGTTGTCTTTAAGGAAGGTTGAAATGTATTCGGTAAGGTAATCTGTTGCATCATCGTTCGCGAGGTTCCACATCAGGTTATCCGCGTCCTTTACTTCAATGAGCCACTGTTCGTTTTCTGCACCTTTTTTGTGGAAAAGCGAATCCCTGCATGCGCGTTCGGGCTCAAACCAGAGAACAAGACCGCAGCCCTTGCCTGCGGCAAAGTCGGAAACCTCGCCGATGCCGTTCGGGAAACGTACGGGATTTGCTACCCACGTTCCGACGGAATCGTGCCAGCCCTCGTTATACTTGTACCAGCCTGCATCCATCCAGAAGCAGTCGATTTTACCGTAAACCTCCTCGCCGTAGCCGTCCGCCGCGGCAAACAATTCCTCTGCGGTCTGAGTGTGCATCGGGCCCGAAAATTCAAGCATTGTCATTGTGTCGGGGATGTTTTCGGGATAAACACAGCCGCTTATCCAGCTTCTGAAGGTGTTGAAGCCCTTGAGCGGATTTTCGTTTTCATAAAAGCTGAGTGAAACAAGAGGTGAGCGAACCTCTTCACCGGGAAGAAGATAAGCCTTGAATTTTTCCTGCTTTACTTTTACCGAAACTTCACCGGCAGCCTTACTGATGTCCGCTTTCCAAAGACCTGTCCAACCGATACCGAGAATGATACCCGAGTCCTTACCGTTTATATTGAAATAGGGGAGATATGTGTCCGTCGATCTGCCGTCCTCGCTGGTGAAAACAGTAGGGAAGAGAGAGAGCTTTTTATGCATCAGCGCAAAGTCATAAGGCTCGTCGTGACTGCCCTTTGAATAGTAAAGCTCTGCATTCTTTATTTCAAAATCTGTATCAGCGGCATAAAAATCGCTGATTACGGGAGAATTTTCGTCACCCTCATTTGTGATATAAACCGTCCATTCGCAGGTGGCGTTTTCCTCATAAATCGTAGCCTCAACCGTTGCTTCAATGTCACTTTTCTTGTGACGGAGTGTTATGTAAGTTGTCTTACCACCGTTGTAAAACGCACCGACTTCGCTCTCTTCACCAACGGTAATATCCCATTTGTCGATGTTGTTTCCCAAAGCTTTTCCGCCGACCTTGAAATCGTACGGCAGCTCGCCGCCGTCTTTGACAAGACGCAGATTTCTGTCAAACCAGTCGCGGCACTGCTCCTTCTCTTTTTCACTTATATTTAATTCTTCGGCAGATATACTTTCAAAAGTAATATCGCTGTTGTATTTGTTTTCGGGCAGTCTTTCAATCTCGGTAAAAAACGCACCGAAAAATGTCGAGATTGCCAGAAATACCGATGTGATGATTTTAAACATAGCTATGCCCCCCTTGATTACTGCTTACAATTATAACCTATTCGTATTTTTGTGTCAATCAACAGAAAATCTTTGTTTATTTTTCCTTTTCGTTATTGAACTTTATTTCTTGTTGTGCTACAATTCCTTCTTGAAAGGCGGTGGCTATTATGGCACAGTTAAAAATGTATTGGTTGGCAGGTACTCCTATTGCAGACCTTGCTTTACCGGAAGAATATAAGATTTCACGTTACAACGGCACAGCCGAGGACAGACAGGCTTGGGTTGACTGCTGTAAGAACGGTTTGGTTGGTGACGAGCCGTTTGAAGAAATTTTTGAGGACAGAATTCTCAATCACGCATTCACAAACCCCGATACGGATACATACTTTATCGACTTTGAGGGCGAGCACGTCGGCACAATCACAGCCGTTCATCACACAGACGTAAACTGCGGTGAGGTACACATGGTCGGTCTCAAAACCGAATTCCGCGGAAAGGGACTCGGCAAGCACCTCAACAACATCGCACTCAAGGATCTTGAGGCTCGCGGAGTTGACTATATCTACCTTACAACAGACGAGTGGCGTAAGGGTGCAGTCAAGAGCTATCTCTCTTCAGGCTTTAAGCCCGTTGAATATGACGAGGGTATGCAGAAGCGTTGGGAGGCAATTCTTACAGAATTTGATATTGACAGCATTGATATGGTAAATGAGGATTGCTCATTCTACAAGACGATTTATAAAGCACCGAAGATTAAAATCGGTGTTGTCGGCGCAGGTCGCGGTAAGACAATGATAAACTACTGCGTCAACTCAAAGAACGCAGAGCTTGTTGCAGTCTGCGATAACCATAAGCCCACACTCGATTTTGCAAAGGAGAGCTACGGCAACGATACAATCGTTTTCTATGATGACCTTGAGGATTTCCTCAAGCACGATATGGATGCAGTTGTTCTTGCAAACTTTGCAACAGAGCATACACCGCTTGCAATCCGTTGTATGGAAAGCGGTCTTGACGTTATCAGTGAGGTTCTTCCCGTTCAGACAATGAAAGAGGCTGTCGAGCTTATCGAAACAGTTGAAAGAACAGGCAGAGTCTATGCTTATGCTGAAAACTACTGCTATATGGGCGCACCCAAGAAGATGCGCGAGCTTTACAGAGCAGGCGTACTCGGTGAGTTCGAATACGGCGAAGGCGAATATATGCATAACTGCGAGTCAATCTGGCACGACATCACAAGAGGTCTTCCCGAGCATTGGCGTAACAATATGCACGCTTGCTACTACTGCACACATTCAATCGGTCCGCTTATCCATATCACAGGTATGCGTCCCGTTAAGGTAGCAGGCTTTGAGGTTGCACTCAATGCAAGAATGACACGTATGGGTGCTAAGGCAGGTCCGATCGGTATGGAGGTCATCACACTCGAAAACGGTGCGGTGCTCAAGTCAATCCACGGTGTCGGCTGTTCAAAGGATTCAATCTGGTATTCAATCTACGGCTCAAAGGGACGTATGGAAAGCTTCCGTGAGGATAACGACCGCCACGGCGTAAATCACCTTTATGTCAACTGTGACGCTAACGAGGGTGACAACAAATCCGAGGCAGTTGAAACAAGCACGGAAGACCGTCTTTCAAAGCTTGCTGAGGAAGCAGGACACGGCGGCTCTGACTTCTACACAATGTATAACTTTGTTGAAAAGCTTCGCGGCAGAGAGGATATGGACGTTATCGACGTTTACGAGGCAATGGATATGTTCCTTCCGGGTATGTTCGCATACTATTCGGTGCTTGAAGGCGGTAAGCCGATGGATATTCCGAATCTCCGCGACCCCGAGGAGCGTGCAAAGTGGAAGAACGATACACGTTGCACAGACCCGAACGTAGCAGGCGATATGCTTATCCCGAGCTATTCAAAGGGCAACCCCGACTTCCCCGATTCTACATACGAGCGTGTCCGTAAGATGTATGAGGAAAAGCTCGCAGAAAGAATGAATAAGAAAGACTAAAAAATAAGACGGAAATCATTGCGATTTCCGTCTTTTCTTTTATTCGGTTATCATACATTCCGTAACGCCGTTTTCGGTAATACGGAATGTTTTTATTTCCTGCGGCTTCCAATCTGCCGTGATTTTTACATTGAGAGCGTTGAAATCGACTGTTGCCGTTGTCGGCTTGCCGTCCGTCTCGATGATACGCATAACCATACCGTTGCCGTCCTCGGCGGGCTTGATTGCCGTTACGACGATATTTTCCTTATCAACACTGAGCGCGGAGAGCGTCTGCGGCAGCTCGCCGTCGTGGTGAGTTTCCTGATGTGTCTGTAAAGGATTGTTGAGAATTTCGGACAGCTTGAAAAGCTTGCCGTTCATCTTACTTAAATGCGGTACGATTTCGTATGTAAATTCCTGCTCACCCTTGTCGAGGAATTCCATTTCGCTGTCGCGGTGATTCTGACCGTAATGGTCGAGATATGCACAGCTTCGCGCAATCATCATTCTCAGGTCGTTGCCGATTGAACAGAAGCTGTATTTGCTTGTGTTGAGAAGCGCAAGTCCCTTGCCGCTCTCATCGCAGATGTCGCACCAGGCGTGTGACGGCTCCTCCTGTCCGTTGGCAGGCTTTTCGATAAAGCCATAGGGCATTGAATAAGTAACCGTATCATTATTGATATCTGCCTTGAAGGAAAGCTTGACGGATTTATACTGCTCGTCAAGATCAAGCACGGTTCTGACCGTCAGCTTTTCACTTTCGGAATAAAGTGAATAGTATCTCTTGAGCACGGATTCGCCGTATTTAACAACGGATTTGATTGTAGCTCTCACGGGACCGTTTTCGATAAGCTCAAGCGTACCGCCGCCGAACTGACCGATATCAATGTTATAATCGAAAATCTTATGTCCCCACGTGTCATTCGCAAAATCGTCACATACAACAGCCTTGCCGAGAAGCTCCTTTGCAAATTCAACGTTGCTATCCTTGATAATATAAGAGCTGACCGCGCCCGTTTCCTTATCAAACGCGATTTTAACCCTGCTGTTTTCGAGTGTGCTGTCAGTTGCAATAAGGTCGGTGGGATAATTCTTTATATTTTTCTCATCGCGATGATAGAGATAGTAAACAGCGTAGCCGTAAGCAGGGATTTCCGCCTCAAAAATGGTTTTCTGTACGTGATCGCCGTCGGTGTAGGGTGCACGTACCTTTTGCAAACGGACTTCGTTGCCGTTTGAATCAAGCACCTTTGAAACGCCTGCGTCACCGAACTGACCGATTGACTTTACGGGGAAGGAGTGCGGATTGAAAACAACCATCGGAGAGCCTTCGCCCTCTCTGTACCACATACGGGCGCGCATTTCACTTGCATCAGCGTTGAGGAAATCCGTGGTTTTAATTCTCCACGAAATGCGCTGTGCCGCAAAGGTGTTGATTTCCGCCGCCGTTTCGCGTGCGTAGCCGAAGGAGTTTTCGGCATCAATGTAAGCCTCTTTTATTGAACAGCCTGCAAGAATATCGTGGAATTGATTGAACATAACCCTCTCCCACGCGGATTCGATTGTTTCGCGGTGAAGTGATGAGCCTGTAATAAGCTTTGCGAGCACATCGAGCTTTTCTGCAGTAACAAGCTCTGTCTCCGCGCAACGGTTGAGCTCCTTGATTTTACTGTTCGCGCTGTAACAGCCGCTTGCGTGGTGCTGTAAATCCTCGGCAACAAGCGGTCTTGCAACGTCCTTTGTCTCCTCAAAATATTCGTCAGGTGTGGAATACTTGAAATCTCCGCCGAGGATGAGTTTCTCAGCATTTTTAAGATGCTCCTTTGACGGGCCGCCGCCGTGGTTGCCCACTCCGAACAGCACCATCATCGGTTGATTTTTATTGTAATAATGCTCCTCAAGTCTTTCAGCGTGAACGTTTCCGCCGTAGCCGTCGGGAAGGTGGTATGCGGAGACAACACTTCCGTCGGGACTCTGCCAATCGTGGAGACTTTCAAACGGAAGGTTAGGCTTTTCGTCACGGTTGTCGGGACGCTGATAGATATAATTATCAATACCCGATTTCTTGAAAAGCTGGGGCAGCATACCGTTATGACCGAAGGAGTCAACGTTGTAGCCTGTTTTTACCGTAAAGCCGAAATTCTCTTTAAAAAACTTCTGCGAATAAAGCAGATGACGGCAGAAAGCCTCACCGGACGGAATGTTGCAGTCGGGCTGTACCCACATACCGCCGACAACCGCCCAACGTCCTTCCTTTACTCTCTGCTTGATTTCTTTGAACATTTCGGGCTCGCTGAGTTTTATCCATTTATAATAGCTTGCGCACGCACTTGTGAAGGTGTAATCGGGAAATTCCTTCATCCTGTCAAGTGCGGAACGGAAGGTTGATTTGACGAGAGACAAGCCCTCGGGGAATCTCCATTGCCATACGGGGTCGAGGTGAGCGTTTGCTATAAGGTAGTATTTTTCGTTCATAGTTATCACTCCACATTTATTTTATTGCTTCGTAGTAGGCTTTTTTCTGTTCTTCGCTCGGAGTATAATCTGTTACCGAACAGCAGGGGATAGTCGGTTTACTGCCGTCCGTACCGTAGAAGGGTGTTTCACGGTCGTTTTCGTACTGTTTGCGATAATCCTCGTTGCGAAAATCGGGGATATCGTAAGGCTGACCGCCGTTAAGAACGGAGCGGTGACCGAGGATAGCGACGCTCGACATTGTAACAGCTGAATAAATATCATAAGGATGCTCGGGCTGTCTGCCGTCGCGGATACAGTCGCGGAACATTCTTGCAACGATGAAATCTCCGCCGCCGTGACCTGCGTTTTCTATCAGTTTTTCGTCCTTATCGCTCCACGTCGGCTCGTAGAGGTTTTCTTCCTTGAGTCCCTCGGGAACTGTCCAGTGATTATAGCGGAGCATAACCTGTTCACCCATACCGCGGAGGTTTTCGAACTGTCCGTGTAAACCGCATACACGGTATGCATTGTGATGTGCGCCGAAGCCGCCGCAACCCGTTACGCGGAAAACAGAGCCGTCATCGTTGTTAAGTGTGATGATTGCCGCAGAATCGCCGACAGCTCTCGTTGTTGCTGTTTCGGGCTGTGGACAGAAAATCGGAACGGCACTCACACGCTTCGGTGTTGCACCCGTTGCCCACATAAGCGGAGCGAGCGAATGTGTTATGTAATAAGTGCGGGGAAGATAGTTCCGCCAATGCTTATCAAAGTAAATGTAGCCCTTGAGAAAGCTCAGATCCGAACAGTCAACGGGGTGGTTATATTCGCCCTCGGCATAAAGGATTTTGCCCAGAGTACCGCCGTCGCAGATTTTTTTCATTTCTCGGTTGAATTTCATCTGCGGATAGTTTTCTGCAAGCATATAGATTGATTTGCTTTTTTCAAAGGCACGGATAAGCTCAACACCCTCTGCCATAGTACCGTTACTGATACATTCCGAAAGAACGTGTATATTCTTTTTAAAGCACTTTATTGCATAGGGTGTGTGCTCGTGAAAATAGTTTGCAAGAACAACAGCATCAAGGCTCTGCTCAAGGAAAAGGTCAAAATCTTCGAAAACAGGTACGTCTCTGCCGAATCTTTCGATACCTGCCTTCGCTCTTTGAGCATTGTTTTCACAGAAAGCAACAACCTCGCAATCATCAAGAAGGGAAAGATTTTCGGCAATATCTATGCCTCTGCCCATACCAAAAATACCGATTCTGATTTTTTTCATAGCTGAAGCCTCCGAATTTATTTAAGGTTGATTTCAATACAATCGTAACCGAGAAGACGGTTGCTGACTGCGTCGGGCTGATGTCCGCCGACGTAAAGCTTCAGCTCTCCGTCAGGTGTGATACGCTTGCCGTTTTCATCAACAGCCTTGAGCCAATATGTATCAATATCAAATGTAACTGTCTTTGTCTCGCCATTTTTAAGCTCTGTGGGATTTATTGCGCAAAGCTGGAAGTGGGGAGTATAGGTTCGGCTGTCGGTATACTTCGCGTAAACCTGTGACTTCTCTATACCGTCGCGGTTGCCCGTGTTTGTAATTTCAACGCTTACCTGTACCTTGTCCTCGCTATTTTCGAGAATTTTTGCGTTGTTGTAGGAGAAGCTAGTGTAAGAAAGACCGTAGCCGAAGGGGTAGAGGGCATCGCCGTCGATGTAACGGTATGTTTTACCGCGCATATCATAGTCAAGGAAGCTCGGAAGAGAATGCTTTTCGTCATAGATTGTGACGGGGAGCTTACCACAGGGTGAAACTTCGCCTGCAAGGATGTTTGCAACCGCAAGTCCGCCCGTTGAGCCGGGATACCATGCGTGAAGAATTGCCTTTGCCTTGCTTCTTACCTTTTCGCCGACGTCAACGGAGCTGCCGCACATAAGAACAACGATAACGTTTTCACATTCGTCGCAAACTGCCTCTGCAAGCTTCTGCTGTGTTGCGGGAAGTGTGACGTATTTCTTATCACCGCAGGCTGTGTAATCGTTGTCAAAGCCTGTGTCCTCACCCTCAATTGAGCAGTCGAGTCCGAGTGCAAGCACAGTGATGTCTGCCTGTGCCGCCGCCGCAACGCCGTCGCTGATAAGGTTACCGAAGCCGCCCCAGTCATTCTGCTTTTCGAGACAGTAGTTTGTACCCTTTTCAACCGTAACGTGTGCGTTTGTGAACACGCGGCGGATACCGTCGGCAACAGTTATGTATTCTGATGCGTAAGCGTTGTAGTTACCCTCAAGTGCCGTTACGGACATTGAGTTCGGGCCGACAACGGCGATACGCTTTTCAATGCTCTTGTCAAGCGGAAGGAAATTATCCTTATTGTGAAGAAGAACAATGCTCTCCTGTGCTGTTTTAAGGTTAAGCTCTCTGTGCTCCTTGCAGTCGAGCTTGTCATAGCTGATATCGGAGAACGGTCTGACCTCTTCAAATTCGCCGAGGAGGAAACGGATTGTGTAAAGTCTTTCTGCCGCGCTTGTGAGATCCTCTTCTGTAATAAGATCCTCCTCGTAAGCATCTATAAGATGCTGATAAAGCTCACCGCAGTTGAGGTCGCAGGTGTTCTTGAGTGAAACAGCCGCCGCCTCCGCTTTTGTGTTGACGTACTTGTGGTGCTCATAGATATCGTTGAGTGCACCGCAGTCGGAAACAACGTAGCCGTCGAAGCCCCAATCGCCGCGGAGAACCTCTTTAAGAAGATACGGATGAGCACAGCACGGGTGACCGTTGGTGCGGTTGTAAGCACCCATAACGCCCGCAACGCCTGCTTTTACGGTTTTCTCAAAGGCGGGGAGATATGTTTCGTACATATCGTGCATAGATGCCTGCGCATCAAAGCCGTGGCGGTCCTTTTCGGGGCCCGAATGAACGGCATAATGCTTTGAGCAGGCTGTTGCCTTGTAAAATTCGCCCTCGCCCTGAATACCCTTTACGAAGGAAACGCCGAGCTCGGCTGTAAGGAACGGGTCCTCGCCGAAGGTCTCCTGACCTCTGCCCCAACGCGGGTCACGGAAGATGTTGATATTCGGTGCCCAGAAGGTGATACCCTTGAAGATATCAAAATCGTTATATTTAACGTGCTGATTGTACTTTACTCTGCCCTCTGTCGAGATAGCATCTGCAACCGTGTTGACGAGCTTCGGGTCGAAGGTAGCCGCCATTGCGATAGCGTGTGGGAATACCGTTGCAGTTCCCGCGCGGGCAACACCGTGTGAGCCCTCGTTCCACCAGTTGTAAGCCTTGATGCCGAGTCTTTCAATAGGTGCTGATGTATAAAGAAGCTGAGAAATTTTTTCCTCAACCGTCATTTGTGAAACCAATTCTTTTGCTTTGATTTTTGCCTGTTCCTTTGTCATTTTTTTGCTCCTTTCCAAGCCTTTTCCTGATTGTATCATTTAACTGTTTTCTTTTCAATAAATATAATAGGAAATTACCGGATTTCCCTGACTGTCTGCTTGCTGCAGGTGATGAATTTGTGTGCAACCGGTGAGAGAGAATTCTTGCTTTTGATTAAAATTCCGAGTTCGCGGTGCGTTTTCGGCTCAATTTCTTTTGCCGTGAATCTGCCGTGCATACCCTTGAGAACAAGCTTGGGCAGAATACTGTAACCGAGCGAATGGCTGACCATAGAAACAACTGCGCTGTCGTCGAGAGCAGTGCGGTTGATGAGCGGATGCACGTTGTTTTTTTCGAGAGTGTGCATAATATCATAGTCCAAACCGTATGTCGGCATAAAAAACGATTTATTGTTAAGTATAGAAATGGGAACAGATTTTTGATTGTTGTCAGCTTCAACGGGAAGCACCGCGTACAGCGGATCTTCTGCAAGCGGAATCCAGTCACCGTGTATTGCGGGCTGGTGACTTGTGAAGCCGAGGTCGGCATCTCCGCTTTCTACCGCCTGAGCAATTTCGTCATATCCGGCAACCTGAATTTCAAAGCTGATATTCGGATAATCTTTTTTGAAATTGCTGATTATCACGGGCAGCCAATGGCTTGCAATGCTCGCGTAAGCGTAGATGCGAAGAAGCTTATCATTACCGCTTTTGAGACTGTTGATTGCGTTGTCGAGTGTGAGACCCGCCTGAGTGAACTGCTTGATAAGCGGAAAAAGCTCAGTTCCGTCAGCGGTCAGGGTAACACCGGACTTGTTGCGCTGTAACAGAGTCAGTCCGATTTCCTTTTCAAGTCTGTTCATCATATGCGTCAGACCTGCCTGAGTATAGCCGAGCTCTTCGGCGGCTTTGGTCAGACTTCCGTGTTCAACAGCCTTGAGTAAAGCGTAAAACTTTGAAGAATCCAAAAATATCAGCTCCAAACATTACATTTTGTAATAATTATATTATAATATGCAAGTTTACATTTTACAATATATATTTTATAATTTTTATACTTTAAATTAAGGAAGGGGTAAAAATATGGGTACAGAACTTAAAAAGAAGTACGGTCTTGTCACCGCTATCTGTATGGTTGTCGGTATTGTTATCGGCAGCGGTGTTTTCTTCAAGGCACAGAACGTGCTTCAGTACACTCAGGGTAATATGCCGCTCGGTATTCTTGCATGGATAATCGGTGGTATTGTTATCATTGTCTGTTCCTACAACTTTGCGACACTCGCAAACAAATATGAAAAGGTCAACGGACTTGTTGACTATGCGGAAGCAACACTTGGCTCGAAATACGCTTATATGCTCGGTTGGTTTGCAACAACAATCTACTATCCGGGAATGACAAGCGTTCTTGCATGGGTTTCGGCCCGTTACACACTCGTGTTGTTCGGCTCAGATGATATTACAGGCGGTCTTTGCCTTGCATTGTCCTGCTTGTATCTTTGCCTCAGCTACGCAATCAACACACTTTCACCGATTATTGCAGGTAAGTTCCAGGTTGGCTCAACAGCAGTCAAGCTTGTTCCGCTTATCATTATGGCTGTCGTCGGTACAATCGTCGGACTTAAAAACGGTAACACTGCAGCAGCTTTCCAGACATGGGATCTTGTTGAGCAGACAGGCGTAGGCGCTCCGCTTTTTGCAGCGGTTGTTGCAACAGCATTTGCTTATGAAGGTTGGATTATCGCAACCTCAATCAATGCAGAGCTCAAGAATTCAAAGAAGAATCTTCCTATCGCTCTCGTTGTAGGTTCTCTTATTATCGTAGCTGTTTATATTCTCTACTACATCGGTCTTGCAGGCGGTGCTAAGATTGCTGATCTTAAAGACGGCGCAGGTGCACCCACAGCTTTCCTTAACATCTTCGGCAATGTCGGCGGTACGGCACTCAACGCTATGATCGTTGTTTCCTGCCTCGGTACGCTCAACGGTCTTATGGTTGCAAGCACACGAAGCCTTTACGCTCTTTCAGCAAGAAATCAGGGCCCGAAGGTAAAGATGTTCAAGGAAGTCAGCGCAGAAACAAATATGCCCACAAACGCTTCCGTTTTCGGTCTTATCGTTTGTGCAGTATGGCTCTTCTATTTCTACGGAGCTAACCTCTGGGGCAACCCCGAAACAGGCAAGCCGCTCTTCGGCATCTTCAGCTTTGACTCATCAGAGCTTCCGATTGTTACAATCTATGCCCTCTATATTCCGATTTTCTTTGCATTTATGTTCAAGCACGGCAAGGAAAACGCATTCAAGAATATTGTTATGCCGCTCATAGGTATTATTGCATCGGGCTTTATGGTATTTGCCGCTGTTTACGCACACGGCATCACACCGTATCTCAACGCAAAGGCAAACGGTGAATTCTCATTCCCCGTACTCTTCTACCTCATCGTATTTGCGGTAACTATGATTATCGGTGCTTGCTTCTACAAGAAGAACCGTAAGGAAGACTGATTCCTGACAAAATAATAAGAGCTGAGTTTTCGGACTCAGCTCTTAATTTTTTATATACCGAAATATTCTTTTGCGTTATTAAAGGATATGTCTTCAATAATTTTTTCCAACTCTTCCGTGTAGGGATAAAGGCCGTTTTCGACCATATCGCCGACAAGTCCGCAGAGGATACGGCGGAAATATTCGTGTCTCGGGTATGAGAGGAAACTTCTTGAATCCGTAACCATACCGACGAATTTGCCGAGTACACCGAGGTTGCCGAGAGCCTTCATCTGCTCGCGCATACCGTCGATATTATCGTTGAACCACCAGCCCGAGCCGAACTGAAGCTTTGACGGCACTTCGCTCGTTTGGAAATTGCCGAGCATTGTGCCTAGCACGTAATTGTCCTTCGGGTTAAGGCAGAAGAGAATCGTTTTCGGCAAGCTGTCTTCAACTGCAAGCGAATCGAGCATTCTTGAAAGATCCTCCGCGATGTTGCGGTCACAGATTGAATCAAAGCCTGTATCGGGACCTATTTTATTGAACATTGCCGTGTTGTTGTTTCTCATCGGGCCGATGTGGATTTCACAGCCCCAGCCCTTCTTTGCATACTCTTTAGCAAAGAAACGGAAAAGCTCTGTCTTGTACTTGTCCTGCTCTTCAACCGTAAGAGATTCTTTGTTGAGTGCCTTTGCAAAAATCGCTTCAAGCTCGTCCTCGGTTGCCCTGTTATACGGAACGTAGAGGAAGCCGTGGTCGCTTGCGCGGCAACCCATTTCGTCAAAGAAATCAATTCTCGTTTTGAGAACCTCAATCAATTTTTTGTACGTTGTGATTGCCTCACCGCTGACTTTCTCAAGGTCGGAAAGCCACGGAAGATATGTGGGAAGCTCAATGCTCAAAGCCTTATCGGGACGGAAGGCAGGAAGTACCTTGCACTTGAAAGACTCGTCCTCGGCGAGGAGCTTGTGATATTCGAGGCTGTCTGCGGCATCATCCGTTGTGCAAAGGCAGGCAACGTTTGAGCTTTCAATAAGCTGACGGGGAGTAAAACCGCCGTCGGCAATTTTTTTGTTCGCCTTTTCCCATATTGCATCGGCCGTCTTTTCGCTCAACGGCTCATAGATATCAAAATATCTCTGCAATTCAAGGTGAGTCCAATGGTAAAGCGGATTGCCGATACAGTAGGGCATCGCACCTGCCCAAGCCTTGAATTTTTCGTAGTCGCTTGCATCGCCCGTGATGTATTTTTCGTCAATTCCGCAGCTTCTCATTGCGCGCCACTTGTAATGGTCACCGCCGAGCCAGAGCTGTGCGATGTTTTCGGGCTGCTTGTTTTCAAAAATCTCCTTCGGAGAGAGATGACAGTGCCAATCGAAAATAGGCATCTGTGCCGCGTGCTCGTGGAAAAGCTTTTTTGCTGTATCGTTAAAAAGGAGAAAATCCTTATCCATAAAAGCTTTCATAAAATCCTCCTCTTATTCGGGAATAATATCATAGGAAAAGCTGAATTCTTTTTCTTCAAACTTTCTCCACGGCTCAATGTCCGTGTGATCCTGGTTGTCGCAGTGGAATTTGTAGTCGAGCGAAACTATTGTTTCGTCAAGCGCAATCAATTCATCATCGTGCATTGTTTCGTGAATCTGCTTGTCGTCAAAGTGGATAGCCTTGAAGCAGAAGCCCTTTTTGCTTGTATCAGCGAAGGTGAAGCCGTTGCCGTCGTTATCCTTAACGGATGCAAGCTTTGTCTTGTAGTGTGAGCCGCTCTCCTGAGGCTTGATGTAATGCTCGTAGCAGTCCGTTGCAGTAGTGCTGTATTCGGAAATCATCTGACTTGCAAAGCGGTCAGCATAGGTTTCAACGGGACCGTAGCCAAGATATGTTACGTTTTCGAATCCCTCGGGCATTGTGATTTTGATGCCGAAGCGCGGAAGTGCGGGCGCATTGTACGTAACCTTTGCATCAACGGCGATATTGAGCTTACCGTCCGCTGTGAAGGTGTAGATAATATCCGCACGGATTGCGGGAGGCATTGCCGCCGCCGCGAAGGAGGTCTTTGTCACAATAACGAGCTTGTCGTCGCTTGCCTCGGCAATTTCGCTTGAATAGGTCTTCTGCTTAACCTGCTCGTATCTTGCACGCTTCCACTGCTCGGCAAAGCCGTTGCTTAAGTGATAGCTGCGGTCAACGTTGAATTCAATCGGATTTGCCAAAAGCTCTTTGCCGTTGTTGATTGAAGAAATCTTGCCTGCAAGCTTATCGAAAACATATTCGGTATTACCGCAGTTTACTGTAATAGCTGTTCTTGTTTCGTTATACTTAACGGTATTATTCTTACCTGTTTCAACGGCGATCGCACTGTCGGAAAGAATGAATTGCTTATAGCCGACCTCAAAGCCTTTTTCTGCCCATTCGGTGTCTGTGTTCTGAACGAAACGGATGACAAGTGTTGTCAGCTCATCCGCATCAACGTTATCAAAGAGCTTGTATTCAGCCGCTCCGCGTGCGGGGATTTCTGTTTTTTCAACAGCACCGCTCATAACAGCCTTGCCGTTTTTCTCGACAGTCCATTCAAAGCAGAGGTCGTCAAGGGCTGTGAAATAACGCTTGTTTCTGACCTTGATTGTGCCGTCAGCATACTCGACCTCGAACGGCTGATACGTAATCTTCATATCGTGGAAACCGGGACGAAGTCTTCTGTCGGGATAAACAAGACCGTCAACGCAGTAAATCTTGTCGTTCGGCAGGTCGCCGAAGTCACCGCCGTAACGGTATTTCGGGTTTTCGGGAGTGCCGATGTTGACCGCGTGGTCGCAGTATTCCCAGATGCAGCCACCCATATAATTGTCGTATTCCTCAAACTTGCCCCAGTGAAGCGGAATGTCACCTGTTGTCCATGCCGCAACGTATTCGCAGTAGTAGAAAGGCTTGTGATTTTCGGGGTTTTTGAGATATGAATCAAGATAATCGAGTGAAGCGTACATACGGCTCTCAACGTCGGAAATGTCGCTGAAATCCTTGCACAGCCTTGACTGATATTCAAGGTGAGCGTTCTCGTAATGGATGATAGCATCTGCTTTACGCGAACGGATGTAATTTGCCATTTGTCTGTGGTTTTCACCGCAGCCCGACTCGTTACCGAGCGACCACATAATAATACAACCGTGGTTCTTGTCACGCTCGAAAAGTCTTTTCGCACGGTCAAGGTAAGCCTCGCGCCATTCGGGAGTATCGGAAAGGAATGCCCAATAGTCCCAATACCAATCGCCGTAGTTGTAGCCCATACCGTGAGTTTCGATGTCAGCCTCGTCGATTACCATAAAGCCGAGCTTATCGCAAAGCTCAAGGAAACGAGGATCGTTCGGATAATGGGAGGTACGGATAGCGTTGACGTTGCCCTGCTTGAGGATGTGCAGGTCTCTCGTCATATGCTCCATTGAAACGGCATATCCCGTTTCGGGGTTGCTGTCATGGCGGTTGATACCGCGGATTTTGATTTTCTTTCCGTTGAAAAGGAAACAACGGTTTTTGATTTCAGCTTTTCTTACTGCAAGCGGGAGGTTAATCCACTCATTACCGATATTGAGCATAAGATTGTAAAGCTGCGGATTTTCCGTATTCCATAGGACGGGGGAATTGACGCCGATGTTGAATGAGCCGTCAGTCTTGCCGTCTGCAACCTTTTCTCCGTTTGGAGCTTTAAGCTCCCAAGCGATTGATGCGTTACCCGCAAGTGTAACATCAGCCTTGATTTCTACGTGCGAGAAATCATCAGCGAAGCTGTAATCAATATAAATATCCTTAAGATAATTCTCGTCTCTTTCAAGAATGTAAACGTCGCGGAAGATACCCGAAAGGCGGAAGAAATCCTGATCCTCAAGGTAAGAGCCGTCGCACCATTTGACAACCAGAACCTCAAACGTATTTTCGCCGTTTACGAGAGCATCCGTGATTTCAAGCTCGCTTGTGTTGTGGCTGACCTGGCTGTAACCGATGAACTTGCCGTTCACCCAGAGATAGAAGCAGGGTGCGACGCCTTCAAAGTTGATGAAATATTTTTTACCGTCAGCCTTCTTAAAATCAGCCTTACGGCGGTAAAATCCGCAGGGGATAACGTCGGGAAGATGCGGCGGATCAACGGGGTAGGGGTAGTCCTGATTGATGTAATTAGGAACGTCATATCCGCCGTCGAGCTTCATCTGCCAGCAGAACGGAACAGTCATCTTGTCGGAGCAGACAACGGACGAGGAAAAGCCCTCAGACTCAATATCAAGCTCCTCAACGTTTTTGAAGAAAGCGAAATCCCATTCGCCGTTCAGAAGGGTGAAAAATGCCGAGCTTTCACGCGGAAGAATTGCCTTTTCAGCAGACTCGGCAGGCACAAAATAAGCCCTCGGAGCTTCACAGCCGACGTGGAGCTTCTCAAGCATTCTGTAAAATCTTTTAATCATAAATAACTCTCCTTTGCCAAGGTGGATATCAGGTAAATTTTAACATATATAACCGTGTATGTCGAGATATAATGCGAAAAAATAAACACAAAAAATCATTTATATTTACTGCCGCAAAGACAATAATTACTTTACAAAATATAAGATGTGTTGTATAATTTTTAGTTGAGAAAAGATGCACATTAACGGAAAGGATTGTAACTTATGGCAATGCTGGATATTGTTGTTATATTAAAAAATAACGTTTCTTCTTTTGAACGCTTGCTGATGAGCATCAGACGTCAGACGGTTGATGGAATAGCTGTTACTGCCGTCACCGACAGACCGCAGGAGGTTGAAGACCTTAAGGAAAAATACGGTTTCCGGCTTGTTGACGGTAAGGGCGACCTTATAACAGCGGTCAACGATGCCGTTAAAGGCACGGATGCGCAGTACGCTATGCTCGCCGCCGAGGACCAGATGTTTGAGGTTGATTTTTACGAGATTGTCAGTGCTTATTTCAACAAATTCGATGCGATTGCGCTGAACGTTTCGCGCCTTCACCGCAGCGGAAATTTCTATAAGCTTTTCCCGACCGAGGAAGCAGACGCAAAGGCTTGCCTTATGAAAAGACCGTGCATCTACGGCTGGATTATCGGTGCGGACGTGCTTCGCAAAAACAACTCTCCGCTTCTTTCACTCAGCCTGAGCGACCAGCTTGATTTTATCAACGGCTGTATTGCCGCAGGCGAAAAAAGCTGTTACATTCCTGTTTCCAAAACCTATATTGATGATATGACACTCAGCTCCGAGCCTTCCTTTACGGCGGCTCTTTCAAAGGGCGAGTATAAAAACGCTCTTATCAGACAATCCGCCAAGGATTGCTTTGAGGTTCTTGCAAAAACAAGGTTCTACAAGCGCCTCGGCAGAATTAAAAGATTTATCAAACGCAATCTGAGACGCATCGTGAAATGAGGGATATGATGAAAGACTATAATTACAGAGTTTCAATAATTGTACCCGTTTATAATGTTGAGGATTATCTTGCGGAATGTCTTGATTCACTTCTCAATCAGACTATGCCGCGCGAGGATATGGAAATTATCGTTGTCAACGACGGCTCGACTGATTCCAGCTATGAAATCGCAAAGGAGTATGCAGAAAAATATCCTTGCATCAAGCTGTTTTCGAAAGAAAACGAGGGTCTTTCCGCAACCAGAAACTACGGCATTAACCGCGCAACGGGTAAGTATATGATGTTCATCGACAGTGATGACAGCTTCACCGAGCCGACGGTCAAGAGCGTTGCCGATTTCTTTGATACGGTATATGACGAGGTTGACCTTGTCACATATTTTGAACAGCCGTACACGACCGAGCGCGACCTTGCACCGCATTTCAGATATAAGCACTATCTCAAGGAAACGGGCGTTTACGACCTTAACGAACAGCCGTTTATCGTGCAGACGAGAGTTAACGTCTGCGTTAAAAACCTGTTCGAGAATAACTTTATGTTCGACACTACTCCCGGCTTTAAGCAGGAGGATCAGGAATACAACAACCGCGTAGTTAAGGAAAAAATGAAAATCGGCTACTGTGCCGAGGGCTGTTACCGTTACAACAAGTCAAACGAGAGCAGTATCGTTGCAACTACCTTCCACGCGTTCTATCTTTTCGAATTGAGTATGGCTTATTTCGAAAGACTTTTCGGACAGTTTGAGGATGAGGTTCCGCCGTATTTTCAGGCAATGTTCGTTCACGATGTCCGCTGGAAGCTTTCTTCAAAGATTCTTTATCCCTTCCACTATGAGGGCGAAAAATTCGAACAGGCTGTCGGCAGAATTAAGGCACTGCTTGCGCGCGTTGACGTGCAGACCATCCTCAGAGATCCGATATCAAATAATTTCCAGAAGCAGTATTGGATAAGTATGAAGCCGAATGTAAAGCCCACCGTTTACACGGACGGCAAGTCAACAGGTATCCTTGTGGACGGCAGATTTATCTATCACTGTCCCGATATTGAGGTTAAAATCGTCCGTATTCAGCCTGCGGATAACAACAAGCTTCTTGTCCGCGCTTATGTGCGTTCGCCGCTTTATAACCACATTGACGAGGCGACCGAGATTTATATATGCGAAAACGGAGATATGAATAATCTCTTTGTGCCGAAAACATATCTTTCAAAGTACGGCTATGAGAGCGCGAACGTCCGCACAAATAACTTCTATGCGGTCGAGTATCTGTGCGACCCCGATAAAATCACGAGCTTCCAGCACTTTATCAAGCTCGACGGATACTATATCCCTGCGAGATATACGTTTATGAGCACCTCTGTGTTCAGCCACGCTAAAAAGCTTTACAGCTACGTATGCGGCAACGCAAAAATCACCTTGAACAATAAGGTTTTTGAGGTTGAAAAGCTGACTGACCAAGAGGTTGATGCTTTTGAAACAAAGCAGACAAAGCGTCTTAAGTTCCTTGACCGCGATGCGAAAAAGCTGCGTCTGAGCGCAATAAAATACCGCAGACAGCACCGCATCTGGCTTTACAGCGATCTGTATACGGTCAAGAAGGATAACGGCTATTATCAGTTCATCAACGATTTCAGCCACGATGACGGCGTTGAGCGTTACTACGTTTATACCCGCGATTATGATGAAATCGCCGAGTTTTTCACCCCCGAGCAGAGAAAAAATCTTGTTGAATTCGGCAGCGAAAGGCATAAGCTTCTGTACCTTTCAAGCGAGCTGATTCTCAGCGGATTTTACGGCAGAAGCCCGATTTCTCCGTTCGAGCTTGAATCAGAGGAGCAGAATTACTACGACATCGAGCACTTCAAGGTTGTATATCTTCAGCACGGTGTTCTCCACGCTTCGCTTTATGTGCAGAATTCAGCGGAGAATGCAAGAGCGGAAAAGGTTGTTATTTCTTCACCGTTCGAAAAGAAGAATTACTGTGAGAGATATAACTACAACCCCGAGGATCTTATCGAAAGCTCAATGTCGCGCTACGACCATATCGACTTTGACACAGTTCCCGGCAATAAAATTCTTTTTGCACCGTCGTGGAGAAATTATCTTGCTTCTAACGTCACCGCTTCAAAGTGGAGCGTAATGCACGGCAAGATTGTAGCGTCAGATTATTATAAAAATATTCAGGCATTTATCGAATCACCGAAGCTTCACGAAATTCTCGAAAAATACGATATGACGCTTGAGCTCAAGCTTCATCCGATTATTTCATCAGCTACGGACTTGTTCAATATTACATCCGACAGAATTGTTTATGCCGCTTCGGATGTTGATGTTGCGGATTACAAGGTGTTTATGACGGACTTCTCGTCGTTCGTTTTTGACTACGCTTGTCTTGTCAGACCGATTCTCTATTTTGTTCCCGACTATCCGCAGTTCAAATCGGGTATGGGACATTACCGCGACCTTGACCTGCCGTTTGAGGATGCGTTCGGACCGCTTTCACTCAATGCGGAGGACACCGTTGCAAATCTCGAAAAGGTTCTTGCCGCAGACAGTGTTCCTGCCGAGCCTTATAAGGAGCGAATGGAAAACTTCTATTATCCTCTCGAAAACTGTGCCGAGCGTTTGTATGAATACATTACGACTTCGGACTTTTTGAAAAAATAATTCCCGATTAAAATGCCGAGCACACTAACTCGGCATTTTTTGCAGGAGGTAGTTTTATGCAATTCACAAAGAACGATACCAACATCGTCAAGGGTGCGGCAATTATTATGATGATGCTTCATCATTGCTTCCTTGCGCCCGAAAGATATGCGGGCTATGAAATTGAATTCGGCCCGGTCGGTGAAGGTTATACCGTTCTTGTTTCCGCATTTTTCAAGATATGCGTGGGGCTTTTTGTTTTTCTTTCCGGCTACGGAATTTCAATCAGCCTCAGCCGCGTCGACCTCAATGACCGAAAACAGTGTGAGAATCAGATTAAAAAGCGTATGCTTTCGCTGATGTCGGGCTATTGGTTTATTTACGCCCTTTCGGTTATAGCGGCTCTCATTATTGACCGCGGTATGTTCACCGTGTATAAAAACAAGTTTTTCCCGAATTCAATTATTTTTGTAGTTGCGGATGTTCTCGGACTCGCCGAGCTTTTCGGTACACCGACCTTTAACGGTACCTGGTGGTATATGAGCCTTGCGATAATCATCGTTGCGATTATGCCGCTCTTCTATCTGATTTACAAAAAATTTGGGGAATTTGTTCCGATAGTGGCAACCTTTATACTCTGCTATATTTTTGAAAAGCAGAATTATGATATGGTACGCTGGCTGTTGGTAATGGTGATCGGTATGATTTGTGCCGAACGCAACCTGCTTGTTAAATGGGCGCAGTTCAGATTTATCAAAAAATCCGAATGGGCGGATTGGCTGATAAAGCTCATCGTCTATACTCCGATTGCCGTGCTTTTAGTGTTCGCAAGACAGTATTGCAGGTACACTATGTGCTTCCACGATGCGATTATACCCGTGTTCTATGTGTTCTACATATTTGCCGTTGTCAGTAAGATTCCCGTTATTGATAAGGTGCTTGCGTTCCTCGGTAAGCATTCAATGAACATATTCCTCAGCCATACCTTCCTTCGTGCATATTTCCTCAAGGATTTCCTATATTCGCTCAAATATCCCGTGGTTATCGTAACGGTGCTGACAATGCTGTCGCTCCTGCTTTCAATAGTAATTGATTTACTGAAAAAATACACAGGCTACGATAAGCTGGTTAATAAGCTGATACAGAAGGTTACGGAATAATATAGTTACTGAATAATAAAACACACCGCTTTGTTCGTTTGAACGGGGCGGTGTGTTTTGGTTAAGAGTGAATAAGAAAAATTCCGCACATTATCGTGTGCGGAATTTATTGGAGCTAGTAGTCGGACTCGAACCGACGACCTGCGCATTACGAATGCGCTGCTCTACCAACTGAGCCATACTAGCATTTTGTGCGAGGATTATTATAATATATCCCCGCACAAATTTCAAGTGGTTTTGGAAAATTATTTACGAAGCTGAATGTAAATCAGTTTAAAATTTAAATAAAAAAATCAATTCGTTTCACGGGTTCCGCGAAGATTCAGAAGGGGAGATTATTTCTTTTCAACAGGAATCATAATTTCGATTGTTCTTCCGTTATATCCGCCAACGATTCCCCAATGATAAACAGCAAGTTCGGGAGCGTTGGTTATCTGATATTCATCATTGGATATCCATTCAGCGGCAATCTGTTTACGGATTTCAAAGTATTCGGGAATGGGCATTTTTGTTTTTTCGGTTTCAAAAACAAGATAAGTTCTTTCGGGGATGATGATTTCTTCAAAGCCGAATTTATCCATAAAGTCAATTCCCGTGACCTTACTGTTATACAGATTATCACGTTCATAATCATCGGTTGTGACAGAAATATAGAAATCATATCCATCATCATCAAAGTTTGAAAGAACACAATAATCCGACATTTTGTCGTTGCTAATTCCTTTAAGCATCCACTGATGTGCTCTTGTCGTCTTGAAAAAATTTCCTTCTTGCTGTTGTCTTGCTTCATCATAGGGAGTTCCGCTGAACCGTTTTTTGTAGCCTAAAAGTGTAAATGCAGGTTTTGTTTCAATACGATAGTTCATTGTTGTACCGCCTTCCAAAGAAAATTTCAGTACAAGACGGGAAAAGGATTTGAGATTACTGCCGTTACTTCTGGCTTGAGAGGGCAATATACCGTGAAATTTCTGAAACGCTTTCGCGAAGCTGTCAGGACTTTCATAACCGTATTTCATTGCAACATCAATAACTTTGGCATTGGTTGTTGCAAGCTCTCTGCCGGCTAGAGTCAGTCTGCGGTTACGGATATACTCACCTAACGTAAAGCCGCAAAGAATACTGAATACACGCTGAAAATGATAGCTTGAAGAATAGCACTGTTTAGCAACTTCTTCATAGTCAATCGTTTCGGTGAGATTATCTTCAATATAATCAATAGCGTGTTGTATTCCGATAATCCAATCCATTGTTATCCCTCCTTGTATGATTTAATTCTATCAGAAGGTTGAAAGGCTTTCCCGACATTCTGTGCGGAGTGTCGTCGGTTTTTGGGTTCCCATTTAATTAACAAAACACCTCTACACACTATAAAAACACAGTTTAGATGTTTATACCTGAATCTCGTTAAAAAGAAGCTTATCAATGGTAATCCGCGGACGCCACCAGGCTCTTGCCTGTTCAAATTCGGGATAAGGAGTAAACCATTTCCAAGTAATATCAAAACCGCCGTCATTCATCTGCAGCTTGCCTAAAATTTCTTTTTCTGCGGCAATTAACGGTTTGATTTCAGGGGTGATGAACTCCGAATATCTGCCGGTAAAGATAACAGAGGGCATCGGCACATATTCAACACCGTATTTTGTAATATCCTTACAAACGGAATTGTCAATAGCCTTACTCAATAAATCTTTGAAGATTTTTAAGTCGATTATATCTTTAATATCGTTTGCCGTTAAAAGCTCGTATGCCAACAGAAAACAATTCAGGTCATCGCCGCTTAACTCTTCGTTATTTTTAAGATAATCAAAGCCTTCCTGTATGATTTCTTCATAAAAAGGAGTGCGGCTACCATAGCATATCAAAAATACAGCCAACGATATTGACGGATTGAATTTGCTGATTCCGTCACCATTTTTCTCCCACCATATTGCGTGTGGATAATCCTTGTTACTGTCAATCGCAAACAGCCAACGCTTCTTATCTTCATCAAAAGAATCGTGAGATTTCAAATATCTGATAATACCTTGTACAATATCAGAATTTCTGTCAAGCGCATTCACACGACAAAGTGTTATTATAGCGTCATTCGTAGCAATAGGACTTGAGTTCGGATTGAAAAAATCGGGTTCAAGAGCATTGCCGAAACCTCCGTCAGTATTTTGAAATTTGTTAAGTTCATTAACAACGGTTTGATTCGAACCGTTTTCAAAGAAATATTTATAAACAGCCAAATCAAGCGGGCGGGCATTTTCTGAAACAAAATTTATTGCTTTGTTTTTATCCATTGCAGTTTTTCACCTCTAATTCAATTACAACGATTTACTGTAATATTCGACACCCGAATAACTGCCGTCGCGATTTCTTCTTCTGTTTTTTATGTATCCGTCTTTTGTAAAACCTGCTTTGAGCATAACTCCGGAAGATGCGGTGTTTAATTCATTGCAGGAGCACTCAACAAGATAACATTTTCTTTCCTGCAACAAATAATCGGACACAGCCGTTAACGCCTCGGTCGCATATCCGTTGCGCTGATAATCAAACAAGATTACGTAGCCCACATTGCAATAATTATTCTTTTTGTCTATTCCGTTGACGGAAATGTTACCAATCGGCTCATCAGTATCTTTTAATGCAATTACCCAACGCTCGTAGCTGCTTGTGTCGGCTTCGGATATCCACTTTTTTATTACTTCAAGCTCTTCGTCTTTGCTCAACTTCGGCGGAGAGATATATTGATGCAATCTTTCATCCTGCAAAAATTCATATTGCATATCAATGTCTGTTTCTTTATATCTGCGAATTGTCAGTCTTTCGGTTTGTATTGTAGGACAAAGCATGGGTATTTCCTCCGAACAATATCTTAATAAGGCAATTATAGCATATTATAATCAATTCAACAACAAAAAACGCACATCAAAGGCGGTTTACCTCTGATGTGCGTTAAATTTATCCAATCACATAATCCTTATGCTTTTCAAGAAATCTGATATCCACAATCGCTTTGACGTAAACGCCGTCGCCGCGGTATTCCTCTTCGAGCAGAACACCGTCCTCGCGGATGTAATTGACAAGTCCTGCATCGGAATAGGGGATAAGAAGCTCCGCTTTTTTTCTCGTCAGCGGTAATGCAAGCTGAATCTGTGCGAGAAGATTGTCGAGTCCGCGGCTGTTGAGCGCGGAAATCATAACAAATTTGCCCTCTGCGGGAAGAATAAACGAATTGTCGCAAAGGTCGCACTTGTTAAGCACGGAAATTATCGGCTTACCCTCACAGCCGAGTGAGTTGAGAAGGCTTGTCGTAACGGCAAGATGCTCGGCACAGCATTCGTCCGAAGCATCGCAGACGTTAAGGATAACCGTCGCTGATGCAGCTTCCTCAAGTGTTGAGCGGAATGCCTCGACAAGGTGGTGCGGAAGTCTGCGGACGAGACCGACAGTATCGATGAGCATAACGCTTCTTCCGTCGGGGAGGATGAGTGCTCTTGACGTCGGGTCAAGCGTTGCGAAAAGCTTGTTCTCTGCGAGAACGCCTGCATCCGTCAGCGCATTCATCAGCGTTGACTTGCCTGCATTGGTGTAGCCGACGATTGCAACGGTCTCAACACCGTCCTTTTCACGTCTTGTGCGAAGCTGCTCTCTGCGCTTTGCGATTTCCTTGAGGTCCTCTTCAAGGCTCTGTATTCTTCTTCGGATGTGACGGCGGTCACTTTCAAGCTTCGTTTCACCGGGTCCTCTTGTACCGATACCGCCGCCGAGACGGGAGAGCTGAGTTCCCTTACCGCCGAGTCGGGGAAGAGAATACTTAAGCTGGGCAAGCTCAACCTGAATTTTACCCTCACCGCTTCTTGCGCGCGCGGCGAAAATATCAAGAATGAGCGTTGTTCTGTCGATAACGCGGATGTCGGTTTCGTTTTCGATGTTTCTCTGCTGTGACGGAGTCAGCTCGCCGTCAAAAATCAGCAGGTCAACGTCGTTTGCTTCGGCAAATTCCTTGATTTCCTCAAGCTTGCCGCTGCCGACGTAGGTTGCCGAGTCGGGACGGTCGCGCTTCTGCAAAGTTTTTGCGCAGACAACCGCACCCGCAGTACGCGCAAGCTCTTCAAGCTCGTCAATCGAAACCTCGGCGTCGTAATCATCCGTATCTATGCCGACAAGCATAGCAATTTCGGGTGACTGGCTGTTTTCGTAAAGTTCCATAAATCAATATCCTTCGGGATTATTCTTCTGCCATCTCCAGGAGTCCTCGCACATCTCGTCAAGTCCTCTTTCTGCCTTCCAGCCGAGGATTTCAAAAGCCTTTGTCGGGTCGGAATAGCAGGTTGCAAGGTCGCCAGGACGGCGGTCAACTATCTTGTAATTAAGCGGCTTTCCGCAAGCCTTTTCAAATGCGTGAACAATGTCAAGCACGCTGTAGCCGTTGCCTGTGCCGAGGTTGTAGGCATCAACGCCCGTGCCTGAGAGCACCTTCTCGACAGCCTTGACGTGGCCGAGTGCAAGGTCAACAACGTGGATGTAGTCGCGGACACCCGTGCCGTCGTGAGTATCGTAGTCATCACCGAAAACGCTCAGACAAGCGAGCTTGCCGACAGCAACCTGAGTGATGTACGGCATAAGATTGTTCGGGATTCCGTTCGGATTTTCGCCGATTCTGCCGCTCTTGTGAGCTCCGATGGGGTTGAAGTAACGAAGAAGCGCAATGCTCCACTCATTGTCGGAAGCCCAGAGGTCGCGGAGAATGAGCTCAATCATATATTTTGTTGTTCCGTAGGGGTTTGTTGTACCTCCAATCTGCATTGTTTCCTTAAGGGGAGAGGGGTTGTTCTCGCCGTAAACGGTTGCAGAAGAGCTGAAAACGATTTTCTTACAGCCTGCATCGCGCATAGCCTCGCAGAGCGTGATTGTACCGCCTACGTTGTTCTCGTAATATTCAAGGGGCTTTGCACAGCTTTCGCCGACAGCCTTGAGTCCTGCAAAATGGATAACTGCATCAATCTTGTTTTCTGCAAAGATTTTATCAAGACCCTCTCTGTCACGGATATCGCACTCATAGAAGAGAAAATCCTTGCCCGTAAGCTCCCTGATTCTGTTAAGAGACTCGGGACAGCTATTGTAGAAGTTATCTACGATAACGATTTCGTGACCTGCGTTGAGCATTTCAACACAAGTATGTGAGCCGATGTAGCCGGCACCGCCTGTAACTAAAATTTTCATTTCAATCACTCCAATTGACAAATTTTCACCTATACTGTATTATTATAAATGTTTCAGGAAAAAATTGCAACAGCAAATGAGGTTATTATGAGTAATTTATCAGATATCGGTGTTATAAAAAGCGTGCTTCAGCGCCACGGCTTCACATTTTCCAAGGCGCTCGGACAGAATTTTATAGTCAACCCCTCTGTCTGCCCGCGGATTGCGGAGGAGGGCGGAGCGCGTGAGGGCGTAGGTGTGCTTGAGGTCGGCGCAGGAATAGGTGTTCTTACCGCCGAGCTTGCAAAGCGTGCGGATAAGGTTGTCTGCGTTGAGCTTGATACAAGGCTTCTGCCCGTTCTTGACGAAACCCTCGCCGATTTTGACAACATAAAAATCATCAACGGCGATATTCTCAAGGTTGATCTGCATAAGATTCTTGAGGAGGAGTTCGGCGATATGCCCGTAATAGTTTGCGCAAATCTGCCGTATTATATCACATCTCCCGTCATTATGCGCCTGCTTGAGGAAAGGCTGAATATTGAATCAATCACCGTAATGGTGCAGAAGGAGGCCGCGGTCAGGCTTTGCGCCGATGTGGGCAGTCGTGATTCGGGTGCGGTGACCGTTGCGGTTGATTTTTATTCCGATGCGCAGAAGCTGTTTGACGTCTCCCGCGGCTCGTTTATGCCTGCGCCGAACGTTGACAGCGCGGTAATCCGCCTTGATGTGCGTAAAGAAGTACCCGTAAGGGTGACGGATGAAAAATTCTTCTTCTCAATGGTGCGTTCGGCGTTCAGCCAGCGCAGAAAAACGGCATCAAACGGCATCAGCTCGGGACTCGGGATGAATAAGCAGACGGTGATAACCGCAATCGAAAATGCAGGACTTCCCGCGACCGTCCGCGCCGAGAGTCTTACAATGGAACAGCTCGGCACGCTGTGCGAGGAGCTTTATAAGTTGAGATAAAAAAGGAGAGCACGAAGCGTGGGTGTCCAGAGGACACTCACGCAGTTTTATTCGCCTTGCGGCGAGTGATATTGCTTCGCAGTTATATAATGCTACGCATTGTGTTATTGTCCTTCGGACAGTTTTATGCGAATAAAATAACACTGAAATCGAAGATTTCAATATCACTATGCCGAAAAGTGCATAATATCACTCTTTCCGAAGGAAAGAATATCACTTAAAGTTAAAAGCGCACTTACTCACCACTTTTAGTGACAGTGCAAAAAAGTAAGAGTTAATGCAGTTTTTGCTACATTAACTCTTTTTGTACTTTAGAGTACGACTCGGAAGCTCTCCTTTTTGTTTAGTATGAGAATTTGTAGGTTGTGTGCTGAGTAAGGCTGACATCCATATAAAGCTGCATATCTGCATTATTTGCCTCTGCCTCGAGGTTGGCAACTATATGAGCCTCAACGGAAGATATTCTGCCGTTTGAATCAACAACGGCGGTTATTTCGGTGAACGGATACTCGGCGATATAGCTTTTAAAATTGAAGAGCTCAGACATATCGTTGTTATCCGTCAAATCCTCTGTTCTGGAATAAAGGCTGAACGTAAGCTTATATCCGCCATCCTGCTTCTTTGCCGTTGCGGCTTTGACTTCGCTTGCAGAGAGGCTTATTGATGAAAGCAGATCCTCGGCTTTTTCTCCGTTGAGAGTTTTGCCGTTATAGAATGTGAATTTTTCGTCTTCAAACTTTGCGCTTTCAAGTATATCTGAAAAAATCGTGTTAAAATCAGGATCTTCTTCGCCGTCAATTAAAACCTTGTTGACAACGGCATCAACGTCATTTGAAACAACAAGAGTGCACTTGCTTTGTTTACAAGCCTTATTAACGCTGTCATTGTAGAGTTTAACAATATCTTCCTTACTCATTACATTAACATCAAGTCCGACTGCGATTTTCAGGACAATCAGTGCATCGGTCGAATTGATTTTTCCGTCTGCGTTAAGGTCAGCAGCAGATTTGTCAAACTTTGACGGCGTTATTCCTACTGCGTGGCTTAAGATGCTTAACGCATCTATTGAATTTACCTTGCCGTCGGCATTAACGTCTCCTGCTGTTGCGGCAAAGGCTGTCAGCGATGTTGTCAGCAGTATGCCGATAGCAAGCAATGCTGAGAGAGCTTTTCGGATTGTTTTGTTCATTTTTAATTTCCTCCTTGATTTCAGTAATTATATTTTACGATAAATTATTTTGGTTGTAAAATCAAGCCTTTACAAACCAGAATTCACTTATCATAAATCCGTCAATCGGCTCGGTGATTTCGAGCGTTGCACATCCGTTTTCGAGATATTCTGCAGGAATATCGTAAACTATGCTTGAAAAATCATCAGTGAGCCACAGCTTTTCAAATTCCTCGTCTTTTACACCGCCGTACTGCGCGCCGTCGTGGATAACGTTACCGTTGATTGTTACCTTGTGGTGCTCAATCTCATCGTTACGGTTGTTTTTATAGGTGATTCGCAGCTTATAATCGCCCGCGGTCAGTCCCGAAACACGGCAATCAAAGTTGAAGTGGTCAAAAACCTTTGTTATGCACATCGGAAGCTCCTCATCAAAGTTCATATCGCCACGGAAGTTCATATAGTACTCGCCCTTCTGCTTGCCGCAGACCTCAAAGCCGTGCTCCGCAAAGGAGAAGTAGTATTCATCGTGTGCAACGTTGTTTCTTTCAAAATATTTAACGCCGAAATCGGGGTTTTCTTCGAGCTTGTTTATAAGATAACGTCTGTCCGTGACGGGATTATCAATCGTCATCAGCGTACAGCCTCTTTCCCACTTCATACCGTGGTAATGCTCAACGTCAAGCTGAATACCGATAAGATTAAACAGTAATTCTGCAAATTCATCAAGCTTTTTGCGGTTTTCCTTATATTCCTCGCTGAAATCTGTCTTGAGAATTTCAAGAGCCTTCTTGGTTTCACCGAGATAAACGAGTGTTTTTGCTTCATCAATAAGTCCGAGCTCAAAAATACGTCTGTCGCGCACGATTTTGTCGCAATATGCTCTGAAAAGGTGGAGGACAAAACGCCAATTCTGCATCAGATCGGGATTTTCGTTCGCCATTTTTGTGAAGGCATCGAAGTTTGTCTGAATATTTACGTTTTCTACGGGGTCACCCTCCCAGCTATGCTCAAAGGCGATGAGCATATCCGCGAGCTTTTCGGCATCCGCACCGATGAAAAACGCACGGCAATAGTCGAGCACGTTTTCGCGAAGGTCGCTCTCGCAGTCGAGGTCCATAGCACTCCAGATAAACTTGTTAAGGTCATCGTTGACACCCTCGGAATATGTAACGCTGCCGTCAACGTACTGTCTTGTCTGTCTGTGGTAAAGTCTGTATTCCGACGGACGGGGATTGACCGCCTCGCGGCTTAAGGTTGCGGCGAGCGAATAGTGCCAATCGTCGCGGTCAAAGTGAACGGGAGTTTCACAGCGCACATTGTGACCGATATCGGGATAGAGTCGGAACGGATAACGGCTGTCAATTTTTCTGCGAAGTTCATCAAGCGGCATCGCGTGGTTCGGACCGTAGATAACGCCGTCAATCTCCTCGGGACATTTCGTCATTTCCTTAACGAAACGCTCACCCCAATCGGGATATTCGTGCGGTGCCTGAGCCGACGGCCACATCTGAATATTCGGGAAAACCTTCTGCATTTCGCGCTTCATAAGCACGCAACGCTGAACGAATGCCTCACCCTGCATATCACCCGGGTCGCCTCCGGGAGGGAAGAGGATGTCAAGCTTCGGCAGGTCATCGTAAAGGCGGTGCATTTTTTCTACCGTTTCCTCGTCGGAATCCTTTGACCATAATTCGTGCCATACGGAAAGGTCGATATCGCATTTAAGGCAGATTTCGGACGTCGCAACGAGCATTTCCTTCTGCGAAAACTTCATCAGCTCGTTTGTTTCCTCGCGCACACCTGAGTCCGCCTCAACCGTGTTCATACCGAAAAGCACGAGGTCGCGGATATAACGCTCATACTGCTCCTTGTCCCACGCATCGACAGTGTTGTTCATATCGGTGTAGCTGAGCTGGTGACCGCGGATTTTCAACGACGGTGTTCTCGTAACGCTGATATTCTTGACAAGTCCGATTTTTCTGCCGTCAAAAACAGCCTTTCTGATAAATTCGCCGCAACCGAAAAGCAATCCGCGCAGACGGTGTGCAGTTATAACGACCTTGTCGCCGTTATGCTCAACGCGGTATTCCTCGCTGTCGCTTGCATCCTCAATGCGGAATGCAACGTAGCTGCCGTTATATTCCGAACAGATTTCGGGCTTGAATCCTGCACGGATTTCGATTTCTTCGGCAAACATTTCTGCCGCGCGAAGGGAGATTTCATCCGATGCGACTATTTTAAAATTATCAAAAATATATTTCACTAAATCACAACCTTGATTATTCTGATAATTTAGTATATCATATTCTCACTGAAGAAAACAACAGAAAGCGTAAAAAATATGATTGAAAGAATAAAAGAAAAGAACGTCTGGGATTATCTTAAGGAAACCGAGCTGCCGATTGTCCTCTACGGTATGGGCAACGGCACGGATATGGTAATTGAACAGCTCGAAAAAATCGGTGTTTCTGCCGCAGAGGTGTTTGCCTCCGATGAATTTGTACGCGGTCATTCCTTCCGCGGATACAAGGTTATCAAGTATTCCGACGTGTGTGAAAAGTATGATGATTTTGTAATCGTTGTCTGCTTTGCCGTGCACGACGAGGCGATGCTGACTAAAATCAAGGCACTTTCCGAAAAGCATACTCTTTTTGCACCGAACGTGCCGATCGTCAATGACGGTGTGTTCACACGTGAGTTTATAGAGGAGCACGATGAAGATTTCGAGCGTGCGTACAGCCTGCTTGCCGATGATTTTTCGCGTCAGAGCTTTGTTGACGTGCTCAACTTCAAGGTAAGCGGAAAGGTGGAATATCTTTTCAAATGCGAGAAGCAAAAGGAAGAGATTTATTCCGAATATCTGCAGCTTGGCAAGAACGAGGTTTTTATGGATCTCGGTGCTTATGACGGAGACACGGTGCGCGATTTTCTGCAGGCGACGGACTGTGAATATGAAAAAATCATCGCTGTTGAGGCTGATGAAAAGAATTATAAGAAGCTGACCGATAAAACCGCAGAGGTTAAAAACATAACAACCCATAATCTTGCTGTCTGGGACAAAAAAGAAACCCTTTTCTTTGAAAAGAAAAAGGGCAGAAACTCGAAGCTTTCCTCGTCGGGCAAGGTTGAGGTGCAGGCTGACAGTGTTGATAATATCCTCGGCGGAGAAAAAATAACCGTGCTGAAAATGGACATCGAGGGCAGTGAGGAGAAGGCACTCGACGGTGCGAGACATACTGTTGCAAGATACCGTCCGAAGCTTTATGTCTGTGCATATCACCGCAATTCCGATATGTACCGTCTGCCGCTTAAAATCAATGAGCTTTGCGCGGATTACAAGATTTATTTCTGCCACCATCCGTACATTCCCGCGTGGGAATCAAACTTTTACTGTATAGCAAAATAAAAAAGGGTTGCGCCGGCAACCCTTTTACTTTTGTTAAATTTATGCCTCTTCCTTCATCTTTGCGAAGCACTCGCTGCAATAAACGGGACGATCCTCACGGGGACGGAAGGGAACCTTAGCAACACCGCCGCAATTAGCGCATGTAGCCTCGAAAAGCTCGCGCTCACCGCGAACAGCGTTCTTTCTTGCATCACGGCAAGCCTTACAACGCTGGGGCTCGTTTACGAAACCTTTCTCTGCGTAAAATTCCTGCTCGCCTGCTGAGAAGATGAATTCCTCACCGCAATCCTTGCAAATTAAAGTCTTGTCTTCGTACATAGTTTTTACCTCACTTAATTTATTTTGCAGCCTGTACAAGCCGCGGACACCTGCGTGCTAATATTTCACAAGTGCCTAAGGTATCATTTTTCCTTGAGTTTTTTTCTTGCTCTTTGCAAAGCGTTGTCAACGGTTTTTGCGTTGACAGAAAGAATTTCGGCAATAGAACTGTAATTGTGACCGGAAATATGAAGCTTGAGAACATCTCTTTCAAGGTCGGTAAGCTCCGTCTTGATTTTTTGATGAATAATGCTCATTCTTTCCTGCATCTCGAAAACAGACTGGGGGTTTGCCTGACCGTCGGCCAGGTCAATACTGTCGATAAGCACGTATGAGTTCAGTGGTGTGTGTTTATTGCGCAGTTGATTTCTTACCGCACTCATAATACGGTTGGAAATGCACTTGACAGAGTATGTATAAAACTCTGCACCTCCGCTTGACGAATAACCGTAAACTGAGCTTAAAAGACCGATCATTCCTTCCTGGATAAGATCACCGTGCGTCAATGGGGAACGCCCCACATAGGCGGCGGCAATGCTTTCAACGGTAGGAGCGAGGGTGGTTACAAGCTCGTTCATAGCGTCGTTATCGCCGTTCCGTGCCGCGTTAAGCAGATTCTCTTCGATTGAGAATTTACTCATACGGACACCTCACAGGACTAAGATACGCTATAATGATAGCCTATAAAATTTGTAAAGTCAAATAAAATCCGTTAATTCTCCGTTTACACCAAAACAGAGTCTCTGTTTTTGGTTAAAAATACAGACAATTTTTCACCTCTCGACAAAAAAATATATTTTTTGCACAAAATGTAAAAATTTGTTGCTGTTTTTTGTGGCTTGAAAAAGCCGTCGTTTTGAGTTATAATTAAATGAATTTAAGGGGGCTAAACGATGACAGGCTTCATTTTTCTTGACAAACCCGAGGGTATAACTTCATTCACGGCGGTCAACAAAACGCGCCGTATCCTCGGCATAAAAAAAGCGGGACACACGGGAACTCTTGACCCGATGGCGACGGGCGTTCTGCCGATAATGCTCGGCGGTGTAACGCGATTTTCACAGTATCTTCCCGTGTACGATAAAGCCTACCGCGCAAAAATTCTGCTCGGTACGGTCACGGATACCCTCGATACAACGGGCGAAATCCTCGAAAAAAGGGAAGTAAATGTCACTTCGGACGAGCTGTGCTCTGCCGTGATGTCCTTTGTCGGCCGGATCAAACAGCTTCCGCCGATGTATTCCGCGGTGTCAAAGGACGGCGTTCGCCTTTATAAGCTGGCGCGTCAGGGAATCGAAATTGAGCGTGAGGCACGTGACGTTACAATTCACTCAATCGAAATCGTCTCCGACCTTGAAAATAACGAGTTTGAAATCGACGTTTCCTGCTCGGCAGGTACATACATCCGTTCGCTCGCGGCAGATATCGGTGAAAAGCTTGGTTGCGGCGCAACGATTGCAGCCCTTCGCAGAACAAACGCAAACGGCATTGACATCTCGCGAACCGTAACCCTTGAGGAGCTCGAAAAGGCTGTTGCCGAAGGTAGGGCGGAGGAGCTGATTTCTCCCTGCGACGAGATGCTTTCCGCGTATCCCGCGGTTACTGTCAGTGAAAAGCAAGCGTTTTATTTCTCAAACGGCGGTGCGCTCGACCTTGTGCGCGTACGCGATAAGCAGACTGTCGGAATCTGCAGGGTCAAATCACCCGACGGAAAGCTCGCAGGTTTGGGCAGAATTGACAGGGAAGCAGGTACTCTTGCGGTCGAAAAAATCCTCGTTTATTGAGCAAAATCCGTATACATTTTATATATAATAAAACACGCTGAATCGGCATAGTGGTCACTGTGCCGATTTTTGTCATTTTTTCGACAAAAAAGCAGATGTGTTGAATAACTGAAAAACGCGAAAATACTGTCAATATTTCAACTCGTAAAAAATAGATATCAAATACTGTGAAATATGTACAAAATCAAAATATTACTTGAAAATTTATTGACTTTGACCGCAGAATGGTTTATATTTAAACTAACCATAAGAGTGGTGTCATTAGGGTTAGTGTGCCCTGATGTCAGCAACGCTATGCTGTGACACCCGTCTGGTTTAAATTCGCGTCGTATTGACGTGGTAATCGCGACCATCGGCACGAGCCGGGCACGCTGCTAAGGCGGGAAGGCTTAGGTGGCGGACGGCGGTTCGATTCGAAAGGGGAGGTTACTCAACGTAATAATGTCGCATCAGCGGTGCACAGCTGACTAAAAGCGTGCAAAACCTATACTATATTATATAGTATCAAATTTTAACGGAGGTGCAATCCAAAATGAGTAATGCAAAAAGATTTCTGAGTGTTATTCTTGCAATCGTAATGATGTGCTCAACACTCGTAATCGGTGCAAACGCTGCATACGTCGCTTATAAGGATTCCGCTATCGAAGAGTACGACGCTCTTGATAAGGCAATTCTTACAACTGAGCAGTATGCAACTGCAGCAATGGATGAGCTTGACCGTATGCTCAATAAAGAGCAGCTCAAGTTCACAAAGGAAGACATCATCGTCGGTGATATCGACCTTACATCCGTTGACGCAGCATTCGACTCTGTCGACACCATCATCGACGGTGCTCTCTTCTCATCATTGAAGGGTATGCTCGGCGACCTTCAGTACTTGAATGCAGATGCATTTGAGACTCCTGATAACGGCGGTGTTCGTAGAGACACACCGGGCAAGACTGATCTTGACATGTTCTACAAGGTTTTCCAGTTCTTGCACGACAACACTGACCTTCTCGTTTCTTTCGTAGAAGGCGAGCTCGACCCGGGTTCAATCCTTGGTTCACTCATCGACCTCAGCGAGTTTATGGACGTTAACAAGCTCCTTAAGGGTCTCCTTTATGAGTTTGCTTACGGCGTTGAGGGTACAGACGAGCAGGTTGTTGCTTCTTCTGTTGACACAATGGCTCAGGACCTCATCGACAAGTATGTAGTTGACGGCTACACAGATGAAGACGGCGTTTTCGTTGAGCCCCTTGTTCCTGCCCTCGAGGGTATGACAAACATCTCAACAGGCACAACCTACAACTTCCTTGACAGCGTTATTAAGGTTCTCTACAATGAGCTTCTCGTTCCCATCATTAACGAGGATCTCGGCGAGACAATCAAAAAGCTCTGTGGCGTTGAGTACATCGCTAACGGTGACGGCACATACACACTTGACTATTCAAACCTCAATGAGTATGCAAGCCTTCTTAACGTTGATTATGAAGTTCCTGTTTATGAATTTACATCTGATACATTCATCTCACAGGGTAACAACATCATCAAGTCAATCTTTGATGCAATCATCAATCCCGATGTAATGGTATGGCAGGCTGGCGATAAGACAGCTTTCAAGGATAACCTTGTTAATGTTGCAAAGCAGCTTCTTATTAACGCAGGTGACGAGCTCTTCGCAGATTACATCGAGCTTGCAACAGAGGAAGAGATCGAAGCTATGACAGCAGAGCAGCTTGTAGTTTATGCAGTTCGCGCTATCATCAACAGCTCATCCTTCGGTATGTATGTTCCTGAGACAGCAACAATCCGCGAGTTCGCATTTGTTGCTCTTCAGCAGGTTCTTGCAACTGACGTTCCTGAGCTTGATTTCTCAGACCTCGATCCGACAAGCACAGACTCTCTTGTAATTATGGGTATCGACTATGCTATCTATGCTGTAAGCTCAGAGATCGATATGGGCCTTGAGTATGTTTACACAATGGACGGCGTTGAGGCTCAGCTCAAGAAGGCAATGGACTATGCAGTTGATAACTATTCAGGTGTTCTTAACGGAATCACATTCAGCGAGACAGCATCTGCTTGGGATAACCTCAACACATTGCTCTTCTCAATCATTCCTGCAAACTGGCTTCCGGCTTCTGCAAACAACGATTTCAAGACCTTCCTCTTTGGTCTTATCGATAACATTGCAGATCTCAACTTCGAATACATTTTCGAGATGTTCGAGTATCGTTCAGATTCAGAGCTTCAGAAGACTCCGAAGCAGGTTGTCATCAATCTTGTAACTCGCGTTGTTAACATCATCTTCCCGGGTGCTTTCAAGGCAGCTACAACTCTTGATGCTCTTGTTACAAATCAGGCACTTGCAGGTACAGTAAGAGCTATCTTCGATGCTCTCTGGAACTACAAGGCAAACCTTGCAAAGGTTGCTCTTCCGATTGTATGTAGCATCCTTGATCTTACAAACGCTCAGGAATTCGAATTCCCCGAGCTTACTTGGGACCCGACAGACGCAAACGTTGACGGTAACTCAATCCGTACTGCAGGTTCAGTTGCTGTTAAGCTTATGGTTCGTAACGGTTCAACAGGTATCAACACAGGTTATACAGATGCTAACGGTGTATTCCACCAGGATCAGCTCTATACCTACGATATCAAGTCAGTTACATCTAACGTTTCAGCTCTTACTATTACATACCCCGACACAATCGCCGGTGGTCAGACAGTTGAAATGTCATTCTCAGGTGCTGTTTCAGCATCAACTCCGCTCGTTGTTACAATGACTTATGACGTTCTTACTGAGGACGGCTCACCGCTTACAGAGGAGCCCATCACTGAGACAATCTATTCATACATCGCTTACAACGAGTCTCCCGACGATACAACAAAGCTTACTTCAACAGCAGTTGGTGGTTTCTCAATCACAGACGGTCCTCGTTACCTCTATGCTAACAGCTTTGGTGACCTCGAGGATATCGAGATTACAATTCAGAACACAAACGCAACTGCTGCAACAGTAGTTCCTTACTACACACTCACCGGTACTGCATCTGCAAACAACTTCAATGTAGGTCAGGACGGATTTAACGGTACTCAGTATCTCCAGACTCGTACTGAAGAAACTTCAATTATGCAGCAGGTTGAAGATGCTCCCGGTATCGCAAACATCAAGATCTTTGAAACAACAGAAGCTTACAATGCTCTTACTGATGAAGAAAGAGAAGCTCTCTGGGATTCAATGATCGCTAAGGGTACAATCACTAACCCGAGAACAGGTGCTATTTCTCGTTACCCGAGAACACAGTACACAGTTGGTGCTACAATCAACGGTTCAACAAAGGTTCAGAACACAGGTGCTCTTGTATTCCTTTATAAGGACTACGGTCTTCCCGGAATCCTTGAATCAGAAATGAACAAGCACCGTCAGGCATCAGCTTATGCAACAGCTGATTCAACAGTATTCTCCGGCTTAACAGTTTGGGAAGCTTACGGCCAGGCTATGGAAGCTGCTGCAAAGGCAGTTTACAGCTGTTTCCGTAACACAACATTCGCAACACCGACAGGTAAGTTCAGCTTCTATGAGCCCGCTTACAATAACCTTGTAGCAGCTATCGAAGAGCTTGATGCACAGGTTC
This sequence comes from Clostridia bacterium, assembly GCA_017415025.1. Lineage (GTDB taxonomy): Bacteria > Bacillota > Clostridia > Oscillospirales > Acutalibacteraceae > CAG-488. The sequence continues at coordinate 38,703 of JAFQJH010000016.1, forward strand.
TTTCAGCAGGTGTTGCTTCTTCACAGGAACTCATTGATAAGTGCTATCCGTCAAATCCGGAAGGTCTCGCTTACTATGATCCTGCTTACATCCATCAGGGTGTTTCGGACTATGTTCCTTACACATACTACAACTTCCGCGACGAGTTGAACGCTCTTGAAGATATGATCTACTGGGCAACAACTCCGGACGAAGAGGGTAACGTAGCTGTTGTCAACGAGCTTGACAAGACATACAAGGAGCACAGATTCTCACTCTACTTCGGCAGACTTCTTAAGGTTGACAACGTTGTTAAGACTCACCTTCAGAGAGAAGTTGACAACCCGTCACGTGAAATCGGTGCAGAAGCAGATTATTCACCCGAGTCATGGAACAACTATCAGATAGCTCTTAACTTTGCTATCTCAACTCTTAACGATGCTGAAGCTAACCCGACAAAGGTTAAGGCAGCATATCGTAACCTCCTTGAGGAAGAGAAGAGACTTGTTCCTGCAGGTGAAGGCGGCGGCGACATCGGCGGCGACGTATCTTACGTTCCCGCAGAGAATACTGAAATCTTTGCAACTGAAGATGGTTCAAAGGTTATCACAGGCTTTGCTCCTGAATCTGATTTTGCTGAATACTTCGAGTGCACAGGCTGCTATGTAGAAGTTACAGCAAACTCTCAGGATGTATATTCAACAGGTTCTGTTGTTAAAATCATCAACGAAGCAACAGGTGATGTTATTGATACATTCACAGTTGCAGTATTCGCAGATTTGACAGGTGACGGTATGACGGACACAGGTGAGCTCGGCGTTGTTCTTGAAATCACAGGTGGTTCAATCGTTGCTGATGAGCTTCAGACAATCGTTGGTGATACCAACTTTGACGAAGTTATCGATACAGCTGAAATCAACAGCTACCTCGAAGTAGCAGCAGGTTCAGTTGTTGTTGACTACGAAGCACGTGTAATCGCATAAGATTATATCTTTTCTAAAACAAATATTTGTCCGACGGAGGCGAAAGCCTCTGTCGGGTAAAACGGCGAGAGGTCAGCTCTTGTGCCGTGTATATCAATCAGACGAACAGGAGGAATAAAAAGTGAAAATTTCAAAGAAAATTCTTACTATTCTTCTTGCTGTAACTCTTGCTCTTTCCGTCTTTGCTGTCAGCGCATCAGCCGCAGGCACACCGACAGGAACAGAGGCAATGACAGTGACTATTACAACGGATAACGAAACCTACGAGGCTGAGGCTACTGTTCAGGTTCGTGTTACAATTTCAAGTAACTATAATGTTCCGTCCTTCCGTTTCCCGATTATGTTCGATGCTGAAGTTTATGAGCTTCCCGTCATTATCGGTCTTAAGTCTTACAATACCTGCGCTGAAGCCGGTACTGTAAACTACAATACAGTAGATACAGCCCAGTTTATTCCTGAAGCTTATGACCCGTCAGCCTTTGGTTGCGTTCTCTTTCAATGGACAGCATCCGTAGTTAACGGTGAGGTAGGCAGCATCAATAACGAGGCTGGCGAGCTCGCTTTCACATTCGAGCTCAAAACAAAGTCATCTGCAGTCGGCAAGACCGGCACAATCTTCATTCCTGAGGAGTCAGATCTCTTCTACTATCAGGCAATCGAAAATCCCGCAGATGCAACTTCTTTCTATTACCTTGATGCAACAACCTGCGCAATGTCATTTGTTCCTGCAAATGCTATGGTCGTAGGTGAGCAGGTCGCTCTTGTTCCTAACGAAGATTTCGGTACACCCGCAATTATCGACGAGGAAAACCGTCGTATCTACGGTCTTAAAACAGATATTTTGGGTAACTCTGAAATTAAGGAATTTGTTAAAGCAACAGGTAATGCAGTCATCCGTTCAACAGGCACGGAGTATGGTTACGGTACAGGTACCGTTGTTTCTCTTAACATCGATGCTGTCCCCGTAAAGAGTTATACTCTCATTGTCTTCGGTGATATTGATGGTGACTCGCTTAGTGACAATAACGACTTGACATACGTTATCAGTTATTCTGCAGGTGACATTGTTTGCGAAGACGCAAATATTATATTTGCAGGTGACCTTACAAACGATGGCACAATTGACATCGGTGATTTGCCGGTTTACCTTGAAATCACAAGTGGTTCAGTTGTTATTGACCAATCTAATCCATACTAATCAGCAAGAAAACTGATTATTTGGTAAATATTATTTAGGAGGATTATTCAACTATGAAACTCGCAAAAAAAGTTTTGAGTGTCGTTCTTGCTCTTGCAATCGCACTCGGCGCTTTCGCAGTTGCAGCTTCAGCTAACGGTAGCCCTGATGCAGATTATCAGGTTAAAATGTGGCTTACCGGTTCCGTTGGTACCGCTACATGGGCAACAGCTTCGAGAGTAACAATTGATGAAGGCGATGAATCAGAGCCCGGTGCAACTATTGAAGTACAGCCCGGTGACACAGTTTTTGTTCGTGTTTACGTAACAAACAACTATATGGTTCATACAATTCAGGCAAACCTTTTCTATTCAAAGGATCTTATCGATGCAGCTGAAGAGTTTACAGCTCAGAAAAGCGCAACAATTAAACCGGCAGCTCTTAAGAAGATTCACCTCTGGAATGAGGACAACTATTGGGTAGGTCTTCAGGGTAACTCTTATTCAGCTCAGAATGCTTGGTCACTTCAGGATCCTACATTCAATGCTGACGTTGCTCAGAACTGGCCGACAGATGACGCTGGTAACAACCTCTTCAAAATTGATGAGTGGAAGTTTAACCGTTTCAACAACCTTGTAACATCAGGTGTTGGTGAAACTTGTATGTTTGACGATCCTGATAACAGCATTATTATGATGCCTGTTAAGGTTCCTGCAAATGCAGCACCCGGTTCAACATACTATGTAACAATTCCCGAAGGTCTTGAGCAGCGTTCAACAAAGACACAGGGTGCTCTCAGACTTTATGAGAATGGTGTTTGTGCAGACTGTGGCGAAGGCGGAGAGCCTTGTGAATTGGTTGACTCCCAGGCAGCTCTTAATCCGAATATGAAATATTCTGATGATAACCAGTACTGGGATCTTTCCGAGGCAACTCTTACTCTCCAGATCCCCGGCGCATCAGAGCCCGAAGTAAACTACGACGAGCTTAATGCAAAGCTTACAGAAGCAGCTAACCTCCTCGCAGCAGGTAACCTTACAGCTGATTCTATAGCAACTCTTAACGCAGCTATCACAGCTGGTAACTCAGCTCTTACAGCTGAAGATCAGGAAACAGTTAATACAGCAGTTGAGACTCTTACAGCAGCTATCGCAGCAGCTAAGAACCTTGCAAACTTTGAGGCTCTTAACGCAGCTCTTGCAGAGTATGCAACTCTTAATGCTGAAGATTGGACAGACACTTCTTGGGCAGACGTAGCAGCAGCTTATGCAACAGCAGCAGCTATCGATCAGACTAACGAAGCTGATCAGGATAAGGTTGATGCAGCAGCTAACGACCTTGCAACAGCAATCGACAACCTTGTTCCCGCTCTCGTTTACACAGCTCTTGAAGCTAAGTACAACGAAGTTAAGGACACAGATACTTCTATCTACACAGATGCAACAGCAGGCGCATTCAACTCAGCTCTTGCAGTAGCAAAGAACCTTGTTGAAAACAAGAACGCAGCTGATCAGAACGAAATTGACACAGCTCTTAATGACCTTACAACAACATTCGGCGCTCTTGCAGAGAAGGATGCTAACTACGAAGCACTCACAGCAGCTAAGGATCGCTTCACAGCTCTTAACGCTAAGGAGTGGACAGTAGCTTCTTACAACGCAGCTAAGGATGCTTATGACGCAGCTTGCGAAGTTCCCGCTGATCTTAAGATTTCACAGCAGGCTACAATCGACAACGCAGCTAACGAGCTCAACGCAAAGATTGACGCTCTTGTTCCCGCTGGCGCAGCTAGCTACACAGCACTTGACGAAGCTATCGCAGCAGCTAAGGCTCTCGTAGCTGATCATTATGTAGATTTCTCAGGCGTTACAGCAGCTCTTGCAACAGCAGAGAACGTTGACCGTAACCTCACATCTAACGATCAGGCTATCGTTGACGAGGCTACAAACGCTCTTGTAGCAGCTATGGGCGCTCTTGTTCCCGCAGATGCTGACTATTCAGCAGTAGAGCTTGCTAAGACAGCAGCAGCAGCTAAGGTTGCTGAAAATGACGAAGGCACACTTCGTTACACAGACGCTTCTATTGACGCTATCAACGATGCAGTAGCAGCAGTTGTTGAAGGTCTCAAGAAGGCTGATCAGGAAACAGTTGACGGTTATGCAGCAGCTATCAATGCAGCTATTGAAGCAGCTGAGTACAGACCGTACGACTATTCAGCAATCGAAGAAAAGATTGCTCTCTTCGAAACATACAACAGAGACGATTATAAGTATGACACTTATGATGCAGTAGCAGCAGCTATCGAAGCTCTCGTTTGGGGTTACACACATGAGCAGTATGGTCTTGCAAAGGTTCAGGAGAACAAGTTCAACACAACTTGGAACGCTCTTGCACTTGCTGATGCAGCTAACTACGACGATGTAAACCTTGCTATCGACGAGTACGAAGCTAAGATCGCAGCAGCTGACTACGAGCAGGATGGCATCGATGCAGTTGACGCTATCATCGAAGCTATTGATTGGCAGCTCAACGAGAACAAGCAGGATGTAGTTGACGGTTATGCAGCAGCTATCCGCGAGGCTACAGACGCTCTTGTAGAAGTTGTTTATGAGCTTGTTGACTACACAAGACTTGACGCAGCTATCAAGGCAGCTAAGGAAGTTAACGCTGACCTTTACACAGGCGCTTCTTACAACGAAGTTACAACAGCTCTCTACACAGCTGAGTCAATCAGCCGTGACCTCCTTAAGGAAGAGCAGCAGGATTTCGTAGACGAAGTTGCTAAGACTCTTGAAGATGCTATCGCAGCTCTTGAGCTCAAGGCTAACTATGCAGATCTCGACGCAGCTATCCTTCGTGCAGGCACTTATGACAAGAACGTATGGACTGACACAACATGGGCAGTTGTAGAAGAGAAGCTCGCAGCAGCTAACGATGTTGACAGAGAGCTTGGCGAAACACAGCAGGATATCATCGACGAGGCAGCAGCAGCTCTTAATAAGGCTCTTGATGATCTCGTAGCTAAGGAAGTTGTTTCCAGCATCTCAACAATCAATTGGACTCCGTCAGAGGACACTCATAACACATTCACAGTTGCTGTAACCGGCAGAATGGCTATGATCCAGTTCATCGAAATGGACGGCGGTACAAGAACTTACGACAGATACAACAAGAATGTTAAAATCGTTAGCTACAATGCAGCTGGCGAAGAGGTTAACTCACTCAGCCGTGACGTTGCTTATGAGGTATGGACAATCGATACAAACCTCATCGGTCCTGACGTAAAGGCTCGTGCTAAGTATCTCGAAGGTAACTCATACAAGTGGGAGACAGAGACATACGACTTCACAGTTGAAACTCTTGAACCCGTAATTGATGCAGACGTTCGTTCAATCACACCCGCAGCTACAGCTGGCAAGAAGGGCGCAGTTGCTACAACAGTAGTAGTTGGTCCTGACGCACAGGGTATCAGATTCGTAATGAGCAACGACACAACAACAACTTACTATGCTGATAAGGCTACTGTTCTTGATAACGGCGACCTTCAGTTCGTAGGTAATGCTTGGGCAAACGACGCTGGTCTTAACACAATCATTGTTAAGGTACGCGTTAACAATGTTTGGGTAGAGGCTGGTACAGTAGAGTACACAGTTGAATAATCCGAATTACAACTAATTTTAGGGTTGCGTGGAAACACGCAACCCTTTTTCTTGTCCCCAACCCACACCCTGTGTTGCAGGTGCTTGTTTGGTTGTTAAGTTTTAATTTGTCGGGGAGTAAAAATTGCACAAACAAACTTTGTACGTGTAGGGATGGGCCTCCCGGACCATCCGTGGATTATGCTGTTTTCAGGACGGTCGAGGACGCCCGTCCCTACGCGGCTCATTACAAATATCCCGCAAACTTCCAATTTGTCGGGATATTTTTTTGTTGTTGCTAGCCTTGAGCAGTTTCCCCTGAAAGGGGAAATGTCGCGTAGCGACAAAGGGGTGTTGCGAAGCAACGAGGAAAACAAGATAAATCAAAGAGCTTTTTGGTCGCTGACGCTCCACCCATCCGCCCTGTCGGGCACCTTCCCTTTCAGAGAAGGTTGCTTGTCTTTAGCTTGTTTCAAAATTGAAAAAACATCGACAAAACCAAATTTATCGAGCAAACTGAAATTTATTTTGTAGCGCACGGTACTCGAACGTGCATATTAGGCGGGAAATTACGGCGTTTCCTTATCCTGCACCATTTCCGCGATTTCCTTCACCATAAGATATGTTGTGTTCACGGGCGGGGGAAGGAAGGTCAGAATTTTATCCGCGACAGCGAGGTAATCGCGTTTTGGAGTGAGAGTAATTCCCTCGTGAGTTGTGACGGAAATCTGCGTGCTTTCTCTTTCGGCAACTATTTTTCCTGCACGCACACCCGTCTGCATATAATCGGTATTGATTTTGCTGATTGCAATGCCCGTCATAACGAGTGTAGCCGCCGTTATCAGCACCACAACCGTCACATAAGCCTCAATAATTCGCCGTGTCTGCGTTTTATCCTTTTGCATCAAAACACCTCCGAATTTATTTTTGACGGAGGTGTAAGTTTTAATCAACAGGTTACCTGAGTAAAATTACTTCGCCTTGACAAGCAATCTGTCGAATGATAAAATTATTTAAGTATAATAAAGGATTTTTCAAAGAGGCTGATATGAAAAAATTTCTTATTGATAAAACGATATTTCTTGTAATTGAAATAATTATAATGATTTTAATTCCGTTGTATTCAGGTCCTGTTTTTACGGTGATTTTTGAACTGATGGCTATATTTTCGGCAGTTTATCTTTGCAGAAATATACTTTTACTGCCGTTGGATTTGATCGTTGGTAAAACTAAAAAAGAGATGTATTTTTCCTCTCAGAGTGGTTATGAAGAGAACCAGGTTTTTAAGGGTAAGTACCCCAATTGGTATTTTCACTATGGTGAGAATGAAAAAGTATCTTTAGTTGTACCGTCTTGTTATGATTCCGTCCCCGAACAGGATATTAAAATCAAAGTCACTTATTACCGATATTCTAAAATTTTACTTGATTGGGAAGTATAATGCTTGTTGTATTTGTAACATTTCACAAAATATAACCCGTTTTATTGCAACAATAAGCAATTTGTATATTGCAAATTCCCTTTTTATTGGATATAATATATGTGTAAAAATTTGTATTTTCAACGAAAGGATTGAAATATTATGGCATTGACAACCAACAAGTCAATTCTCGATTGGATTGACGAAAAAGTAGAACTCGTTAAGCCTGACGAGGTAGTCTGGATTGACGGCTCTGAGGAACAGCTCGAGGCTCTTCGCGCTGAATCTGTTTCAACAGGCGAAATGATCAAGCTCAACCAGGAAAAGCTTCCCGGCTGCTACCTTCACAGAACTAACCCCAACGACGTTGCACGTGTTGAGGACAGAACCTTCATCTGCTCAAAGAAGAAGGAAGATGCAGGCCCGACAAACAACTGGTGCGATCCCGACGAGATGTACGCAAAGCTTTACGACATCGCTCGTGATTCATACAAGGGCAGAACAATGTACGTTATCCCGTTCTCAATGGGTCCGATCGGCTCACCTCTTGCAAAGGTTGGTGTTGAGATCACAGACTCAATCTACGTTGTTCTCAATATGGTAATTATGACTCGTGTCGGCAAGGAAGTTATGGACGTTCTCGGCGACAGCAATGACTGGGTACGCTGCTTCCACGCAAAATGCGATATCGACCCCGAGAAGAGATACATCTGCCAGTTCCCCGAAGACAACGCTATCATCTCCGTTAACTCAGGTTACGGCGGAAACGTTCTCCTCGGTAAGAAGTGCTTTGCTCTTCGTATCGCTTCATACCAGGGCTGGAAGGAAGGCTGGATGGCAGAGCATATGCTCATCCTCGGTCTTGAGAATCCGCAGGGCGAGGTTAAGTACATCGCTGCTGCGTTCCCCTCAGCTTGCGGTAAGACAAACCTTGCTATGCTCATTCCTCCCGCATACCTTAAGGAGAAGGGCTACAAGGTATGGACAATCGGTGATGACATCGCTTGGATGAGAATAGGTAAGGATGGCAGACTCTATGCTATCAACCCAGAAAACGGCTTCTTCGGCGTTGCACCGGGCACAAACGAGAAGTCAAACTTCAACGCTCTTGAGTCAACAAAGAAGAACACAATCTTCACAAACGTTCTTCACAATCTTGAAGATAATACAGTTTGGTGGGAAGGCCTCAACAAGGATCTCCCGACAAATGCTAATGACTGGATCGGCAATCCCTGGGATCCGACAAAGTTCAATAAGGCTGACAAGTCAACCTACGGCGCAAACCCGAACTCAAGATTTACAGCTCCGGCAATCAACTGCCCCTGCATCTCTCCCGAGTTTGATAAGGGCGAAGGTGTGCCCATCTCTGCAATCGTATTCGGCGGCCGCCGTGCAAAGTGCGCTCCGCTCGTTTACCAGTCAAAGAGCTGGGAGAACGGTGTATTCATCGGTTCTGCTATGGCTTCTGAGACAACAGCTGCTGCTGCAGGTGCAGTAGGCGTTGTTCGCCGTGACCCGATGGCTATGCTTCCGTTCTGCGGTTACCATATGGCTGACTACTTCCAGCACTGGCTCGATATGGGCGAGAAGCTTGGCGACAAGGCTCCGAAGATCTTCAACGTCAACTGGTTCCGTACAGACGATGAAGGCAACTTCATCTGGCCGGGATTCGGCGACAATATGCGTGTCCTCAACTGGATTCTTGACCGTTGCGAGGGCAAGGCAGATGCAACAGAAACAGCTATCGGTTACGTTCCGAAGCCGGAAGACATCGACCTTACAGACCTCGATATGGACATCGAAACTCTTAAGGAAATCCTTACAGTTGATAAGGAGACATGGGAGAAGGAAGCAGCAGAAATCGAAGAGCACTACAAGAAGTTTGGCGACAGACTTCCCGAGGAGCTTAAGGTTCAGCTCGCTAACCTCAAGGCAAACCTTGCAAAATAAGTTTATAAAACAAATCACGGCTCGCACAACAGTGCGGGCCGTTTTTGTGTGGTTGTTAAATTTTAATTTGTCGGGGAGAAATAAAAGTCAGTAGAACAATGGCGCCCCTGAAAGGGGAGCTGGCACGACGAAGTCGTGACTGAGGGGTTCGTTGCGAAGCAACGAGAAAAACAAGATAAATCAAAGAGCTTTTTGGTCGCTGACGCTCCACCCATCCGCCCTGTCGGGCACCTTCCCTTTCAGAGAAGGTTGCTTGTCTTTAGCTTGTTTCAAAATTGAAAAGACAGCGACAAACTTCCAATTTATCGAGCAAATATCGAGCGGATTCGTAGGGCACGGCGCTTGCCGACGTGCCGAAGATTCAGCAAAAATAACGGCGTGTCTCAAGAGCCACGCCCTACGCACCTTAATGTAATTATGTCAGTAGGGGAGCATAGTATGCTCCCGAAGATTACGCGAATTTCCGCGGTCAGATGATATCTGCCTCTACGAAACCAAATATAATTTGTTATTTATAAACCGCGGCGCACCCCGAAATTCATCGTCATTCATTATTCATTGCAAAGTCAAGGACACTGCTTGACGGTGGGATAATTTTAATATAAAATAAATCCGAGGTGATGTTATGAAATACGACCTTGTTGTTGCCGGCGGAGGGCTTTCGGGCGTTGCGGCGGCGGTAAGTGCCGCACGTGAGGGGATGCGTGTTCTGCTTGTTGAAAAAGCGGGTTGTCTCGGCGGTGCGATTGCAAATAATCTCGTTTATCCGTTTATGCCCTATTGGTTAAGAGGCGAAACGGCTGAAAGAAGTTATCTCTCGCAAGGAATTTTCAAAGAGATGAAAGAAAGGCACGATAAGTATGTTTCGGATTGTAAGGACCACGAATTCAATTCGGAATATTTTAAAATTGTGCTCGATGATATGACAACCGCAGCGGGTGTCGATGTCCTTTTTCACGGTGTTGTTTACGGTGTGAAAACACAGGAAAGACAAATTACCGAGATTGAAATAACTGCAAAGAGTCAGCAGATAACCGTTGAGGCAGATTTCTTTATTGATGCGACGGGCGACGGTGAATTGTTTTACCTCGCAGGATGCGATTTTCAGCTCGGTCGCGAAAGTGATGGACTTTGCCAGCCGATGACGACCTGCTTCAGAATGAGCGGTGTTGACCTTGATTTATTTACCGAAGAGCGTCCGCGCTTGCAGGAGCTGTATAAAGAAAAGCAGGCTAAGGGTGAGATAACAAATCCCCGAGAGAATATTCTTGTGTTTTTCGGAGTGGGTGAGGATGTCCTGCATTTTAATACAACCCGAGTGGTTAAGCTTGACCCGACAAACCCGTTCGACGTGAGCCGTGCGGAGATTATCGCGCGCCGACAGATTCACGAAATGGTGAGCTTCCTTAAAGAAAATTCAAAGGCATTTGACGAAAGTGCATTGATTTCCATAGCCGTTGACATCGGCGTGAGAGAAAGCCGCAAGCTCAAAGGTGTTCACATTCTCACGGCTGATGAGATTATAAACTGCACGCGCTTTGAGGATTCAATTGCACTCGGCAATTACGATATTGATATACATAACCCGTCGGGTACGGGAACAAGCCACAGGTTTTTCGGTGACGGTGAGTATTATACAATTCCTTACCGCAGTTTGTTGCCTGTTGAGTATGACAATCTGTTGGTTGCAGGACGCTGTCTGTCCGCAACGCACGAGGCACAGGCATCCGTCAGAATTATACCGATTTGCTGTTGTCTCGGTCAGGCGGCAGGCACAGCGGCGGCACTTGCGTTTAAGACAAATAAAAATGTCCACACCGTTGATATTGCTGATTTGCAGAAAAAGCTTATCGAAAACGGCGCGGTGATATAAAAGTAAGAAGCTGACATCATTCGGTGTCAGCTTCTTTATTATATTACGATATTTTTATTTCAATCCGTCAACAAAATCACAAGCGGCGAGGGCGGCGACTGCGCCGTCAGCGGCTGCTGTTGCGACCTGGCGGATTTTCTTTGTGCGGCAATCGCCTGCAACAAAAATTCCGTTTGCGCCTGTTACGCAGGATTCGTCTGCGCTTGCATAACCTCTTTCGTCAAGAGCGATAACATTTGCGAACGCCTCGTTCTGCGGAATAAGACCGATTGCGATGAAGAGTCCGTCAAGGCTGATGTGAGAAACACTGCCGTCGGCATTCTTTGTGATTTCTACGCCGTCAAGCTCGGTTTCGCCCGTGAAGGCGGTTACCTTTGTGCCCGTGATAACCTCGATGTTGTCCTTCGCGTAAACCTGCTCTGCGAGCTTCTGTTCACCTGTGAGGAAATCGAGGTCCTGCATAACGTAAACCTTTTCTGCAAGGTCGGAAAGGAGAATAGCCTCCTGTAAAGCGGAATTACCTCCGCCGACAACACCGACCGTCTTGCCCTTGAAGAAAGCACCGTCACATACAGCGCAGAAGGAAATTCCTTCGCCGACGTATTTGTGCTCGTTCTCGAGACCTAACATTCTGTGCTTTGCACCTGTTGCGATGATGACTGCTTTGCCTTCAAATTCGCCTGAATCGGTAACAACTGTCTTTGTTGCACCGTCCTTGATTTCGAGCGCTTCGCAAAGCTCAACGTCTGCGCCCTGCTCAAGCACCTGCTCAACGAGCTTGTCTGCAAACTCGTTGCCCGTAAGCTGAATAAAGCCGGGAATATTCTCAACCTTGGGGGAGTACGTAATCTGACCGCCGAAGGTTGCCTTCTCAATAACGAGAACGCTCTTGTTAGCCCTGCGAGCATACAGGGCGGCGGTAAGCCCCGCAGGACCACCGCCGATAATTATAATATCATACATAAATATTATCCCTTAAAATGTTGTTTTTACTTAAGCGCCGAGGAACTTTTTGATATCGGAAACGCCTGTATACTTCTCAACAACGCCGTCCTTGATAATTACAAGTGTCGGAGCCTGCTTGATGCCGAACTGTGTTGCGAGGTCTGCGTTTTCTTCTGCAAGGAGCTTCTCGTAGGGGAAGCCTGCCTTGTCGAGGAATGCACAGGCAATCTTACAGTTGGGACAGGTTGCTGTTGCAAAAAGGATGTTGCGTGTCTCTGCAACGGGAGCATCAGCACCAACGATTACATCGGATTTAACAGTGTCAGATGCTGACTTTTTGAGAATTGATTTGCCGATATCGTAAACCTTACGGTCCTTGTACTCCTGAGTCTTACCGTCGTTCCAGTTCTTAACGGGACGGTAGTAGCCTGTGATACGGCTGTAAACCTCTGCCTCCTCACCGCACTCGGGACAGGTGAATGCCTCGCCTGCGATGTAGCCGTGGTTTTTACATACGGAGTATGTCGGAGAAATTGAGTAGTAGGGGAGTCTGTAATTCTCTGCAATCTTTCTTACAAGACTTGCGCAGGACTGCCAATCGGGAAGCTTTTCGCCGAGGAAAGCGTGGAAAACAGTACCTGAAGTGTAAAGAGTGTGAAGCTCATCCTGCATATCAAGAGCTGTGAAGATATCCTCTGTGTAACCAACGGGAAGATGTGAAGAGTTGGTGTAGTAAGGAGTCTGATTCTTCTCACAGCCTGCTGTGATGATGTCGGGATAGTACTTGAGGTCGTGCTTTGCAAGACGGAATGCTGTTGACTCAGCGGGAGTTGCCTCAAGGTTGTAAAGATCGCCGTACTGAACCTGATAGTCGGAGAGTCTTTCTCTCATATGGTTAAGAACGTCCTTTGCAAACTGCTGTGTCTTCTCCGTTGTCATATCAGCGCGGAGCCACTTTGCATTAAGACCAACCTCGTTCATACCGACAAGACCGATTGTTGAGAAGTGGTTGTCGAATGTGCCGAGATATCTCTTTGTGTAGGGGTAAAGACCTGAATCGAGAAGCTTTGTGATAACTGTTCTCTTAACCTTGAGTGAACGTGCGGAAATATCCATCATTCTGTCAAGACGAGCGTAGAAATCCTCCTCATCCTTTGCAAGGTAAGCAATTCTCGGAAGGTTGATTGTAACAACGCCGACTGAACCTGTTGATTCACCTGAACCGAAGAAGCCGCCGGACTTCTTACGAAGCTCACGAAGGTCAAGACGGAGACGGCAGCACATTGAACGTACATCGCTGGGCTCCATATCGGAGTTGATGTAGTTTGAGAAATACGGTGTGCCGTACTTTGCAGTCATCTCGAAGAGAAGCTTGTTGTTCTCTGTCTCTGACCAGTCAAAGTCGCGTGTGATTGAATATGTGGGGATAGGATACTGGAAGCCTCTGCCGTTGGCATCACCCTCGACCATAATCTCGATGAATGCCTTGTTGACCATATCCATTTCTTTCTTACAATCTTTGTACTTGAAGTCCATTTCCTTGCCGCCGACGATAGCGTTGAGCTCTGCAAGGTCGTTGGGAACTGTCCAGTCAAGAGTAATGTTTGTGAAGGGTGACTGTGTACCCCAACGTGACGGAGTGTTTACACCGTAGATGAATGACTGGATGCACTGCTTGACCTCCTTGTATGAAAGGTTATCAACCTTTACGAAGGGAGCAAGATAAGTGTCGAATGATGAGAATGCCTGTGCGCCTGCCCATTCATTCTGCATAATGCCGAGGAAGTTTACCATCTGGTTGCAGAGAGTTGAAAGGTGAGCAGCGGGAGCAGATGTAATCTTGCCGGGAACACCGCCGAGACCCTCCTGAATAAGCTGCTTGAGTGACCAGCCTGCACAGTAGCCTGTGAGCATTGAAAGGTCGTGGATGTGGATATCAGCGTTTCTGTGAGCGTTGCCGATCTCGTCATCATAAATCTCTGAAAGCCAGTAGTTAGCGGTAACTGCGCCTGAGTTTGAAAGGATAAGACCGCCGACTGAATAAGTAACGGTGGAGTTTTCCTTAACACGCCAGTCGTTGATTTTAAGGTAATTGTCGATGATTGCCTTGTAGTCAACCATTGTTGCGTTGAGGTTACGGATCTTCTCTCTCTGACGGCGGTAGATGATGTATGCCTTTGCAACATCGTCATAGCCTGCCTTGATGAGAACTGACTCAACGCTGTCCTGGATGTTTTCGACGGAAATCTGACCGTCCTTGATTTTCGGCTCAAATTCTGCCGTAACCTTTAATGCGATAAGATCGATAATGTCGGGGTGTGAATACTTGTCACAAGCCTCGAATGCCTGGGAGATCGCTGTGCTGATTTTTGAAATGTCAAATTCTACGGTCTTGCCGTCTCTTTTAATGACAGTATACATAGTTTTTCTCCTTTTCTTTTTTCTTCTTCATTTGCGTGCGGGACGATTATAGCATAGATATTGTGTGCTTGTCAACAGCAAAAACACAATATCTTGGTTAATTTCTGCCCCATAGTACGATATTTGGTACTAAATCTTGTGTTTTTACAAGAAATAACACATAAATTTGGTTATTTTATACCTCTGAGCACAGTATTTGGTAGCTTTTCTTGTGCTCGGGTACAAATTTCCACCATTTCTTGTGGTCTGTAAGCCGAGAGATTTTCACCGATAAGGCTTCCTGAATCGACAAAGCCCTGAAGGAAATATCTTTTTGCACCTGCAATCCAATCTGCGATTTCTGCGATATCGTCGGCGGTATGAAGCTCCCTTACGACCGTTGTGCGGAACTCATAATCAACCGCATCGCTTAAAAGAAATTCTACGCTTTCCTCAATTTTGCTGATGTCATACCCGGGTATACCGACGGTGAGCGGATACTTTGCCTTGGAGTTTTTGATGTCCATTGCGACGTAATCAACAAGTCCGTCTGCGACAAGTGTCTTTAGCTTGTCGGGATAGCTGCCGTTGGTGTCGAGCTTGACGGGCAGACCCGTTTCTCTGACCTTGCCGATAAATTCGGCGATGTCCTTTTGCATAAGAGGCTCGCCGCCCGTAATGCAGATTCCGTCAATTATTCCTTTCCTTTTATAAAGGTATTCGATAATTTCGCTTTCCTCCCAGAGGTTATCCTCGTCAATCTCCGTCACAAGCAGAGCGTTGTGGCAGAAGGGACAGCGGAAATTGCAGCCGCCCGTAAAAACGGTGCAGGCAACCTTGCCGGGGTAGTCGAGCATTGTCATTTTCTGAAAACCGCAGATTTTCATAGTGCATCTCCTTTTATTTGCGTACTTTAATATTATATCAAAATAAATTGCGGTTGCATATTGGTATCTTGCTTGAAAAAAGGTGAGTTTTTATCGCCTTTTTCTATACTGTAAAAATAATACACAAAAAAATCAGTTTTATTTTGGCAGGCTTGTTTATTCCATAAAGTTGACACTTATTTTTGGATGTGATAACATTAAACTATCTATAATCGTAAAGGAGCGATTTTAAATGAAAAAGATTTTATCGGCAATTATGGCTGTCGTAATGGCTTTTGCTGTTATGGTGCCCGCTTTTGCGGCTGACAAGTGTAACTGCGGCGAAACACCGACGGTTTACGTTGCGGCACTCGGCAGCGGCTACGTTATGCTTGATGAGGGTACGGAAAACGAGAGAGTTCTCTTCCGTCCCGAAACAGAGGATATCCTCAAGATACTTCTCCCCGTTGTTCCCGCAGCAGTCGAGCTTATCGCTACAAAGAATTATGATAAATTCGGCGACGTGCTCATCGGCTGTGTCAACGAGGCATTCGGTATGCTTGCACTCGACGGTAACGGCAATTCTCATCCGAGAGTAACAAGCGAGCAGTTCCACCCCGATACTGCAGAGCACGGCGGTGACCATTCATACTACTTCGGCTACGATTTCCGTTTGGATCCCGTTGAGCATGCGAAAAATCTCCATTCATACCTTGAAGAGGTTAAGGAGCTCACAGGTCATGATGAGGTTAAAATCCGTGCATCGAGTATGGGCGGCGTTGTAATGATGGCTTATATCCGTCTTTACGGCACAAAGAATATCGAAACTATCATCTTCCAGAACTGTCCGCTTCTCGGCACTGCTGTTGCAGGCGAGCTTTTCAACGGTAAGTTCGAAATCAATAAGGATGCACTCGTAAGATATGCTGAATGTGCACTTCCCGCAATCGAAATCGACTTCGTCAGCGGTTTGCTCTATGCACTCTGCGAGGCTTTTGATGAGGCAGGTATTTTCGATGCACTCCTCGGTCTTGTTGACGGCATTATCGTCAACCTCAAGGACAGAGTTTTCGACGAATGTCTTATCCCGATTTTCGGCACACTTCCCGGAATCTGGAGCTTCGTTCCCGATGAGTATTATGAGAGCGGCAAGGAATTTATGAAGCTTGACCCCGCTACACAGGCAGGTCTTATTGCAAAGCTCGACTTCTACCACTATGAGGTACAGGGCAAGGCTGAAGAGCTTCTCCGCGGTGCTCAGGCTGACGGCACAAACATCTACATCGTAGCAGGCTACAATATGCAGAGAACTCCTCTTGTTACGGCATATATGGAGACCTCCGACGGTACTGTTGATACAAAGTACGCTTCCTGCGGTGCAACGTGTGCGCCTATTGGCTCACAGCTTCCCGAGGATTACGTTCAGGCACGCTTTAACGATATCGACTACATCTCACCTGACAGAATGATTGACGCATCAACCTGTATGCTCCCCGAGTGCACGTGGTTTGTAAAGGATATGCTTCACTCAACAACTCACGACGGTCACGGTGTATTCTATGACGTGCTCTTTGCAAGCGAGGAGCAGTTGACGGTATTCGATATGCCCGAATATCCGCAGTTTATGCAGAATGATACAATCAACCAGACCTTCGTTCCCGTTGCAGAGCTTTCAAATCCGATTGAGGATGCTTTCAATATGATGAAGACAATTCCGTCCTTCCTCAACTTTGTAAAGCTTGTTGCAACAGTTCTCGAAACGGTTGTTGACTTTGTTTTCAAAACCCTTATTCCTGCTGTATAAAGAGAGGAATATTAAATGAAAGATAAAAAACCGGTATTCAGCTTTTTGCCGAATATCATCTCAATGCTTCTTATAATTGCACTGCTCTATAAAAGAACAAATATGTTCGCAGTTGTCAATGTCGGCTTTATGTGCATCTGCACGGTGCTTGTTATTATAAGTATGATTATCAGCAAAAAGCCTTCAAAGAACGTTCTTGCGGCTTATGCAACCTCAGGCTTTGCCGTGACTATGTATTATGTCGTCTATGGTGCAGATGCAGGCTTCGGCGCATTTTCAAACTGCCTTGCAGGCTGGAAGTCGGCGGAAAACGCACTTTTTGCAGGCGAGGGTAACCTCGGTCTGCGCTTCCTCGGCAATGTTCTTCTTATTCTGCCGAGCGCAATTAGCTGCGGTCTGCTCTTCCTTCTTGCGGTGAAGAAGCTTAAAAACGTTAAATTGCAGAAGGCTCTTTCCGCTGTTTTAAGCGTTGTGTTTGTGCTTACAACAGTGCTCTATCTTCTCACAATGAATCTTCGTTCACAGCCGAATGTTGAAAGAATGTGGGAGGGTCACGACGAATACCTCAAAAAGGTTGATAAGGCTTCTACGGAAAATCCGAACGTGCTGTTCATTCTTATGGATGACCTTGGCTACGGCGACGTTTCGCTCAACGGTGCGATTTACGACACACCGAACATCGACAGAATCGGTGAAGAGGGTGTAAATCTCGAGAATTTCTATTCCTGCTATTCCGTTTGTTCTCCCGCCCGCTTCGGACTTCTTACGGGCAGATATCCGTTCAGAGGCTATGCGGATAACGTTATCTATCCGACAATCAGCTCGACAACGGAGTTTGCAACCACAAGACTTTTCAATTCCTTTGAGATGGGTGCAAACTGTGACGGTATGCTCGGTGACGAAATTACGGTTGCCGAGGTTTTCCAAAACGCAGGCTATAACACGGGCGCATTCGGCAAGTGGCATCTCGGTGATTACGGCGAGTATCTTCCGACAAATCAGGGCTTTGATTATTTCTACGGCAGTCACCACGTCAATGATATGACACCGTTCTACCACGTTACCGAGGAAGACGGTGAATACGAAATCGTCCACGGCTATGACGAGCTTGAGGATCAGAGTATGGCAACAAAGTGGATTCACGAGGAAATCACCGAATGGGTGACGGATGTTGTTACAAATTCTGACGAGCCGTTCTTTGCCTACTACGCTTCACCCTGGCCTCACGGTCCTGTTTTTGCAGGTGACGATTTTGACGGTACAACGGGTATGGGAACTTACGTTGACTGTGTTACGGAGTTCGACTTCTATCTCGGCAAGCTCTTTGCAACGCTCGAGGAGCTCGGTGTTATGGATGATACAATCATCGTCTTTACCTCCGACAACGGCCCTGCACTCGAGGGCTCTGTCAATGAGCTTCGCGGCGGAAAATACCTTGCTTATGAGGGCGGTCAGAAGGTTCCGTTTATGCTCCGTTGGGGCAACGGCGGACTCTGGGATGCAGGTACTGTTCTTGAACAGAGTGCTGTTATGGTTGACCTTTTCCCGACTCTTATCGAGCTTTGCGGTGTCAGCGTGAACGGCGAAAAGAACGCTCTTCCCACCGACAGAACAATCGACGGTGTTTCAATGCTTCCTCTTCTTACAGGAGATAAGGTTATCCACACCGAGGAGCATCCGATTCTTCATATGAAGCGCGAAAAGCTCAAGGCAATTCAGTACACCGTACCGACCGAAACTGTTAAGACAAACGAAAATTATACGAAATATGACTATGCCGTTCTCAACGAAAACGAGAACGTGACGTTCAAGTATTTCAAGAATATTCAGAATGATAACTCTGCGTTCTTTGACAAGTACCGCAAGAACTGGCTTCATATTCTTACGGACGATGTCGGCGAGAACTACAACCGCACAAGCGTTTATCCCGAGGTCTCCGAGAAAATGAACGCAAAAATGGATGAGGTTATGTCGTCCTTCAAGGAAAACCGCAGAGGAATAAATTACGACTATTACAGCGAATAAAAAAGATTAGAGGTAAGCCATGCCACCGTTGTCAATAATGATTAAACCTGCATCGAGCCTTTGCAATATGCGGTGCAGATACTGCTTTTATCACGATGTCACAGAGCACAGAGATGTGCAGAGCTTCGGCATTATGAGTGATGAAACGGCAGAAAATCTTATTACAAAAGCCTTGACTTTTGCAAACGGTGAAAGCGTGGCTTTTGCCTTTCAGGGCGGAGAGCCGCTTATTGCGGGACTTGATTATTTCAAAAGCTTCGTAAAGACAGTTAAAGAAAAAAATGTGCTTTCAAGCCCGGTTTATTTCTCGCTCCAGACCAACGGAACTCTTGTTACGGAGGAATGGGCGGAGTTTTTTAAGGAGAACGGATTCCTTATAGGCCTGAGCCTTGACGGAGATTTTGAAAATAACCGCTTCAGGGTTGACGATAAGGGCAACAATACCTTTTATAAGATATTACAAACGGCACAGCTTTTTAAAGATACGGGTGTTGAATTCAATATCCTGACCGTGCTGACGGGAAACTGTGCCGATAATATTGATGATATTTATAAATTTTTCCGTTCAAAGGGCTTTAAGTATCTGCAGTTCATTCCTTGCCTTCGTCCGTTCGGGGATAAGACCGAGAGCGAGCTTTATATGACCGAAAAGCAGTATGCTGATTTCCTTATAAAGTGCTTCAACTACTTTGTCAAGGACTATGTGCGAGGGGAGTACACAAGTATAAGATATTTCGATAATCTTGTGCATCTCTTCGTCGGCAACCGTCCCGAGCAGTGCGGAGTGTGCGGACACTGCACGCATCAGTTTGTTGTCGAGGGCAACGGCAACGTTTATCCCTGTGACTTTTACTGTACGGATGAGTGGCTGCTGGGTAACGTCAATGTTGTCAGCTTTGAGAGTCTGGCAAACTGCGAAAAGGCGAAACGCTTTATTACGGAAAGCCTGACAGTTGAGGAAAAATGCAAAAGGTGCAAATATTATCCGCTCTGCAGAGCGGGCGGATGCAAGCGAAACCGCGCCGACCGCGACTACTGCGAGGCGTACAAAACCTTTTTCTCGTCCTGCCTTCCGCTGTTCAGAGTGTTTATTAATGAAAAAAGAGCCTGACTTTGTGTCAGGTTCTTGTTTTTTTGCTGATTTTCTATTTAAAAATGGAAATAACTGTGTTATTATATAAGGTGAAAAATTTTGTAAACTTTTCTGAAAAGGAATGGGTGATAAATATGAATTTTAAGAAATCAAACGCTACAATCTGTTTCCCGGGCAAGGAGAGCCTTGAGGGTATCACCGATATGTGCATTGCCGCACATCAGGATGATATCGAAATTATGGCTTATGCTCCGATTTCCGAGTGCTACGACAGCGAGACACGCAGCTTCTGCGGTGTTGTTATGACTGACGGCGCAGGCAGTCCGAGAGCAGGTGAGTACAGCAACTATACGAACGAGCAGATGAAGGAGGTTCGTATCGAGGAGCAGAACGATGCTGCAAGACTCGGTAAGTATGCCGCAATTCTTCAGCTCGGCTACGCTTCGTCCGAAATCAAGGACGGTGCAAACAAGGATACTGTTGATGAGCTTTATGACCTTCTCTGCAAGATTCAGCCGAAGCGTCTTTACACTCACAACCTCGCAGACAAGCACGAAACACACGTCGCAGTTGTTCTTCGTGTGATTGAGGCTGTCCGCCGTATGCCCGAGGATATCCGTCCCGAGGAAGTAGTTTCTCTCGAGGTTTGGCGCAATCTCGACTGGCTTCCCGATTCACAGAAGGTATGCCTTGACACCTCAAAGCATCCTCAGCTTGCGGAAGACCTTATTACTGTTTACCGCTCACAGGTTGTCGGCGGTAAGAGCTATGACAAGGCGGCAATCGGCAGACGCTGTGCGAATGCAACCTTCTTTGAATCCCACAACACTGACGAGGCATCCAGCCAGAGCTTCGGTCTTGACCTTATGCCTCTTATCAAGGGCGACGCAACTCCGACAGAGTACATCGTCAGCTACATTGAAATGTTCAAATCAGAAGTAGAAAACACGATTGCGAGGCTTACAAAATGATTGAATTCGGAACAGGCGGTTGGAGAGCCGTAATCGGTAAGGATTTTGTTTACGATAATATTGTGCGCGTAGCTCAGGGTATCGCTGAGCTTGCTGAAAAAGAGGGCAAGACGGATAAGCCGATTGCTGTCGGCTATGACCGACGCTTCCTTTCCCAGGGCGCGGCAAAATGGGTGGCTCAGGTGCTTGCAGGCAACGGAATTGACGTCTGGTTTATGCCGCGTTCAACTCCGACTCCGCTCGTTATGCATATGGTAAAGGACAGCGAGCTTTACTACGGCATTGAAATTACCGCAAGCCACAACCCGGCAAACTATAACGGAATAAAGCTCATTGTTGAAGAGGGACGCGATGCTCCGCTCGAAACAACAAAGGAGCTTGAAAGACTTATTGAAGAGGTTAAGGAAATCAACGAGGTTTCAATGGATGAGGGTATTGAAAGCGGAAAAATTGTATATCTGCGCAACCCGTTCAATAAGTTCCTTGATGACATTCTCGGACTTCTTGACGTTGAAGCCCTCCGCGACCGCGGACTTCGTGTTCTCTTTGATACAATGCATGGCTCGGGCGCATATCCCTTGCAGGTTATCTTCCACACGGCACGTTGCACAATTGACACAATGAATCTTAACAAGGATGCGTGGTTCGGCGGTATGATGCCCGCTCCGAGCGAAAACACACTCGGTCTTCTTCGTGACGGTGTTATCCGCGGAAACTACGACCTTGGCATCGCAATGGATGGCGACGGCGACCGTCTCGGCATCATTGACCACAGCGGAAGATACATAAATGCAAACGAAATTCTCTGTCTTCTTTACTACTACCTTGTAAAGTATAAGGGCTGGAAGGGCCCCGTTGTCCGTAACCTTGCAACAACACATATGCTTGATAAAATTGCGGAATCCTTTGGCGAAAAATGCTATGAGGTGCCCGTCGGCTTTAAGTACATCTCTTCAAAAATTGATGAGGTTGATGCAGTTCTCGGCGGCGAATCCTCGGGCGGTCTTACCGTAAGAGGACACATCCACGGCAAGGACTCCGTTTACGCGGCTTCACTTATGGCAGAGATGATAAGCGTTGTCGGCAAATCACCTTCGGATATGATTGACGAGCTGAACGCACAGTTCGGTAAGTTCGAAATGGTAGAGGATAATCTCCGCTTTGAGCCCGAATACAAGGCAACGGTCAACGATATTTTAATGGTCAAAAAACAGCTTCCCGATTTCGGCAAAAAGGTTGTACGTGTCAACTATGAGGACGGCTGTAAGGTTTACTTTGAGGACGACAGCTTCGTTATCTGCCGTTTCTCGGGTACTGAGCCGCTTCTCCGTATCTTTGCGGAAAGCTCGGATAAGGCAACCGCAACAGAATATATCAATGCATTCAGAAAGTTTTTGAATATATAACTTTTCGGAGTGATAAAAATGAAATTAAAAAATAAAACCGATACGGATTTGCAGGTCTGTTACGGTGAAGAAAAAGTGAAGCTTTTTTCAGGTGATGAAGCGGAGCTTTTATACAATCAGGATCTTTCAGAGATTACTGTTTCAGAATATTATGTTAAGCCGGATTTTAAAGAAAAGCTGTTTTCGCTTCTTTTGGGGTCCTTTATTGCAATTCTTGCAGGCGAGGAGTTTACTCCGATGAGTGAGTATTTTAAATTCCCCGTAAGATTTAAAACTGACGGCAATGACATTGTTCTGGTAAAATCACACAGGCTTTACGAAATATGTGCTATTAATGTAGACGACACAGAAGAGAACGGAATGCCGATTATTACAAAAGAAGAAATTAAACAGCAGAAAACGCGTTATTATTCTGAATATTTTGCAATGGTGTTTATTCCGCTGGTTATTCTGCTTTGTATTCTGGCGGCGATGGTTGCAAAGAAAAGCTTTAAGGAAGCAACAGTTTTCGCCATTACTTTGGCTTTGGTTTTGACATTTGTGATTCTGCTAATCAGATTTTCAAAGTCGAACATACAAACTCTTAAAAAACTTAATCAAATGACTGAATAAGGAGTGTTTATAATGAGAGATTTAACAAAATATATGGGTGTTATCCCTGCGTTTTATGCTTGTTATGAGGATAACGGTGATGTCAGCGCAGAGCGCACCGCAAATCTTGCAAAGCATCTTCTCGAAAAGGGCGTAAAAGGACTCTACGTCTGCGGCTCATCGGGCGAGTGCATCTATCAGAGCAAGGAAGAAAGAAAGCTCACTCTTGAAAGTGTTATGAAGGCTGTCGGCGGCAAGATGACAATCATTGCTCACGTTGCCTGCAACAATACAAAGGATTCAATGGAGCTTGCGGCTCACGCAGAAAGCCTCGGAGTTGATGCGATTGCGGCAATTCCTCCGATTTATTTCCACCTTCCCGAGGACTCAATCGCAAAGTATTGGAACGATATTTCCTCGGCAGCACCCAACACAGATTTTATTATCTACAACATCCCCCAGCTTGCAGGTGTTGCTCTGACAATGCCTCTTTTCAAAAAGATGCGTGAAAATCCCCGCGTAATCGGTGTTAAAAACTCATCAATGCCCGTTCAGGATATCCAGATGTTCAAAATGGAGGGCGGAGACGACTGCATCATCTTCAACGGTCCCGACGAGCAGTTCATTTCGGGCAGAATCATCGGTGCAGGCGGCGGAATCGGCGGTACTTACGGCGTTATGCCCGAGCTTTTCCTCAAGGCGGACGAGCTCCTCAAGGAAGGCAAGCTCGCAGAAGCAAACGAGGTTCAGCACGCTATTGACAAGATTATCTATGCTATGTGCGCTTGCAAGTGCAATATGTATGCTGCCGCAAAGCAGATTCTTAAAGAGCAGGGTGTAGAGTGCGGTTCTGTGCGCGCACCGCTCGCAGAAATTACCGAAGAGGGTATCGGACTCGCCCATAACGTTAAGCTTATGATTGACGAAGCAATCGCTAAATTTGTCGGCTGAGGTGCATTATGAACAGAGAGTATTTGATTGAAACTCAGAAATGGGTTAAAGAAGAGCTTGAAAGATGTGTTAATTTCTGGCTCAAAAACGGTATGGATGAGGTGAACGGCGGTGTTTACACCTGCCTCGACCGTGAGGGTAAGATTTATTCAACGGATAAGAGCGTTTGGATGCAGGGTCGCTGCGGATGGATTTTTGCATATCTCTGCAAGGTCTACGGCGTAAAGGACGAATGGCTCAAGGCGTCCAAGTCCTGCCTCGACTTTATGGAAAATTACTGCATCAACAAGGATGCAGGCAGAAGAATGTATTTCACTGTTACCGCTGACGGTAAGCCGCTACGTCAGAGAAGATACTGCTTCTCCGAGGGCTTCTACTGTATTGCAAATGCCGAATATTACGGAGTAACAGGTGAAAAAGAACACCTCGAGCGTGCAAGACAGGCTTATGACCTTATTTACCACCTTAACCACGGCGGTGAAGATCCGACAGGAATGGGACCGAAAACGATTCCCGAAACAAGAACGGGCAGAGCACTTGCAGACCCGATGATTTTCCTTAATACGACAGCGATTATGCGCCGTGTTGACCCCGAAAACAAGGAGAAGTACGATAAGTACAGCGCAGAGTGCGTTCACGACATCTTCGCTTACCACCACAAGCCCGAGCTTAAATGTACGCTTGAAAGCGTAGGCGTGAACGGTGAGTTCTGTTCGGATTATACCGCAGGCAGAGTTGTAAACCCCGGTCACGATATCGAGTGCGCGTGGTTTATTATGGAAGAGGCTAACCGCATCGGCGACAAGGAGCTTTACAAGAAGGCAGAGGAGGTTTACCGCTTTGCAATCGAGGGCGGTTGGGATAACGAGTTCGGCGGACTTCTCTATTTCCGCGACTGTCTCGGCAATCCTCCCGAGGCTTATGAGCACGATATGAAGCTCTGGTGGCCTCATAACGAGATTCTCATCGCTTCAATGATGGCTTACCGTGACACGGGCGACGAGTATTATATGGATTGGTTTAAAAAGACTCTTTCTTATTGTCAGGAGGTATTCTCCGACCCCGAATTCGGCGAGTGGTACGGTTATCTCCGCCGTGACGGCAAGCCGACAATGCCCGCCTGCAAGGGCAGTACCTTCAAGGGCCCGTTCCACCTCCCGCGAATGCTCATTATGCTTGATACAATGATTGGCGAGATTCTGAATAAATAACAAAAAAGAACAAGAAGCAGTTTTTCTGTTTCTTGTTCTTTTACTTTATATTTATCAATAAAAGCATACAAAAATCTCATAAAGCTATTGTCTTTTTTAGCGAAATGGTATATTATCTACTTATATAATTACTGAAGAGAGGTAATATTATGAAAAAGAGTCTTTGGACTAAATTAGTAGCAACACTTGTTGCTCTTACTCTTGTTTTCACAATCGTTGTTCCTGCATTTGCGGGCAATAACGGCGAGTGCGACGGTGACTGCGGTCAGTGTCCGTCACTTGTTATTCCCGGTATTTTCCAGTCAGAGGTTTTCCTCTATGACGAAAACGGCGAGATTGCTGTCAACGGGGACGGTGAACAGTATTCGGGTCCGTTCTACCTTGAGTCAACGGCAGAAATTGTAAAGATTGCTGTCGCAAGACTTCTTGTTCCCCTCGTTCTTGCGCTCGGCTTCCAGAACGATTTCTTCGATATGCTTGCAACTCAGGCAGGCGAGGCAATCGGCGATATTCTTCTTGAGAACATCAAGTGTGACGAGAACGGCAAGGTTATCAAGGATATCCGTGCAACGAAGTATAATGCAAGCGTTGCGGAGCTTTCCGACCATGACAGAGAGCACATTCTCGACAACGTTCCCCTCGAAAAGTACATTGAAATCGCAGGCGCAGACCACCTCTATTTCTTCTCCTACTATTCACTCGGCAATATGATTGATACTGTTGAGGAGCTCTATGATTATATCCAGATGATCAAGGAGCAGACAGGTCACGATAAAATCAACATCGTGCCTATCAGCCAGGGCGGCTCACTCGCAAATATGCTTCTTCAGATGTATAAGGATAAGGGCAGAGATATCTCCGAGGATATCAACCGTATAGTTTATGTTGTTCCTGCAAAGAACGGCTCAACTCTTGTCGGCGAAATCATTGAATATGGTCTTCTTGACGATGATGAGGCTATTTACAGCTATATGATTCCGCGTCTTCTTGAGGGCGAGTGGAGCAGCTACCTTATCAACCTTGTTCTGCGCTTCTTCCCGAAGGATGTTCTCAACAGCCTTCTTGACGGTGCAGTTGACGGACTTATCAATAACGGACTTAAGTACAGCACACTTATCTGGGGTCTTTGCCCGTCAGAAAATTATCCTGCAGGTGCGGAGAAATATCTCTCTGACGAAAACACAAAGGAAATCAGACGTCAGACAGACATCTTCTATAACGCACAGCTCAATGCCGATCAGAACATCCTTGATGCAAAGGCGGCGGGTGTTAAGGTCTTTGATATCTGCGGATATAACTATTCGCTTTATGCAATCGTTGATTCCTGGGATAACGTCAATGCGGACGGTATTATCCAGCTCGAATCAACATCAATGGGTGCTGTCAGCTACGGTGTTGACGTCGAGCTTCCCGAGGGTTATGTAACAGAAAATCCGCGTTGCACAAATCCCGACCATAACCACATTGACCCCCATAACATAGTTGATGCTCGTGCAGGTCTTCTTCCCGACCATACTTTCTATTTCTACAATCAGAACCACGAAAGAACAGGCAGTAACGACGTTGTTATGCTTCTTGCAGTTGAGCTTCTGACAGACGAGAATTTCACAGATGTATATACATATCCCGACCGCTTCCCGCAGTTCAATACCGCCAGAAACACAAAGGGTATCATCAACGATATCAAGCGCGCAAAGCAGATGGATACATCCGCTCTCGCTCCCGAGGTTGCACAGGAATTTGAAGCAGCAATCGCAAAGGTTGAGGCTGTTCTTGCAAACACAGTCGTTGATAACGAGGCGCTCGAAGCTGCTAAGGAAGAGTTCTACATTGCAAGAGCTCACGCAGAGGGCTACGAATACACTCCGGAGGAAGTTGATAAGACGGAGCAGATTCTTGCAAGCGTATTCAAGCTTGTTAACGACCTTGTTTATAAGTTCTTCGGTCCGCGCGGCTGGTTTGACGCAAGATAAATTGAATTTTTTTCAGAGGCAGTTGAAAAAACTGCCTCTTTTTTTTGTAAAAATATTCCGAAAACACTTGACAAAAAGCATATTTCGAGGTATTATATCTACGGTTAGCGGAGGCTAACCGTACTTTATGACGTTCGGTTAGCATAGACTAACCAAGGATAGACTCAATTTGCGGAGGCTTGTTATGAAAACACTTAAAGATATAAAAATCGGCAAAACCGCCCGTGTTGTCAAGGTTCACGGAGCGGGCGCACTCAAACGCAGAATTATGGATATGGGTATCACAAAGGGCGTTGAGATTTTTGTCCGTAAGGTTGCGCCTCTTGGTGACCCGATAGAGATAAATTTACGCGGCTATGAGCTTTCTTTAAGAAAAGCTGATGCCGAAATGGTAGAGGTGGAGTAAAAATGGCTATTAAAATTGCACTTGCCGGCAACCCTAACTCAGGTAAAACAACACTGTTCAACGCGCTGACAGGCTCTAATCAGTATGTCGGCAACTGGCCGGGAGTTACCGTTGAAAAAAAGGAAGGCGAATACAAGAAGGATAAGAACATAATTATCACTGACCTTCCGGGTATATACTCACTTTCTCCCTATACTCTTGAAGAGGTTGTTGCGAGAAATTACCTTGTCGGCGAGCGTCCCGATGCAATTCTCAATATTGTTGACGGCACGAATATTGAGCGTAATCTTTACCTTACAACACAGCTTATTGAGCTCGGTGTTCCCGTTGTTATTGCAATCAATATGATGGATATCGTGCGCAAGAACGGAGATAAAATCAATATTGAGGTTCTTTCTAAAAAAATCGGATGTCCCGTTATTGAAATATCTGCGCTCAAGGGCGAGGGTATTCAGGAGGCGGCTGATGCCGCAATCGCCGCGGCAAAGGAAGAAAAGAAGACGCCGAAGCATATTTCTCATATTTTCTCGGGAGCAGTTGAGCACGCAATCGCGCATATCGAAGAGGCGACCGTGCACAATATGCCCGAGGAACAGCAGAGATGGTATGCCGTCAAGATTTTTGAGCGTGACCCTAAAGTGCTCGAACAGTTGAACATTGATAAAAATGTGCTTGAGCATATCGAATTTGACATAAGAGACGTTGAAGAGGAAATGGACGATGATGCGGAGAGCATCATCATCAATGACCGCTACGTTTACATAGAAAAAATAATGCAGGGCTGCTGTAAGAAAAAGCATATAGGTAAGCTTACACTTTCAGATAAGATAGATAAAATCGTAACGAACAGGATTCTTGCGATACCGATTTTCGTTGTTATTATGTGGCTCGTTTATACGATTTCGATCGGAACAATCGGCGATTGGACTGTCGGATTTATGAACGACACTCTTTTCGGCGAAACAATCGTTCCTGCTGTTACAACGGGACTTGAGTCCCTCGGTTGTGCGGCTTGGCTTGTAAGCCTCGTGGCTGACGGTATTGTCGGCGGCGTCGGCGCAGTTCTCGGCTTCGTTCCGCAGATGATCATTTTATTCCTCCTTCTTTCTATTCTTGAAGACTGCGGATATATGTCCCGTGTAGCCTTTATTATGGACAGACTTTTCAGAAAGTTCGGTCTTTCAGGCAAGAGCTTCATACCCATGCTCGTCGCCTCGGGATGCGGTGTTCCAGGAGTTATGGCAAGCCGTACAATCGAGCAGGAGCGTGACCGCAAGATGACGATTATGACAACCTGTTTTATTCCCTGCGGTGCAAAGATGCCTATCGTCGGTCTTATCGCTTCGGCACTTTTCGGCAACAGTCCTCTTATCGCAACAGCGGCATATTTTGTCGGTGTTGGTGCGGTCGTTGTTTCGGGAATAATGCTTAAAAAGACAAAAGCCTTTGCGGGCGACACGGCACCGTTTGTTATGGAGCTTCCCGCTTACCACGCACCGCTTGCTTCTAATATTCTGCGTACAACATGGGAACGCGGCTGGTCTTTCATCAAGCGCGCAGGTACGGTTATCCTTGCGGCAAGCGTGATTATCTGGGTGCTCAACTCACTTTCGTTTGAGGGCGGCTTCCACTACATCACAGAAGAAAATGCAGGTGCATCAATCCTCGAGGTTATCGGCGGTGCTGTCGCAGTTATCTTTACTCCTCTGGGCTTCGGAACCTGGCAGGCAGCGGTTGCAACTATCCTTGGTCTTGTGGCTAAGGAAGAGGTTGTCGGTGTATTCGGCTCGCTTTCGTCAATGGCTAATGCTGACCTTGCATTCGAGCTTGTTGAAGGTTCGGATTCAACCCGTCTTGCTCTTATCGGTTATGAAATTTTCGGCGGTAACAAGGTTGCAGGCTTCTCATTTATGATATTCAACCTTCTCTGTGCTCCGTGCTTTGCCGCTATGGGTGCAATCAGACGAGAAATGAACAATGCAAAATGGACTGTCGGAGCGATTTCCTATATGTGCGTGTTCGCTTATGCAGTTTCACTCATTGTTTACCAGTTCGGTTCATGGTTTGTCGGCGGCGGCAACGTAATCGGTACTGTTGCGGCGGCTGTTGTGCTTGCGTTTATCCTCTATATGCTCGTCAGAAAGAATAAATACGAGAACAGATTGACAAAATAGGGAGGGTATTCAAATGGATTTGAATTTACCTACAATCATAGTTGCCGCGATTATCGCGGTTGCGGTTATCGCAATTATCGCAAAATCAATCGCGGATAAAAAGAAGGGCAAGTCATCCTGTGCGTGCGGCTGTTCAGGCTGTGCGATGAGCGATGTGTGCCATTCGAAAAAATAAAACTACAGGCTTACGGTTGGTTCCGTAAGCCTGTTTTTTAATGTATTTTACTGTGAAAGTTCTTTAAAGTTGTTTCTGATTTCGTCTGAACTTCCTGTTGTGAGGTAGTAGTCATACTCAAACGGAGAATAGCTTTCGAGCAGATTAACGCGTACAACGGCAATATACGAGGTCGTACCGTCAACGGACGGGTCACGGTTGGTGGTTTGTTCTCTTGCAAAAACTCCCGACAGGAAGCGAGTTTCATTCGGAACATAAACGCCTATACCGAAGCTGTCGTCAAATTCACCGATAAAGCCTGCCCAATTTTCGGGTGAGGTGAAAGTCGGGTAGCCTGCATCGGGCCAGAAAATAAGCTCAGGCTCGATGGTAAGCGCCTCGTCTGACCACGGATTGCTTCCGCCGTAATAAACAAAGCGGTTGAACGGCTCAATACAATAGAATGCGGGAATTTCCTGATCGCGCGGCAGTGACTTATAGCCTGAAAAATCTGTAAATCTGCAGGAAACGCGAACCTTGTTGCCTTCAATTCCGTAAGTCGCTTCCATATATGACGGAGTGATGTGTTCCTTACTCTTCGCCCAGTCAAGCGGTTGACACTTGATATAGATTGAGCTTTCATCGCACCTGATGTCAACTATCTTGCTGTTTTCATTGAATTGGTTTCCGCCCTGAACAGGGTTATAGTCCCAGGCGTTACCCATAAATTCACCCTTTTCATATTCGGGAGAAAGCTGTGCTCCGTAGTAGGATTGCTGAACGAGTCTGCCTGTGTCAGCGCGGTTAATGAGGTTGACGTTTTTATTGACAACCTTTGCGTTGTATCTTTCGCCTGCGTTGGAATCAACAAAAATTCTTCCGTCTTTTTCAATCGCCTCAACATCAGAATTGAGGTCTTCCATATAGCTCAGAGCACCGCCCCAGAGAAGATTGACGCCGATTTTGTATTCGTCAGTTTGTATGTAAACGTATTCATCGGGGATTTCTCTGTTAAAAAGCGAGATGCCGTTAATCTTAATTTTTGCACTTTCTTTATCAAGCGCCTCAAAGGACAAGGAATAAATCATATTCGCCTTTGTGCCGTTTAGCATATTGTCTATGAAAGAATAAAAGGTTTTATTTTCGCCCGGTTCAAGGAAGAACACCTCTGTTTTATCAGTAACACCGCAACGGTAGCTGATTTCACCGCGGACGTAAGCATCGGAAGAATACGAAATGCCGTAGTAATTGTACCAGCCGTGAGTTGTGTCCTTGAACGAAAAATCCGACTTACTGTCAAGAATAAGCCTCTCTCCGTCAAGACGGCAGCCCTCGCCGGGAATTATCGTTTCTTCCTCTCCGTTGAGAGTAACTGATTCTTCACTGAAAACGCCCGTTTCTATTGAGAAATCACTGTCGTTCAGACAGGGGAGATAGCTTACGGGATACGATACGAAGCCGATAATAAAGGAGAGAACAATGCTGAAAGCTTTTCTTAAAAAAGTGAACATAGAGACACCTCACATTTCTTTTCTATATACTACCATACATTTTATTTTAAATCAAACATAAAAAACTTGCAAAAAAAGAAATTTTCTGATAAGATAAAATCCAAAGAAAGGGGATTTTTATGTTTGGTTTTATTGCTTTTATCAGAGGCTTTCTTTCCGTAATACTTACGGTGCTCAATGTTTTTACGGGCTTTATTTTCGGTGACTTTACCGCAGATACAAAGCCGTTTTATGACGATTGCAAGCTTAATTTTGCCGTTCTTTCCGATATTCATATGACGGAAGAGAAGGCACGTGCGGATATGCTTCGCTTCGGCCTGCAGGATATGCAGGAGTTTTCTTCTCCGCTTGACCTTGTAGTGGCATCGGGCGACCTTACGGACCACGGTGAGCCCGAGGAGTGGGCAACGCTTGAAAAGGCATTTGCTGACTATACACCCGCAAAGAACATTATACTTGCACAGGGTAACCACGACACGTGGACAAGTGATGATAATTACGCTCTTTCCCGTGAGCTTTTCATCGAGTATAACGGTAAAATCGCGGGCAGAGAAATTGACGAGGTCTATTATTCAACAAAGGTGAACGGATATACGTTTATTGTTCTCGGCAGCGAGACTGACCGCACAGCGGCATACATATCCGACACACAGCTTGAATGGCTTGAAGGTGAAATGGAAAAAGCATCAAAGGACGGACTTCCGATTTTTGTTGTCAGCCATTGGCCTATCAATGAGAGCCACGGACTTCCCGAAACGTGGGGCGATGATGAACCCGAACCCGATGACGGCGGACTCGGAGACCAGTCGGCAAGGGTTGAGGAAATCCTTAAAGCTTATGGAAACGTGTTTATGATAACAGGTCACATCCACAGCGGTTTTACAAAGAAAGGTCAGGAGGGTGTTTACGGATATCTGAGCGTCGAATCTGACGGCTCCTTCCACAGCATCAATCTTCCGCAGTATATGTATCTGACCCTCCGCGGCAGAATTGCCAACGGCACAGGCTTCGTCTTCGAGGTATACGAGGACACAGTCGAAATCCGCGCGAGAAGCTACTCCGCTGGAGTTTGGTATACGGATTATGACTATACAATAGATTTGGTTTAAAAGAATAATGCGGTAGAGATTTTTCTCTACCGCATTTATTACTGCTCTTCCTTATATTTCTCCGCCTGGAGGTTGAACATATAGGCGTATTTGCCGTTCATTGCCATCAGCTCCTCGTGCGTACCGCTTTCGACAATTTCACCGTTTTCGAGCATATAAATAACATCCGCCATAACGGTTGTTGAAAGTCGGTGGGAGATGAATATAACCGTCTTATCCTCTGCCGCACGGGACAGTGCCTCGTTGAGTGAATATTCGGAAACGGGGTCGAGGTTTGCACTCGGCTCGTCAAGAATCGCGAACGGACAATCCTTATAAAAAGCTCGTGCAACGGCAACCTTTTGTCCCTCACCGCCCGAAAGTGAAAGTCCGCTGTCGTCAAATTCTCTTAAAAGAATGGTATCCGCGCCGCTTTCAACCTCTTTGTTGAAGCTGCTCTCTTTGAGCGCCTGCATTACGCGGTTTTTATCGGGATTTTCCTGCATTGCAACATTTTCTCCGAGTGTTGCGCCGAAGAGTGAGAAATCCTGGAAAACTGCCGCATAATTGCTGTGATATGAGCGCACATTCCAATCACGGATATCCTTGCCGTCAACGGTTATCTTACCATCTGTCACGTCGTAAAGACGGAGGATGAGGTTTGTCAGTGTCGTTTTACCTGCGCCGTTGTAACCGACGAGTGCAATCTTCTGGTACGGCTTGATTTCGAGATTGATATTTTTGAGAGTCGGCTTCTCGCAGCCGGGATATGTGAACGAAACGTTTTCGAGCTTAATTGTAACGGGCTTGTCAAACTTTTTGACAGTATTGCCGTCCTTGATTTTTTCCTCTGCCGCCATAAACTTTTTGTATTTTTCAACGTAAAGTCCGTTTTCACGAACGCTTATTGCAAACCAGCTTGTCATTGCAAAAACGCTGTTACTGACAGAGCTGACGCCGTTGAAGGTTGCGGCAAAGCTGCCGAGGCTGATTTCCTTTGTTACAATCGCCTTGTAGCCCATAAAGAGTGTAACACCGAGACAGATAAGCAAGGTCATCGGCAGACTTTCCTGGCTGAAATAGAGAGCGCATTGCTTTTTTAGGAAGGGTGAGACCGTGAAAATACGGTCAAAGATATTCTGATTGTATCTTCTTTCAATCATTTCACCTGCGGGATTGAGCCGAAGCTCCTTTGCATAGTCCTGCAGATAAAAGACACGTGAAAAGTAGAGATTTTTTCTGTCAAGCGGAGTCATAACCCGCTTTTTCTCGATATTTACCTTGGCAATCATTCTGCCGAGAGGAACCATAATTCCGACACAAAGTGCAATAAAAATAAAGCACGCGGGGTCGATCGTGACGATAACCGCAGTAATTGAAATTATCGAAACTATATGAGTGAAAAAATCTCTGGTGCTGGACATTATACTGTCCACGCGGTCACTCATTGTGTTCATTGCGAGCACGAAATCGTTATAGAATTCGGGATTGTCATAGGATTGAAAATCCATTTTTGCCGCTTTTTCATAAATTTGCGAATACAGCTTGTAATGCAGCTTTTCCATCTGCTTCGGTCTGTAAATCTCATAGAAAATCGTGTTGCCGAGATTACCGATGACAACCACTGCCGCAAAAATAATACACGCAACCGCAATTCTGTAAAGACCGGTACCCTGAGTAACAACGTCAATGATGTATTTGAGAAGTACGACGTTGGAAAGAATCCACGGAAGGGTTGAAAGTACGTCAAAAACAAGCAGCGAAATCATCAGCATCGGTGAGTTTTTCATAACAAACTTCAGCATAAACAGATAATTGCGGAAGCTGTGTGCATTTTCTTTAGCTGTAGTCGTGGCTTTATTCTTCATCATCCGCCGCCTCCTCTCTGTAACCGGAAGCCTGCAGGGTGAACATTTTGCAGTATTCACCGCCGAGAGACATCAGCTCATCGTGGTCGCCGTGTTCAATAAGCTCGCCGCCCGAGAAAACAAGAATATTATCACTTCTTGTTGCGCTCGAAAGTCGGTGAGAGATGTAGATAACGGTTTTATTCTTGGTGCCTTCCATAAGGCTGTCATACATTTTTGATTCTGCCACGGGATCGAGTGCGCTTGAAGGCTCATCAAGAATTGCAATATCAAAGTTCTTTGCAAACATTCTGGCAATTGTTACCTTCTGACTTTCACCGCCCGAAAGCAGAGCACCGTTTTCGTCAAATTCGCGGGTGAGAAGGGTGTTCTCCTTTTTGTCAAGAGAGCTGATTTTTCCGTAAACACCGCTTTGCTTAAGAGCCTGCGTTGCACGTCCGATGTTGTTTTCGTCAACCTCTTCAACAAGGACGTTTTCAGCAACGGTCATTGCAAAAATTCTGTAATCCTGAAAAACGCTTGCAAATTTGTCACGGTATTTCAGCAAATCGTATTCCTTGATGTTAATACCGTTGTAGAGTATTTCACCCTCGGTAACGTCATAAAGACGCATCATCAGCTTGGAAAGTGTAGTCTTACCTGCGCCGTTATGACCGACGACAGCAATGCTTTCTCCCTTGTTAATTTTGAAAGAAACGTTGGATAAGGTATTCTTTTTATTTCCGTTATAACGGAAGGAAACATTTTTAAACTCAAGACTTTCAAATTCGCCCGGCTCAAGCTCACCGCTTTTGAGCTGGGGCTCATAAGCAAGAAATTCGCGCAGATTCTGCACCCAGAGACATTGCTTCTGCTGCATCGTGAAGTAGTGAGCAAGCTGATTGAGTTTATTTCTGCAGTTTGTGATAGCTGAAATGAGCACGGAAAAGTCCGAAATAGGAAGGTCTTCACGCACAATCAGTCTGTAACAGCCGTAGCCGAAGCCGCCTGCAATCGGGATAACCTCGCCGAAAAAGTCGCTGAACATTTCGAGCACGGCAATCCGCCAGCCGTATTTGTTGATAGCCTTTATGTTGTTTTCCGTCGCTTCTTTAAAACGGCGCTTGACAACGGTAAAGATGTCCGTCGTTTTGATTTCTTTTGCAAAATCCTTTAAAAGAACGGTTCTTTTGGTA
Source organism: Clostridia bacterium (assembly GCA_017415025.1). Lineage (GTDB taxonomy): Bacteria > Bacillota > Clostridia > Oscillospirales > Acutalibacteraceae > CAG-488. Next base: position 74,335 of record JAFQJH010000016.1, read on the forward strand.
TAGTCCTTCTGCCTTTCAAAGGGAGTCATTTCCTTTTCCTTTGCAAATTCAACGCCGTTGCGCTTAACACGGAAATACATAACGATAACGGGGCAAAGAATAATTATCAAAAGCAGAGGATCAAGCTTATAAAGATATATAACCAGAAAGATTATACTTATGACCGAGCCCAGCGTCCACGCCGAGCCCTCAATAATTCTTTTGTATGCGCCTTTTTCAACAACCCACGTTGCGCGGTTGTAGTTATCGAAAAATTCAGGAGTTTCATAGCAAGCAAGCTCAACCTGCTGAGCCTTTTCAAAAATCAGTCGGTTAAGATAACCCTCGTACTTGAATTCGTACTTTTCCCGCACGGGATGAAACACTATGTAACTGAAGAGGTCAACTGCGATTTTACCGAAAACGATAAGACTGATTTTAATTGCGAACTCCTTGAAGGTTCCGTTACCTTCAATAATTGATATTGCCGTCTGAAGAAACATAACGTTAAAAACAACTGCGTAGTAGACGTTTTCGGCAATGTATGCAAGGTAAATCAGAAGTGTAGCAATCGGAGCACTTTTAAAGCTGCATTTAAGCATAAAAAACGTGTTCCTGAAAATATGTGCTTTTGCTTTGAAGTCAACTGCACGTCCCATTAAATCCCTCCCGGGGAACAATCAGAAAATTTTTGTATAAGCCTTTGCCCAGATTTCAACGAGCTTTCTGTCCCATTTTCTCGGAATTGCAAGGCAGGCGGCAGTAACTGCCGTGATACGGTTGCCCGCGCCGAGCATCTTGCCGAGTAATACGGGGTCAGCGCAGGACTGCTTTGCCTTATTGAGAAGGTCGGGTATATCTAAAATATCAAAGGTGTCAAAGAAGCTGCCGAAGTTTGCTGTCATTGTGACGTTGCGGTCAGTCAGGATACCTGTCTCGAAGCAATAGTCAAGATCCTCGGGAACAAACCTGAACATAAGATTTTTGACACATTCAAGCGGAGCAAGACCTGTGCCGAGATGCTTGTAGAAAAGCACCTGATATTTCCACAGGCTCTCAACGCTGAATGCCTGCGCATCGTCGTTAATGATTGTTTCTGCAAGTATGCGCGCCGCCTTGAGCGAGTTTGCAATGCCCGAGCCGATGAGAGGAACTGTCATAAACGCGCTGTCACCGATTGCGGCATAACCGTCGGCGACCATAACGGAAAGGGGATGGCGAACGGGGATTTCAACAAACTGCCCGCCGCGCACGATTTCTGTTCCGAGGCGCGGATTCGTCGGGCGGAGATATTCAAGATGACGGTTGACCTCGTCCATATCGAAATCCTCAAATCTGCCGATAAGAACGTCAGTATACTTATCCTCAGATGCAATCCAGCTGATTCCCTGAAGCCCCTCGGGAAGAAGGAGCACCTTGAACTTATCTTCAACCTCAACGTCGCTTGCCTTGTTATAGAAGGCGCGGAAGATTGTGATTTTCTGCTGACGGGTGATTTCCTTTTCAATCATCAGACTTTTCGGAAGATTACGGCGGACAGGAGAGTTCATACCGCAGGAGTCGATGATAAGATCGGCAAAGAAATCGCCCTTTGCTGTGCGGATACCGACAACACGGTTGCCGAGCATAATCGGCTTTTGCACCTCGCAATCGTAAACGATTTTAACGCCCTTGTCAACGGCGTTTTTGATGAAATGGTCGTATATATCCTTGCGTTCCATCTTGATTTCGAGCTCATCCTCGGGAACGTGCTGGCGAAGCTTTGCGCCGTTCGGAGCAACAAAGGTCATATCCTCTTTATATTCGAACTTGTCCTCGTCGGGCATATCCATCTCGGCGATTTTCAGTGCCTTGGGCGCAAAAATATCCGTCCAATCGTAGCCGAGAGTACCTTCGGACTGCTTTTCATAAACAGTAACGTCATAACCGCTTTCGGCAAGGATAGCCGCCGCAGCAATACCGCCGTGGCCGAGGCCTGCAACAATAATTTTCTTTGCCATAATATCTCCTCCGTAATTTTTCAAATACACAAAAAGTATAGCACTAAATTTATATTTATTCAATAGTTCAAAATGTGAAATAGTTTTAGCAAAACTTGAATTATTGCAACAGATATGATAATATCTTAAGCGTAAGCCTTACAGACAGGAGTAAACAATTATGAAAACCTTAAAAATAGATTTCTGCGGTTTCTGGGGAAGCTTCAAAAAGGAAAAGAACTTGTTTGTCAAAATCCTTTCAAAACATTTTAATGTTGAGATTTCCGATAATCCTGATTTTGTTATCTGTTCAAACAGAGGAAATCCTTTTGAATATATGAAATACGACTGCGTAAGAATTATGTTTATGGGAGAGAATATGTCTCCGGATTTTACGGTGTTCGACTATTGTATCGGTTTTGATTTTCTGGAGTTTTCTGACAGGTATTTTCGCTTACCCTTCGGATTTTATTTTGACGATGCAAAACCGTGGATTCCTGAAAAGCTTGATATCGCGTCAGCTAAAGAAATTCTTGAAGGCAAGAAATATTTCTGCAATTTTATTTACGGACATCAGTCTTCTCACGGAATGAGAGAAAATTTATTTGAAGCGCTTGACAGCTACAAGCCGGTAGTTTCTCCGGGCAGCTATATGAATAATGTCAACAACGAGAAAAAGCGTTGCTCTTGGCAGGAAAAGAATGAATACCTTAAAGCCTCAAAGTTTACAATTGCGGGAGACAGTATAGAATACCCCGGATTTGTTACGGAGAAAATCGTGCAGCCGTTTATGTGTCATTCAATCCCGGTGTATTTCGGAAGCACGAAAATAGACGAGGATTTCAATACGAATTCTTTTGTATGGTGTAAATCTAAAGACGATATTGAAAGAACACTTGAACAGGTAAAGTTTTTAGATACTCACGATGATGCTTATATTGATATGCTGATGTGCAACCCGTTACACAGCGAGGATTACCTTGTGAAAAAGTACGAACAGCTTGAAGCTTTTTTGCTGAATATTTTTTCACAGGAGCGTGACGAGGCTTTTCGCCGAGTCAGATATTTTTGCGCTCAGCAACACGAAAAACATCTCAAAGAATACGCAGAACGCTACGAGAGAGTGCCGGGATTTATAAAGAAACTCCGCACTTTGAGAGGATAAAACCACAACAAAAAAACGCCCCGACGGGCGCAAACATAAAAAGATGTATAAAATTGAAATAACCCCTGACCGAATGTTTCTTTACACATTTTAGCCGGTCAAGGGTTATTTCTGTTCACTCTTGATATCTAACATCTTTTTATATACCTCTCTTTCTTAATCTAGAAAGCTCCCAAACTTCTCTGAATTAAATTCTGAAATGTTTTTTACGGTTATTGATCAATTACAAGTCTCCATTAACATTTTAGAATTTTATTCTGATCGTTTAAGGATTCGCTCATTTTAATTTCAAAATCTGTTTTGATTCAAACTTAAAATTCTTTATACCACTTAAGTGTTGAGCTGTTTACTGACCACCTGGATTTTAAGTTGAGATCAGGGAACTGAATTTGATTTTAAAATGAAGCTTTGGTTGTTACCTGTTCATTGGTATCACCTGTTCCTTTCTGTGTCTATAATATACCACATCTGCAAGCAAAAATCTATTCGCAATGTTCAATAAAGTTAAAAGCCTCAAATTATGCATAACGCAGAAATCTTCTCCGAAGTCCTCAAAACCGTTGACATACAAGGCTTTGTTATGTTATTATAAATATGTTGGGCGGTTGAAAAACTGCCCTTTTTATTTAAAAAATAAAATCCTTTTTTATATAGCATTTTCCGACAGTATGTGGTAGAATACATACATAAATTTTTTGTGAGGCTGTTATGAAAAGAGTAACTGAACTTGACAGAGAAACACTAAAATATTATGCGCGGATGGCGGCGGAGAGCTTCGTTGACGATCCCGTGCATAAGTTTGCGACAAAAAACGTTGAGAGGCGAAAGAAATTCGTCTATCACTTTCTGCTTGAGAGGCTCACGTCGTCGAATAAGTGCGACGTTTTCTACGTTGATGATGAGGCAAGGGCCTTGTGTGTCTGGCGCGATGCTCATAACGAGTACACCGTGCTCGATTTTCTCAAATGCCCTAATTGGGTTTTCCTTTGCTATTACATAACGTCAACCGTTAAAACCCTGATGGCATACAGCCACCTCGATTCCAAGGTGTTTGAAAAAAACACGCTCATCATTTCGCCCGTTTTCGTTGACCCTCAGCATCAGGGCAGGGGAATCGCAAAGGAAATGATTAAAAAGGGCATCGAGGAGTTTGTTCCGCAGGGCTACAAAATCGGTCTTGAAACGCAGAATCCAGATAATGTCGGCTTTTATGAAAAGCTCGGCTTTAAAATCATCAAGGAAGAGTTTTACAAGCTCGAAAAAATCCACAACTACTATATGGTCTATGATAAGGAGTAATTTATGAAAAACTATGATCACGCACTTCTCGTTATGGAAAAGCAGGACTATCCTGCCGAGGCAAGAGAGGTTATTATCCGTACCGAGGAGAAAATTCTCGCAGATGAAAAGGCAAACAAAATCTATGAGTCAATGTACCGTGCATATTGGCTCAAGAAGAAGAATTTTGACCGCTTTTCAGATAAGGTGAAGGCTCTTGCCGAGCTTATCGGTGAGCACGAGCATACGGTTAAGCTTGTTCTTCTTATTAACTGCACAAAGCCGTTGCTTGCTCTTTATAAAAAAGAGGGTATCAGCGAGGATATTTATTGGAACACAATCATAGACCTCAAGGTCAAGATGCTTGAATGTATCGAAAATTACGGTGTGCCCGGAACATTTGTTGAGGGCTGGTTTATTCAGTTCTACACGCTCCGCCGTTTCGGTATCGGCAGATTCCAGTATGAGCTTGCTGATTTCTGCGAGGATTATTACGAGGAGCACGGTATCGTACTCAAGGACAGCGAATTTGTGCTCGGTATGCATATTCCGTCTCATCTCGGCTCACTTGATGAAGAAACCCGTATGGATTCCTATAAAAAAGCTTATGAATTTTTCAAGGATAAATTCAACGGCGGTCCGATGGTTGTCTGCTGCGGCTCATGGTTGCTTTATCCCGACAACCTCAACATCCTTCCCGAAAAATCAAAGGTAAGAGAGTTTATTCTTGATTACGAGCCCCTTGATATCACACGCACCTACGATTTCGGCGATGCGTGGCGTATTTACGGAGTTGAAAATGAGCATAAGAGAGTTCACGAGCTTCCCCGTAATACTAGTATGCAGAGAGCGTTTGCAGAGTGGTTTGAGCAGGGCAAAAAGTGCGGTCACGCTTACTGTATTCTCATCTTTGATGGCGAAAAGCTTCTTACAAGAAATACAAGAGAAGAATTCAAGGAAAAGTTCGGCTATTAAGATTTGGTTTTCAGAATTATGCACTTTGGATAAAACCAAGGTGCATTTTTTGTGCAGTAATAAACGCTTTTATATGTTAGAATATATCAAACGGAGGTATAGCCTATGAAAAAAATAATCAGCATTTTATTGGTAATTCTGACTCTGGCCGTTATGCCGTTGCAGGTTATGGCGGTAGATGCAGGCAATACTGAGGCGTCGGATTTTGCTATCCTGCCCGAAAAGGTGACGGAGCAGACAGAGCTTCGCACCCGTAAAAAGGTTGACGGCCTGCGACTCTACGTGGACGAAGAAAATCCGCTGTTTATGATAAGAAACTGTCCGACGGCAAATGTTAATATTCCTGCTGTTGCGGCTGATGCGGCAATCAAGACCTATTATGCGTTGCCGGAGGATGTCAGAAACTTTACTGTTATTTATATGGACGAGGGCCCTGCATATATGACGCCGCAGGAACAGCTTGATTATTGGTACGGTCTTCTTGATTTACTCGAGGCTGCGAAGATTCCCGTTGTTCTTCAGTCGGAATGCTTCTGCACCAACAAGCAGCGCGACCCGTTCACGCAGGAACAGCTTTCCGATTTCTTCAAAAAGTATACTACCCTTATGGGCTTTGTTCAGGTTGAGCTTTCAACAAACGGTGTTACCAACGAAAAGCTCGCTTACGATGAGGTGACGGATGATCAGGGCGTTAATAAAAATATCCTTGCACGAATGAAGTCCTGCGTAAAGGCTTGTGCCGAAAACGGCGGACTTTTCATCTGGCAGGATATGGAGTATACTTATTGGAAAAAGATGAATTACGTAAACTTCCTTCTTCAGGACAGGGAGCTTTACGACCTTCTTAAGAGTAACACAGAAAACATAATTATTATGGATAAGCACAACGGTCACGGAAGACATTTTGCTTCTCAGGCAAATATTATGGGCTGTTGGCTTGACGGTGTTTGCGGTAACTGGGGTGTTAATCTTGAAAACTTCCTTTGGTACGAGGAGGGCTTTGTAGATTATGATGACATCGGAGTCAGACCGAACGAGCCCGATTTTATTACAACGGTCAGATATCCGCCCGCACTTTTCGGTATTGATATGATTGCCGACCTTGTCGGAGGATCAACGGTTTATGCAATTGAAGGCACCTTCAGCCGCGGCGGACTTTACCACTTTGTAGACGGTGAGGTCGTTATGACCCCGACGTTCTGGGATGTGCTGTATCCGTTCTATCAGCACGTGCTCAACGGCGCCGTGCCGGGCAAGGAAGAGGTTAAACAAAACGTAAAGGTCGCATACAAAATGTTCAGTCCCGTTTCTCACGCTCTCAGCGGAAACGATGCTCACATTCTGCAGGGTCTTTACTGCGACAAGTTTACCTTCTTCCAGGAAAAGTTCACCAACGTCTACCTTGATTGCTCAAAGGATTGGGTTCCATCAACGGGCAGATATTATATTATGCCGATCCTGCCGATTCACTCCAATCCTAAAGAGGTATTGCCCGACAGCTACATCCTCAACGATTTCAAGTATTTCATCAATCTTCTTTTCATCAACCCGATAAAGCAGAGATTCTTTGACAAGAAATATGAGGAAACCTACACGGGTGATGGCGTACTGTTTGATATAAACGATTACATCTATGCCTTTAACTCAAACGAGAACAAGACGGTTGATGCACAGCAGACGGTAAACTATACCTTACCCGACAGCGGAAAGAACGTTACATTCAAGCTTGAATCGCATACCTACGCGATTGTGAATGAGGATGAAGAGAAGATAAGCATTGATATGTGCAATCTTCGCCTTGACACGGATGAGGTCTGTGCGGGACTCGAATCCGAGGATGAGTTTATGCGTAAATATGCGGCAGGCGAAAAGAGGAGTGACCCGAAAAATTTCCGTGAGACGGTGATCGAGCTTTCAGGCTTCAACGAAAAACCGACCGTTACCGCAGACGGTACAAACGGCGCAAAATTAAAGCAGGAGTGGAACGCCGCAACAGGTACACTCACTCTGACAATAATCTCCAACGGTCAGGTAAGAATGACGGTTGAATAAATAGCTTTAATACAAGTCATAACAAAGATAAAGGGCGCGCTTCGTGATGAAGCGCGCCCTTTTGCTATCTTGGATTTATTACATTTTTGACGGGAGGCTGTACTTCTCAGCATACTTATCAAAGCTGCCCGTGAAGATTTCGCTGCCCGAGGATTTATAATCGTTGAGGTATTCGTGAGTATCAAAGACAGACTTGCTGATCTGAATAAGACAAACCGCGATATTCGAGCAATGGTCGGAAACTCTTTCGTAGTTCGTGAGAAGATCGGAAAGAACAAAGCCGAGCTCAATTGTGCATTTACCGCCCGTAAGACGTGCGATGTGTCTTGACTTGATTTCTGCAAGAATATCGTCAATAACCTGCTCGAGCGGCTCAACCTCAAGTGCAAGCTCAATGCTGTTTTCCGCGAATGCCTTTTCTGTCAATTCGAGAATTTCCTTGATTGCATCTGTCGCTATTTTAAGCTCCTGCGTAGCGTTTTCGGAGAAATGGATTTCCTTATCATCAATCTCCTGTGCCGCCTTTGCGATGTTTACCGCGTGGTCGCCGATACGCTCAAAGTCTCCGATTGCGTGAAGAAGCGTTGCGACGGTGTTGCTGTCAGCATCGGTAAGGTCGTGGCTCGAAATCTTAACAAGGAATGTTCCGAGCTTATCCTCATAGTCGTCAAGCTCTTTTTCTTTTTCTATAATTTCATCAACAACCTTGCGGTCGAATTTTTCAACGAGTGAAATGGATTTAAGAAGGGCATCAATAGCTGTCTGACCCATTTTTACCGTATAGTTTCTGCTTTCCGAAACAGCAAGTGCGGGAGAATTGAGAAGACGGTCATCAATGAATGCGCTCTTGCCTGTTGCCTTCTTATCCTTGACGGTTTTACGTGCCAGCTTTTCGAGCAGCTTTGCAAACGGGAAAAGAACAACAGTTGTTGCAACGTTGAAGATACTGTGAACAACAGCGATGCCTGCCGGCTCAATCGCAGTATCCGTGAAGGTGAAGCCGATAAAGGTATCAAGAAGATAGAATGCAGTAAGAAAAACAGCAGTACCGATTAAATTGAAATAAACGTGAATTGCGGCAACGCGCTTTGCGTTCTTGCTGACACCCATACTTGAAATGAGAGCTGTTATACACGTTCCGATGTTCTGACCCATAATAATGGGGATTGCCATACCGTAGGAAATAACTCCTGTCATCGAAAGTGCCTGTAAAATACCGACAGTTGCGGACGAGCTCTGAACGAGAGCCGTCATAATAACACCTATTGCAAGACCGAACACCGGATTGTTAAACATAACCATAAGGTCGCGGAATTCAGGCATATCTGCAAGCGGTGACATCGCGTCACTCATCATTTCCATACCGAACATAAGCACGGCAAAGCCGATACAGATTCCGCCGATGTCCTTGGTGCGGTTTTTCTTTGACAGCATTGTCAGAAGTATACCGATAAACGCAAATATAGGGGCGAAGGCAGACGGCTTTAAAAGGCTGACGAAGACATTATCACTTTCAATGCCCGCAAGGCTCAATACCCACGCAGTAACGGTTGTACCGATGTTCGAGCCCATAATAACACCGACCGCCTGAGTCAACTGCATAATACCCGAGTTGACGAGACCGACGAGCATTACCGTTACGGCAGATGAGGACTGAACGGTTGCAGTAATTGCAACGCCGAGCAAAAGAGCCTTAATCGGCTTATCCGTCATAATCTTGAGGATTTTTTCGAGCTTACCGCCTGCGGTTTTTTCGAGATTGTCGGACATTGTGCTCATTCCGAAAAGAAAGAGAGCAAGTCCGCCGAAAAGGGAGATAAAGTTAAAAATTGTCATTTGCATAACCTCCGCTTTAAAGTGCCTGTGTTTATAGTCTGCCTGCCTGAATAAAAAATTCAGATCATTTTTAGATTATCACTTATTCGACAAAAAATCAATATGTGTAATAAAAAAATAGCAACTCGCGTGAGTTGCTATTTTTTGTCTTATTTCCAGTTGAAAGGACGAAGCATAAAATCAACGTCCTCCTTGTTTTCGGGGATTGTGCCGAAGGAGGAAACCCTGTTCATTCCGTGCTCTTTGAATGCATCATAAAGGTCTTCGTTAGCCTTGAGACGCAAGGGGTTGAGGAAGAAGTATTTTCCGAGGAACTGATTAGCCTTAAAATACTCCCAGCTCAAATTAGCAACCTCGATGTTGAACATCTGCTCGTCGGTAACGTCAGCCTTGAGCGCCTTTTTCCAAAGGCGGTCGAGCTTGTTGATTTTGCTTATCGGATAATAGCCCGACTGGTAGTGCCAGTCAAAATCGAACGAGTGAGCCGTTGCGGCAATCTGTGCCGTCTGAATATCAAGAATTTCCTTTATGTAGGGTGCGGCAGCCTCACCGTAATACTCGTTGAGGAAGTCAATCATATGGTATTCAACGTCGGCGTTTACATCCCACTGAACCTTGCAAAGAAGATAGTTGCGAAGCTCGTTGAAGGCGGCATAGTGGCCGTCACCGCAGTTGTATACGTAGCCGGTGATACCAATGTCGTGCATATACTTCATTGTCGACTGCAAAGTTCCGAGGTTCGAGAAAAACTGCGCTGAATTGAGGAAATTGATTGTGTAATCGTAGATATAGGTTGTATCCGCTACCTTTGTCCAGTTTTTGAAATCTTCCGCTATGGTGGTCTCATATTCGCCGAACATTGTCATAAATGTTTCTTCCTGAATGTCATAGTGACCGCATTCTGTCAACGGATGGCTTCTGCAAGCTCCGTGAAGACCGCAAAGCACGGGCGCAACGTTCGGATTGCAACGAAGTGAAAGATCCTGCGGAGGCTTATCTGTTTCAAGATAAGCGTAGAAAGTGAAGGTGAAATTCGGGAACTCGTCGTCAAGGGCATCCGCAAAGTTATTTGTAAAAATAAGTGTCGGTGCGCAGATGCTGCCGTATCTTTCGTAAAGCTCCTCGCAGCTTTCGCATCGGCAGTAGTTGGAGTTATCCTTCTGACCGATATGAACGTGGTCGGAGGTTTCACGCGGACAGTCGCGCATCTGCTGTCTTGCGCTTGCGACCGCAACCTCAAGAACCTCGGGGTTAGAGAGGCAGACGTGGTCGGTCGAACGTGTTCCGTCGGGCTGAAGAGCGAAATATTCGGGATGCTCCGCGAACAGCGAATCGGGAACAAGTGACGGCAGAGATGCATCCCAGAAAACGTAGGTCAGTGCACCGCCGTGAGCCTTAGCCTCCTGCCAGAAGGAGACGTTCATTTTTGTTCTTGCTCGGTGAGCATCGTTTGTTCCTGCGCAGTCGTTACGGCGGATTGCGAAGGAAGGCTCAACCGTTCTGTCAAGATTTGCATCTATAACAAGGTCCTCACTCTCGGGCACTCTTTCAAGTGTAGGAGTAAACCAACGAACACCGAAATACTCTTCAAGAAGAGTGTAAGCACCGTAGAGCGTGCCGCGCTCGTCTGCACCTGCAATTATGAGGTGTGTACCGTCAGCGTAAAGGCGGAAGCCGTCAGCCTTGATTGCGTTACGGTCGATGTCAACGATTGCATCTTCAAGTGCAGTTTCGCCGACAAGGATTGCTTTTTCTTGAGCTTCAATATCGTTATCAGCAACAATTTCGAGCTTTGCACCGCTGATTTTCTCAATATAGGTCTGAAGCTCATTTGCCGCGGTGTTGATTGTTTCGCTTGCGTTTTCTGCGATAACAATTTTGCAGTCCGAAACGCCGTCCTCAACGATATACATTTCGTTCACGACAGCGGGCGGAGTATATTTTTCTCCGCCGTAGTCGATGTTGTCTGTTTTTACGGGAATAATGCCGATTGAAAGAAGTAGAATTTCAAGGAATGAAATTACAGCTTTGAAAAATGCCATAGTCAGTCTCCTTTACTTTGTCATAGTGAATACAAGCTCTCCGCCCTGCATCAGCTCGTCGTGTGTGACGTAGCAGCCATCAAGCTCGTTGCCGTTGAGAGTAATCTTGCTTACGTAAACGTTCTTTTTACCCTGATTTTCGGCTGTGATTTTAAGTACCTTTCCGTTAGCGAGAGTGATTTCTGCGCTTTCAAGGTTCGGTGAGCCGAGCCAATATTTATCCGTACCTACAAGGGGATAGAAGCCCATTGCGGAGAACACGTACCACGAGCTGAGCGTGCCGCCGTCGTCATTGCCGTCGAGACCGTTGACGTCCGTGCTGAAGCGGTTATCGAGAGTCCAGCGTACCCATTTCTGCGTAAGGTCGGCTCTGCCTGCGTTTGCAAAGAGGTAAGGAGTGTGGATATCGTGCTGATTACCGATCCAGAAGCCCGAGCCGGGGTCGATTGCCGCACGGCTTAGTGAAGCATCCTTCATAAATTTATCAAGCTCGGAGACGAAGTATTCCTTACTGCCGAAGAGCTCAATCATACCGTCGATGTCGTGGGTCGCACTCCAGCGCCAATGTCTTGCACCGCCCTCACTGTATGCCGTAGCGTATTTAGTGATAAGGAACATATCGTGGAAGGATGTAATGTTGGGGTTGAAGCGTTTTACAAAGCTGCCGTCCGAATTTCTCGGCTGGAAGTATTTTGTTTCGGGGTTAAAGAGATTTTTGTAATACATCGCCTTTTCAGCGTATTTTTCTGCATCCTCATTATATCCGAGCTCCGCTGCCAGAACGGCGATTGCGTTGTCCTCCCACGCGTATTCGAGCGTAAAGCTGACGGATTCTTCGCCGTTGGCAAGGTCGTCGGGGATGTAGCCGTATTTGTTGTATTCCTCGACGAAGTTTCTGCCCGACTTACGGACAGGAGCTTCGGACGTTTTCTTCATAGCTTCGTACAATGTTTCAACGTCAAAATCTCTGTAACCCTTGAGGTAGCTTTCCGTAATCATAATGTTTGTCGGGTCGCCGTGCATTGAAGAGGCATAGCCTGCACCCTGCGGCCAACGGGGAATATTTCCGCCGATTTTTGTCATTTCAACAAGGCTCTTCAGACAGTCGCTCTGAATTTCGGGCTCAATGAGCATATAGAGCGAATGTGTATCGCGGCAGGTATCCCAGAGAGACATATCTGAGCGGTATGTGTAGCCGTCTGCGGTGTGCACCTGCTTATCGAAGCCGAGGTATTCGCCGTTGACGTCGGTGAAGTCAGTCGGCATAATCATACTGTGGTAAAGCGCGGTATAGAAAACCGTCTTGATTTCATCATCGGAACTGCTGATTTTAATTGCAGAAAGTCTGTCCTCCCAATCGGCAACGGCATTGTTGCGGACGTCGTCAAAGGTAAGACCGTCTGTCTCTTCCTTGAGGTTGAGCTTCGCGTTTTCTACGCTTACAAAGCTGATTGCGAGCTTTAATTCAATGCTCTCGTTCTTCATTTCGCCGAAATTGATATCAATGCCGAGGTCGCCCGAATCGCCCTTGATTTCGCAGGACTTGATTTCCTTATCGGCGGTTGCGGCAAAGTAAACGGGAAGTCCGTCATAACGGTCGGAGAATGCGCCGTGAATCACTGCACCGCCGGTGAGCATACCTGTTTTTTCGTCATAATCGGCAAATCCGCTGTCAGCCGATCTGCCTGCCGCAACGCTCGTTACGTCAAGGTAAAGGCGCGCATCCTTCGAATTATTGAAGGTATAGCGGTGAACGCCCGTGTGAACATCAGCCGTCAGCTCAACAAGACAGTTCATTGACTCGAGGTAGAGTGCATAGTAGCCTGCAGAGGCTGTTTCATTTCTGTGAGAATAAGGGATTGCACCCGGCTTTTTCTTGCCCGTAACGGGAGTAACACGGAAAATGCCGTAATCCTCCGCACCCGTACCTGAAAGTCGGGAATGGCTGAAGCCCGTGATGTGTCTGTTCTCGTAGTAGTAGCCCGATGTATTCATCTTTGTGATGTAAAGTCCGCCCATAAATGACGTATCGGGGCCAAGGCGCACTGCGCCGAAGGGTACTGTTGCGGCAGGGCTTAACATTCCGCAAGCCCACGGAGTACCGCCCGTTCCGATAAACGGGTCAACGTACTGCGAATATTCGCCCGTGACAGGCTCGGGCATTTCAACGGGTCGGATAAGGATGCCGTTGAAGAGTCCTGCGAACGCCGTTTCAAAAATAACAATCGCGGAAACAAAAACTCTGATAATCGGCCACAGCATAAAAACTACCTCCTAAATGTGTTCTATTTCGGGGTTGAAGCTCGGCATAAGCTGAAGCTTGAAAAGATTGTTTCTGTGCTTTTTGTCAATAAGCTCCTTTTTTGCCTTGTCTTCAATAAAGCCTGTTCTGATATAAACATCAAGCTCGGCATAGGTGAAGCCGAGATTTTCCTCGTCCGTTTTTCCGCAAAGACCGTCAATCGGGGTTTTATCAACAAGCTCTCTCGGAAGTCCGAGAACATATCCGATTTCCTTTGCCTCCGTTACAGTCAGGTGAGAAAGCGGAGAAAAGTCGCCTACCGAATCACCGTAGCGTGTTGAATATCCGACCCAATCCTCAGAAAGGTTGCAGGTGTTTGCAACTCTGCCGTTAAGGGACTGGCTGACAGCGTAAAGCGTTGACATACGGATTCGCGGTGAAAGATTGATTTTTGTCATTTCCGAAATCGGGAGATTTTCGGGGAAGTTTGAAAGAACGGCATCGACTGCATCGGCGATATTAATTTCATAATGCCTGATTCCGAGGTGGTTGACGAGCATATATGCCTTGTCGATATCGTGCTGAACTCCCTTTGGCATCAGAACGCCGACAACCCTGTCCTTGCCGAGTGCTTCAACGCAGAGAGCGGCAACGATTGAGCTGTCCTTTCCGCCCGAAATGCCGACGACCGCGTTACAGTCCTCACCGTTTTCTTTAAAAAACTTTCTTATCCATTCCACACATTCGTTTTTGACTTTAACTGCATCAAACATAGTTTTCACCTTTATAATGATTTAATTTTGTCTCTGTATTTATTAAGAAAAGCTTCGTTGACCTCGTCACCGCCGTCAACGTTACTGCTCGAAAAAACCTCGGGGGTGATGCCCTTTGCAAGCATTATTTCAACCGTGCCCGTAACAACGGCATTGAGGATTGCCGCGCCTGCACTTGTCGAGGTCGGAGCAACGCTTCTGCCGAGCTCATCAAAATAAACGCTCGCATCACCGACACATCCCATATTATCAAGCACGATATCAGCAAATTCATAGAGCTTTTTACCGCTCGGGTGGCGTGAGGACATCGAGTGCGAATGGTTAAGATTCGTCAGCGCGATAACAACGAGCCCCTCGTCCTTTGCGAGCTGTGCCATATCAACGCAGACACCGTTTCGTCCCGAATTTGAAATAATGACGATAACGTCGTCCTTTTTCATATTGTAGTCTGCAAAGATTTTATCCGCATAACCCTCAATGCGCTCCATTTCCGTACTCTTGGATGCAGATTCGTGGAGCATAAGCGGAGTTTCGAAAACGGGCTGAATTTTAACAAGTCCGCCTGCGCGGTAGAAAACCTCCTCCGCGAGCATATGCGAATGTCCCGTTCCGAAAAGGAAGATGTTACGGTCGTTTTCGAGCGCGGTTGCAAAAGCCTGTGCCGTCTTGTCGATAGCATCAATCTGGTTTTCTGTTATATCGGCAAGAATTTTTTGCATATTCTTCAGGTATTCAAGAGTTTTTTTCATATCGTATCCTCCTTTATCGCGGCGAAAACTGCACCGTATTCGGGTGGGTATTTGATGATTTCCGCCTTTGTTGAGGGGAATTTACTGTTGACAAGTGAAACGAATTTTTCACGGAATATCTCACAGTTGACGAGGATACCGCCCCACATTCCGAGGGGAGTACCGCAGGGCAATTCCGCAAGCAGAGCACATACGGTATCTGCAAGAAGCTGTGCATGCCTGTCGATAATTGCGTTTGCGACCCTGTCACCGTCCTTTGCACATTCGAAAAGTGCGGGTGCAAGCTTCGCAACCTCGCTGTTGGAAATCGGCGGGTCGTAGAAAATGTCGATAAGACCGTAAACGTTATCAACGTCGAAATGCTCAAGAACCCTTTGCGTGAGTGCGGTTTTTTCTGCACTGCCTTCCGCACCGCATATTGCCGCCTTCACCGCATCAAGCGCGAGCGCATAGCCCGAGCCCTCGTCGCCGAGGATGTAACCCCAGCCGCCCTTGAAAATAACGTTGCCGTCCTCAAGCCTGCCGACAGCCATTGAACCCGTACCGCTGACAACCATTGCCGCCGCACCGTCAATTTTCATCGCTTCAAGACCGATGTAAACGTCGGAATCCATTGCAATCTTCGGACAGTCGATGATGCCGCCGCAAAGCTCTTTTGTAAAGCTGTCATCGGCGCGCGAGGAAAGCGCAGGCATACCGATAAAAGCACTGCTGAGCGTGACGTCTTTTCCTTCAAGAACTCCGTCAACCGTTTCCTTGAGGTTAGCACGCGCTGTATCAGTGCCGACGGAATTGTAGTTTATGCTCTTGCCGACGTAACGCGAAACAAGCTTGCCGTTTTCATCACAGATTATCGCAACGGTTTTTGTTCCGCCGCCGTCAATTCCGAGATAATATTTCATTCTTAACAACTCCAATCAGAACCGAAGTCCGAAAGCGACATCGTCGCCGTCTTTTTCGATAAATTCAAAGCCGTATTTTTTATAAAATGACTGACCTCTTATGTTTTCTGCTCCCACGGTCAGCATAACACCGCGTACACCTTTTTCTTTAAGATGCGCTGAGAGTGTATCAACGAGCCTGTGTCCGATACCCTGACGGTGATATTCGGGGAGGACGTCAATGTGAAGATGAGCGGGAAAATCCTTTTTGTACTTTTCCTGCAGCTTGGTCGAAACGCTCGCTCCGTTTCGTGCGTTACCGCCCCAAACAACCATATCCTCGTCAAGACGGGGGATGTATTCTTCAACAAAAACTTTTCGGTAGCTGTCAAAATCCTCCGTGCAGATTATGTAAGCGATTGCCCTGTCGTTATCATCAACGGCAACAAAGCAGTTTATGCCCTCGTTCTCAATATAATAATCGCAATACGTAGTGAGAATGAATTTCTGTTCATCGGGCGTCATTTTACATTCGCCTTCGCTGTTGAGACAAATAAATCTCACATTTTCCTTGTCTTTTTCTTCGTAAGGCCTTATAATCATTATAGTGCTCCTATTTTCTAATATCGTTTAAAGAAATTTTAACATTAAAACAAATAAAAATCAACACTCGGAGGGTAAATATGATTAACAGCTTTGCTTCTTTTCCTCGTTTTGAAGGCGTCTTTGCTTCAGATGTACAGATCAGTATCAAAAAATCCGATACGCGCAAGGTCTGCTACTGTGAAAAGGCTCACAGATTAACCGACGAAAAGTATATTCTCACGGTTTCGCATAAGGACGGAACGCTTTTTGCCGATATTGATTGCTCGGGAGAGAAGAGTGCCTTCTACGCTCTCTGTGACCTTAAGAACAGAATCGAAAACGGTGAAGTTGCCGACGGCGAATACGTTTGCTCCCCGACCTTTGAAAAGAGAGGCTATATTGAGGGATTTTACGGCACACCGTGGACCCACGAAAAGCGCAAGTCCGTTATGTCACTTATGGCTCTTAACAGAATGAATACGGTTTATTACGCACCGAAGGATGACGTATACCACCGCGACCTGTGGCGCGAGCTTTATCCCGAAGCCGACTTGCTCAAGCTAAAGGAGCTCGTTGACCTTGCAAAGGAAAATTATATGGAATTTGCCTTCTGCATCGCACCGGGACTTTCGATGAAATATTCCTCCGAAGAAGAGTTCGAGACTCTTATGAAAAAAACTCAACAGCTCTATTCAATCGGTATCCGCTCATTCGGGCTTTTGCTTGATGATATTGACGAGGAGCTTTTCTACGATGAGGACAAGGCCCTCTACGGCGAGACGGTCAACGCACATATTGCACTTGTCGGCAGATATTACGAAACGCTTCTTGCCCTCGACAAAGAGGTAAAGCTTACTGTCTGCCCGACACTTTACAACGGTATCGGAAACGAATATTACATATCCAAGCTCGGCAAGAGTATTTCACCGCAGATTTCACTTTTCTGGACAGGCAGAGACATCTGCTCGCGCGAGCTGACAAGCCGCGAGGCACGCGACTTTATTGACGGAACAAGCCACAAGCCGCTTTATTGGGATAATTATCCCGTCAATGATATGGCGATGTTCAACGAGATGCATATTTCTCCGATTATCAACCGTGACCCCGATTTGTGGAAGTATTCCGAGGGAATTATCGCAAACTGTATGGAATATGCCGAGTGCTCGAAAATTCCTCTCATAACCTTTGCCGATTACCTCTGGGACAGCGAGAATTACAATCCCGATAAGTCGTGGGAGAATGCAATACGTCAGGTTGTGGGCGAGGATGCCGAAAAGTTCATTGTTTTTGCGGATAATCTCTATATTTCCTGCCTCAAGGACGTGCCGTCAAAAAGAATGAAGAAGCATTTTGCGTCAGTGCTTGACCTGCTTAAAAACGGTGAAAGCGAGAAAGCAATAACCCTTGCGGAGGAATATATTGCGAAAATGAATGAAGCGAGAGAATATCTCAAAAGAGACCTTCCAATCTGCAACGAGCTTGCAAGGTGGGCGGAGAAATTCTCCGTTGCCTGCGATATGTTTGAAAAGCTGATGGAAGTTCTGAAGAATAAAACGGAAGAAAACGTAAAAGAGCTTTACGCGATAATTGACAAATACGATTCAATGCCCGTAAAAATCGCAGAAGAAATGAATATAAAGCTCTTCCTCCCTACGATGTTCGGAATATAAAACGAAATGCGATAGAAATCCTTTAAGGTTTTCTACCGCATTTTTTATCTGAATTTTTCAACATCCTCAACCGTCGGCATGGATGCGTCTGCGCCCATACGGCTGACGGCGATTGCTCCTGCTTTGTTGCCCATATCACAGGCGGCGAAAATATCACCGCTTCGCTTATATTCAAGTGCGAGTGCGGCGGTGAAGCTGTCGCCCGCGGCGGTCGTGTCAACAACGTTTGTTTTGTAAGTCGGCATTATTTTAAGGCTTTCTCCGTCATACACCGAACAGCCTCTTTCACCGAGCTTGAGAACAACAAACTGCGCCTTACTTCTTTTTTTGAGGATTTCCGAAGCCTTCAGTATGCTGTCCCCGTCATCAGGGGAGATGCCGGTCAGTGCCTTTGTTTCGCTTTCATTGGGGGAGATAATCGTTGCGCCCTGCATCTCTTCAAGCGCAAAGTTCTTCGCGGGACCGCAATCAATAACGGTTGTTATACCTTTTTCAATTGCGCGGTTGACACATTTTATAACAACCTCTTCTCTTGTTTCAAACTGAACAAGAAGCAGGTCGAGATTTTCGTCAATACAGTCCGCGGCTTCATCGGGGTCAATTTCTGCATTGGCACCTTCGTATACAACAATTCTGTTTCTGCCCTCACCGTCGATTATGATTGCGGCAAGTCCTGTCTGTGTGCCGTTTGTTGCAACGCCCGAAAAGTCAATCCCGTTTTTTTTAAGGTTTTCCAGGAGTCTTCTGCCGTTTGCATCATCGGCAACCTTGCCTATCATTTTCGTCTGTGCGCCGAGCCGGGCAAGTCCCGTTGCCTGATTCGCACCCTTGCCTCCGCAAGCATAACCGTAGTTTGTGCCGAGTACATTTTCACCTACATCGGGCACCTTTTCCATATTCAGTACGATGTCCATATTGATACTGCCGACTACTGCGGCACGAATATTCTTATACATATCACAGCACCGCACGGAAAGCATTTGCCGATTCCGTCATATCCTTATCTTTAATAAACAGACTGCTTGTACCGAGGACGAAAATATCTGCTCCGCACTTGCTCATTTTTGCGCCGTTTTCGGGGCTGATGTTGCCGTCAACCTCAATGGGGATATTGCGGAAGCCTTTTTCGTCAAGGAAGGCGCGCGTCTTTCTGACCTTGTCGCCTGCGCCTGCAAAAATCTTCTGACCTGCAAAGCCCGGGCTGACCGTCATAACAAGTGCCATATCCATATAGTCGAGCAGATGCTCAAAGCATTCAACGGGTGTCTGCGGATTTATCGCAAGACCCGATTTACAGCCCTTCTCACGGATTTTTGCGAGCGTGCGCTGTGCGTGGAGGTCACCTTCATAATGAATGCAAAGGTAATCGTCTTTTCCGAGATTCATAAGGTCAAGGAACTGAGTGGGATTATTGACCATCATATGCACGTCGAGGGGGATATCGGTAATTTTTTTGACCGCATTTATGAAATCAAAGCCGAGTGTGATGTTCGGCACGAAGCTGCCGTCCATAATATCAACGTGAAGGTAGTCAATGCCTGCTTTTTCAAGCTCACGAATGGAGTTTTCCATATTCATCAGGTCTGCACACATAACGGATGCAGAAAGAAGCTTACTCATACTATCAGTCCTTTCTGCGTTTATTGTACCATTTTTACAAACAAAATCAAGACAATTTATAACATTGCCGTATCGACAAAAACGAAAAAGTATGTTAAACTGAAAAAGTATAAATTTCCAAGGATGGTGTATTATGAAAAAACCTACATTTTACCTCGGTGAATTCACCCAGCGCGATAAAATTTTTATTACAGCAGATAACGGTATTGACGTTGAAAATGTGAATTCCGTTGCGTTCGACGGTGAAACACTCTATATCACACAGCCCGATTGCCTCGTTGAATATGCGGACGGCAATGTAAAGAGAATTTCTGCTTCTGTCTCAAAGCTCTTCACGAGACAGGGCAAGCTTTATGCGGCTGTCGGTAATGCCCTTGCTGAAATCAAGAAGGGTAAAATCAAAAAAATAAAGGAGTTTGATTCTCCTGTTGTTGATATCTCCGTTGCGCTCGACAAGTCGGTATGGCTTATTACCGAAACAGAGCTTTTCCTTATGCAGGGCGACGAATTTACAAAAATCGTTGACCTTCCCGAAGAGACAATCTGTCTTGCCGCACTTGATAATAAAGCAAGATTTGCGGAAACGGTTTACATCGGCTCGACGGCAGAGGGTCTTCTTTCAATGAAGGGAAAGCGCCGCCATTGGTCAGAGCTTCTTCCAGATATCACGGGCGTGCTTTCAAAGAAAATCAACTGTATTCAGATTGATGCTCTCGGTCACCTCTGGGTTGGCTCGGATGAGGGACTCAATATATATGACGGCAGAAGCTATTGGCTCAACGGCAACGACTTCTATTCAGTTCCCGACGGAGCTGTCAATGATATGTTCTTTGCCGCAGACGGTAAAAAGTATTTTGCAACAGATACAGGTATCATTACTCTTATCGAAGGTAAGATTTCCTATTATTCATACGGCGCATGGCTTATGCATCCGACAGTAACCAAGATTACCGTTTCTGACAAGGGCACAATCGCCGCCGTAACTCCTAGAGGTATCAGCCTTATTACTGCCAAGGAAATGACTCTCGGCGAAAAGGCAGGTCTTATTGACAAGCTCAACGAAAAGTATTTCGTCAGAAACGAGGGTTATCACGTTGACAGAGTGCTTCGTAAGTACGGCGACCTCGATTCGGGTGTGCTTCTCAACTCCGACAATGACGGTCTTTTCACGGGACTTTACTGCGCCAGCCAGTGCTTCCGCTACAAGGTAACGGGCGATGCACAGGCAAAGGCTAACGCAAAGCAGGCTGTTGAAGCTATGATAAAGCTCACAGAGGTTACGGGCAGAGAGGGCTTTACCGCTCGTGCAACACGCTATTCACACGAAGAAAACTTCGGCACGGGCAACCGCGAGGAGTGGCATATCTGCGAGGATAATCCCGACTGTGAATGGCTCGGCGAGACTTCGAGCGACGAGATGACAGGTCACTATTTTGCATACGGTATCTATTATGACCTTGTTGCAGATAAGAAGGAAAAGAAAAAGATTGCCGAGGTTGTCAAGAAAATTACTGACCATATCATCGACCACAACTTCCACCTCACCGATGTTGACGGCATCCCGACAACGTGGGCAAATTGGGAGCCCGACCTTCTTAATAACGACGACAGATGGTATTACGAGCGCGGCACAAATTCGCTCGAAATTCTTTCCTTCCTTAAGACTACGTATCACGTAACGGGCGATGAAAAGTATGAGAAGGTTTATGAGATGCTTATCAGAAAGCATCATTATGCAATGAACTGTATTCAGTACAAGTGTGAGGACGGTCATATTGCACACATCGACGACCAGCTCGATTTTGTAAATATTTATCCGCTTCTTGTTTACACAGACAATGAGGCTCATAAGGCAATTTACGAAATGGGTCTGACTCACCACTGGGCTTACGAGAGAGTTGAGCGTTCACCGTTCTTCAACATCGTTTACGGTGCACTCACGAATAACTATTGCGATATTGAAGAGGCTGCAAAGTCACTCTCGGAAATGAATCTTGATTTTGTAAGATGGCCTGTATACAACAGCTACCGTAAGGATATCGTATGGGATACGGAGCAGGAGGCATCAGGCGTTCCCGCACAGCTCAAGTATCCCGTTGAGTATTGGTCAAGACTCCTCGTCAACTATGACGGCAATCAGTTCATCTGTGACTCGGGTGCCGAGGAGTTTGTTTCAATCAATACAAAGCGCACAAACAAGACGAGCACTCTTCCCGGCTTCGCGGGCGCAAATGCAATGAGATGTTCAATGCCCTATGTCTTCCTTCTTCCGTATTGGATGGGAAGATACTACGGCTTGCTCGGTGATTAATATTTAAAATTCAGTTAAAACCTTCGCTTGAATATGAGCGAAGGTTTTTTCTGTATACTTGATTAGTTTGGTTGTTTATTATATAATTTTAAAAAATGAAAATACAAAAAGAAGGAATAAAAAATGCAAACGCTCATTCCGACTATATTATTAATAATATCCATACTTTTGCAGTGGGTATCTATGTTCATTACGGATTCGGTTGAAAGCATTGTCAAAAGTATGTCCCTGCAGGATAAGGTAACTCAGATGCTTATGGTGGATTTCAGATATTGGGATGAGAATACATCCGACAATGTTGCACAAAAAGGTCTGACGATTATGAACAGCCAGGTGCGTGAGATAATCGAGGACTACAATTTTGGTGCGGTTATTTATTTTGCACAGAACCTTACGGGAACTGAACAGGCATATAATCTGACATATCAGATGCAGACTGCAGCACGAAAGAACGGCGGAATACCGATGATTATCTGTACCGACCAGGAGGGCGGCTCGGTCTATCGTCTGGGAAGCGGTACGGCTTTGCCCGGTAATATGGCGCTCGGTGCGACGGGGAATACCGAATATGCACGTATGGCAGGACAGATTATTGGCAGTGAGCTGAGTGTTCTCGGAATAAACACGAATCTTGCGCCCGTTGTTGATGTTAATAATAACGCAAATAATCCTGTTATAGGATTGCGTTCCTACGGCGATGATCCCGTTGCAATAGGAAATATGGCCTCTGCCGCAATAGAGGGGATGAAGGAGTACGGTGTTATCGGCTGTGCAAAGCATTTTCCGGGTCACGGCGATACCGCAACGGATTCCCACTATGGCTTGCCGATTGTTGATAAATCCTTGTCGGCTCTTCAAAGCTGTGAGCTGAAGCCCTTTGAAATTTCAATCGAACACGGCGTTGATATGATAATGACCGCCCACATTCTTTATCCTCAGCTTGAAAAGGATAAAATAGTTTCCGAAAAGACGGGCAAGGCAGAATCCTTACCTGCAACAATGTCGGATGACATAATAACGGGATTGCTCAAGGAGCAGATGGGCTTTGACGGGATTGTTGTAACCGATGCGATGAATATGGCAGGTGTTACGGATAAGTGGGGCCCTGTTGAAGCGGTCGTAAATTCAATCAAAGCGGGTGTTGATATGATTTGTATGCCCTGTGAATTGAGCTGTCTCAAGGATGTTAAAACTCTTGATAAAATAATCAACGGTGTAGTTTCGGCGATCAACAGCGGAGAAATACCGATGTCACGGATTGACGATGCGGTAAGAAGAATTATACGGGTTAAATTCAATAACGGTATACTTGCAAAAGATGTTGATTATTATTCCTTGGCAGAAGCAAAAAGTATAGTCGGCTGTGAGGAAAACCGAAATAAGGAACGCGAAATTGCTGCGGCGGCGGTAACGGTAGTTCAGAACAGCAACAATACTCTTCCGCTTAAAATGAGTAAAACGAGTAAGGTGCTGATGTTTGTTCCTTATAACAATGAAAAAGGCCAGATGATTATGGGCTGGAACCGTGCGAAAAATGCAGGTCTTATTCCCGACGGTGCACAGGTAGAGGTTGTTCGTTTTGACAGTTCCACAACGCTGAATACGTATAAAAGCAAAATTCAATGGGCGGATACGCTGATTTTCAATTCCGAAATAACAAAAGCATCAAAGATGAACGGTGGAAGCTGGGAGTCAAAATACATACTTACCGTTATAGATTATGCCGAAAGTCTCGGAAAGACAACGGTGGTGCAATCAGTTGATAAGCCTTATGACGTCCAATCATACAAAAAAGCGGATGCAGTTATAGCGGTATATGGCTGCAAAGGTTCGACGGTTGACCCGACACAGGCACTTACAGGCGGGGTAACGGGCTCGGAAAGTGCATACGGACCGAATATTATTGCAGGTATAGAAGTGATGTTCGGTGTGTTCTCGGCGCAAGGTAAACTGCCTGTTAATATACCGCAGTATAAAAACGGCACGTATACAAATTCGTCAGCTTACCCGCGCGGTTACGGATTAACCTACGGAGAGTAATACACTGCAATAAAAAAGCCCCCTATGGTAACATTAATGAACTACCATAGGGGGAATTCTAATGTTCAGAAGTTATCGACACATAGTGGATTATGAGAGAATTACTATGCACATCTTGATATTAAGAGAAAAAACAATATTGCAAACTCGTTGTCAAATTCATTTGTCTTCTAATCGGTTAGAAAAAGCGTTAGAAAAACTGAAAAAGACAAAAAGAAAAAACCTCAATACACAACGGAAACCGTTATATATCAAGGTTTTAACTTGGCGTGCTACAAGGGATACACCTGCTTGCGCAGGTTGCGTCCTCGGCGACCGTCGCGATGCGACAGTACCCGCCTCAGACTTCGGAGCTGAAAACAGTTCAATGAACTGTTTTCTTGACGCTCCTCACCCCCTCGGGCTTCGAACCCCTTGCAAAATATAAAAAATAAAAGAACAGGCAACACAGAAGTGTTTCCTGTTCTTTTGGCGTGCTGCAAGGGATTCGAACCCCTGACCTTTTGGTTCGTAGCCAAACACTCTATCCAGCTGAGCTAGCAGCACATTTCTTAATGCTAGAGCATTATATCACCCTATTTATTAAAAATCAAGTCTTTTTTGAAACTTTTTTAAAAAATATTATTTTAACTTTTCTGTATTGAATTTTTCTTACACTTTCTATATAATATAAAAAAACGCAAAGGGAGCGATTCTTATGTATAAATTTCCTATCGGTGTAATCGTTGACAGCTTCCGTCTTCCTATCAAGGAGGCAGTTGTCAAGGCGGCTTCGGTCGGTGCACAGGGTATTCAGGTTTATTCAACAAGCGGTGAAATGGCACCCGAAAATCTTTCTGCACAGCAGAGAAAGGATTTCCTTAACCTCGTTAAGGATAACGGCCTCGTAATTTCTGCGCTCTGCGGTGACCTTGGTGGCGGCGGATTTGCTTTTGCTGACCGTAATCCTGCAAAGATTGAAAAGTCAAAGCGTATTCTTGACCTTGCAAAGGAGCTTGAAACTGACGTTGTTACAACTCATATCGGTGTTGTTCCGTCTGACCCCAATCACGACAGATACAAGGTGCTTCAGGAGGCTTGCTTTGAGCTCAGCCGTTATGCAGACAGCATTGATGCTCATTTTGCAATCGAGACAGGCCCCGAAACATCAGCAACTCTCAAGACCTTCCTTGATTCACTCGGCTCAACAGGTGTCGGCGTTAATCTTGACCCCGCAAACCTCGTTATGGTAACGGGTGACGACCCTGCAAAGGCTGTTCACAACCTCAAGGATTATATCGTACATACTCACGCGAAGGACGGCAAGCAGAATTTCTTTGTTGACCCCGAAATCGTTTACGGTATGGTTGAATCTCATATCGTTACCCACGATTCATTCATCGAGGTACCTCTCGGCGAGGGCAGTGTAAATTGGGACGAGTATCTCAAGGCTCTCGAGGATATCGGCTATAAGGGCTTCCTCACAATTGAGCGCGAGGTCGGCGACGATCCTGCACGCGATATCCGCAAGGCTGTTGAATTCCTTAACGCAAAGATGGGTGTTTAATTATGAAGATTTCTGTCAGCAGTTACAGCTATTCGGCTCTCGGAACTGATGATTTCAGCCGTATGCGCCTTGCAAAGGAAATGGGCTTTGACGGCATCGAGTTCGCGGAGATAAATCCTCCCGAAGGTGTCGATAAGGCCGAGCACGCGAAGGCTCTCAAGGCTCTGTCGGACGAGCTTTCACTTCCGATTACCAATTACGCAATCGGTGCGGACTTTGTCAACAAGGATTTCGACAGTGAAATCGAGCGTCTTAAGGGCGAGATTGATATCGCAGAAATTCTCGGTGTTAAGGTAATGCGCCACGATGCGACGGGCGGTCCCGAGGAGGAGAGATTCTCCCTCGAAGGCTTCGAAAAGTATCTCCCGATTCTTGCGAAGGGCTGTCGCGCGGTAACCGAATATGCCGCGACGAAGGGAATTAAAACCTCTGTCGAAAACCACGGCTATTATTGCCAACAGAGCGACCGCGTTGAAGCGTTGATGAAGGCGGTTGATCACGAGAATTTCGGTTGGCTTGTTGATATCGGTAACTTTATGTGTGCGGACGAAAATCCGCTTGATGCGGTTAAGGTCGGTGCAAAGTATATCGCTTATGCTCACGTTAAGGATTTCTATTATAAGGATAAATCCGAGGAGCGTCCCGACGGATATTTCCGCACAAGAGCGGATAACCACCTCTGCGGCTCTGTTCTCGGCGACGGCGTTGTGCCCGTCAAGGAGTGCCTTGATTTAATCAAGGGTGTCGGCTATGACGGATGGGTGACTCTCGAATATGAGGGACAGGAGTCTCCGCTCACAGGTGTACTGAAGGGCTTTGAATTTTTGAAGAGTATAATATGATTACGAAACAGTCGGTTGTGGCACACTCCGCAAGGAGATGTGCCACAGCTAAATTCGCTAAAGCGAGCTAAATTGACCTGCGGCCAGCTAAATTACTTGCGTAGCTAATTTGCTTACAGCAGCTCAATATGCGAATTTAATTTAGCTTCACAAGGTGAAATTTAGCTATGCGAAGCATAATTTAGCTGTTGCCCAGGCAACCATTTCACTTAATATTTCAAATTATATAAACTCACAGAGACGCTTTCAATCCTCGAAAGTGTCTTTTTATTTATAGAGAAAAAGAAATATAACTTCTTTACAAAGCGTCTTACTGTACGCCGACTGTTTTTTGTCCTATTTTTGCAAAGTTTTCATATAATTTAGTATTATTATCACAAATTTTTTGTTCTGAAAAGCACTTTTACAGTTTAAATCGCTTGACATTGCGTATAACTTGTATTAAAATAAAACGGATGATAGTTACTATGCCTAACTTTAACTATCTCCAACAGATTGTTCCGGATGAAAACTACTACACAATCTGTTGTATATGATAATTTAATCAACTTGGAATTAAAAAAATTAAACAGGAGGTGCATTTGAACTTTGGTAACTTTAAAAACATCACTTTTTGTAGTGATCATAATTGCAGCTGTATTTCTGGCTCTTGCCATCGGTGTTGCTGTCGGTGTCATCTATCGCAAGAAGGTTGCTGAAGCCGCAATCGGCTCTGCAGAGCAGGAAGCTACCCGTATCGTGAACGAAGCCGTTTCAAAGGCTGAGTCCAAGAAAAAGGAAGCAATCCTCGAAGCAAAGGATGAAATCCACAAGCAGCGTACCGAAGCTGAAAGAGAAAACCGTGAACGTCGCAGTGAACTTCAGCGACAGGAACGCAGACTCGTTCAGAAGGAAGAAAGTCTTGATAAAAAGCTTGAGAATGTTGAAAAGAAGGAAGAAGCTCTTGCCAACAAAATCAAGGATGCCGAACAGAAGGCAGAAGAAATCGAGACAATCAAAAGAAGCCAGATTGAAATGCTTGAAAGAATTTCAGGCTACACCAAAGATCAGGCGAGAGATTATCTCCTCAAAACTCTTGAGGACAGCCTCATCCACGAAAAAGCAGTCAAGATTCTCGATTATGAGCAGAAGACTAAGGAAGAGGCAGACGAGAAGGCTCGTGAAATCATCGCAACAGCAATTCAGCGTTGTGCGGCAGACCACAGTGCGGACGCTACCGTTTCGGTTGTTGCCCTGCCCAACGATGAGATGAAGGGCCGTATCATCGGCCGTGAGGGACGTAACATCAGAGCCCTCGAAACAATTACGGGTGTTGACCTTATCATTGACGATACGCCCGAGGCTATCACGGTTTCCTGCTTTGAGCCGGTTCGCCGTGAGATTGCAAGACTTACGCTTGAAAAGCTCATCGCAGACGGACGTATTCATCCGACACGCATCGAGGAGCTTTACGAAAAGTCAAAGCGTGAGGTTGAGCACACAATCAAGCAGACGGGTGAAAGAGCCGCAATTGACGCAGGTGTCAACGGCATACATCCCGAGCTTATCAAACAGCTTGGTAAGCTGAGATACCGTACCAGCTACGGTCAGAACGTACTTAACCACTCTCTTGAGGTTTCTTACATTGCAGGTCTTATGGCTGCGGAGTTAGGCGCAGACGTTAAGACGGCAAAGCGTGCAGGTCTCCTTCACGATATCGGTAAGGCGCTCGACCACGAGATGGAGGGTACACATATCGAACTCGGTGTTGAGTACGCTAAGAAGTACAGAGAAAACGAAGCAGTTACTCACGCAATCCACGCTCACCACGGTGATGTTGAAGCAAAGACAATCGTTGCCTGCCTTGTTCAGGCTGCCGATGCTGTTTCAGCCGCACGACCGGGTGCAAGACGTGAAAATCTTCAGAACTACATCAAGCGACTTGAAAAGCTTGAAGAAATTACAAGTTCATTCCCGTGCGTTGATAAATCATTCGCAATTCAGGCAGGCCGTGAAGTCAGAATTATGGTCAAGCCCGAAGCTGTTTCAGATGACCAGATGGTATTGGTTGCAAGGGATATCGTTAAGAAAATCGAGGAAGAGCTCGAGTATCCCGGTCAGATCAAGGTCAATGTTATCCGTGAAAACAGAGTTATTGACGTTGCAAAGTAATTTGTTTATATATAATTATATAGAGTTACTACGAATGTCCAGGTGTTCCGTGTAATGCGGAACACCTTTTTGTATTTTCTTATTGAAAATATTTGCACACGGTGATATTATTAAATCAGTAATTTAAAGTGCTGAATTTCAGAGGTGTTGACAATGAAAATCAAGGATATAATCAGCAATAATAAGGTCACGGTTTCGTTTGAGGTTTTTCCTCCGAAGCAGTGGGATAAGGTTGAAAGCACAAAGCAGACCATTGCCGAGCTTGCAAAATTTTCCCCGTCGTTTATGTCTGTTACGTACGGTGCGGCGGGAACTACGAGCGGCTACACGACAGAGATTGCGAATGCCGTCAAGGATAACGGCATAACACCGCTTGCTCATCTTACCTGTATGACCTCAACGAGGGATAAAATCCATTCGGTTGTAAATGAGCTTAAAAGCAACGGTATTGAAAACATCCTTGCATTGCGCGGAGATATCCCGAAGGATTTTGTTTTCCCCGACAAGCAGTATTATACCTATGCAAGTCAGCTTGTAGAGGAGATTCACTCTCTAGGTGATTTCTGTGTCGGCGGTGCGTGCTATCCCGAAATTCATCCCGAAAGTGAAAACAGAGTAACGGATATTGCTCATCTTAAGGAAAAGGTCGATTGCGGTCTTGATTTCCTTACAACGCAGATGTTTTTTGACAACAAGGTCTTTTATAATTTCCGCGAAATGTGCGCAATCAAGGGTATTGACGTACCTCTTGTTGCAGGAATTATGCCTATCACAAATGTCAATCTAATCGAGCGTACGGTAGCACTTGCCGGATGCACGCTTCCCAAAAAATTCAACAAAATGGTTGAACGCTTCGGCTCTAACAGTGAGGCTATGAAGCAGGCGGGTATAATTTACGCAATGGAACAGATTGTTGATTTGCTTTCAAACGGAGTCAATAATATTCACATTTATACAATGAACAAGCCCGATATCGCAGGAAAAATCACGCAGGGCTTGACGGAGATAATCAATGAGTAAGATAGAATTTTTTGACGGCGGACTGGGAACAATGCTTCAGGCGGGCGGACTCAGGGCAGGGGAATTGCCCGAAACGCTCAATCTGACAAATCCCGAACTAGTTTACAGCGTTCACAGCGCTTATGCACAGGCAGGTGCGGATATTATCAGCACAAACACATTCGGACTGAATTCATTAAAGTTTGATAATGTACCCGAAATCGCGCGTGCGGCTGTTGCACTTGCTAAAAAAACAGGTAAAAAAGTAGCCCTCGATATGGGTCCTCTCGGCAAGCTTTTAAAGCCATCAGGCGAGCTTGAATTTGAGGAAGCTTACGAGCTTTACAAGGAGGTTATCCTTTGTGCAAAGGATGATGTTGATATCATCTTCTTTGAAACGATGACCGACCTTTATGAAATCAAAGCAGGTGTGCTTGCGGCAAAAGAAAACTGCAATCTGCCCGTTTTTGTTTCGATGATGTTTGACTCGAACGGCAGACTTCTCACGGGTGCGGATATTGAAACTGCGGTTACAACCTTTGAGGGCTTGCGCGTTGATGCAATCGGTATGAATTGCGGTCTCGGCCCTGCGGAGATGCTTCCTCTTCTTAAAAAGATGCGTTCGCTTACGTCTCTGCCGATGCTTGCAAACCCCAACGCCGGCTTACCAAGGAGCGAAAACGGAAAAACCGTGTTCGATGTTGATGCAGAAACTTTTGCAAAGAATGCACAGGATATCGCCGATATCGGAATGTCATACCTCGGCGGTTGCTGCGGTACAACACCCGCGCATATTGAAGCACTCATAAAAACGTGTAAAAAGGATGCATTTATCCCCGAAAACAAGAAAACAACAAGAGTTTCCTCATATTCAAAGACCGTGAATTTCTGCGAAACACCGATAATCATCGGCGAGCGTATAAATCCCACGGGCAAAAAGCGCTTCAAAGAGGCTCTTCGCAACAACGATATTGCTTACATCGTCAACGAAGCTGTTGCACAGGCGGAGAAGGGTGCACACGTGCTCGATGTCAATGTCGGTCTGCCCGAAATTGACGAAAACGCGATGATGAAGACTTGTATCGGCGCGTTGCAGAGTGTGACGGATTTGCCCTTGCAGATTGATACCTCCGATACAGTAGCAATGGAAACTGCACTCCGTATGTATAACGGAAAGCCGATGCTCAACAGTGTCAACGGTAAAGCAGAATCTATGAAGGCGGTTTTTCCGCTTATCAGAAAATACGGTGCGGTTACCGTTTGCCTTTGCCTTGACGAAAACGGAATACCCGAAACGGCAGAAGGCAGAATAAAAATTGCCGAAAAGATTATCAGCGTTGCCGAAAGCTACGGAATTGATAAAGCTGACCTTATCTTTGACCCGCTTGCGATGTCTGTCAGCACAAATTCGCAGAGCGCAAACGAAACACTTAAGGCGGTTAAATACCTTACGGAGACGCTCGGCGTTAAAACAATTCTCGGTGTCAGCAATATTTCCTTCGGTCTGCCCGAGCGCGAAATTGTCAATTCTGCGTTCTTTAATATGGCGATGACAAACGGACTTTCGGCAGGCATCATCAATCCCTTGAGCGATGCAATGATGAACACCTACCGCGCGTTTATGGCTCTGCGCGGACTTGACGAAAACTGCGAGTGCTATATTAACAACGTTACAAAATCCGAAGCCTTACAGCCGCAGACACAGGAAATCGACCTGAAAACGGCAATTATAAAGGGCTTGCAGAAAAAGGCGGCTGAATGTGCCGAAGAGCTTGCAAAGTCAACAGACAGTCTTGAAATTATCAATAATCACATTATGCCTGCGCTCGATTTTGTCGGCGATGGCTTCGAAAAAAATAAAATCTTTCTGCCACAGCTTCTTATGAGTGCAGAAAGCGCAAAATCTGCCTTTGAAGTGATAAAATCCAAAATGAAGACGGATGAAAATCAGCCGAAGGGCGAAAAAATTATTCTTGCCACGGTGCACGGAGATATCCACGACATCGGTAAGAATATTGTCAGAGTACTTCTCGAAAATTACGGCTACGACGTTATCGACCTCGGCAAGGATGTGCCCGAGGAGGCGGTGCTTGAGGCTGTTATCGGGAACGATGTTAAGCTGGTCGGTCTGTCCGCTTTGATGACAACCACAGTTCCCGCAATGGAAAAAACGATTGAACTTCTGCATAAAAATACCGATGCGAAGGTTATTGTCGGCGGTGCGGTGCTCACGGATACGTATGCAAAGATGATAAATGCAGACTTTTATGCAAAAGATGCAACACAAACGGTCAAAATTGCCAAAAATTTTTTCACAAAATAAAAAATATTTTTCTGTTTTTGTAGATTTTTTTGTTTATTTGTGATAGAATTGTTGCAAATCAGATTTTGGAGATGATTATTTTGAATTTGCAAAGCATTATTGACAAAAAAGACAAAGCCGCAAAATATATGATTGATGAAATCACTCATATTTGCACAAAGTTTGAAAAGCGAGGCCCCGGTGATATCGGTGAAAAGCAGGCTTGCGAGTACTGCGCAGAAGAGATGAAAAAGCTCGGCTGTGACCGCGTTTATGTTGAGGGCTTCAAGGAAAATCCCAACGCATTCCTCGGCTGGATTTATATTACTATTTCCTGCTGCTTCCTTGCACTCGGAGCATATTTCCTCAATGCTCCCGTGATTTCACTTGTTCTTATCGCAATCGGACTTGTACTCTGCGTGCTTCAGTTCGGTCTTTATAAAAAGGTTGTTGATAAATTATTCCCCGAGAAGACGGGTCACAACGCCGCAGGCTTCAAAAAGCCGACGGGCGAGGTGAAGCGCAGAATCATCTTCAACGGTCACCCCGACGCTTCATGGGAATGGCCCTTCAAGTATAAGTTCTCATATCTCGGCTTTGACCTCCATATGATGTTCTGCTTCCTCGGCGCATTCTATATGATCGGCATTTCGATAGCAAAGCTTACGGGCGCTGTTGATGCAGAGCTTGCAAAAACACTCGGACTTATCGCACTTGTTTTCGTGCCCTTCTGGTTCGGTCTCTACTTTATGTGGAACGAAAAGAGAATTGTTGACGGCGCTAACGATAACCTTTCGGGCTGTTACATCGGTATGGCTATTCTCAAGATGCTCCACGACGAGGGCATTGAGCTTGAAAATACAGAAATCGGTGTTGTTCTTACAGGTTCGGAGGAAGCAGGCTTGCGCGGTGCAAAGGCTTGGGCGGAAAAGCACAAGGACGAATTCAACGACGTTCCGACCTTCGTTTATTCCTATGATACAATCGCACAGAACGAACAGCTTATGGTAAACTACCGCGACCTCAACGGCACGGTTAAGGTTGATAAGGATGTTTCCGACCTGTTTATGGAAGCTTGTGAAGAGCTCAAAATTCCCTGCAAAAAGGGTATGGTTCCTCCTCTCGGCGGAGCAACGGATTCAGCAGGCTTTGCACAGGCCGGTATGCGTTCAACAGGTGTTACGGCACTTAATCACGCACTTCCCGATTTCTACCATACAAGACTTGACACTCCCGATGCACTCAATGCATCCTGCCTTGCAGATTGCTTCGCAGCATCAGTTAAGGTGCTCGAAATGTTTGACAACGGCGCAAAACAGTAAAGAATTAACAGCTATGCAGCGATGCATAGCTGTTTTTTTGTAGTATAGAACTATTTGCGGATTTATCCGATTCGGACTGTCATACTGTGCAAAAATCAGTTTTTACTTACAACCTTCTTATGCCACGAACGCTTGTGGCATTCGGGGCACTTCATATATCTTGTTCTGCCTATATGAGGTGCGATAAACACTGATTTATACCGAGGTACATATTGGTGGCGGCAGCTACGGCATTCGTAATACCCTGCAACCTGCTCAACGCGCAGAAGAAACGGAATTGCAACCAACAGCGGTATCATACCCGATAATACTATCACGACCTGCTTCCATTCTTCCATCGGTACGGTCAGGCCTATCACGGCACCAACCAAAAAAGGTATACTTGCCATTATTCCTGCGAGTAATTCCATACGGAGCAGTCGCTTATCCGCTTCCTGCTTCTGCCTGACCATTTCAAGCAGATTGTTTTCTGATTCTCTGTTGTAATTATCCATTGTTACAACCTCCCCACTTAATAAATCATTAACGCTGATTTTAAGAATTTCACAAAGCTCGAGCATAATCGAAGAGTCAGGCATAGATTTTCCGTTTTCCCATTTCGAAACAGCTCGGTCCGTGATGTTCAGCATTTCTGCCAACTGCATTTGCGTCAGATTGTTGGCTTTTCTTCGCTCGGCAATGAATCTGCCGATTTTAATCTGATCCATCCTATGCCTCCTTTCAATTGTATTTTAATCAGTTTATGCCATTAAATCTACAAACCAACGGTTGAGTGGGGATAAATCAACCGTTGGTTCTGAAAATTTTAATATATTTTTCTGCCCATCAGAACACCCATAACGGATGCCATCATCAGGCCTCTTGTCCAGCCGCTCGAGTCGCCGAGACAATGCAGATTTTCGACGTTGGTGTTGAAGTCGCTGTCCATCTTGACTCTGTTGCTGTAAAATTTCAGCTCGGGGGAGTAGAGCAGAGTTTCATACGATGCAAAGCCGGGTGCAACGTGGTCAACCGCCTGAATAAAGCCGATGATATTCGTCATCGCTCTGTAAGGCATTGCCGCCGTGATGTCGCCTGCGACTGCGTCCGGGAGTGTCGGCTTAAGATTGGAGAAATAGAGCTCCTTTTCCCAGGTGCGCTTACCGTCGAGAATATCGCCGAAGCGCTGGACGAGAATGTGTCCCGTACCGAGCATATTTGTCAGCTCGCCGACCTTTTGTGCATAAGAAATAGGCTGATTGAACGGATGTGAGAAGTTGTGAGAGCAGAGAATTGCAAGGTTAGTGTTGTCGGATTTAAGCTCCTTATACGAGTGTCCGTTGACGACGGCGAGGTTATTGTCATAGTTTTCCTGACTTACGAAGCCGCCGGGATTCTGGCAGAAGGTGCGCACCTTGTTTTTGAACGGGCGGGGATAGCCGATGAGCTTTGACTCGTAAAGCACTTCGTTAACCTCCTCCATAACCTCGTTGCGTACCTCAACGCGCACACCGATGTCAACCGTGCCCGGAAGGTGGGCAATATCGTGCTCGCCGCAGATTTTCTCGAGCCATTCGGCACCTCTTCTGCCTGTTGCAACGATAGTCTTTTCTGCAAGAATTTCAAATTCTTTACCGTGATTGTCACGGATGATTGCACCGTTGCATTTTGTACCCTCAAGGATGATGTCCGAGCATTCGCATCCGAAAAGAATTTCAACGCCGTTTGCAATAAGATATTTTTCAATCGCAAGATAAATGTCCTGTGCCTTTTCCGTGCCGAGGTGACGGATAGGACAATCGACAAGCTTGAGACCTGCCTGAATCGCACGGGCGCGGATTCGCTTGACCGCCTCGGGATTGCTTATGCCCTCAATCTTCGTATCAGCGCCGAATTCAAGATAAATTGAGTCTGTATAATCAATGGTTTCCTGCGCTTTTATTTCACCGATGAGTGACGGAAGGTCACCGCCGACCTCGTAGCTTAACGAAAGCTTGCCGTCGGAGAATGCGCCTGCGCCCGAAAAGCCCGTTGTGATGTGGCAATAAGGCTTGCAACTGACGCATTTTTTTGTTTGTGATTTCGGGCAATGTCTGTTTTCGACGGACTGACCCTTTTCAACGATAGTGATATGCTTTTTTGTTCCCTTGCGTATCATTTCAAGTGCCGTGAAAATACCCGCAGGACCTGCACCTATAATAACAACGTCTGTTTTCATAATACTGCCTCCAAAAAAATAAACCGCTGAACAGTCCACCGTAATGGACTGACTTCAGCGGAAATCAATCTCGTTACAATCTATTTTATCATTTCTCTTTATTTTTGTCAACGATTCAGCTGTCTTGCAATTCAAGCCGAAAAATGTTATAATCATTTCATTATAGAAAAAGTGAGGTTTAAGTATGGATAAAATCAAAGCGTTTAAACAGGTTCTTGTTGACGACAAGGGCAGAGAACGAATTTTCCACGGCGTAAACTTTGTTAATAAATGCGACTATATCGCAGGCGAGCAGCGAGTGCCCGACCTCGACGAAGAAATGGTAAAAAAGATTGCCGCTAACGGTGTCAATCTCATTCGATTCGGCTTCACTTGGGCAAATATCGAGCCGAACCCGGGTGAATATAATGATGCCTACATTGATGCAATGGGCGAGGTGCTCGACCTTCTTGAAAAATACAATATCTATGCTTTCCTTGATATGCATCAGGATTTGTATTCTTCAGTTACCAATTCAGACGGCGCACCTGCGTGGGCAGTGCTCCTTGACGGTGTTGAGGTTAAACCGACTAAATTCGTTTGGGCAGAGGGCTATTTCTGGGGCAAGGCGTGCCATACTGCTTTTGATAACTTCTGGGCAAACAGAAAGGTCAAGGGTAAGGGTCTTCAGGATTATTATGCCGATTGCTGGGCACACGTTATTGAAAAAATCGGTGATAAGCCTGCGGTTATCGGCTATGATATTATGAACGAGCCGTTCCCCGGTTCGCCCGGCGGAAAGGTGTTCAAGAGAATTGTTGCAGGCGCAGTCAAGACTATTCTTTTTGATAAAGAGGTAAAGAGACTTGACCTTATCAAGGCCCTTTTTGACAAGGAAGATCCTATCGGCAGAGTGCTGACTCATATTGATTATGCACCGTTCCACAGAGTTACGAAATCCTCCGAGGAAATTATCCGAGAGTTTGATACAAAGGTTTATGCTCCGTTTATTTCAAGAGTTGCGGCAAGAATGCGTCAGGTCAGCGACAAGATTGTTATTATGAATAACTGCTACTATTCAAATCTCGGCATTCCGTTCTGCGCTCCTCCTGTTACGGTTGACGGAAAGCGCGACGAAAATCAGGTTTTTGCGCCGCACGCTTATGACCTTATGGTTGACACTCCTGCGTACAAATTTGCACATAACGGCAGAGTAGCGGGTATCTTCGGTGAGCACAGAAACAGCCAGAACAGACTTGATGTTCCCGTAATTGTCGGTGAATGGGGAAGCTTCGGCGATGATACGGACGATTGGCTTCCGCATATCAATCATCTGTTCGGTGTTTTTGAAAAATATAAGTGGAGCCATACATACTGGTGCTACATTGAGGGCTTCTTTGAAAACCGTCTTATGAAGGTTTTCCGCCGTCCGTTCCCGAAGGCAGTTTCGGGTACGATTGACAGCTATCATTACGATATTGACACCAAAATTTTCACACTTGATTTCACACAGGATGAAAACGCCTGCGGTGAGACAATCATCGGCACTCCGTTTGAGGTTGAAAGTGTGACAGTTGACGGAGAGTCTTATCCTGTCGATTGCAGAAATTACGAGCTGTTTATCAACACAACAGCAGGTAAGCACAGCATAAAGGTCAAGGTTAAATAATAAAAGTTAAATCCGCAATACTTCGGTGTTGCGGATTTTTTATACCAAACCCGAGCAAATACGAGCAAAATCTTAAAAATCGAAGAAAAACGGAGCAAATGACATCATAATTTTAAAAATCGAGCTGTCAAAAACAAATTTGACCTTTTCTGACCTTTGACGAAAGGTCAAAGAAGGTCTATAATTTATCACAGAAAGGTCAAAGAAAGTCAAAGTCAAAAACGAAAGAAGATGATGATATGAGTATGAGTAACATCATAGCGCAGATGATACTTGAGATGATGCAGGATGCGGGCGAGACCGAAATCCAGCGTAACGAGCTTGCGCAGACTCTCGGCTGTGTTCCCAGCCAGATTAATTACGTTATATCGTCACGCTTTACCCCCGAGCAGGGCTATACGGTTGAAAGCCGACGGGGAGGCGGAGGTTATATTCGGATTGCACGCATAAAATATGATAAGGGTGCGATGCTTATGCACGTTGTCAACACCGTCGGAACAGCTATCGATGAGGCAACCTGCAGAGCGCATATTCAGAACCTTAATTATCAGAACATTGTTTCACAGGATGAGGCAAGGCTTATTCTCACGGCAACGAGCGATAAATGCTACCGTGAGCTGCCGCCGCAGCTTCGTGACAGAGTTCGGGCAACTATCTTTAAACAAATGCTATTAAACGTGAAAGGATGATTATATATGTTGTGTCAGAATTGCGGAAAAAATGAAGCCACGACTCATATCAAAAGAGTTGTGAACGGCGAAACAGCGGAAACTCATCTTTGTGTTTCCTGTGCGGAGCATCTCGGCTACGGCGATATGTTTTCGGGCTTCGGCTTTAATCTTGACGGATTTTTCGGCGGACTTTTAGGTGAAACAATGCCTCTTCTCGGCGCCGAGCGTGAAGAGAAATGTCCGAAATGCGGCTACACCTTCTCGGATATTGCAAAGAGCGGAAAGCTTGGCTGTGCGGATTGCTACCGCAAGTTTTATGATAAGCTTCTTCCGTCCTTACAGCGTATCCACGGTAAAATCAAGCATACGGGCAAGCAGGCAATGATACCCGTGCAGGCAAGCTCGGAACCGAAAATCAATCCCGTAGCAAAGCTTAAGGAAGATTTGCAGAAGGCTATCGAAGAGCAGAATTTTGAAGAAGCGGCAGTGCTTCGCGACAGAATAAAAGAAATGGAGGCGGACAAGAATGAATAAGTGGTATGTTGAAAACGGCACCGAGGGCGATATCGTCATCAGCACCCGTGTCCGTCTTGCAAGAAATCTGGAGGATTATCCCTTCCCGTGCCGTCTTACCGTAAAGGGTAAGGAAAAGGTTTGTGAAGAAATCAAAAATGCTATCCTTGCGGACGACAACTGGGGCTTCGGCTATACGCAGATGAAGGATTTTACCCGTGCGCAGGCGGTTTCTCTGGCGGAAAGACATCTCATCAGCCCTGAATTTGCATCTGACCGTGCGGGCAGAGCACTTCTTCTTACCGATGATGAAGCGGTGAGCATTATGCTGTGCGAGGAGGATCATATCCGCTTACAGGTTATGATGTCGGGTCTTGCACTCAAAGAGGCTTACAGCGTTGCCGATAAAATCGACAACATAATTTCATCAAAGCTCAACTATGCTTATGATGACAGAATCGGTTATCTCACCCAGTGTCCGACCAATCTCGGCACGGCTATGAGGGCATCGGTTATGCTTCATCTGCCTGCACTCACACGTTGCGGACAGATCGGCAAGCTCGCTTCAACCGTATCAAAGCTCGGTCTTGTTATCCGCGGTGCATACGGTGAGGGAAGCAGTCCGAGAGGCGACATCTATCAGTTGAGTAATCAGATTACTCTCGGAATCTCCGAGGAGTCTGCGCTCAACAATCTTCAGTCAATCACACTTCAGCTCGTCGCACAGGAAAGGGCGGCGGCAGAAAAGCTTATTGAAAATCCCATTGAGGAGGATAGAATCTTCCGCGCATGGGGCATACTCAAAAATGCAAGGGTGCTCAGCGGTGACGAATTTATGGAGCTTTCGTCACTCGTCAGAATGGGTATCTCTAATAAGGCTATCGATTACGATATTGCAAAGCTCAACGAACTCACAATCCGCGTTCAGCCGGCAACGATAAATGCCGCCGAGGGCAAGGAGCTTTCTTCACAGCAGAGAGATATTCTCCGTGCAATATGGGTAAGAGAGGCATTGGAATAGTATTTAAAGCTCCGTTTCGTACGGAGCTTTTTTATGTTGGAGAAACTAATCAAGGGAGGAAAATGAAATGTATAAGTTTACAGGTTTTACACAGAAAGCGAATGTTGCACTCAATTCTGCAATCAGCTTTGCTGAAAATCTCGGTCACACATATATCGGCAGTGAGCATCTGCTCTACGGTCTTATTTCGTCGGATTCGAGTATTGCCGCTACTGCGCTGTCATCAAAAGGTGTGACCGCGGACGGCATTGAAAATGCAATCCGAACAAGTGTCGGCATCGGTACACCGACCGTTCTTTCGCCTAACGATTTTACGCCGAGAAGCAAGAATATAATCGAAACCGCCGTTACTGCGGCAAGGGGAATGGGTCAGAACTTTGTCGGCACAGAGCATATTCTGCTCTCGCTTGTGCGCGATACAAGCTGCTTTGCCGTAAGTCTGCTTGAAGAGCTTGGCGTGAATACAAATGATATTTCCGGCGAGATTTCGCGCACTTTTACGAGCAACCAAAGCTCAGCGCGGCAGAAATCGGCGCAGAAATCCGCAAAGAGTGAAGAAACACCCACTCTCAACCAATTTGGCAGAGATTTGACCGAAATAGCAAAGCAGGGCAAGATTGACCCTGTAATCGGCAGACAAAAGGAAATTGACCGCGTTATTCAGATTTTAAGCCGCCGCACAAAGAATAATCCCTGTCTTATCGGTGAACCCGGTGTCGGTAAAACTGCGATTGCAGAGGGTCTTGCGCTGAAAATTTCAGCGGGTGAGGTACCCGAGCTTTTGCGTGATAAAAGAATAATTGCGCTTGACCTCACGGGAATGGTTGCAGGAACAAAATACCGCGGTGACTTCGAGGAACGCATCAAATCCGCGATTGATGAGGTATCGAAGGCGACGAATATAATTCTCTTCATTGACGAGGTGCACACGCTTATCGGTGCGGGCTCTGCGGAGGGTGCGGTTGATGCCGCCAATATCTTAAAGCCTGCTCTGGCACGCGGAGAAATGCAGGTTATCGGTGCAACGACTCTTGAGGAATACCGCAAAAATATAGAAAAGGATTCAGCACTCGAAAGACGTTTCCAGCCTGTTGTCGTAGGTGAGCCGAGTCAGGAGGAGGCAATTGAAATACTCAAAGGTCTTCGCGATAAATATGAGGCGCATCATAAAGTAAAAATCACGGATGAGGCAATTGTTGCCGCTGTCAAAATGTCGGCACGGTATATCGGCGACCGTTTCCTGCCCGACAAGGCTATTGACCTTGTGGATGAGGCGGCTTCAAAAGTACGTTTGCGTGCTTATACCCCGCCCGATGATGTGCGTGAGCTTGAAGAAAAGCTTAAGCATATTTCCGAGGAAAAGCAATCTGCCGTCAACGGTCAGGACTTTGAGCGTGCCGCCGCCTTGCGTGACGAGGAAAGGGAGGCACAAAAACAGCTTGCCGACCTTAAGGAAAGCTGGAAAAAGCAGAACACGGAAACCAACGGTGAGGTAACACCTGATGAAATTGCGGCAATTGTTTCCGAGTGGACGCATATTCCCGTTGTGCAGTTGACTCAGGAGGAAAGCCAGCGTCTTCTGAATATGGAAGAGGAGCTTCATCGCAGAATTGTCGGTCAGGATACGGCAGTTTCTGCTGTTGCAAAGGCAATCCGCCGCGGCAGGGTAGGACTTAAGGACCCCAACCGACCCACGGGCTCATTTATCTTCCTCGGCCCGACGGGTGTGGGTAAAACCGAGCTTTGCAAAACTCTTGCCGCAACGCTTTTCGGTGACGAGAATGCAATGATTCGCCTTGATATGTCCGAATATATGGAAAAGCACAATACTTCGAGACTTGTCGGCTCGCCTCCGGGTTACGTCGGCTATGACGAAGGCGGTCAGCTGACGGAGAAAATCCGCCGCAAGCCGTACAGTGTTGTCCTTTTTGACGAAATCGAAAAAGCGCATCCCGATGTTTTCAATATGCTACTGCAGATACTTGATGACGGCGTGCTGACAGATTCACAGGGCAGAAAAGTAGATTTTAAGAACAGCATAGTGATTATGACCTCGAACGTCGGCGCAAAGCTCATAAGTAATACGGGAGCGAAAACTCTCGGCTTCAGCGCGGATGAAAACGGCGGTGTGATGAGCCAGACGGCGATACGCGAGGCGGTAATGGGTGAGCTCAAAAAGTGCTTCCGTCCCGAATTTCTTAACCGTGTTGATGATATTATCGTCTTTGAACAGCTTAAAAAGGACGATATAAAAGAGATTGCAAAGAGACTTCTCACAACTCTTTCAAAGCGTGTCGGTGAAATGGATATCGAGCTGGAATTTGATGAAACTGCAGTTGAAAAAATTGCCGACGAGGGCTTTGATCCCGTTTACGGTGCACGCCCGCTTAAGCGAGCAATCCAATCACAGATTGAGGATAAGCTGAGCGAAGAAATGCTCGAGGGCAAAATTAAAGCAGGTGAAAAATATACCTGCAGATATGACGGAGAGAAGTTCACGTTTTAAATTAATCACAAGGCAGATGTGACAGTCTGCCTTGTTTTTTCTCCTTTCTTGTGTTAAGATAATTTCAAGAGGGGATGTAATATGGCATTTGAAGTTTTAATAAACACAATTAAAGATTTAATATCAATTTTTTTGCACCCGTTAATTTTGATTCCTATTGTTATTGCGATTGCTGTAACACTTAAACGCAATAAAGAATACAAAGAAGGTGCATATTATAAAATTACAAATTTGCCATTTGGTCAAGTCAAAAAAGATGTCGGCAGGTTTGGCGAATATCTTATTTATAATAATCTAAAAAAGTTTGAAAAAGTCGGTGCAAAATTTCTTTTTAACGTTTATATTCCGAAAAATGAAAGCGAAACAACAGAAATTGATGTTTTGATGATTTGTTCAAAAGGTATTTTTGTTTTCGAAAGCAAGAATTACAGCGGTTGGATTTTCGGAAGTGAAAACCAGAAAAATTGGTATCAGACTTTGCCGAAGGGCAGAGGTAAGAGTCAGAAAGAAAGCTTCTATAACCCTGTTATGCAAAACCGTACACACATCAAGCATTTAAAAACACTTGTCGGTGAAGATGTTACAATGCATTCAATTATTGCCTTTTCGCAAAGATGTACCTTAAAGAATGTTGAGGTTAGCAGTCAGGATGTTAAGGTAATAAAAAGAGATGAAATATTTTCTCTTGTTACTGAAATTTGTAAAAAAGAATCAACAGAAATTCTGTCAGAAGAAAAAATTAATGAGCTTTATAATATGTTATATCCGTTTACCCAAGCGGATGAAACTTTAAAAGCAAAACATATTGATGATATCAAAAACAAGCTCGAACCTAAGGTTGTGGAGACCGTGACTGAGGTTACACAGGAAAATAAAACGGAAGAAGTTGTCACAAAGGAAGTAGATGAAAAAGAAATCGAAGAAAAAATATGTCCCAAATGCGGTGGTAAGCTTGTCTTAAAAACCGCTTCAAGAGGAGCAAATGCAGGCAATCAGTTTTATGGTTGTTCGAATTTTCCGAAATGCAGATACATACTTTCAGATAACAGCAAAGAGCTGTGAGTTTCCTCACAGCTCTTTTTCTTATTGTTCTCTGAAGATTATAAAGGTTGACCTTGAAAACAGCTCCGAATCATACGGCAACGTTCCGAGTATCATCGGTGCAACGGCAACCAAAGCTACGGCAAGTGAAAATAAGAAGACGTGATTTGCAAAAAAATGACTGATTTGTTCGCGCGCCTTATCGTTAAGTGTAACGACAGCGGCGAAAAGCGGAACGATAA
Organism: Clostridia bacterium; assembly: GCA_017415025.1. GTDB lineage: Bacteria > Bacillota > Clostridia > Oscillospirales > Acutalibacteraceae > CAG-488. The sequence continues at coordinate 117,513 of JAFQJH010000016.1, forward strand.
TCATAATTACAGTTTGAACGTTTTTGCTCAGCATAAAGCCGAAGATGGCAAGTGCAACGGCAAGAATCAGAGCGATGCCAACAGCCTTTTCACCGTTCATAAACAGCTTTATAAGATAAAATGCTCCGATGAGTAAAAGCGGAATACTGCACAGCAAGAATTGAATAAGGATTTCCTTGTGAGTTGTTGAGAGGTGGAAGATGTGCAGCGAAAGGTAGTATGAGCTGAACTGGTCAGCGTAAAATTCGATATTTTCAAGAAATTTTGTTAAGACGAAAGCCGCAACTCCGATTACTGCGCTGAAAACGGCTAAAAGCTTTTGCTTTTTTGCAAGCTGAATAATAACGATTGTCGGCACAAGCATCAATAGTGTCAGCGGTTGCGAAAGTACGCAAAGTCCTGCGAAAATCGGTGATAAAAACCTGCATTTTTCGTTGAAGAATAACGCAAGGAAGAAGGCTGACAGCGAAAGAAGAATGTGCACGTCCGTTGTCAGAAAAATTACATTACAGGATATGAGACTTAATATAAAAAACGCAGGCGTAACCGCGTCGGGAATAGTCATTTCTTTTTTTAAAGAAGACGATAAAAACAATGCGGCAACGGCGCACAGCAAAAGTCTGCACGCGAATAGCGGCGCACTTATAAAGCCGTCGTAAATCAGCGTTAAACTCGCGAGCAGTACGAAGGCGCAAAGTGCATATTTGTTTTTGTCGAATAAGGCTTTGATGTTCATTTTAAATTCCCAGAAGCTTCGCAAAGGAAGCGCAGTAAATAAGATAGAAAACGACGATAATAAAATGCTTTTTGTATTTTTCAACAATACCGTTGACCGCACGGGAAACGGCACAGTTTTTTCTGTAAAGCATAAAAAGATAAAGTATGCATTGGCTAGTGATTATTGCAGAAGTCCAGCGGTTCCAGTTAAGACCGAAAACATAGGCAGGAACAGCGGACAGCGGATGAATGAGACAAAGAAAAAGGACAAATTTTTCTTCTTTTTTGTCGCTGTGTTTTATCGCCTTTATCCAGCCGTAAGCGAAGGTGACGAAAACGGGTGCGAAAATCACAACTATTCCCAGCAGATTTGCGGGCGACATCATCTGTGTAATCGTGTTTGCAACATAGTCGGTGCCCGTGAAATATTCGTTAGGAACGAGTGTGGAGAGCCATTCCTTATTAAGAGGGAAATCTGCCTTGTTTATCATAAAATCAATCATTTCGTCCAATGAGCCGAAGCCCGATGCGCTTCTGTTTGTCACCGTGAACAGTGCAAAAGCGATCAACGAAATGTATGTGATACCACAGAAAATGCCGTCGCGGATATATTTTTTATTTTTGATACAATCATACAGCAAAGCGATTGCGAGCGGTACCATATAAAGGAACATATACGCGTGGTGAATCGCAACGCAGACAAGCATAATTACGGGTATAAAATAGCGCAGAAATCTGTTCTCGTTGAGGATGAAGGCAAAAAGCGTCAGCGCAACAAGATAAATGTCAACGATGCCCAGCCAGCTTGAAAAAAGAGGCATGAAAATCGGGGAAAGAAGCATTACGGCAACAACGGAAAGGACAGCAGACTTGTTTTCTGCTTTTTTTATAATCTGACCGCAGATTAATGATATCGTTATACTCAGAATTACGATAACCGCAACGGATACGCACCATAAAAGCTCAAGGGATATCGTCGGCGTAAACCACGAAAAGACCTCACCGAGGAAGGCGCGCGGCATATAGCCGTGGCTGTAATCACCGAGGTATGTCAGCATCTGCCATACTGTCATACCGTCCGCCGCGGAAACGAATGCAACCAGCTCAACGAGCAGAAAAAGCAGTATGCAGACTTCATATTTAGTTTTTTCAAAAAGCTTTTTAAGCATCTGCTGTCTCCTCGGGATAAATGTCCTTTGTGCCGTTGGACAGTTCAACGCCCTTGTCATAAACGACAATCAGCGAGGACTCCTTTTTATAGTCAAAATAGTGAATAACGTTTTTATCTATTGCGAACATATCTCCGCCGGAGAAGAGATATGTTTCTTTTTTGCCGTCTTTTTTTACCGTAACCTCAACCTCGCCGTCAATTATGAAAAACGTCTCACGGTTGAGCTTATGGTAATGTCCGCCGCGCAGACTTGACGGCTTCGATTCAACAAAATTAACCTGTGCGCAGTCTCCGTGCATAAGCTGCATCAAACGTCCGCGCTCATCGTTGAATTCAAAATCGGGTTTTAATATTTCAAGCATAATCTCACCTAAATATTAGCGTAGGAATTGTTTTTGATAATCGAATAAGTTTTGATAAGCTCCTCAATTCCGTCGTCAAGGCTGTATTGCGGTCTCCAACCCGTGCTCTCAAGTCTTTCGTTGGAAACGATGTAATTTCTCTTATCGGGGTCGGAATTGATTTCGGATTCGAAGAAGGTAAACTGCGGAAGGTGCTCCTTGATTTTCTCGCAAAGCTCAATTTTGGAAAGATTTGCATCGGAAAGTCCGCAGTTATAAGCCTTGCCCTTCATCGTTTCAAAATTATTGATAGCGTGGATATATGCCCCCACAACGTCGCGGATGTGAATGAAGTTGCGCTTGAAATGACCTTCAAAAATAATCATCGTTCTGTCGTTGACGGCGCGGTAAACAAAGTCGTTGACAAGAAGGTCAAGCCTCATTCTCGGCGATGCGCCGAAAACGGTTGCAAAGCGGAAGGTCAGAGAGTTGCCGGCTTCAAGAATTGCCTTTTCTGCCTCAGCCTTTGTTGTACCGTAAAGTGAAATCGGGTTAAGAGGTGTATCCTCCGTGCAGTAAATACTGCCGTCAGACGTGCCGTAACCGCTGTTTGTGCAGGGGAAAATAATCTTCTGCTCGGGCTTTCTTAATTCAAGAAGAAGCAGGATTGCGTCAAGGTTTGTCGTCTTAGCCGCGACTTTATCGTAGTCGCAAAGCGGAAATCCGACAAGCGCCGCAAGGGGAATAATGAAGTCTGCACCGTCGATGAACTTTGCGAGCGTGTCTCTGTCGCGCGCATCACCGCGGATTATAGAAAAGCTTTTATCGGCACAGCAGTCGAGAAGGGCTGTCTGACCGAAGTAAAAGTTATCAAGAACTCTGACCTCGTGGCCGAGGTGTAAAAGCTCGGGAACAAGCACACTTCCGATGTAGCCTGCACCGCCTGTAATTGCAATTTTCATCTTTATTTACCTCCGCCGTAAATCAGTTTCGTGCCGTCTTCCTCAAATTCAAAGGGAATGATTTTTGACGGCTCAAAGAGACTTAATACATTTTTTTGCCTTTCCTCCGGCACGTATAAAAGCATAAATCCGCCGCTTCCCGCGCCGAGGATTTTTCCTCCGACAGCACCTGCTTTTTTGGCGGAATCGTAAATCTCGTCAATTTCTCTTGTGCTTATCCTGTCGGAAAGTGTGCGCTTTAACTGCCAGGTATAGTCGAGCAGCTTGCCGAATTCGTCAAGGTCAGTGCTTGACGAAAGAATTTTCTCACCCTCCGCAACAAGTCCCTTCATTTCGTGAAGCTCGGCAATTTTCTGCGGAATATTGTTCTGCTGTGTTACGGCAACCTCGCCCGAGAAATGTGAAAATCCCGTAAAAACAAGCAGGAGATTTTTATTGAATTCAGCTTTTCTGTCGGATGAGATTTCAATCGGGTTGACCGTATAGCCGTCAGCGGTAAAATCAATTCTGTTAAGTCCGCCGAAGGCTACTGCAAGCTGGTCCTGAACTCCGCCCGCTTCCTTGCAAAGCTCACGTTCAAGGTGAATTGCCTCTTTTGCAAGCTCCATTTTGCTTAACTGTTCACCCTTTAAAATATGAAGCTCGTTAAGAAGTCCTACCGCGAAGGATGAGCTTGAACCGATACCCGAGCGTGCGGGAAGGTCGGCGTCGTAGGCAATCTGAATGCGGTCGATGTTCATATATTTCAGAGCTTCTCTCACGAGCGGATGCTCGAGCTCGTCAGGGGAGTTGAAACGTTCGATTTTGGAATATGTAAACTGATTTTTATAATCAAAAAGTGCGGGCAGATTTCTTACGGTAACGTAGGAGTACTTGTTGAAGGTTGCAGAAAGAACACACCCGCCGTATTCATTGAAATACGCAGGAAAATCTGTTCCTCCGCCGAGGAACGACATTCTGAAGGGTGTTCTTGTCGTAAACATTCAGTTAATCTCTTCCTTTACAAAATCTGCAAGTGTTTTATATTTTTTTACGTTTTGGACGTTCAGCGTGTTGTCGCTGCCCGTAAGAAAAATCGGGGTACAGCCTGCATCAATGCCTGCAAGCACATCTCTTTCGGAATCACCGACCATAAACGAGCGTGAAAGGTCAATGTTGTAATCCGCCGCCGCCTGCCTTATCATACCGCCCGAGGGCTTACGGCAGTCGCATTTTTTCTTAAGCTCACTCACTTCGCCCTCAAAACCGCTGTCGGGGTGGTGCGGGCAGAAATAAAGCGCATCAACAAAAGCTCCTTCTTCGCCGAGCAGAGTGTCGAGCTTCGCGTGAATTTCGTCAAGCACGGCATAAGTCATACGTCCCATTGCGATTGACGGTTGATTTGTAACCACAATCGCGAGATATCCGCTCTTGTTGATTCTTTTAACGGCTTCCGCCGCACCTTTAATCAGCTCAAGCTGATTCGGTGAGGTGACGTAGCCCTTGTATTTGTTGATTGTGCCGTCGCGGTCAAGGAAAATTGCCTTCTGCTTTTTGTCGGCACGCTTACCGTGTACGATTCCTTTCTCTACGTCGGCTGTCACGTGACGAAGCCTGTCCGAGGTGCCCATATCTTTAACGTATTCAGCCGAACGGTAGGCGAAAATTCTGCCTGTCGGGATAATCGGCTCGAGCACGTCGGCGCGAAGATTGAGCTTTTCTTGCGTGGGTACGTTATCGAGAACCTTTTTTGAAAGAATATGAATACCTGCATTGACGCAGTTTGCGTGGTTGCCGTGTCCGTCGCTCTTAAACCAATCCGTAACAATGTTTTCTTTGTTGCACACCACCAATTCACTGTCGTAGGGATGTGAATTGGGATGAACAAAAAGGGTTGCGAGCGCATTGTTTTTACGGTGAAAATCAATCATACGGCTGAAATCCACGCTGAATATAAGGTCGCCGTTAATGAGAAGGAAATCATCAGTCAATCGGTCCTTGATTCTGAAAAGAGCACCTGCCGTTCCGAGAGGCTTGTCCTCCTCGTAATAGCTGATGTTCACGTTGAGCAAAGAGCCGTCACCGAAATAACGCATAATTTTATCTTTAAGATGATGCACAACGATGATGATATCGGTAATGCCGAAACGGCGGAGGTTTTCTATCTGATATTCGAGCACGGGACGGCCGCAGATTTCCACCATAGGCTTTGGTTTGTCGCCGGAAAGCTTCTGCAATCTTTTGCCGAAGCCGCCCGCCATAATTACTGCTTTCATTTGCTTCACCGCCGTCAGATTCTGATTTTAATTTCGCTCACACCGAGCACGGATTTCAGAAGTGAATTATCCATCGCGGTCGAGGATGTCCGCCTCTCGTCAAAAAGCTTCATAATTTCCTCTTCGGGAACCTTTATAATGTGATTCATCGGCAGATTGTGCTTTTTGGCAATCAGTTCGCCGACATCGTATTTTGTTAACGCATCGTCACCGCAAAGGTTGAGCGTTTGCGGTGCGTTTTTAATCATACTTAATTTGACGAGAATATCCGCTACACTTTCATAGTCAAGTGCAGAACGCCAAAGACCGTCTGCAAGGGTAAAATCCTGCCCCTGTATCGTTTTTTCGACGATATTATCATAGAAATGCTTTTTATTTTCAAGAAGCGAGGCGCCGAGCATAAAAGGGAGTCTTGCAACGTTAAAGCCGTAGCTTGTTACGACTTTTTCCGCTTCCAGCTTCTGCCGTCCGTATTCGCTGACGGGACAGGTGGGGTCAGTTTCTTTAAAAGCTTTAATTTCATTTGTGTTTTCGCCGTAAACACAGTCTGTTGACGAGAACCATAAGCTCTCGGCATCGCTGAAAATCTCCAGAAAGCTTTCGAGTGCGGTTATGTTTATGTTTTTTGCAAAATCGGGCTCACGCTTTACAAGGTCAAGGTTATGGCAGGCGGCAAAATAGAAGATTCGGCATTCAGCCGTGTTTTCAACGAGTTTTTCAAGCCTTGATATGCTGTTTTTATCCGTCACGTCAAGCTGCACCCAATTAACTCTCGGGTAATATAATTTCTCGCTTTTGCCGTGGTATGTTGCTATTATTTCCTCGTCAGTATTGCTGACAAGGCTTTTTACAACATAAGAGCCTAAAAATCCGTTTGCGCCGACAACAATGTACATACTGCCACCCCTGAATATATATATTGTATTTTATCATATTTGCACGTTTTATTCAACACTAAAATGTTTAATACGGAATAATAATGAAAGAATAAGAAAAAAGGGAAAATAATTTCAAAGTTAACAAAGAATTCATAAATAAACTGTTGACAAAATCTGCCGTCGGTTGTATATTATAGATACAGGTTAGCACTCACGCTAAAAGAGTGCTAACGGTGCTAAAAAGGCGGTGAGAGATTGGAACTCAGTCAGAGAAAAGAAAAAATACTCGCTGCTGTTGTAGAGCATTACATCAAAACAGGTGAGCCTGTCGGTTCCAAAACTCTTCTGTCCGCGCTCGATATTACGGTTTCCAGCGCAACGATAAGAAATGAGATGGCGGAGCTTGCGGCTCTCGGCTACCTTGAACAGCCCCATACCTCGGCGGGAAGAATCCCGACCAACGAAGGCTACCGTTATTACGTCGATAACCTTATGGGTGTCCGACCGCTTGACGAGTCTGTAAAAAGACGAATTGAAGCAGGCATTTCGCTCAAGAACGCGAGCCCCGAGGCAATCCTTGCAAAGGCAAGCGAATTTCTTGCGGATATGACGGACTGCGCGGCGGTGTCAACAACTCCGTCGGGCGAGAATGCGACAATCAAGCGCATCGAATTTGTCCCCGTCGGTACAAGAACGGGAATGATAGTTCTCCTTACCTCAACGGGAGTTATCAAAAGCAAGGTTTGCAGAAGTGACGTTGACCTTAACTCTTCAATGATTGAAAAGTTTTATAATATCGTCAAATCTTCGTTCCTCGGCTTACCTCTTGATGATATCGACACGGCAACGCTTCAGACACTCGTTGCATCAATGGGAGCAGATGCCCTGACGATGATACCCTTCGTTTCTGCGGTTTCCGAGCTTGCACAGGAGGCTATGCGGACAATGGTTATGCTCGGCGGTCAGTCGAATATCCTGCGTTACCGTGAGGATTACGGAACAACCGCTTACGAGCTTATGGATTTCTTAAGACGGGGTGAGCCTATCAGTCAGCTTCTTGCAAACAGCAAGGAGGATTTTGATGTTAAAATCGGCGGCGAAAACAAGTTCAAGCAGCTTGAAAATTCCAGCGTGATAATGGCACACTACAACATAGACGGCGACAATCGCGGTTCGATCGGTATAATCGGCCCGACAAGAATTGACTATGCAAGTCTTATACCGAGTGTAAGGTATCTGACCGACCTCGTCGGGGAATTGCTTACACAGACGCTTAATGAAGACTGAAAGGAATGAGATTTTTGGCAAAGGATAAGAAAAAGAATGCCGAAGAGGAAGTAATTGAAGAAAAAGAGGTCGTAGCAGAGCCTTCAAAGGAAGAGGAGCTTCAAAAGCAGCTCGACGAAAAAAACGACCAGCTTCTGAGAACACTTGCAGAGTACGATAATTTCCGCAAGCGTTCACAGCGCGAAAAAGAAGCACTTTATGCAGAATGCAAAGCATCGGTAATCAACGCGCTTCTGCCCGTGGCAGATAATTTTGACAGAATTTTTGCTAATCCCGACGGCACACTCGAGGATTACAAAAAGGGTGTTGAAATGACGTTCAAGCAGTTCAGCGACGTTTTCAAAAACCTCGGCATCGAGGCCTTCGGTGAGGTCGGTGAAGAATTTGACCCGAACTTCCACAACGCAGTAATGCACACCGAAGATGACTCGGTCGGCGAGAATACAATCACAAACGTACTTGTCAAGGGCTATAAGCTCGGCGACAAGATTATCCGTCCCGCTATGGTAGCGGTTGCAAACTAAAATCAACAAACAAAATATATTGGAGGAATTTTATTATGGCAAAGATTATCGGTATCGACTTAGGTACAACAAACTCATGTGTATCAGTTATTGAAGGCGGCGAGCCTGTTGTTATCGCAAACGCAGAGGGCGCAAGAACAACTCCGTCAGTTGTCGGCTTCGGCAAGAACGGCGAGAGAATGGTTGGCCAGGTTGCAAAGAGACAGGCTATCACAAACCCTGACAGAACAGTTTCTTCAATCAAGCGTCAGATGGGTACAGATTACAAGGTAACAATCGACGACAAGAAGTACACTCCGCAGGAAATTTCTGCAATGATTCTTCAGAAGCTTAAGACTGATGCAGAAGCATATCTCGGCGACACGGTAACAGAGGCTGTTATCACAGTTCCCGCATATTTCACAGACGCACAGCGTCAGGCTACAAAGGACGCAGGTAAGATTGCAGGTCTCGAGGTTAAGAGAATCATCAACGAGCCCACAGCAGCAGCTCTTGCTTACGGTATCGACAAGGAAGACGACCAGAAGGTTATGGTTTATGACCTCGGCGGCGGTACCTTCGACGTTTCAATCATCGAAATGGGCGACGGTGTTCAGGAGGTTCTTGCAACAGCAGGTAACAACCGTCTCGGCGGTGACGACTTCGACCAGAGAGTTATGGACTGGATCGTAAACGAATACAAGATGTCAAGCGGCATTGACCTTCGTGCAGACAAGATGGCTATGCAGAGACTTAAGGAAGCTGCAGAAAAGGCAAAGATTGAGCTTTCAGGTGTTACATCATCAGACATCAACCTTCCCTACATCACAGTTGACGCAACAGGTCCGAAGCACCTTGAAATGACTCTTACAAGAGCAAAGTTCAACGAGCTTACAGCAGACCTTGTTGAGGCTACAATGGGCCCCGTTCGTCAGGCTATGAAGGATTCAGGTCTTTCAAATTCAGAAATTGACAAGGTTCTTATGGTCGGCGGTTCTTCAAGAATTCCCGCTGTTCAGGAAGCTATTAAGAAGTTTATCGGCAAGGAGCCGTTCAAGGGCATCAACCCCGACGAGTGCGTTGCAATCGGCGCATCACTTCAGGCAGGTGTTCTCGGCGGTGAGGTTAAGGGTCTCCTTCTCCTCGACGTTACTCCGCTTTCACTCGGTATCGAGACAATGGGCGGTATCAACACAAAGATTATCGAAAGAAATACAACAATCCCCGTAAAGAAGAGCCAGATTTTCTCAACTGCAGTTGACAATCAGCCGTCTGTTGAGGTTCACGTTCTTCAGGGTGAAAGAGAGTTTGCGAAGGATAACAAGACTCTCGGCGTATTCCACCTTGACGGCATTATGCCGGCACGCCGCGGTGTTCCGCAGATCGAAGTAACCTTCGATATCGACGCTAACGGTATCGTTCACGTTTCCGCAAAGGACCTCGGCACAAATAAGGAACAGTCAATCTCAATCACATCTTCAACAAATATGTCCAAGGAAGATATCGAAAAGGCTGTTCACGAGGCAGAGCAGTTCGCACAGGAAGATAAGCAGCGCCGTGAAGAGGTTGATACAAGAAACAACGCTGACCAGATGGTTTACCAGTGCGAGAAGATGATTTCCGAAGAGGGCGATAAGTTCCCCGAGGAGGATAAGGCAGCACTCACAGCAGATATCGAAGCACTCAAGGAAGCTCTCAAGGGTGATGACATCAACCTCATCAAGAATAAGCAGGAGGCTCTCCAGGCTAAGTTCTACGAGGTATCAGAGAAGATTTATAAGGCAGCTCAGGCTGCAGCAGGCGCACAGGGCGCACCCGATATGGGTGATATGGGCGGTGCTCCGAACGGCGGTAACGACGGCTTCTACGAGGCTGATTACACAGACGTAACAGACGACGAATAATTTTAAGGTAAACAAAGGGCTTGCGGTATTTTTGCCGCAACCCTTGTTTCCGAGTCAGGGGCTTGAATTATGGCTGATAAAAGAGACTACTATGAGGTGCTCGGCGTTGAAAAAAGCGCGAGTGCCGACGAAATAAAAAAAGCATACAGAAAAAAAGCGAAGCAGTACCACCCCGACCTTAACCCCGGCGATAAGGAAGCTGAGGCAAAGTTCAAGGAGGCTAACGAGGCTTACGAGGTTTTGAGCGACGACCAGAAAAAGGCTCGCTATGACCAGTTCGGCCACGCAGGCGTTGACCCGAATTACGGCGCAGGAGGCGGCGGCTTTGGCGGCGGCTTCGGCGGTTTCGGTGATGATATCGACCTTGGCGATATTTTCTCGAGCTTCTTCGGCGGAGGCGGCGGCTTCGGTGGTGGCGGCGGAAGACGTGCCAATCCGAATGCACCGCGCAGAGGTGAGGACTTACAGTCAACTGTTACAATCTCCTTTGAGGAGGCGGCAAAGGGCTGTAAGCGTAAGGTTGACGTCAACCGCATTGACGTCTGCTCCGAATGTAACGGCTCGGGTGCGCAGAAGGGCACTTCACCCACAACCTGTCCCGAATGTCACGGAACAGGTCAGGTTACTGCACAGCAGAGAACGCCCTTCGGTGTTATTCAGACTCAGCGTGCCTGCTCACGTTGCGGCGGTAAGGGCAAGATTGTCGAAAATCCGTGCCAGAAGTGCCGCGGCAGAGGCAGAGTTTCAAAGCACAGCACGCTTGAGGTCAATATTCCCGCAGGTATTGATGACCGTCAGATTCTCAACGTAAGAGGCGAGGGTAACAAGGGCATCAACGGAGGTCCGTCGGGCGATCTTCATGTCAATGTCAATGTCCGTCCTCATCCGTTCTTTGAGCGTGACGGCTTCAACGTATGGTGCGATGTTCACGTAACCTTCGTTCAGGCTACTCTCGGCGATACGCTTATGGTTCCCACGCTTGACGGTAAGGTAAAATACGATATTCCTGCAGGTACACAGCCGGGTGCGGTTTATGTCCTCAAGGGTAAGGGTATCCAGAACATACACACAAAGGTTCGCGGCAATCAGCTTGTGCGCATTATAGTTGATGTACCCACCAAGCTCAACTCGGAGCAGAAGGACGCGTTGCTTAAGTTCAACGAGGCTATGGGCGGCGATAAGCCCGATGCGGACGATAAAAAAGGCTTTTTTGGAAAGAAGCGCAGATAAATGAAGTATAAGGCATATATTTTCGACCTTGACGGCACGCTTCTTGATACACTTCTTGACCTTGCAAATGCGGTGAATTTTGCAATGCGTGCCAAGGGGTATCCCGAGAGAACGGTTGAAGAGGTCAGAAACTTTATCGGCAACGGAATTAAGATGCTGATTAAGCGTTCCGTTCCCGAAAACACAAGCGGAAAAGACTACGCCGAAGCACTCGAGATTTTCACAAAATACTATCTCGAGCATATCGCAGATTACACAAAACCGTATGACGGTATGATTGATGTCGTAAAGACTCTCCGCGAAAACGGTTGTAAGGTTGCGGTGCTTTCAAATAAGGCACATTTCGCCGCGCAGGCGGTTGTGAAGGACTTTTTCGGGGATATCTTCGATATCGTTGTCGGCAAAATGGACGAATTTCCGTCAAAGCCCGAGCCCGAGTCACTTTTTTATACGATGAAAACACTCGGTGTAACTGCTGAAGAAAGTGTTTATATCGGCGATTCGGACGTTGATGTGTTCACGGCGCACAACGCAGGGCTTCCCTGCATCGGTGTAACGTGGGGTAACCGCGACGAAGACGTTTTAATTGCAAGCGGTGCGGAATATATTGCACGTACCCCGAATGAAATATTGGATATATAAACAAAACCTCCCTGCTTCATCGAAGCAAGGAGGTTTATTGCTTTTAATTGGTTAGGAATTACTGAATCTGGTCAAGAGCTATTTCTTTGTAGCCTTTAAGGCTGAAGCAAGTCTCGTCAACGCCCTGTTTAAAATCAACAATCTTCTGAATTCCGGCTTCTCCGTCAGCGGCAGAGCCGATCATCTTCCATTTGCCGTCCTTGAAGTAATAATCGGTAACAGAGCCGTCAGCGTGGCTGTAGCTTTCACGGATGTATTCTACGCCGTCAACCGTTACTTTTTCCGAGCCGACGTAAGTTGCCTTTTCGGGAGAACCGATTACAGTGTTGATTTCCTGATCGTTTTCAGCATAGAAGCCCTTAATCAAGCCCATTTCCATCGGAAAAACAAGATAAGTTTTGCCTTCAAGGCAGAGCACGCGGAGTGTTATCCCTTTAGCACCCGTTTCAACACAGATATCGTTGTTTCTGATCATAGCCGTTGCCGTTCTTACCTCGCCGTCAGCCTCGACCTCGGTTATAAAGGTGAATTTGCCCGTTTTTATAACAGGGTCAATGATCTGCGCCTTGTAGCTTGTAACAAGCTCGTCCTCGACCTCCAGGTCACCGTTATAGATACCGACAGCAATCATAAGCACGGATAGAGCATCAACAGAGTTAATTCTGCCGTCACCGTTGATGTCCATATACTCTGTGTTTGCACCGTCGTTGAAGCCGACAGAGTGGCGGAGAATCAATAGCGCGTCCGTTGAATTTGCTTTATTGTCAGAATTGACGTCACCTACAAGTCGTGCGTAAGCACCGACCGAGCAGGTAAGTGCAAATAAAATTACAAGAAAAAGTGAAATAAATCTTTTCATTTTCAGTTATCCTTTCGTTAGTGTTTGTTGATTATAACACATTTTTTATAAAAATACCATACAAAAAAGAACAAAACGGAAATTTATTGACTGTCAGATAATGGAATGGTATAATAAATCAAGGAGGCGATTTTATGGATAAAAAAGCAAGGAAAAAGCTCGCACCGATTATCATAACAATCGCGGTGGTAATTTTCTCACTCGCTTATGTCAGCTTTTTCGTTTTTCTTGCCGTCTCCGCGCCCGAAACGCTCATTGTTTCGGTAATAGCCATTGTTATTTATCTGGGCGTGTGCATCGGCGTTGTTGCCGCACTCAGAGAAAGAATAAAAGAAATAAACGGAGGAGAAGAAGATGAAGCTCTTAAGTATTAACCACGTTCCCGGCGCAGAAATTGAAGCCCTCGGTATGGTCAAGGGCTCAGTTGTGCAGACAAAAAATTTCGGCAGAGATTTTATGGCAGGGATGAAAACCCTTGTCGGCGGTGAGATCAAAAGCTACACCGATATGCTCAATGAGGCACGTGCAATCGCAACAAAGCGTATGGTTGACGAGGCGGAGGCACTCGGCGCAGATGCCGTTATCGGTGTAACGTACGGCAGTGCAGCAGTTATGCAGGGCGCCGCAGAGGTTATCGCCTACGGTACAGCGGTTAAAATCAAATAAGGATATCATATCAAAAAAACCGACGGCCGACCGTCGGTTTTTTGTTTAAGAAGCAATGTACAATTTTAACACTCGTCTGGAATAATGGTTGCCATTCAACCAATATCTCGTCAGTTACTCTGCAGTAAATACTATTATATAAAATGTATACAAGATGAATAAAACTTAAAAATGTCCGCCTCTGATTTTAACGATAATCGCATCAATCTTCATATAAACAAGACCGAGGAATTCAACAACCTTGTAAAGGAATCGCTGGAATTTCTTGAGGAACATATCGTCGTTCTGTTCTTCTGTTTTCTCGATAGTAATGCTGTCAAGTAGGACGCTGTTGTCGCCGCGGCGCGTTTCAATCTTCATTGTGTCGCCTTCAAACTCGAGCGTTGTGTAGGTTGTAACGTCGTTCTCGCTGAACTCGTAAGCGATGAACGGGAAGCTTCCGCTGAAGCTGCCGTGGTCGCAAACTGCGTTTGTGTTAAGATAGATTATACCGTTCGGATTTTTGTACGTTTTTCCGCTTTCAGCCTTACCTACAATCATACTCTCCGTCATAAAGTGTGAACGGCCCTGAAGATGGCTATGTCCTGTAAGAACAAGGTCAAGGTCAAATGTGTCATAAATCGGCGTGAACACAGCGTTAAGAAGAATCTGTGTTTCAGGGTCAAGACCGCTGTAACCGGGGCCGAAAAGTGCCTGGTGCATAACTCCGATACGCCATTTTGCATCCTTGTTGAGCTCAACAGCTTCTTTTGCCATTGCCATATGGTCGGCGGCACTTGATGACGTAGCATCAAAGAAGAGGTAAAGAACGTCGCCGTAGCGGAACCAGAAGTCACGGTCAAGTCCCTCAAAGTATTTGCCGAAATACTCATTGGGCATATTTGTATAATAATTGTATGTCATACCCTTTTTGTCGTGGTTGCCGATAGCGAGAGCCATAGGAAGACTGCGGAGTGCTTCGGGCATAAGAAGTGTCTGCCACTCGTCAGCGGTTTTGCCCGTTGAAGTGTTGTCGCCGGGGGATACGAGATAGCTGATATCGGGATTCTTTGTCAAAGCCTCTGAAAGCACGTTGTTCCAGTTGTAGCCGACGTCGGACTGAATCTGTGAATCTTCACTCTGTCCGCCTATCTGAATGTCACCGATAACCATTGCCTTGTGTGAGCCGAAGGACTTTGTCTCATACTTGCAGGGCTCACTCCAGCCGTTGCCTGTATTCCACTGATAATAATAAGTTGTGTTTTCGGTGAGTCCCGTGATTGTAACACGGCATACAAGCTGATAATCGTTTTCAGCCTCCGTTGTTTTGCCCTCAAAAACTACTGCGTTAGCCATTGCAGCGCTTTTAGCAAGGCGTACCTTCGGTGTTGCCGTTTCCTTTGCGGAATGCCATACGAGGCTTACCTCGCTCTCGTTTGCACCTACGCAAAGCATCGGCAGCTCGTTGCCGTCGCAAAGTGAGCCGTAAAGCTCATCCCATTCCTCGCGCTCAAGACGGGGTGCATCAAATGCCGCAACGGATGACGTTCCGAGCTGTAATGCAAAAATCAGCGCAAGAAAAACAGCTAAAAACTTTTTCATAAATAAAACCTCCGTAAATAAAATTAACAAATTTGGTAATAAATAAATTTTAACGGATATATTTATAATATTCAATATACGAAATAAACATAAATGCGGCTGATTTTTTGGAAATAGGGGTCTTTAAAGGTCAAAAAATCCCTTTTAGTAGAATATTTTTACAAAAAAGCTTGACAAAATCTATGCAATAGTGATAGAATACTCAAGCATGATATAAAATGCTTTATTATGGGTTCGAGCGGATTTCTGCCGAAAACAAATAAAGCAATCATCAAAAATCTATGAAAGGAGATGTAGTATTTGCCTACCTTTAATCAGTTAGTCAGAAACGGCAGACAGACTATCGAAAAGAAGTCAACAGCTCCCGCTCTTCTCAAGGGCTTGAATTCTAAGAAGAACATTGTTACAGATCAGAATTCTCCTCAGAAGCGTGGCGTTTGCACAGCAGTTAAGACAGCTACACCTAAGAAGCCTAACTCAGCTCTTCGTAAGATTGCCAGAGTTCGTCTTACAAACGGTATCGAAGTTACTTCATACATTCCCGGTGTTGGTCATAACCTGCAGGAGCACAGCGTTGTTCTTATTCGTGGCGGTCGTGTTAAGGACCTTCCCGGTGTTCGTTACCACATCATCCGTGGTACACTCGATACTCAGGGTGTTAACGGAAGAATGCAGTCCCGTTCAAAGTACGGTGCAAAGCGTCCGAAGGCTGCTAAAAAGTAATTCCTGCTTCAAAGGAAAAGTTTTATTAAGACAGAATCTTCTTGCAGGCTGCGCAGGGTAAGGTACGCTGCGTAACAATGTGAGAGTGTATATATATAATGTATGTGCTTCTCCATTGGCGCCACAGGGTTTTGTCACTTGAGTACCTATGATATCATTAATATGAAGGAGGGAAGCGAAGTGCCAAGAAGAGGCCAGATTGCAAAACGTGATGTTTTGCCCGATCCGCTTTACAATTCAAAGTTGGTAACAAGACTTATCAACAACGTTATGTATGATGGTAAGAAGGGTGTCGCACAGAAGATTGTTTACGACGCTTTCGACATCATCAAGGAAAAGACAGCTAAGGACCCCGTTGAGGTTTTCGAAGCTGCAATGGAGAACGTAATGCCTGTACTTGAGGTTAAGGCTCGCCGTGTTGGTGGTGCTACTTACCAGGTACCCATGGAAGTACGTCCCGAAAGACGTCAGACTCTCGGTCTTAGATGGATCACATCTTATTCACGTCTTCGTTCAGAGAGAACAATGAAAGAGCGTCTTGCAAACGAAATCATGGATGCTGTTAACGAAACAGGTGCTGCATTCAAGAAGCGTGAAGATACTCACAGAATGGCAGAAGCAAACAAGGCTTTTGCACACTTCAGATGGTAATCTTCCTGTTTATCAGGTGTTTATTAAGTGTTTTAATTTACGGAGGTTAATATGGGAAGACAAGTGCCACTTGAATTAACCAGAAACATCGGTATCATGGCTCACATCGATGCCGGTAAAACAACTACAACTGAGCGTATCCTTTTCTACACCGGTGTTAACCACAAGATTGGTGAGACACATGACGGCGCAGCTACAATGGACTGGATGGCTCAGGAGCAGGAACGTGGTATCACAATCACATCTGCTGCTACAACATGTTTCTGGAAGAATCACAGAATTAATATCATCGACACCCCGGGTCACGTTGACTTCACAGTTGAAGTTGAGCGTTCACTTCGTGTTCTTGACGGTTCAGTTACCGTTTTGTGCGCAAAGGGCGGTGTTGAGCCTCAGTCTGAAACAGTTTGGCGTCAGGCTGATAAATACCGTGTACCTCGTATGGTATACGTTAACAAGATGGACATCATGGGTGCGGACTTCTACCGCGTCGTTGAAATGATGAAAGAGCGTCTTAAGTGTAACGCTGTTCCTATCCAGCTTCCTATCGGCAGAGAGCTTGAGTTCAAGGGAATCATCGACCTTGTAACAATGGAAGCTGAAGTATATTATGACGATAAGGGTCTTGATGTAAGAACTGAAGCAATTCCTGCTGATATGGTAGAAATCGCTCAGAAGTATCATGACGAGCTTATCGAAAAGGTTGCTGAGCAGGACGAGGAGCTTATGGAGAAGTTCTTCGAGGGCGAGGAGCTCACAATTGATGAGATCAGAGCTTGTATCCGTAAGGCAACAATCGCTAACGATATGGTTCCCGTTTGCTGCGGTACTTCTTACCGTAACAAGGGTGTTCAGATGCTTCTTGACAATATCGTTGCTTATATGCCCGCTCCGACAGACGTCGAAGACATCAAGGGTGTAAATCCTGAAACAGAAGAGGAAGAATCACGTCCTTCATCTGATAACGCTCCGTTTGCAGCTCTTGCTTTCAAGATTGCAACAGACCCGTTCGTTGGTAAGCTCTGCTTCTTCCGCGTATATTCAGGTACAGTTAATGCAGGTTCAACTGTTTATAACTCTGTTAAGGACAACAATGAGCGTATGGGTCGTATCGTTCAGATGCACGCAAACCACAGACAGGACCTTGACATCGTTTATTCAGGTGATATCGCTGCTGCTGTTGGTCTTAAGAACACAACAACAGGTGACACACTCTGCGACGAGAAGCATCCTATCATTCTCGAATCAATGGAGTTCCCGGAGCCTGTTATCCGCGTAGCTATCGAGCCGAAGACAAAGGCAGGTCAGGAAAAGATGGGTATCGCTCTTCAGAAGCTTGCTGAAGAAGACCCGACATTCCGTTGCTACACAGACGAAGAGACAGGCCAGACAATCATCGCAGGTATGGGTGAGCTTCACCTTGAGATTATTGTTGACCGTATGCTTCGTGAGTTCAAGGTAGAAGCTAACATCGGTAAGCCTCAGGTTGCTTACAGAGAAACAATCACAGGCAATGCAGACGTTGACTGCAAGTACTCACGTCAGTCAGGTGGTAAGGGTCAGTACGGTCATGTTAAGATCCGTATCGAGCCGAACCCCGAGAAGGGCTTCGAGTTTGTTAACGCTGTTGTCGGTGGTGCTATTCCGAAGGAATACATTCCTGCTGTTGAAGCAGGTGTTAAGGGTGCAATGCAGTCAGGTGTACTTGCTGGCTACCCCGTAGTTGACGTTAAGGTTACTCTTTATGATGGATCTTACCACGAGGTTGACTCTTCAGAAATGGCATTTAAGATTGCCGGTTCAATGGCATTCAAGGATGCAATGAAGAAGTCTGGCGCAGTTCTTATGGAGCCCATTATGAAGGTTGCTATCATCGTTCCGACAGATTACCTCGGTGACGTTATGGGTGACGTTAACTCACGCCGCGGTATGATTCTCGGCCAGGAGCAGAGAACAGGTGCTGTTCAGGTTGATTCTCATATTCCGCTTTCAAATATGTTCGGTTACGCAACAGACCTCCGTTCCAAGACACAGGGCCGCGGTCAGTATGCTATGGAGCCGAGCCACTACGCTGCAGTACCGAAGTCAGTTTCTGACGAGATTATCAGCGCAAGAAGCAAGGACTAAGTTCTTTTTTAAAAAGTACTTGAATTTTGTTTCTGGATTTGGTACAATGGACTTATGCAGTATGCATTGAATATTAAATTAAAAATTAATTACCAAAGGGAGGAAATTCCAAATGGCAAAGGAAAAATTTGAAAGAAGTAAGCCGCACGTTAACATTGGTACTATCGGCCACGTTGACCACGGTAAAACAACATTGACAGCTGCTATCACAAAGACACTCGCTATGAAGGGTGGCGCAGCATTCATCGACTACGCTAACATCGATAAGGCTCCTGAAGAGAGAGAGCGTGGTATCACAATCAACACAGCTCACGTTGAGTACGAGACAGATACTCGTCACTATGCTCACGTTGACTGCCCGGGCCATGCTGACTACATCAAGAACATGATCACTGGTGCTGCTCAGATGGACGGTGCTATCCTCGTTATCGCTGCAACAGACGGCCCCATGGCTCAGACTAAGGAGCATCTCCTTCTTGCTCGTCAGGTTGGCGTTCCCTACATCATCGTATTCATGAACAAGTGCGATCAGGTTGACGACGAAGAGCTTCTTGAGCTCGTTGAAATGGAAATCCGTGAGACACTCGACGAGTACGAGTTCCCCGGCGACGACACACCGATCATCAAGGGTTCTGCTCTTAAGGCTCTTGAGTATGCTGGTGGCGACACATCTGCTCCTGAGCTTGCACCCATCTGGGAGCTCATGGATGCTGTTGACTCTTACATCCCCACACCGGATCGTAAGGCAGACCTTCCCTTCATCATGCCTGTTGAGGACGTTTTCACAATCACAGGTCGTGGTACTGTTGCTACAGGTAGAGTTGAGCGTGGTCAGCTCAAGCTTTCTGAGGAAGTAGAAATCGTTGGTCTTACAGAAGAGAAGAGAAAGACTGTTGTTACAGGTATCGAAATGTTCCGTAAGCTCCTCGACTATGCTGAGGCAGGCGACAACATCGGTGCTCTCCTTCGTGGTATCCAGAGAACAGACATCGAGCGTGGTCAGGTTCTTGCAAAGCCGGGTTCAATCCACCCGCACACAAAGTTTGCAGGCCAGGTTTACGTTCTTAATAAGGATGAAGGCGGCCGTCACACACCGTTCTTCAACAACTATCGTCCTCAGTTCTATTTCAGAACAACAGACGTTACAGGCGTTATCTCTCTTCCCGAAGGCGTAGAGATGTGTATGCCTGGTGACAACGTTACAATGAACGTTGAGCTCATCACTCCGATCGCTATCGAAGAGGGTCTTCGTTTCGCTATCCGTGAGGGTGGCCGTACAGTTGGTTCAGGCGTTGTTACAGCTATCAACGAATAATTAACTTATTCATTCAAGAGGTAAGTCGAAAGGCTTACCTCTTTTTTCGTGCAACAAAATTTAATATATTGTTGATTTCTTTTGGCATCCGTGCTATTATATTACAAAATAGCAATTTGAAGAGGTGTGCTTATGTTAATGAAAATTATTGCATTGTTATTGTCTATCCTCACTCCGTTCCTTACCTTAATCACTTCCAGCCCCTTGGCTTTTCTTGACAAGGAGATTCCGGCTGTTGAGGAAAAGCTCGGCGGATTTATGAAGGGTGTCTGCCACGCCAAAACTGACTATGAGCTTCTCAACGAAGGCAATATCGAATGGTTCAGAGATGATATCCCGTTCCCGTATGACGCAAACGGCGAGCTTTCGCAGAGCTATATCAATTGGAAAAAGGAATCTCTTGAGTTTGTCGAAAACGGTGTACGTATTTTTGGTATCACACCTTATCCCGATGATTTTATAAAGTACGGTCTTGACCCGCGTGACCCTGCTAACCGTGAGGCAATTCAGGATATCGCGCGCTTCTACGTTGAAGACCTTAAGGGCATCGTCGGTGCTTTCCAGGTAACTAACGAAATGGGTATCGACCGTTTCACACTTCCTCTTACTCTTGATGAGGCTGCCGAATTCATCGGTATGCAGCTTGAAGCGATGTATCCTATCCGCGGTGATATCATCATCGGCTATAATCTCGGTGGTCTTTCAATCGCAACACTTCCGTTCAAGATGATGAAATATCATAAGTATTGTGACTATGTCGGCGTTGATATGTATCTTGGTTGCTTCGAGCCCGTTCTCAAGAAGCCTGAACAGATTATCACAATTCTTAACTTTGTAAGAAAAGTGACAGGCAAGCCGATTATTCTTTGCGAGTTTGGCTATATCGGTCTTGGTGAGCCTAAGTCGGAGGAGGAAAAAATTGCAATTCTTCAGAGCTACGGTTATAACAGCGAAGCAGAAGCAAGAGCAGATATCAACGGCTTTATAAATAATCTTCCCGCGGCCCTCAAGGAAGAGATTATTGAAAATTACAGCGACAGAAGCGACGAGGAAAAAGCAAGCCTCATCTTTGACGGTGAGTACAGCAACCATATCTTCTGCGAGCTGCAGGAGGGCTTCGGCTTGTATGATTATGAGCACACTCCCGAAGGTCAGGCGGCTTTCTTCAGCTACATCATCCCGAAGCTCCGTGACCTTGATTATCTCGTAGGTATGTGCGTTTACTGCTGGAAGGACAGCGGTGATTGCTACGTCTGCGGTCAGGTTGAATGTCCTGTTGAAACAAAATGGGGACTTGTAGATTATGAGGGCAACCCCAAGCCGTCATATTATGCGGTTAAGGAAGCTTATGCTGACTAAAAATTAATATCTGATCCTGCAGGGAAATTTCCTTGCAGGATTTTTTTATTTCGAAAATCTATTGACAAACCGAACAAATGTTCGTACAATAATAAGTGGTCGGAATGACCGGGGTGACGATACTTAAGCTGTGCAGGGTTAGGGTTACTATCGTTACCCTAAGGACTCGCCACAAGGGAAAATAAATGAAAAGGAGGTAAAAATGAAAAACATTTCCGACGAAGTAATTTCTGTCGAAGAGGCGAAAGCGGCTTTACGCTGTATGCGACTGGGCGGTTTTGACGAAAACGAAGCGCTCGAAAGCATTGACAGCCTCGTTGAGCGGATCAGAAAAATCGGAACTGCAAAGCTCGTCGATGACATTATCGAAACCCGATTGAGCGAAAACCAAAGAATATTCGTGCAGGAGTATTGGTTTTCGGGCAAGAGCACGGCGCAGATTGCGCGTGAAAGGGGAGTGTCACAGGCGAACGTCTATCGCACAGTGACCCGTGCGAACGAGACGATTGCAGAATTATTAAGACCGCTAGTAATGTATCACCGCGACCTGCCCGATGTGCAGGTCGCACCGCTCTTTTTAGAGCAAATTATGGGCATTTGTTCCGCCCGAAGGAACAAGGGGGAAAATATCGGTACTCAGCTTAAGAATATTCGGATGAGCAATGCGGTAACGCCCGAGCAGGCAGCGAAGGCGATGTGCATTACCGTGAAAAAGCTTGAAAGCATCGAAAACTCAAAGGCTGAGCCTACACTTGAACTGCTGGAAAGATATTCGGCAGTTTTCGGCGTTCGCTTTAATTTCGAAATTGTGAACGGAAGGAGAAAATATGAATGGAAAAAACTTTAACTCAACTCAGCGAAGATTATTTCAAGGCGGCTGAAGATATTAACAGCCTTATAATTAAGTACAGACGTCTCCTCAACGAAGCGTATGACTCGAATGATTATCTCAAAACATACGAGCTTAAAAGAAAGCTCACTGTTTTTTATGACCAGAAAAGAGATATCCTCGACACGGCTTATGCGCTCAAAAACTATTATAAAAGATCCGAGGAGGTGATGTCTGCGTGAATAACCTCAGCTTGAAGGTTGTCGGCAACCGTCTTGAGGTTGTCAAGGACACATATTCGACGCAAAGCTGTGTGAACTACGATTCGTGCAGCTTCAGCTTTGACGGTGAATGGGATTCCTTTGATAAAACAGCCGTTTTTGGCTTCGGAAATAATGACGTTATAAGAGTAAGCATTGAAAACGACAACTGCAAAATTCCTGCGGATTGTATGAAAAAGGAGGGCTACATCCGTATCGGGGTTTACGGTATCAGCGAGGACGGAACTGTGATTGCAACCAACTGCATTGCTCACCGGATTGAAGAGGGCATTGAAGGACTCGGAGATTGGTTTGAAGGGGATAGCTGCTTTGTTTTTAATGCTCTTGAAGAAATCGAAGCTTCTCTGGAAAAATATAAGGAAAGCCTGGACAATCGCTTTGATACTCTTGCAAGTACGTTAGGCGGTGAGAATAGCGCAGCGTGTGAGCCGTCAGATTGGTATATTCCCGAGCAGTTTGAGGATGCGGAGAATATACCGTCTTTCAGCAAAAAATCCTCTTACAGCGATTATCTCGATTACATCCTGAATCGCTTGGTACGCGAATATCCCGATTATGTATCGCAGGAGCGTATCGGAACGGATGAAAGCGGAGAATACCCGATTTACGCCTATGTATTTGAGCCTGAAAACTATGAAAAAACGTTGTTTGTTGCGGCTTGTGTTGACGGTACGGAAAGCTCACCTTTGATAGCGCTCTCCTGTTTTCTTAACGATTTGTGCAGAAGAAGTTATGAAAACAGAACGCTAGGGTGGCTTCGTTCAAGGGTGAAAATCGCAGTGGTACCTGCAGTTAATCCCTACGGTTTGCTGCTCAACAGTCCGCACAACATCAACGGTGTGCGTATTGACAGAAACTTTGATTTTATATGGTCAGAATGTACCGAGAGATATAAGGGCGATTCGGCGGCTGACCAAAAGGAAACTAAGGTTATTCAGAATTATTTGCAAGCCTTGAGTGCGGATAAGCTGTGCGCGGCTGTTACTTTTAAGGACAACTCGAACCTCTATTCGAGCAAGATGCTCTTTTATCCGCGTTTCAGGAATAATTGTCTTGAGGCGCTTACAAAAATGCTTTGCCGCTATAACTTTGAGGAAATGAGCGCGGATGACCTTCTTTCAAAAACAGTTCTCGCACCGTCACTCAATCCGACTCTTGCAAATTATGCCGCAGATAAATTCGGTGTCAATGCCTGTACGGTCAACTGGCCGTCGCTGTCCTACGGCGGTGTGCAGAATAATTCGGGCATAACAAAATTTACGGAGCTTATCGGTAACGTGATTTTTACTCTTGCAAAAAACAGCACCTTCACACGCCGCGGCGCGAAATTGCCTTTCACGAAGCATTTTTCGTGGCGCAGTACGGATGACAACGATGTGTTTACTGTTCCGCAGGCGCAGTCTTTTAAGAAAGCTCCGATTACGTCATATCAGCTCGATCTGGAAGCGCCTTGTAACGTGACGGCAAACGGATACGCGATTATAAGGGCAGAAAATCCCTGTACCGTCCGTATAAATCCTCTGCTCTGGCAGAACAGCTCACCTGAACAGACGTATTCAGACCGCCTGAATATGACGGATTTTATTGTTGAAATCCCTCTTTTAGCAGGTACTACCGTAATTCCCTTTGATTCTGTTTTGCAGGGTTATTACAGCGAAAATAACGGACTTATCACCTCGGGATATCCCGAAAAGCTTAACTTCAGCCTCGGCGTATGTGCAGATACGGCATCCGCGGCAAAGCTTATAGGCTTTTCTGTCACTCTTAACGCTTTCCCGAGCGATATCGGCAGGTCGGTTGAAATAAGCCGTCCGATGGGTACGGCGGGCGATTATACCTCGGCTGATGATATACCGACTCAAGTACTGTCCTACCCGAAGGAAACGCTGATATCAGGCGAAAACAGCTATTTTGATTGATAGGGGAAAAGAAAACAAATGAGCAAAATTACTAATATTATTTTTAACGGCAAGAGCCACTACATAACGTCCAAATACGGCAAGCGTACCGTGCTTAAAACTGCGGCAGGAGCTACAAGCTCATTTCACAACGGAACCGATTACGGCACAAACGGCAAAAAGCTCGCACAATATGCAATCGAGGACGGCAGTGTTTTAAGCTGCGGAAAGGCATCCGACGGCGCGTTGTACGTCTGGGTGAAATATCCGAGAATCAACAAAAAGATGCTTCACTATCACCTTGACAGTGTCAAGGTCAAGTCAGGGCAGAGTGTTAAAAAGGGTACGCTTCTCGGCTATACGGGTAAAACGGGCAAGGCGACGGGTGTGCATCTTCATCTTGGTGTCAAAGACCTCACGACAGACAAATATGAAGACCCCGAGGCTTTTGCAAAAGGCTATACAGAGCCGAAGGTATACAAAACAGGCAACTATAAGGTGACAGCTACGCTTTTAAGGGTCAGGCGCGGGCCCTCCACAGATTATGACTATAAAAAGTTCTCGTTTCTTACTCCGAATGCACAGTCACAGATAAAAAAGCTGAACTCGGGCAGCAGGGCAGACGGACTTGTCAAGGACTGTGTATGTACGGTTTCGGAGGTTAAAAACAATTGGGGCAAAATTCCCTCGGGCTGGGTTTGCCTTGATTACTGTAAGGCGGTGACAAGATGACAGATATCTTAACGGCAATCATTGCTTTTGCAGGCACTCTCGTCGGCTCACTGGGCGGAATACTTGCCGCCAACCGACTTACGGTTTACCGAATTGAACAACTTGAAAATAAGGTTTCAAAGCACAACAATCTTGTTGAAAGAATGTTTCTTGTTGAAAGCTCGGCAAAATCCGCGCATCACAGAATTGACGAATTAAGAGAGGAGATAACAAAATGAAAAAACTGAATCTTAAGGGTGTATCAATGCAGACGTGGGTGAGGACAGGTGTGCTTATTCTTGCACTCATCAATCAGGCTCTTGTAATGTTCGGAATTTCAAAAGCTGAAATTGAGCTTGAGCAGTGGGCTGAATATGCATCCTACATTTTTACGGCAGTTACCGCAATCTGGTCGTGGTGGAAGAATAACAGCTTCACCGCTAAAGCACAGAAAGCGGATGCTATGATAAATTCGCAGAGATAATAAAACGGTGCAGTCCCAAACAGGACTGCACCGTTTTTTCAATAAAGCTTAATTCTGTTTCTTTTTCAGCCGGACTATTTGTTTGTTTAAAAAGTCAGTATAGATGCCAAAGTTTGGGTGATCCAGAATCCTTAAAAGCTCAAGAGCTTTTTGGACTTCAATGATAGCTTTTGAATAGTCTTCATCTGCTTCATAACATTCTGCAAGCTTCCACATCATCTGAATCAGATTTTCAAAGGAAATCCATTTTTGCTTTTCCGCGGCATTATACTTAGGCTCACCTTCAAGAAGATATGCAATTTCCGTAAGCTTTGTAAAATAGATTTCGGGGATTTGTTCAATCGCATTTTCTGCGCTTTTTAAATCGCCCTTCTTTTTGTAGGCGTAAGCCAGAAAGCGGAACGCATCATATTTAATTTCATTATCCACGGTTCTTTCAACAAGATTTGATGCGATTTTGATTGCTTCATCCGGGTCGGTAATGACATAGAGAAGATTGTTTAAAAGAATATCGTTTTCAGGGTATTTTTTTAATCCCTCTTCAAGAATTTGCCGACTTTTCTGCGGGTCGCTTTCTCTGAACTCGTAAGCCTCATCAACAAATTTTTTGACTTCCTCCTCCTTTTCGGCAAGGCTGAAATCAAAAAGCTCATCCATTGAAACACCGAAAAAGTTTGCAAGCACGGGCGCCAGAGTGATGTCGGGATATGCAATGTTATTTTCCCACTTACTTACAGCCTGAAAAGAAATGCCGATTGCATTTGCCAGCTGTTCCTGAGTCAGACCTTTGGATTTTCTTAAAGCTTTGATTTTATATCCTATGTTCATTGTTTTTACCGCCTTATTTAAGTTACCAAAAATATAGCATAAGTTTTATGCAAAAACAATAACATATAAAGCGATGCTTTTCAACCGTGAGTTGAATTTTGCAGATAAAAAATCCGCTGAAACACGGTTGTGAATCAGCGGATTGAAAGTTAAACTTATTTAATCATTGTCTCGCCTGTCATTTCCTTGGGCTGTTCGAGTCCGAGGATTGTGAGCATTGTCGGGGCAATATCAGCAAGTCTGCCTGTTTCCTTGAGCTCGCAGTCATAGCCGACTACACAGAAGGGAACGGGATTTGTTGAGTGCGGTGTGAAGGGCTTACCGTCGTCGCCGATCATTCTGTCAGCATTACCGTGGTCAGCAGTGATAAGCACTGCACCGCCCATTTCGAGAGTAGCGTCGCAAACCTTGCCTACGCATTCGTCAACAGCCTCAACAGCCTTGACAGCGGCATCCCAGATACCTGTGTGACCGACCATATCGCAGTTTGCAAAGTTAAGGATAACTGCATCGTACTTACCTGACTTGATCTGCTCAACAACAGCGTCGCATACAGGGTATGCGCTCATTTCGGGCTGAAGGTCGAAGGTCGGAACGTCGGGGGACTGGATAAGAATTCTGTCCTCACCCTCAAAGGTCTTTTCTTCACCGCCGTTGAAGAAGAAGGTAACGTGAGCATACTTCTGTGTCTCTGCGATACGAAGCTGTGTCATACCCTTTGATGCAAGGTATTCGCCCATTGTCATTGTAAGCTCTTCGGGCGGGAATGCAACTGTAACATTCGGCATAGTCTCGTCATACTGTGTCATACAGACAAAGTGAAGCGGGAAGAAGCCGTTCTTTCTCTCAAAGCCGTCGAAAGCCTCGTCAACAAAGGTTCTTGTAATCTGTCTTGCACGGTCGGGGCGGAAGTTAAAGAATACAACGCTGTCGTTAGCCTTGATTGTACCTTCCTTATTAAGAACCGTGGGAACGATGAATTCGTCTGTCACGCCGTTAGCGTAGGACTCTTCCATAGAAACCTTACCGCAGTCAGCCTGGATGCCCTCGCCGTAAACCATTGCGGCATAAGCCTTCTCAACTCTGTCCCAAGCGAAGTCACGGTCCATAGCGTAGTAACGGCCGCTGATTGTAGCGATTTCGCCAACGCCGAGCTCCTTTGTCTTGTTGTAAACATCCTGAACGAAGCCTACGCCCGAAGTAACGGAAACGTCACGGCCGTCCATAATGCAGTGGATGTAAACCTTTTCAAGACCTTCTCTTTTAGCCATTTCAAGAAGACCGAAGAGATGCTCGATGTGGCTGTGAACGCCGCCGTCGGAAAGAAGTCCCATAAGGTGAAGTGCACTGCCGTTCTTCTTGCAGTTTTCACAAGCGTCCTTGAGTGCCTTGATGTTGAAGAAATCACCGTCTGTGATTGACTTTGAAATCTTAACAAGCATCTGATAAACAACACGGCCTGCGCCGATGTTTGTGTGACCAACCTCGCTGTTACCCATCTGACCGTCGGGAAGACCTACGTCAAGACCTGAAGCACCGATTGTTGTGAACGGATTTTCATTGAAAAGCTTTGTAAGGTTGGGTGTGTTTGCGGCTTCAATAGCGTTGCCCTTATCACCGGGGTTGATGCCGAAGCCGTCCATAATACATAAAACTACAGGTTTTTTCATATTCAATCACCATTCAAAATTATGGGACGCATCACAGCGTCCCATAGAGTTGTTGTTTATTGCTTATTTGCTTGCTGCCTTAACGATAGCTGCAAAGTCGGGAGCTTTGAGTGATGCGCCGCCGATAAGACCGCCGTCAACATCCTCCTTGCCGAGAAGCTCGTCAGCGTTAGCAGCGTTCATTGAACCGCCGTACTGAACAACAAACTTGTCAGCAGCTTCCTTGTCGTAGAGCTCTTCGATAAGCTCACGGATAGCCTTACAAACTTCCTCAGCCTGGTCAGCAGTAGCTGTCTTGCCTGTACCGATAGCCCAGACAGGCTCGTAAGCGATGATAATTCTGTCAAGCTCTTCCTTGGAAACGCCTGCAAGAGCAATCTTAACCTGAGAGGCAACAACCTCCATTGTGATGTTCTGCTCTCTCTGCTCGAGGTACTCACCAACGCAGAGGATAACTGTCATACCGTTGTTAAGAGCAGCTCTTGTTCTGTCACGTACTGTAACGTCTGTATCACCGAAGTAAGTTCTTCTTTCAGAGTGACCTGTGATAACGTAGTCAACGCCGCAAGCCTTGAGCATTTCAGCAGAAACCTCGCCTGTGAAAGCACCGCTTGCTGCCCAGTGGCAGTTTTCAGCGCCAACCTTGATGTTTGAACCCTTTGTAGCCTCAAGAGCTGCGAAAAGGTCGATATAAGGAACGCATACAACAACGTCACAATCAGCATCTGCTACGAGAGGCTTGATTTCGTTGATGAGTTCTGTTGTTTCAGCAGGAGTTTTGTTCATTTTCCAGTTACCTGCGATAACTGCTTTACGAAGTGATTTGTTCATCTTTATGCGTCCTTTCGATTATTTGTTGTTAAGAGCAACAATGCCGGGAAGCTCCTTACCCTCGAGGAACTCAAGAGAAGCGCCGCCGCCTGTTGAAATGTGAGACATCTTGTCTGCGAAGCCGAGCTTCTGAACAGCTGCAGCAGAGTCGCCGCCGCCGATGATTGAGATAGCACCTGACTCAGCAACTGCAGTAGCAACTGCGATTGTACCCTGAGCGAAGTTCTCCCACTCTGAAACACCCATAGGTCCGTTCCAGATAACTGTGCCGCTGCCCTTGATAGCGTCTGCGAAAAGCTCCTGTGTCTTCGGGCCGATGTCAAGACCCATCCAGCCGTCGGGAATGTCGTCGCTGTTAACGATCATAGCCTCTGTGTCGGGAGCATATTCCTTACCGGCCTTGTTGTCAACGGGGATAAGGAAGTTAACGCCCTTAGCCTTAGCTGTTTCCATCATCTGCTTTGCATCTTCAACGCGGTCTTCCTCAAGAAGAGAAGTACCGATGTTGTGACCGAGTGCCTTCATAAATGTGTAAGCCATACCGCCGCCTACGATGATAGTGTCGCACTTGTCAAGAAGGTTTGTGATAACACCGATCTTGTCAGAAACCTTTGCACCGCCGAGGATAGCAACGAGGGGACGCTTCGGGTTAGCGAGAGCACCGCCGATGAAGTTGATTTCCTTCTGGATAAGGTAACCGCAAGCTGCGGGGATATAATCTGCAACACCTGTTGTTGAGCTGTGAGCTCTGTGAGCTGAACCGAATGCATCGTTTACGTAAAGGTCTGCAAGGTCAGCAAGCTTCTTTGAAAATTCGGGATCGTTCTTTGTCTCTTCCTTGTGGAAACGAACGTTTTCGATAATCATAACATCGCCGTCGTTAAGTTCTGCAGCGAGAGCCTGTGCGCTTTCGCCGACAACGTCTGTTGCCATCTTAACTTCTTTGCCGAGGAGCTCGGAAAGACGAACTGCAACGGGAGCGAGTGAAAACTCGGGCTTGAACTCACCCTTCGGTCTGCCGAGGTGAGAGCAAAGGATAACCTTTGCGTTGTTGTCGATAAGATACTTGATTGTGGGGAGAGAAGCAACAATTCTCTTGTCGCTTGTGATAACGCCGTCCTTGAGAGGTACGTTGAAGTCGCAACGAACGAGAACTCGCTTACCGCTAACCTCAAGATCCTCAACGGTCATCTTGTTAAGTGCTTCCATTGTTTTCATCCTTTCAATTAAGCCGTAGCCATAATTTTACGCTTAATATTCTATAACAAAAATCCATATTTTGCAAGTAAAAAAATGTCAAAAAATTAACATTTATCAGTATACACATAATTTAACTTAAAATCACCGAATTATGCACTATTATGTGCAAATTCCCATATAAAATAGTATTAAAAAATTGAGATTTTTATATTGACAATAAAGTAACAAAGTACTATAATCTTTACCATACTTATTTGGAGGTAATACTAATGGCAAGAGTCTATAATTTCTCAGCAGGTCCTTCAATGCTTCCTGAATCGGTTCTCAAAAAGGCAGCGGCAGAAATGCTCGATTACGAAGGCTGCGGACATTCCGTTATGGAAATGTCTCATCGATCAAAGGTTTTCCAGTCAATTATCGACGGTGCACGTGAGCTTGTAAAAGAGCTTTACAACGTTCCCGATAACTACAAAATTCTTTTCGTTCACGGCGGTGCATCAACACAGTTTGCGGCAATCCCTCTCAACTTCCTCAATAAGTCGGGCAAGGCAGACTACATCATTTCCGGCCGTTGGGCAAAGATGGCTTATAACGAGGCTAAAAAGTACGGTGACGTACAGATTGCGGCTTCTTCAGAGGATAAGATGTTCTCATATATTCCCGAAACAACGCGCGAGAGCTTCCGTCCTGATGCAGACTACGTTTACTACTGTATGAACAATACAATCTACGGCACAAGCTTCAAGTATATCCCCGATACAGGCGATATCCCCCTTGTTTGTGACGTTTCATCCTGCTTCTTCTCAGAGCCTCTCGATATTTCAAAGTTCGGTGTTGTTTACGGCGGTGTGCAGAAGAACGTTGCACCCGCAGGTCTCGCTATCGTAATTGTACGCGAGGATCTTCTCGGCAACGCACGCGATTATACTCCGACAATGCTCAACTATCAGGTGCATGCGGATGCAGATTCTCTCTATAACACACCTCCGTGCTTTGTTATTTATATCTGCAAGCTCGTTCTCGAGTGGATCAAGGGCTTCGGCGGTCTTGAGGAGATGAAGGCCCATAACGTTAAGAAGGCACAGATTCTCTACGATTATCTTGAAGAAAGCAAGATCTTCAAGGGTACTGTTGTTAAAGAGGACCGTTCACTTATGAACATTCCTTTTGTTACAGGCGATGCTGACCTTGACGCGAAATTCATCAAGGAAGCAACCGACGCAGGCTTTATCAACATCAAGGGTCACAAGACGGTCGGCGGTATGAGAGCTTCTGTCTACAACGCAATGCCTATTGAGGGTGTTGAAGCACTTGTAGAGTTTATGAAGAAGTTCGAAGAAGCAAATTCATAATTAAACAAAAATCCACGGTGTCATTAACTCAACGGTTAATGACATCAGTTTTAAGGAGATATTTTTATGTATAACATTCTTACACTCAACAAAATTGCCGCTTGCGGTACAGATAAGTTTGACAAAAACCTCTACGCTTACGGTGAGGAAATGGCAAATCCGACAGCGATTATGGTTCGTTCCGCTTCGATGCACGAAATGGAGCTTTCACCCGAGACAATCGCAATCGCACGCGCAGGCGCAGGTACAAACAACATCCCTGTTGAGGCTTGTGCTGAAAACGGTGTTGTAGTATTCAATACACCCGGTGCTAACGCAAACGCTGTTAAGGAGCTTGTAATCTGCGGTATGCTTATGGCTTCGCGCCGTGTTACAGCCGCACTTGATTGGTGCAAGACTCTCAAGGGTGAGGGCGATGCAGTCGGCAAGCTTGTTGAAAAAGGCAAGTCACAGTTTGCAGGCCCCGAAATTATGGGCAAAACACTCGGTGTTATCGGTATGGGTGCAATCGGCTTCAAGGTTGCACAGGCTGCGGAAGCACTCGGAATGAAGATTGTCGGCTACGATCCCTACATTTCAGAGGGTATCAAGTCAGCAATGTCTGCTGATATGGTTCTTGTTGATGATATCAACGAAATCTTCAAGCTCAGCGACTACATCACAATCCACGTTCCTCTCACAGATTCAACAAAGAATACCGTTAATAAGGACACACTCGCTCTCTGCAAGGACGGTGTAAGAATCCTCAACTTTGCACGCGGCGGTCTTGTTAATAACGACGACCTCAAGGCAGGACTTGAAAGCGGTAAGGTTGCCGCTTACGTAACAGACTTCCCGTCAGATGACGTTATCGGCGTTGACGGCGTTATCGCAATCCCTCACCTCGGCGCATCAACTCCCGAGAGCGAAGATAACTGCGCGATGATGGCGGCTGACGAGCTTATCGCTTACATCGAAAAGGGTGAAATCGTAAATTCAGTCAATATGCCCGCAATGAAGCTTGAGGCTGTCAACGGTGCACGCACCTGCGTTATCCACAAGGCTGATGCAACGGATGCAGTTGCTGCCGTACTCGGCGCAGATGCAAAGACAGCAACAAGAGGAGCTTACGCTTACACAGTTGCAGACGTTGATGCTCTCGCAGCAGTTGAGGCAATCGACGGCGTCATCAGAGTAAGAGTAATTAAATAAGCATAAACTTTAAAAGGTGGGAGCGATCCCACCTTTTATTTTTATCTCCGCACTTGTCAAATTTTCTCAAAATGATATAATAAAAGTAAGATTATTGAAGGGGTGGCATTATGGATACGAAAACAAGGCTTTCATCGGAATGGATTTATAAATTCTATAAAGAGCTCGATAAGCACAATATCGAAAACCACGCACTTATTATTATGCGCGGTCACGAGACAGTGTTCGAGAATTACGTCTACCCTTATTCTGCTGATATGCCCCACACGATGTTTTCCGTCACAAAGTCGATTGCATCCACTGCAGCAGGCTTTGCCATTGATGAGGGACTTGTTAGCCTTGATACAAAAATCAAGGATGTTTTCCCGACACACAAGGCTTGTGCGAGTGATGAATGGGATCGTTTAACGCTGAAAAGTGTCCTGACGATGACGAGCAATAAACAATTCTCTTTTACCCAGGATATGACGGGCGATTACGTCAGTATGTTTATGGAGGCGCCTTTCAGGAAAAAAGAGAGAGGCTTTTTATACAGCAACAACGACGCGCATATTGTTGCGGCGGTTGTGCAGAAGCGCGCAGGAATGAATCTTGTCGATTACCTCACACCGCGCCTTTTTGAGCCGCTCGGAATAGATGCTCCATTCTGGGAAACAAATTCTGCAGGCGAAAATGTCGGCGGTACGGGCTGTCATCTCAAGCTGCGCGACCTTGCAAAAATCTGCCGTTGCTACGCTGACGGCGGCAAGTGGGAGGGTAAGCAGATTATCCCCGAATGGTGGACAAAGGAAGCCACAAAAACGCAGATTGTTATCGACAACGGTGAGGATGACGGCTACGGCTATCTTTTCTGGACGTCCAAGGGCGACCGATTCAGTATGGACGGTATGTTCGGTCAGCGTATTACATATATACCCAAGTATGATGCGGTTATTGCAAGCTTCAATGCCTGTGTCAATGACGACGATTTCAGAACTCCTCTTGAGAACATTCTGCCAAAAGCATTTGAGGCTGAACCAAACGAGGAATACGACAAAAAGCTTGCGGAATACCTTGAAGCAAAAGGGGAGAAGCCCGTTGCCTGCAAGCCCGTTCCGTCAATTCCTGTCGGCAAGACCTTTTATCTTACTGCGGCTTCGGACAAGCTTGCAAAGGTTATGTTCCCGGCAGGACTTATTCCGCGTTCAATTACGTCAAGCCTTGCCAAAAGACCCGAAAAAAATCTTAATGAGCTTAGTTTTGAATTGAGTGCAGACGTGCTGACAATCCGTTGGAAAGAGGATGCCGACGTTGTTACAATCAACTGCGGTCTTGACGGCACACCGAGGATGTCCGAAAGCACAATCAAGGGCTATCCGTATAAGATATGGGCTTATGCATACAACAAAAACGGGAAGCTCAACGCGGTTGTAAAACCTCTTAACACCCTCGCAACTCAATATATTGAATTTGATTTCGGCACAGATGAGGTTACGTTGCAGTTGAAGGGTACACCGTCATTTCCGTGGTTTATCAGCAGAAATGCAGACCAGAGTGCATTTGTCAAAAACAGCGGTGTGTTCAAGCCTGTAATTATGAAGGCTATTGACAAGGTGCTTGCAACTACCGAATTACCAATGAAATTTAAGACTAAATAAAATCAGTCGGATAAGACCTGAATCTTATCCGACTTCTTTTTATACATTTTCGAGTTCTTTAAGCTTCTCGTCAACCTCTGCTCTCCTCTTCATAAGCTCAGCCTGGATAGGCTCAAGTCTCTTCTTTGAGAGGGGATAGATGATTGTGAGGATAAGGATGAGAGTGTAAACGATAGCGGGTACGATTGTGCACATCTTGTAGATGTTATGACCGAAGCCGCCTGCAACCGTAGAAATAGTGTTTCTGACCTTATCGGTATAGCCTGTTCTCTTAAGAAGCTGCATTCCGCCCGAGTCTGCGATTGTCTGACCGAGCTTTCTTGAGAAGGTGTAAACGGCATAGATTGCGCTTTCACTGTGCTCGCCTGTCGTGTATTCGTTGTAGTCGATAACGTCCATAACGATTGCCCAGTTAGTG
This sequence comes from Clostridia bacterium, assembly GCA_017415025.1. Lineage (GTDB taxonomy): Bacteria > Bacillota > Clostridia > Oscillospirales > Acutalibacteraceae > CAG-488. The sequence continues at coordinate 152,014 of JAFQJH010000016.1, forward strand.
ATACTCATAAATGAGTAACCGAAGCCTGTAATTGCCTGCATTATGAAATACGTTGTAACGTTCGGAAGGAACACTGCATTGAAAATACTTGCAAGTGAAGAAAGGCAGAGACCGAATACGCAGATTTCTTTCTTGCCGAACTTTTCAACGAGCTTGGGCATAATCGGAATCATAATTGCCATCGGTGCGTATGTGCACAGAGTGTTTATGATTGAAAGGTTGGAATCGCCGAAATAGTTTTTGAAAAGGTACTGATTGAAAGAACCGTACTGAAGAAGTCCGCTGATGAGCACACCCGACAGCGTAACCGTGATGAACGGAAGGCTCTTGAAAAGCGGACCGTAGGTACGCTTGAGGTTGATTTTCTTCTTTTCGACGGGAACCTTAACGCGTTCTTTTGTTGTCTTGTAGCAAGCAAGATAGGAAATGATAGCAAGTGTTGCAAGGATAACTGCAAAAACGAATGCCTTTTCACCGCTGAAAACGGAAACCTCTTCGTTGGTTTTCGGGTCAACGAATTTGTTGTAAACAACCATCTGACCGAGGAGTGTAACAACAGCACCGCCGACACCGCCGCCGATTGAACGGAAGGTTGAAAGAAGTGTTCTGCCCTTCGGGTCATCCGTGATAACAGATGCAAGCGAGCCGTAAGGGATGTTGACACCCGTATAAAGCATACCGAAGCAGGTGTATGTAACGTAAGCGAAAATAAGAATAACAATGTAGCTGTTTACAAACTTGTTAATACCGAGGAAGCAGACCGCCATTGAAACACAAAGCGGAATCGAAAGCCATTTGAGGTAGGGTCTGAATTTGCCTTCGGGAGTTGATTTGCGTGCGTCAACGATAAGTCCCCACATCGGGTCGTTGATTGCGTCCCAAAGTCTGGTTACAAGGAAAAGAACGGTTATGTCGTTATAAACCTTTGCGGAATCGAAACCGACCATAAGGCTGTCTGTGTAGAAAACCTTGAGGAAGGTTGAAATAAACGTAAGTACAAGCAGATTGCCGATATCGCCGAGCGTGTAGCCGAAGCCTTCCTTGATGCCTATGGCGTTAGGGTGCTTCAAAGCGTTCGCGGGTGCGGCATTTTTCTTTTTGCCCATAGTAATTCACCTCGAAAAATCAATTGCTTTGATTGTAACCAAAAATCCCCCGAATGTCAATCATTCGGGGGAAATATATTTTTATCCGAGATTTCCTTTAACGTTGGTGTCAAAGTGACCTGTATCCTGGAATCCGTTTTCAGTGCGGATACATTCGCCCCACTTGCGCGCGATTTCCTCGTAGGAATCGGTCTGTACCTTTGCGCGGTGGAAGCCGTCCTTACTGCCTCTTATGCACCAATCGGAGCTCCACATACCGTGTCCCGTTGCCTTATAAGTCCATAACGTCCAGCTGTAATCGAGCTTATCAAGGGTTTTAAAGCAGTTTTCCCACGTTGTTTTCTGGTGGGGATAGAACTCGCCCATATACATCGGCACGTCAAAATAAATCCACTTTGTGAAGAATGCAAAAAGATTAAAGATAAAGTTTGAGTTGTTGTAGAAATGAACCTGATAAACAACGTTGTCCCAACCTTTTGTCCAAGCCTGCGGAAGCGCGAATGCCGTCCAGATACATTCCATAGTGATGATATGACCCTCGTCAACAGCTCTGACCGCATTATAGAGGCGGGAGTAAGCCATCGTGTTGTTCTTTCTTCTCTCAAGCTCACCCGACGGAACGTCGCACATCGGCTCGTTAAGAAGGTCGTACATTGCAACGGCGGGATTGCCGACGAATTTTTCAGCAATCGCTGCCCATAATTCGTCCGTCAGTCTGCGGTATTCTTCACCCTGCTCGGTGTCCTCATAGTAGCCGCAGGAATGACCCTTACCGCTGTGCGGAGCATCGCTGTGATAGCCGACAGCGCCGTGCATATCAAGAATAACGTAAAGCTCACGCTCCGAGCATTCCTCAACCACCCATTCAAGGCGAGAGAAATCCCATTCTCCGTTTTCGTCAAGGATTTTTGTGCCCTTGTCGTCGTAGTAGAAGTTTCTGAACCAGAACGGAACACGGACACAGTTTAAGCCCATTTCTTTAATCTCGTCAAGGTCATATTCGGTAATCCAGTTGTCCATATAAGTATCGAAAAGCTCGTAAGCCTTTTCTCTGCCGAAACGCTCTTCAAGCGTTGTAAGAACCGAATAGTGGTCGGTTGCTTCCTCGTAGGGTGAAAGCCAATCCTCCCAAATCATCCACGAGCCGAGGTTGACACCCTTAAGCTGAATTTCCTCGCCCTTGGCATTCACGATTTTTCTGCCCTTTGCGGTAAGGAAATCTTCGGCGGTGAAGCCTGTGATTTCGTCAGAAGCTTCGGCCGCAAAGCCGACCGCACAAACCGAAAAAGCGGTGATAACGGCGAGCATCAATGATAAAAGCATTTTAAAAGTCTTTTTCACAAAACCACTCCTTAAAAAGTATATAAAAATTATATTACAATTTCCAAACTCTGTCAAATAAATGAAAAAGACTTCCGAAAAAACGGAAACCTTTAGTTGGCGTTTAACTCGAAAAATTGGAGTTTGTTGAACAAATTTACCGTCTGTCATTCTGAGACATCGCCGAAGAAACTTCATTCTTCGAGACACTTCGATTTGCTCAGGATGACAATGTTGATTAGAATAAACGTAAAACTTTTTAGGGCTTGGTGCTCGACATACCATTGATTTTTAGATTAATTTAAATGAATTTTACACCAATTTTTGTAAGCTCCTCTTCATCTTTTTCATTATCTGCGTAATATGCATATATTTCTTCATGCGATGAGCTTTCAAAAATACATTCGTTGCTGTTAAAAAAGCATATATCCTCAACACAATCAGGATAATTCCACTTTGATATATCTTTCTTATTCTTAATATAAGATTTCAGAAATTCATTGTTTAATTTAAGAGCAAAAATCTGTTTTTCCGTACCCATTGAACAGCCGTAACAATTTGAATTAAATTTTCCTTTTAACAAAAAATTTGTCAATGACTCAAACTGTTTGATTTTTGAAGCATATTTTTTATCATTATCGTCAACGGGATTTTGTGTTTCTATTTTCATATAAGTGAATGTATCACTTTTTGAAAATAAAAACTCCATAAATTTTTCATAGGTTTTTCCGTTCAAGGAGCTTCCGTCTATGTAAAATGTCATATCGTTTTTCCTTTCGTATTTATTTTTGAATAATGTGACAAATTGGGAGTTTGTCGATGTCTCTTCAATTTTGAAACAAGCTAAAGACAAGTAGCCTTCTCTGAAAGGGAAGGTGCCCGACAGGGCGGATGGGTGGAGCGTAAGCGACCACAAAGTTCTTTGATTTATCTTGTTTTTCTCGTTGCTTCGCAACGAACCCCTCAGTCACGACTTCGTCGTGCCAGCTCCCCTTTCA
>JAFQJH010000026.1 GCA_017415025.1 Clostridia bacterium
GCGGCGCGACTTCGCAGACTGGATGAAAAAGCCGAGATCATTGTTTTGGAGCGTGGTGAATACGTGTCCTTTGCCTATATGCCAGGTATGAATGATGAACCTGACGAGCGCTCAATTCTACCCGAAGGAATAGAAACCGTTCCCCGCCGCTTTGCCATCAACTACCGAAACAAGTGGATGCTCAATAAATCCGATATAGTCGTAACCTACGTCACCCGTAATTTCGGCGGTGCGTGGGAGTTTCAAGAATTAGCTAAAAAGAAACACAGATTAGTTATAGAGGTAAAAATCCGGTAAATACCCCGGAGTTAATTATTTATTTTTGTTTTTATAAAAAAAATAATTTAATCTTTCAAATTTAGCTGCATTTTATTGAAATGGCAAATAAGATTATGATATAATCAAAATGACAATTCTGCAAAGCAATGTGAATTAAAAAAATCAGGCTGACTGCGTTTGTGAGGTAATGATATGAGAAATTATGATATTGCCGCCTTTATATGGCCGTCTTACACAGGTGACGAGCCGAGAACCCGTATTTTCTGGCCCGAGGGCTATGGTGAATGGCAGACTGTTAAAGCAATGACCAACAGAGGCTATGAAGGTTGCCGTTGGCCCCGTATTCCCACCTGGGGATATGTTAACGAAGCTGACAGCAGGGTTATGGAAATGCAGATTAACTGCGCTGTTTCTTACGGCGTCAACATTTTTATTTATGACTGGTATTGGTATGATAACAGACCTTTCCTAGAAAACTGTCTTAATGACGGATTCCTTAAAGCCCGCAACAACACTCAGATGAAATTCATGCTCATGTGGGCAAATCACAATGCAACTCATCTCTGGGATAAGAGAAATTCCGATACAGACCTTTCAACCGTTATCTGGAGCGGTGTTGTTACTCCCGAAATTTTTTCGGAGATATGCGACAGAACAATTGAAAAATATTTCAAGCGTGAAAATTATTATATGATTGACGGATGCCCCGTCTACATGGTTTTTGATGTTGACAACTTCATCCGTACATTCGGCACGACTCAGGAATGCAAAAAAGGTCTTGAAGAATTCCGGAGAAAGACCGTTGAAGCAGGCTTCAAGGGTCTCCATTTTCAGGCTGTAAACTGGAAAGGACATACATATAACTGGCTTAAGGACGGTGACGACTGCAAAGGCATGACCGTTTATGAGCTTTATGATTATCTCGGATTTGATTCCGTTACAAATTACAACTGGTTTTCATGCGTTGACCCCGACGGCGACTATGCGCAGCAGACCGACGCTTATATTGAAAATCTTGAAGAAGAAACCAAGTTGATGAATGTGCCTTTCTATCCTAATATTTCAGTAGGCTGGGATAATAACGTGAGATTCAACAAGTTCATGCCCGGCGTTGTTAAAAACAACACTCCCGAAAATTTCAGAATCGCCTGCGAAAAGGTCAAGAAATATGCTAATGAGTCAATAGAAAAGGGTGTTATGAAAGCTCCGTTCATAACAGTTAACAGTTGGAATGAATGGACTGAAACAAGCTATCTCCAGCCTGATGACCTTTACGGTTACGGCTATCTGGAAGCAATTAAAGAGGTGTTTGCCGGGGAATGAATATGACTGTTTTTAAAGATTTTTCTTATGGTACCCACGAAAGACAGAAAGCTGACATTTATATTCCCGAAAAGCCTGTTTCCCAATCAGGACTGATACTTTTTATACATGGCGGCGGCTGGGCTGAGGGTGATAAATCTGATCACACTCCCGATGCAGAGTTTTTTTCAGGCCTTGGATATATATGCGCCGCTATTAATTACCGATATGTTTCCAAAAGCATAAATGTCCATCATGTGCTTGATGATGTAACAAGCTCACTTAACACCATAAAGCAAAAATGCAGCGAATACGGCTACAATATAAATGAGCTTATTTTATCCGGCGGATCTGCAGGCTCACATATCGCACTTCTTTATGCTTACACGAAAAAGGAAGTTTCACCGATTAAGCCCTCGGCAGTCTGTTGCTACTGCCCGCCTACCGATTGCACAAGGGAAGATTTTCTTATGGGCATTAAAGGTGAATTTGAAAGCTGGAAATACGGACTCCTGTCACAGGTATGCAATGCAGATATATCAAAAGAAACTTTAAATAACGAAGCTTCACAAAAAGCTTTAAGTGAAATCTCACCTATAAACTACGTTGATGAGAACTGCATCCCTACCGCAATTTTTTACGGAAAAGAAGATGACCTTATTCCGGCAAAGCACATAGAGGATTTTGAGCGTAAGCTTGCCCGAAACGGTATTAAGCACGATTTCGTTCTTTACAAAAATTCAGGCCACTTACTCGACAAAGACCCCGATGCGGCAATCAAAGCCAGAAAGATTATCAAGCAATATGCAGAACTTTATTTCTGACTTTGAGCAAACATAATAACCCTGCTTATATCGCTGTGCCCCATTATCTTCACAAAGAATGTTCAATTCTTATGCTCAACGGCAAACAGCCCTCCGAGGTTTAATCCCGGAGGGCTGTTTAGTTTATTTGTCACCGTTACCTTTTCACGGTCGTTCCTGTTTCTGTCTGTAAATCGGCAGGCTCCAATTTTCTATCTCTTCTTTATCACCGTAGAACAGATATTTTGTTTCGCCGATTTCCGCAGAGAATGTGACTGAATCCACATCTGTATACCATTTATTATTAAAATAGTCCCATACATCAGTCTTGCCTTCAAAGGTGACGGCTTTCTCCCCTGCAGTGACAGCGTGGAATACCACCATATTCTGATTTGCCATCAGCACATCCTCTGAATCGGAATAAACATGGATTCCGCAAGCACGTGCAATGGCTTTCAGATTGTTGACTGAAAGCAGCGAATCACCGTAATAAATAGTGGTATAGTCTTTCTGTCTGTTGATTGCAAAGCCGACAGATCCGTCGGAATATTTACCGAGAGTCTCGGTCTGTCCGCCGACAACCTTCATAGCGCGGGAGATATGCGCAGTATGATTATCGCTGATCAGACCCGGAACGGCAGACTGATTTGTCATTTTTATTCCGGTTTTGGATTGTAATTTATTTACCTTGAAATCCATACCCGTGAGTGCTTTAGCCTGCTGAGTGGTCATAGTTCCGAAATTATACATAAAGAGCGTTGTCTTGCCGTCTTTGTGAAGTGCTGTCTGAAGCTGTTCTATCTGCTCATCCGTCATATCAAACGCAGATGTGATGATATATAATTTTGCATCGTCAACACGTCCCGCAAGCACATCTTTAAGCTGAACATAGCAAGTTGAGAGTCCTGCGTGATAGAGATTAAGCTGCATCTCGCCCAGCA
>JAFQJH010000017.1 GCA_017415025.1 Clostridia bacterium
GGTCTCGTAAATAATCATGAGTATAAGCACAGTACATTTATTTCTTTCTCTATTGTATTGTCATTTGCATTCGGTGCGATTATGGGCAGTATTTTGATTAGATATTTTGGTGCATTTTCCATTTGCTTTGGTTCCGCTATAATGCTGGTATGTTTTTTCTTAATGTTTGTTACACCTTCAGATAAAAGAAACAATCACATTAACAATATGCACAATTAACCGGTTGGTGAACTGTACCGTAACAAAGGAGGCTTTTTAATGAGAAATTATAAGATTGAATTTGAAAACAGAGTTGCTTTTATAAAATCTGTTCTCTGTGAGAGCGGCTTAAAAGGAATAGTTTACGGCAATAGTGGCGGTAAGGATTCCGCTTTGGTCGGTATTCTCTGCAAAGCGGCTTGCGAGAACACGGTGGGTATTATCTTGCCGTGTACTTCCAAAAGAAACTACGATGAAGATGCTGCCGATGCCAAGGTGGTTGCCGAAAAATATAATATCGAAACCCGTACCGTTGATCTGACACCCGTAAAAGAAGCAGAACTAAAAGCCCTTGACGGCGTTACTACTTTAAATGCGGCAGCACTTTCCAATATAGCACCGAGACTTCGTATGCTTACCTTATATGCGGTTGCTGCCGCGGAAAACCGACTGGTTGCCGGTACAGGAAATAAAAGCGAAGCTTATGTAGGTTACTTTACCAAGTGGGGCGACGGTGCTCACGATTTTAATCCCGTTGCAGATCTCACCGTTACAGAAATATATGAATTTTTGCGCTATCTCGATGCTCCGAAATGCGTTATAGAAAAAGCTCCATCCGCAGCACTTTTTGACGGACAGACCGATGAAACGGAAATGGGCGTAACATATGCCGAGCTTGACGCATATCTTTCCGGCAAGGCGATTGAGGAAGAGAAGAAAAAGATCATAGAGCGTATGCATAAGGCAAGTGAACATAAAAGGACGGGGATTTCAGTTTATACATATTGAAGATAAAATGGAGGGTCTTTTCGTCTCCAGCAGTGCTGAAATCGGCAAGCTGACAGGCACAACTCCCGGCGGCTACGTTGTCGGCGAAGAATGGCTGGAGAACGACGGCCTTGTCAACACCTTTTCAGCCCGTGCTCCTCTCTCTGACCCGAGCACCGATTATGATGCAGAAAATGTCAGAAAGGGTATATGGAACGTTATGCCGACATACAACGGCGACCATATGTCCCTTCAGGGCGGAATGACAGTTGTTAATAACGTCAAGCCGCTTTATGTCGAGCATCTTTCGATGATTAATTCATTATAAATACTTACCCTCGGATATTTGAAATATCCGAGGGTTAATTTTTTTCAAAAAACTATACCATTCGGGATTTTTATTTGCTATAATGAAAATGGAAATTAAATTCAAAACGGAGGTATAAAAATGAGCAACGAATTACCGCGCACCTATGTACCCTTTAAGGACTGGAAAAGACCGTCAAAGCAGACGGAATATACAAAAGAAACACCTCTCCTCTCACCCGACGGCAAGCTTCTTGCAAAGGGTTGGGCGAGACACAACTATTTTACATATAACCGCGACTATGTTAAAACGGGTATAATGAGCCGCAAGGAATGGGATTTCTACACCATTGACGACGGCAAGATGCAGATTCTTGTAAGCTTTGCAAACATAAACATCGGTGGCTACGTCAGCGCAAAGCTCACCGACCTTTCCACAGGTGAGGTTATCGTTGATGCAATTCAGTATTTCATCGGCGCTAACAAGCACGTTCCGCCCGCAAAGGGCGACAGACCCAACAGATACAAGGATAAAATCGGCAAGGCTGAGTTCGATTTTGACACAAGAGAGACCGAGAGAAAGCTCTGGTACAAAAAGATGCACAAGGGCAAGCTTTGCGAAGTAAACGTCAGTATGGATATCCTTCCCGATTCCGAAACAATCACAACCGTCCTCCCCTTTGATGAGGACGAGACAAAGTATTTTATGACCACAAAGCAGATGTGTATGCCCTGCGACGTTACCTTTAAATACGGCGACTATGTTTACACGATGACGAAGGACAATGCTTTCTGCGCAATGGACTGGGGACGTGTAAACACCGTTCACAAAATGGTATGGTATTGGGGCTGCGGTTCAACCTTCCATTACGATGCCGACGGCACAAAGCACAGCCTCGGCTTTGAAATCACGTGGGCAATCGGCAACGAGAGCAACGCGACCGAGACCGCTATTTTCTATGACGGAAAGGCACACAAATTCGGTGCGGTTGACGTTGAAAAATTCCCCAAGGGACGTTTTATGGAGGAATGGAAATTTATCTCCGAGGACGGCAGATTCAATATGACGATGAAGCCGACCCTCGATAATCACAGCGACGTCAATCTCCTTATCGGCAGAATGAACTGTCATCAGATTTACGGCATCTGGAACGGCGACGTCACTCTCGATGACGGAACAAAAATCGAAATCAAAGACCTTGTCGCTTTCTGCGAGTATGTTGAGAACAGGTGGTAAATTTATGAAAACATCTACCGAAATTTGCTCTGCGGCAAGGAAAATCGGTGAAGAGAAAACTATTGAATATCTTGCCAAGGCGGGCTTTGACGCCTGGGACTTTTCGATGTTCGATATGTGCAGATACGATTGGGGCAAAAAAATTCTGCTTCCGAACAGCCACCCTCTCGCGGGTGATAATTATCTCGCATTTGCACGCAGGCTAAAGCAAATCGGTCTTGATAACGGCATTGTCTGCAACCAGTCGCACGCTCCGTTTCCGACAGCGTGTGCAGAAATCCGTGCCTACTGCAAGCGCGCAATCGAATGCACCGCGGAGGCAGGCGGACAGATTTGTATTATTCATCCCGATAACAACAAGTCAGCCGAAGAAAACGCTGAAATGTACGCCGAACTGCTACCCTTCGCCAAGGATTGCGGAGTAAAAATCGCAACGGAGAATATGTGGAACTGGGACGACGAAAAGAACGAGAGCTCCTTTGCCGCCTGCGCTACGGCAGAGGATTTCGTAAAACACATTGACGTTGTGAATGACGATTTCCTCGTTGCGTGTCTCGACATCGGCCACGCAGAAATGCGCGGCTCGGGCTCGGGTGCGGTCAATATGATAAAGGCTCTCGGCAACCGCTTGCAGGCTCTGCACATTCACGATAATGACAGGTGGCACGACTCGCATCAGATTCCTTTTTCAATGAGCATTGATTTTGACCCGATTGTCAAAGCTCTTAAATGTATAGACTATCAGGGATATTTCACTCTTGAAGCTGACAATTACCTCGGCGATTATACCGAAGACAATATTTTTGAAGGCATCTGCAATCTTGAAAACAGTGTCCGCAGGCTCGCGGATATGTTCGAAGCATATTAATGATACTTAGGATGACGGCAAGGATTTCGCAAATGAAATCCTTGCAGTTTTTTTACAAATTAAAAATATTGTGAAATTATTAATTTTTCGAAAACACGTGCAAATCGCTTGATGTTGTAAAAAACTGTGATATAATATAATTTGAATTTGTTTAACAAAGGTTGACTGTAATATGAAAAAAGTCGATTCAACAATCATAAAGGAGACTGTTTACATCCTCGCCTTCACGCTCATTTTCAGCGTGCTGATGCAGGCAGTTTTTCTTATAATCGGTAAATGGAATTACACCATTCTGCTGGGAAATCTTCTCGGCGGTCTCGCCGCCGTCGGCAACTTCTTCCTTATGGGACTTTCTGTTCAGTCTGCTCTCGGTAAGGACGAGAAGGATGCAAAAAGCACGATGAAGGTTTCGCAGATGCTTCGTACTCTGCTGCTTTTCATCGTCGCCGTTGTCGGCCACGTTGCACCGTGCTTCAATCTTCTCGCAGTCGTTATTCCGTACATCTTTCCGCGTATTGCTATCGCATTACGTCCGCTTTTTGAGAAAAAATAATTTTTTGGCAAATAATAAAAGAGGTGAATTTTATTGAACACAAAAAGCCTCAAATTTAAAATCGTTGATGCAATTTATATTGCGATGATGATAATCCCGATTATTTTCGGTATCGTTTTAAAGGTTGTCACAACTCCTGCATCGGAGGGTATCAACATTACGGGTGCGTTGGTTTACTTCAGCATTCCGATGCCGCTTCAGGATTTTCTCATCACCGAATCGCAGATAAATTCTGCAATCGCATTTGTCGTCATTGTCTTTTTCTGCCTTTTCATCACACACGGTCTGAGCGAAAAAGCAGAGCTTAAAAGACAGCACGTTGCGGAATTCATCGTCGAAAAGGTTGCGAATATGGTCAATGAAAATATGGGTGAATACTTCAAGGGCTTCATTCCGTTCATCATTGCAATGCTCGCCCTTTCGGGTGTTTCAAGTCTGCTGACGCTCTTCGGACTGTATCCCCCGACATCGGATATCAACATCGTCGGCGGCTGGGCAATTCTCGTTTTCATTCTTATAACCTATTATAAAATGAAATGCGGTCCGCTTCATTATCTTAAGTCTTTCGGCGACCCTGTCCCCTTCCTTGCACCGCTGAATATCATCAGCGAGGTTGCAACACCGCTTTCAATGGCTTTCCGTCATTACGGCAACGTGCTTTCGGGCTCGGTTATTTCCGTGCTTCTCGGCTCGGCGCTTGCGGGACTCTCCTCAATGGTGCTCGGTTGGCTGCCCGGTTTCCTTGCGGATATTCCGCTTTTCAGAGTCGGTATCCCTGCCGTGCTTTCGGTCTACTTTGATATTTTCAGCGGCTGTCTGCAGGCATTCATTTTTGCAATGCTGACAATGCTCTACGTTTCGGGCGGATTCCCGATTGAGGAATATATGAAACGCAAAGAGAAAAAGAAACAGAAAAAACACGCAAAAGCGTGACGAATAAACAAAACTTTTTAAACGGAGGAAAAATTATGGAACTCGCTATTGGTATTATTTTAGGTTGCTGTGCTCTCGGCGCAGGTATGGCTATGATTGCAGGTATCGGCCCCGGTATCGGTGAAGGTAATGCAGTTGCAAGCGCTTGTGAGGCTATCGGCCGTCAGCCTGAAAGCAAGGGCTCGGTTACAACAACAATGCTTATGGGTTGTGCTGTTGCTGAAACAACAGGTCTTTACGCTCTTGTTATCGCAATCCTTCTTATCTTTGTTGCTCCCAACCTTCTTGTTGACATTCTTGTTGAAACTATCCAGGCTCTTTAATCCTTGTTTCACACAAAATCGGAGTGAAAATTTATGCAGACTTTAGACGTTATTTCAGTCAATATATGGCAGATGCTTGCATCTCTTGCAAACCTTATTCTGCTGTTTTTGGCGGTTAAAAAGTTTTTATACAAGCCTGTTATGAAGATGCTTGACGCAAGGCGCAATACTATCCAAAAGGACTACGATGATGCGGCCGCCGCAAAGGATAAGGCTGTTTCTGACCAAAAGGCATACGAAGAAAAGCTCAGAGGTGCAAAGGAAGAGTCAGACAAAATCATCAAGACTGCCGTCGGTATTGCCAACGACCGCGAAAAGGAAATCCTCGCCGAGGCAAAGCTGAAGGCAGACGGAATCGTGCGTCAGGCAGAAAACGATGCAATCCTTGAACGCAAAAAGGCGGAAGACGGTATCAGAAAGGAAATCGTTGAGGTTTCCGCTCTTCTTACCGAAAAAATGCTCGAGCGCGAGGTTTCGGCAGACGATCACAAGCGTTTCATTGATTCATTTATCGAAAGCATAGGTGACGAAAATGACGCAGACTGAACGTGAATATGCCGTGGCATTGTTCGCACTTGCTGTTGAGGAAGACAGCGTTGAGGAGTATAATTCTGCCCTCTCGCTTGTAGGCTCGGTCATTGCGGAAAATCCCGAATACATCGACCTTCTCGCCTCGCCCGCAATCGTGCTTGAAGAAAGAATACAGGCTATTGATGAAGCATTCGGTGCGCATATTCCCGAAAACGTAGCTTCGTTTCTGAAAATACTTTGCGAAAATTCGCATATACGCATTCTTGAAGCTTGCATTGAAGAGTACCGCAAGCTTGCAATGGTATTTTCAAAAACAGCAGTTGCCGAAATTTTCTCTGCCGTCGAGTTAAGCGATGAACAGAAAAAAGGCATCTGCGTGAAGCTTGAAAAGCTCACGGGTAAAAGCATTGATGCGACTTATATAATTGACGAATCTTTAATTGGCGGCGTTAAAATTGAAGTCGAGGGCAAGACCTTTGACGGCACTGTTAAACACCGTCTCAGTCAGGTTAAGGATGTGATTATCGGATGAACAGACCCGAAGAAATCAGCAATATAATCAAAAATCAGATAAAGAATTACAATGCGAAGATTGATATGACCGAGACGGGCAAGGTTATCCTTGTCGGTGACGGCATTGCACGTGTTTACGGTCTTCGCAACTGTATGGCAAACGAGCTGCTTGAATTTGACGGCGGCAGCTTCGGTGTTGCACAGAATCTTGAAGAGGAGACGGTTTCCGTCGCAGTTCTTTCCGACAAAAACGATATCTGTGAGGGCACATCCGTTCACAGAACAGGCAAGGTTCTTTCCGTTCCCGTCGGCGAAAAGCTCCTCGGCAGAGTTGTCAACGCTCTCGGCGAGCCTATCGACGGCAAAGGCCCTGTTGATTACAGCGGTACCCGTCCCCTTGAATCCGAGGCACCGGGTATTATTGAGCGTGAAAGCGTCAACGTGCCGTTACAGACAGGTATCAAGGCTATCGACAGTATGATTCCCATCGGCCGCGGTCAGCGTGAGCTTATCATCGGTGACAGACAGACGGGTAAAACCGAAATTGCAATTGATACAATTATCAATCAGAAGGATACGGGCGTTATCTGTATCTACGTTGCAATCGGTCAGAAGAGCACCTCCGTTGCACAGCTTGCAAGTGAGCTTCTTCGTAACGGCGCAATGGAAAACACAATTATCGTATGTGCAAGTGCATCAGAGAGTGCACCGCTTCAGTACATCGCACCGTACAGCGGCTGTGCAATGGCTGAATACTTCCGTGAGCAGGGCAAGGACGTTCTTATCATCTACGACGACCTGAGCAAGCACGCTGTTGCTTACCGTGCACTGTCGCTTCTTATCCGCCGTCCTCCCGGACGTGAGGCTTACCCCGGCGACGTTTTCTATCTTCACTCAAGACTTCTCGAACGTGCGGCTTGCGTTGCACCCGAATACGGCGGAGGCTCAATTACAGCATTGCCGATTATCGAAACGCAGGCAGGCGACGTTTCAGCATATATTCCGACAAACGTTATATCCATCACAGACGGACAGATTTTCCTTGAAACCGAGCTTTTCCACTCGGGAATTATGCCCGCTATCAACCCCGGTATTTCCGTCAGCCGTGTCGGCGGTTCGGCACAGCTCAAGGCTATGAAAAAGGTTTCAGGTGAGCTCAAGCTTCTCTATTCACAGTACCGTGAGCTTCAGTCCTTTGCACAGTTCGGCAGTGACCTTGATGCAGACACAAAGGCTCGTCTTGCACTCGGTGAAAGAATTGTTGAAGTACTCAAGCAGGGCAGAAACGCACCTGTCCGTGTCGGATGTCAGGTTGCAATAGTTTATGCCGTTACAAAGGGCTTCCTCGACAGCGTTGCCGTTAAGGATGTTCACGAATACGAGGCAAGACTTTTTGCAAAGCTCGAAAACGAGCACGGCGAGTGGCTTGCGCGAATCGAAGCAGGCTTCTATGAAAAGGAAGACGAAGAGGCACTCAAATCAATTCTTGCTGAAATGCAGGTGTAAAGCATTATGTCAGGAAACACTAAAACCTTACGCGTGCGGATAAAGAGCGTCACATCCACAATGCAGCTTACAAAGGCAATGGGACTTGTGGCATCCTCTAAAATCCGTCGCGCCAACGATGCGATGCAAAAGGGCAGAGACTACTGCAAGGCGCTTGAGGACACAATAGCTGTCCTTGCTGCCGACCGCGAGAGCCTCAAAAGCCCATATATGCAGGTGCGTGACACAGGCAGAACAAAAATTGTTGTTATTGCAGGTGACCGCGGACTTGCAGGCGGATATAACGCGAACGTGTTCCGCCTTGCATCAACCTTTCCCGATGCGGAATTTATCCCGATAGGTAAGCGTGCCTGCGAAAGGTACGGTAAAGAAATAAATTCGTCCGAGCACTATTCCTTTGATGACGCATTGAGCCTTGCGACGGAACTCTGCGAGGAGTTTGCCGAAGGCAAGTTCGACAGACTCGGCATCATCGCAACAAAATACAACTCCGTTATGTCTCAGGAGGCTTTTATCAAGTGGATTCTCCCCTTCGAAAAGAGCGAAAATCCCGACACGGCAGGAATTGTTTTTGAGCCTGACAATCTGACGGTACTCAATAACGTTGCAAGGGAATATGTTGCAGGAATGATAACGGTCTGTGTGCGTGAAAGCTTTGCGAGCGAGGTTGCCGCAAGACGAATGGCAATGGATTCCGCAGGAAAGAACGCACAGCAGATGATAAGTGACCTCCAGCTTGAATACAACCGCGCACGTCAGGGCGCAATCACGCAGGAGATTACAGAAATAGTTGCCGGCAGCGGCGACTGACAGGTATGAGGTGAAACAAATGGCTATTTCAAATACAGGTAAAGTAACTCAGGTTATGGGACCCGTTGTTGACGTTAAATTCAACGAAGGCGAGCTTCCCGCAATCCACAACGCATTGACCGTTCCCGTGGGTGAAAGAAAGCTGACCGTTGAGGTTGCACAGCACATCGGTAACAACACGGCAAGATGCATCGCAATGTCATCAACCGACGGTCTTCAGCGCGGTGTTGACGTTACGGACACGGGTGCTCCCATCAGCGTTCCTGTCGGACGCGAAACACTCGGCAGAATCTTCAACGTTCTCGGTGATGCGGTTGACAATCAGCCCACACCCGAAACTCAGGAGCGCTGGAACATTCACCGCAACGCGCCCGAATATGATGAGCTTGCCACAAGCGCAGAGATTTTTGAAACAGGTATCAAGGTTATCGACCTTATCTGCCCCTATTCAAAGGGCGGTAAAATCGGTCTTTTCGGCGGTGCGGGTGTTGGTAAAACCGTTCTTATTATGGAGCTTATCAACAACATCGCAAAGCAGCACGGCGGCATTTCCGTTTTCACGGGCGTCGGCGAGCGTACAAGAGAGGGCAACGACCTTTACAACGAAATGAAGCAGTCGGGCGTTCTTAACAACACAGCCCTTGTTTACGGTCAGATGAATGAACCTCCCGGAGCAAGAATGAGAGTCGGTCTTTCAGGTCTTACAATGGCTGAATACTTCCGCGATACGGAAGGTCAGGACGTGCTTCTCTTTATTGATAACATCTTCCGATTCACTCAGGCAGGCAGTGAGGTTTCCGCGCTTCTCGGCCGTATGCCGTCAGCCGTTGGTTATCAGCCGACACTTGCTACGGAAATGGGTGCTTTGCAGGAGCGTATTACATCCACTAAAAAGGGTTCAATCACATCTATCCAGGCGGTTTACGTGCCTGCCGATGACCTTACCGACCCTGCTCCCGCAACAACCTTCGCTCACCTTGACGCAACAACCGTTCTTGCAAGAAGCATTGCTTCACAGGGTATTTACCCTGCTGTTGATCCACTTGAATCCTCCAGCCGTATTCTCTCCCCCGAAATCGTCGGCAAGGAGCACTACGAGGTTGCAAAAGAGGTTCAGCGTATTCTTCAGCGTTACAACGAGCTTATGGATATCATCGCGATTATGGGTATGGATGAGCTTTCAGATGAAGATAAGCTCCTCGTTCAGCGCGCAAGAAAAATTCAGCGTTTCCTTTCCCAGCCGTTTGACGTTTCCGAAAAGTTCACGGGCTTTGAGGGAAAATATGTTCCTATCAGCGAAACAATCCGCGGCTTTAAGGAAATTATCGAGGGTAAGCACGACGACCTTCCCGAAAGCGCATTCCTCTTCGTCGGCACAATTGACGAGGCAGTAGAAAGAGCAAAGAAGGCATAAGATATGAATACTTTTAAGCTTACAGTCGCTTCTCCCGACGGCAATAAGTTCAGCGGAGAAATCGTCAAGCTCGACGTCAGAGGAACTGAAGGCGAGCTTGCAATTATGGCAGGTCACATCCCCTTTGTAACGAGCATCGTCAAGGGTGCCTGCGCCGTGTGGACGGACGAGGAAACAAAAAAGACAGCGACAACAGACGGAGGTCTGCTCACTGTCGGAAAAGACGAAGTCACCCTTCTTGCAGGGTCATTTAAATTTGATGAATAAATGAATTAACGGAGTGCCGAGGCACTCCGTTTGTTTTTAAAATTCAAATGTATATGAATCTATAATCTTACCCTTTTCGGTTGCGCTGAGATACCAATCCGCCTCATAATGCTCAAGGTCCATATCAATCTCAAACGGCATATCAATTTCAAGATACTCGAGATAACCGTCAGCATTGATAATTGCGTTTAACGTTGTTCCTGCGTAATATGCAGAAGAATCCGTAACGAAATAATCCTCAAGACCGCTGAATGTGCAGTCAGTATAGTTTGCGGCATAAGTAACATTGTAATACGGCATCGGCTCGTCATAGGTTGCGCCCTCTGCAACAAGAGTAATAGTTACGCGGTATTTGCCGTCAACAAGCTCAATTTTCGCATCAGCAACCGCCGCTTCCTCAATCCACGGATACGGACAGTAATCAAATGCAACCATATCGTATTCTTCATTATAACCGTTTTCAAAATATGCCACATCATTGAACGGCTCGTAAAAATCAACGTAATCTGCCTCGTCATAATCGTTTACAAGACGTGACGTGTATTCTGAAGTGTATGTAATCTCCGAGGTTTCAAGACAGGACGTTGTCATCGCATCCGAATAGAACTTGAGCAACTCCTTCTTTCCGTAGGTCAGCGGGTTATCGTTTTCGACAGCAATCATAAGAATACGCAGAGCGTCTGTTGAATTGATTGCATAGTCACCGTTGACGTCGTAGGTATACTCGTTGAAAACCTCATCCTCAAGTCCGACAGCATAGCGCAGAATGAGAAGCGCATCAACAGAATTGACACTGCCGTCAAGGTTGGCGTCACCTCTGACAGAAGCGGCAAAGGCAAACGGCATTACGCTGACACAAATTACAAGAGCCAGAATAACAGATAAAAACTTTTTCATTTTTCTTCCTCCTTTTTACGGAATATCCGTTAGTTTTATTATATTATCTATATTCGGATTTTTCAAGTTAAAAACAGTTTTTGTAAAACTTTTCCTGTCATTTCGCCCTTATTTTGCTTTATCGGAATTTTATCAAGCTCGCTGTCGCAGTATTCAACCGTTTCCAATGAAGAAAACACCTCCTGCATCAGCCGTTTATACGCCTTAAAGCTGAAATCCATCCGATTTTTATTCTCCGCACCGTCAACCATAAATCTACCGGCAAAGGTTTTTCGGCACGGCTGAATGTCGGCTTTGTGATAGTATTTATTGACAAAAATCCCGTAATGCAAATCCGGGATAATAATATGCTCCGCTCCGCCTTCAACGTTCATAGGACAAAGACAGGAAATCACATCATAACCCGCACTCAGAGCGTAGCGCCGCACTCTGTCCGTCACAAGTCTTGCGCACGCGCCCGTTCTGTCGGAAATCACCGTCACTCTCTCGCAAGCATCAAAAGCCCGAGTGTTGACTTCAATACCGTCCGAGGTGATGCAGGTGATAAAACGCTTGTGCTCCGTACCTACATTTCCCTTCAGCTTTCCTCCCGTCTGCGACCACAGCCGTGACGAGTAGCGGTTGATTTTTGCAATGTCAATACCGGGCACATCAAGACGTGACATATCGTTATTGATGCACTTGCAGGCGGCAAGAAAACGCACCGCGCGCTGAACAGCCGCTTTACGTTTTTCAATAAGCTCATCTGACCCGTCAAAATCGTCAAAGCATATTTCCTCGAACACATTTTTATCAAAATCGCAATATGTACCGTCGATTATGCGAAAATCCGCACGTTTACTGTAAATTCCGCCACTTCCGCAATCGGTACGGAAGTCCGTAAAATCGTATTCTCTGCATCTGAGCTCTTTTTTTATTTCATCAAAAAGCTTCTGCTTAACTGACGGGCGGTATTCCTTCACCGCATAGTTTTTCCCCGACGAAAAACAAGTCTTTGTCGCCAGAGAAAGATATCCCTTTGGTGTATAAGTCCCGTAATAAAAGCAGTCAGCCGTCATCATCTGATCCTCCCGAAAGAATATAATATATTTTATTCAAAAATTTACAATCTCGTGCTTGTATGGTAAATAAGTTTGTGGTAATATATTGCTAATAAGATAACTATCAGGGTGAAAAAATGCTTGACCGCGAAAAAATAACCGCAAAGCTTAAAGATAAAACCGCCGAGGTGCTTGTTTTTGATACCGTTGGCTCAACCAATGATGTTGCAAAAAAGCTTTGTGAAGACGGTAAAGCATATCTCGTTGTCGCAAATTCGCAGACAAACGGACGAGGCAGACAGGGTAAAAGCTTCTTTTCCCCTGCTGACAGCGGACTTTATTTTTCACTCACCGTCAACACGGACAAGCCTGATTTCAGCTTTACGGGTGTAACCTGTGCGGTATCGGTTGCTGTTACGCGTGCGATTGAAAAGCTCACCGACCTTCAGCCAAAAATCAAGTGGGTCAACGATATTTATATTGATAACAAAAAGGTCTGCGGTATCCTCGTACAAGCAGTTACCGAAAACGGCAGAATTTCACGGCTGATTATCGGTGTGGGCATCAATATCAGCACCGCAGATTTTCCCGAGGAAATCAAAGGAATCGCAGGCGCGCTGAACAAAAACATTGACCGCAGTATTTTAACCGCAGAAATCGTCAATAATATCCGTGAGCTTATTAAAGAAAAACCGTGCAATTATCTTGACGAATACAAAGCAAAATCAAACGTTCTCGGCAAAGACATTATCTATTTTAAAGATAATATCCCCCACTCCGCAACCGCTGTTGACATTGACAGCACGGGAGGTCTTGTAGTAGAGGAAAGCGGAGAAAAAATAACGCTTACAAGCGGTGAAATCTCGTTAAGATTTCCGCTTTAAATAAAATCGAAAAGGAGAATTAATTATGTACAAGGGCACAAAAACTGAAAAAAATCTTATGGAAGCTTTCGCAGGCGAATCGCAGGCAAGAAATAAGTACACATACTTTGCAAGCGTAGCAAAGAAGGAAGGCTACCAGCAGATCGCTGCTATCTTTGAGCAGACAGCTAACAACGAAAAGGAGCACGCAAAGCTCTGGTTCAAGGCTCTCGGTGAGCTCGGCAACACTGCCGAAAATCTTGCAGCCGCTGCTGCAGGCGAAAACTACGAGTGGACAGATATGTATGACCGCTTTGCAAAGGACGCTGATGAGGAAGGCTTTACAGAGCTTGCTGCACAGTTCAGAGCAGTTGCCGCTATTGAAAAGACTCACGAGGAGCGTTACCGCGCACTCCTTAACAACGTTGAGATGAAGGCTGTTTTTGAGAAGGCAGAAGAGACAATGTGGGAATGCCGCAACTGCGGTCACCTCGTTATGGGCAAGAAGGCTCCCGAGCTTTGCCCCGTATGTAAGCATCCGCAGAGTTACTTCGAGGTAAGAAAAGAGAATTATTGATATTAAGCAATATGCAAAAAAAAAGCGACTCGGTTTCGAGTCGCTTTTTGTTATGCTTTTATTTTGCTTTCTTTTCCTTCTTCGGCTTTGCCTCTGACGGCAAGGTGATAAAATATGCAAAAGTCCAGAGAACAACTGCAATAAAGAGGATTGCCATTGTTATTGCCGCATTGCCGAGCTGAAGCACGTCAACGTCGACTGCACCTGACATAAACATCGAGCCTATCGAAGAGACGATCTTGTTATCCCCGAGAAGTGTTTCGCCGAGGAAAGCACCGATATCAATATCACCCGCAACGAAGGGAGCCGCAAATTTTGCAAAACAGGATATCGCACCGAAGCAGCATGCCGCACCGCCGACACCTAAGCCCATAACCGTCTTATGTGCCTGTGCAAAAAGGGCACAGCCCATTATCGTAAGTGCGATAAGAAGCGCGAGCGCGAGCAGAACAGCCGTTGCGATAAGCCAATTTTTTGTTGCAAGCATTTCTGCGGGCAGCTTATCAAAGTTGATATTAATTCCCTCAAAAGAGAACGAGCCGTCACGGATATAACCAAAAAGATCCTTTATGCTGACAGTGATTTCAAGACCGTTATCAATGGTGTTTTCCATAAATCCCGAAAGAAGCGTATACGCGGTAGAGTCCTTCGCAACGGAAACGATAGCTCTCAGAAGCACTCTTGTAATTATACTCGGAAAAACTGCCGCCGCCAAAATAAAGGTAACAATTCTGTTAAGAATTTTCATATCAAAACTCCTTTAAATAAGAGGTTTTCAGTAACACTTATTTACCCCACGATGAATTGAGGGCAACAGTGCGGTTGAACACAAGCTTGTCATCCGTGCTGTCCTTATCCACGCAGAAATAACCGTTACGCATAAACTGGAACACATCGCCCGCCTTGACGTTGCCGAAGCCGCCTTCAAGAAGGCAATCGTCAACAACCGTAAGTGAATTGGGGTTGAGGTCTTCCTCGTAGTCGTGCTCCTTGCCCGGCTCCTCTGCGCTGAAGAGTCTGTCATAAAGACGAGCCTCGCACTTGATGCAATCGTTAGCATTAACCCAATGAATTGTGCCCTTGACCTTTCTGCCGTCAGGTGAATTACCGCCACGGCTCTCGGGGTCGTAGGTGCAGTGCAGACAGGTAACGTTGCCGTCCTCATCAGTTTCATAAGAGTTACATTTTACAAAATATGCACTCTTGAAGCGTACCTCATTACCGGGGAAGAGACGGAAATACTTTTTGACAGGCTCTGCCATAAAGTCATCCTGCTCAACGTAAAGCTCACGCGAGAAGGTAACCTTTCTTGTGCCCATTTCGGGATGATCGGGATGAAGCTCAACCTCAAATTCCTCTGTCTGTCCCTCGGGATAGTTGTCGATAATAACCTTAAGCGGCTTGAGAACAGCCATTGCGCGCGGTGCATTGAGGTTAAGATTATCTCTTACACAAGCCTCGATAAGACCGTAGTCAACTGTGCTGTCAGCCTTTGAAACGCCGATTCTGTTTATAAAATCACGAACGGCAGCCGCAGGATAGCCGCGGCGGCGCATACCGCAGAGTGTAATCATTCTCGGGTCATCCCAGCCTGCAACTATACCCTTGTTGACCATTTCAAGAAGCTTACGCTTACTTGTTACGCAGTAGTTGATGTTAAGACGGGCAAACTCAATCTGTCGCGGCGGCTCGTCAAAGCCAATCTGCTCAATAAACCAATTATAAAGCGGACGGTGGTTTTCGAACTCGAGTGAGCAGAGAGAATATGTTACTCTCTCTCTTGCATCAGAAAGAGGATGAGCAAAGTCATACATCGGATAAACGCACCACTTGTCACCCGTCTGATGATGTGAAACGTGAGAAATTCTGTAAATAACGGGGTCGCGCATATTGAGATTCGGCGAAGACATATCAATCTTTGCGCGAAGCACCTTTTCGCCGTTGCCGAATTCGCCGTCTGTCATACGCTTGAAGAGATCCATATTCTCCTCAACGGAGCGGTTTCTGTATGGGCTTTCCTTACCCGGCTCGGTGAGTGTTCCTCTGTATTCGCGGATTTCGTCAGCGGAGAGGTCATCAACATAAGCCTTGCCGTCCTGAATGAGCTTTAATGCGCACTCGTAAACAAAATCAAAATAGCCCGAAGCGTAGTAAATGTTCTCCCACTTGAAGCCTAGCCACTGAATGTCCTCTTTGATAGCCTCAATGTATTCAACATCCTCACGTGACGGGTTAGTATCGTCAAAACGGAGGTTGCAGATACCGTTATACTTTTCTGCAGTGCTGAAGTCGATGCAAAGAGCCTTTGCGTGGCCGATGTGGAGATAGCCGTTCGGCTCGGGCGGAAAACGTGTCTGAACGCGGGTGTTGACGCCGTTCTCCAGGTCTTCATCTATAAAGTCGTGAATAAAATTGGAAACCTTGATTTCTTCTTCCATTTTTCTTCCCCCTTATTTATATTCGTTGAGTGTGCTTTCAAGTCTCGCCTTAATCTCATCGTTGCCGAGAAGAGCAATGATTGAATGAAGGTCGGGAGTGTTACGGCGCGATGTTATTGCAACGCGGATAACCGTTGAAACGTCGCCGACGTGACCCTTGAATGCCTCGGGATTTTTCTTGTATTCCTTAACGTTCGGAGTGAAGCCGAGAGGCTCGCAAAGCTCCTTTATCTTATTGAACCAGGTGTCCTTATCATCGTTTGCATCGAACACCTTGAGGTAAGCCTCGAGAATTGCCGCCGCATCTTCCTTTGAAATGTTTTCGGGAAGAGTGTGGTCGGGAGTGTAAATCGAATTATAGAAATAAGAAACGTAATCCTTGATTTCGTCCCATTTTGCAATATCCTTACGAGGCTTTGCGGTTCCTCTGTCGATTGAGAGGATGCCCTTTGCAAACTCCTCGTCAGCGTACATAAGGTTGTAAAGCTCCTCATCGTAAGCCTTTGCCCACTTGAGTGACTTTTCGTAAACCTCGTCAGCCGTCATAAGAGAAATAACGTTTTTGCTGACGTCATTGAGCTTGACAAGGTCAAACAGCGCACCGCTGCCGCTCATCTTTTTAAGATTGAACGGGAAAGCCGACTGCGGAGCATCCTTGTTGGTCTTTCTCCAATCCTCAAAGTTTGAGTTAGCAATTGTGAGAAGGTACTCGATAACGCTCTCCTTCGGATAGCCGCTCTCGGTATAGAACGAAACGGAAGCCTCGGGATCCTTTCTCTTTGAAAGCTTACGCTTACCGCCGTTATCCTCCTTCATAATCGGAGAAATGTGAGCAAACTTCGGCACTCTGTATCCGCAAGCCTTAAAAAGCTGGATATGAAGCGGTACGGAAGAAATCCATTCATCACCGCGAACAACGTGAGTTGTTCTCATAAAGTGGTCGTCAACCGCGTGTGCAAAGTGGTATGTAGGAATACCGTCAGTTTTAAGAAGAACAACGTCCTGAATATTCTCGGGCATTTCAATCTTGCCCTTGATAAGGTCTTCAAACTTTATTCTGTTGTCGGGATTGCCGGGTGAGCGAAGGCGGAGTGTAAACGGCATACCGGCCTCGATATTAGCCTTCTGCTGTTCAAAAGTAAGTTCACGGCACTTTGCCCATTCGCCGAAGTAGCCCTGAATGAGAGTGCCTGCCTTTTCCTGCTCGGCACGAAGAGCTGTCAGCTCATCCTCGGAGCAGAAGCACGGGTAAGCAAGACCCTGCTTTACAAGCGACTTTGAGATAGTCTGATAAATCTCTTTTCTGTGGCTCTGCTGATACGGGCCGTAGCTGCCGCTTTCCTCGTTAAAGCCCATAACACCCTCGTCGGGCTGCATACCGAAATCGGTAAGACCCGTGATAATTGCGGAAACGCCGTCCTCAATCTCACGCTTTTTGTCCGTATCCTCAATGCGAAGGAAGAACACGCCGTCGTCGGTTGTTCTCGTATTAAGGCGCGCAATCATAGCCGCAAAAAGACCGCCGAGGTGGAGGAAGCCTGTCGGGCTGGGTGCAAAACGGGAAACACGTGCGCCCTCCGATAAGCCTCGCTCGGGATATATTTTTTCATAATCCTCGGGAGTTTTTGTAATTTCGGGATACAATAACTCCGCAAGCTTTTCGTAATCTGTCATAGATGATACTCCTTAAACGCAGGTTAAGTCTGCCTATAAATATACATATTATATTATCGCAGAAAATGAAGCAAGTATCAAGAGTTAATTGCGAATTTTCTTGATTTTTTGCACAAAAAAACACTCTGAAACTTTTGTTCCAGAGTGTTTAATACTATATCAGGTAATACCAAGCTTTTTTGCCATTTCTGCAGTCTGGAGCTCGAGCATTTTTGAAACGCCTTCCTCCTGCATCGTGATGCCGTAAAGCACGTCGGCCTCTTCCATTGTTCCTCGTCTGTGAGTGATGAGAATGAACTGAGTGTTCTGTGTCATACGTCGGACATACTGTGCGTAACGCGTAACATTGACGTCGTCAAGCGCCGCCTCAACCTCGTCAAAGATACAGAACGGCGACGGAGAAACCTTGAGGATTGAGAAGAGAAGTGCAATAGCCGCAAGTCCCTTTTCGCCGCCCGAAAGAAGGTCGATGTTCTGCACGTTCTTGCCCGGGGGCTGTACCTTGATTTCGATGTTGCATTCGAGCACATCGTTGAGGTTTTCAAGAATAAGCTCTGCCTTACCGCCGCCGAAGAGCTCGACAAACGTTTCGCCGAAGTAGCTGTTGATACGCACAAACTGCTCCTTGAACTGCTCCGCCATTTTACCCGTAAGGTCGCCGATAAGACGCGTGAGCTCCTCGCGTGAACGCTCGATATCGTCAAGCTGTTCCTTCATAAACGCGTAACGCTCGGAAACCTCGGCATATTCCTCGATAGCACCGACGTTGACACTGCCGAGTGCGCGGATTTTGCCCTTGACCTCCTGCAAAGTGCGGTGAGCCTTCTGATAATCGTCAATGACAATATTCATTGCCTCTGCTTCGGATTTAGTGAGCTGATATTCGTCAAAGAGCTTGTTAATTGCATCCTCGAGCTGTTTATTCATCGTTTCCTTACGCTCTTCAAGACGCGCAAGCTCGCCGCTGATTTTTTCGCGCTCGTCCATTTTTGTTCTTTCTTCCGAACGAAGCTGTGCACTTCTTGCGTCACATTCCGTTCTCTCTTTTACAAGAGCTTCAACATCGCCCTTGGACTGTGCGCCCATTGAACGAAGCTCTGCGGCTTTCTTTTCAAGCTCAATAATCTTATTTTCAATTTCTTTATTTGCGCTTTCGATAACCGCGATTTCACCGTTAAGGTCGTCAAGCTTACCCTCGTGGCTTGCCATACGGCGGTGGAGTAAATCAACAGCCTCACGGCGAGCCTGAATATCCTTTTCAAAAGCAAGAATTTCAAGGTTGATTTTTGCTTCAAGCTGTGCGAGATTTTCGCGCTTTTCTTCGAGCTGTTCTCTGCCGTGAGTTACAACGTCAAGGTCAGCCTGAAGACCGCCCATCTCCTTGTTAAGCTCGTCAATTTCCGCCTGAGCCTTGGATTTCAGCTCTTCAAGGTCGGATATACGAAGGCTTGCGTTATGCTTTTCACGGCGGAGGTCTTCAAGTGCGGCATTCGCGGTATCAAGCTTACCCTCGATGAGCGAAAGCTCACTTTCCTTACGGATAACGTCCTCCTGCGTGCGCTTGAGGTCAGCCTGCGAAGCATCAAGGTCAGCCTTGATGAGCGAAAGCTCCTCGCTTAATTTTTTATATTCTTCCTGACTTATCTGCTGCTGTGCGGTAAGCTCCTGAACCTGTGCCTTAAGCTTATCCATCTCGTTACCGCGGCTGAGGATACCTGCATTGTGTCCGCGTGAACCGCCCGTCATTGAGCCGCCCGCATTGACAACCTGTCCGTCAAGGGTAACGATTTTGAAGCGGTAGTCATATTTCTTTGCGATTGCGATTGCGCTGTCAAGATCCTCTGCAACGGCTGTTCTGCCGAGAAGCGAGCGGATAATCTCCGCATACTGTGCCTCATATTCAAGAAGCTCGTCCGCCATATCAATAAAGCCGTAGCAATCATCAAGACCTTTTTCCGTGAACGGCTTTGATTTGACCGATGTCAGCGGAAGGAATGTTGCGCGGCCGCCCTTCTTCTCTTTAAGGAAATTAATAGCGCGCTTTGCGTCATTTTCACTGTCGGTAACAATATTCTGAATTGCCGCGCCGAGTGCGGTTTCAACCGCAACGGCATATCTGTCGCTTACGTTGATAAGCTGTGAAAGCGGACCGTGAATACCGCGCAGAAGGCCGCCCTTTGCCTCACGGACAATGGACTTAACCGCGCCCGAATAGCCCTCCATATTCTTTTCCATATCGTCAAGAATACGAATTTTATCCTTTTTCTGCAGGATATCAAGACCGCGTGCATCAATTTCTCCCTTGAGCTTTTCAGCCTTTTCCTCACGCGACTGAACACGCAGGCTGTAGCCCGAAACGGCATTCATAATGGTTGTCGCTTCTTCGTTCATCTTGTCAAGCTCTGCCTGACACTCGTCACGCTTGCCCTCAAGCTCGGTGATGTAACCGTTTCTTGTTGAAAGAACGCCGTCAATGTTGCTGACACGGCCCATAATCTCTTCGATTGATGAATTAGCCGTTGTCTCTTCTATACGCTTGTCAGCAATCTGCGTTGTGATTGCTGTAATCTTCTGTGAAAGGTCGGCAATTTTATCTGAAAACTCGCTGTTTTCCGTCTTTGCCTGTGCAATATCCGTTGCCGCAAGGTCAAGCTCACGTTTCTTTGACGCTATTTCTTCGAGCAAGCCGTCGATTTCCTTTTTAGCCTCGGCAATCTCTTCGCCGAGACCCTTTTCGCTGTCAGCAGCATCGCTCATATCACGGCGGATACGCTCGATTGTCTGATTGTTGTGAAGGATTGTATTTTTCTCAACAGAAATTTCACCGTCGATATGCACCGCCTGCTCCTCGTAAGAGGTAGCGTTCTGGCGAAGATTGTCAATACGGACGGTAATCTCCTGACTTTTTGTGAAGATCTCTTCCGTCTCCTGCTCAATGACGTTGAGAGCGGCTTCAATTCCGTCATACTGTGCCTGTGCGATAGAGAGCTTGTCCTCCTGCTCGCGGAGCTTTGTTTTTGACGTTTCGATTGTGTGAAGCCAGAGACCGATTTCGAGCTCCTTTTTCTCGGCGGCAAGGACGAGGAATTTCTGCGCCTTTTCGCTCTGAATTTTCAAGGGACCGACACGGCTTTCAAGCTCTGCAAGAATGTCACGCAAGCGGACAAGATTTTCCTCCGCCTGTGTAAGCTTTCTGTTGGCATCGTTACGGCGGTAACGGAAATGAGAAATTCCTGCCGCCTCCTCGAGCATTTCACGGCGCTGACCCGATTTTGAAGAAATAAGGTCGGCGATTCTGCCTTGGCTGACGAGAGAATAACCGTCACGGCCGAGACCCGTATCCATAAACAGCTCGTGAATATCACGAAGACGGACAACCGCACCGTTGAGCATATAATCACTTTCGCCCGAGCGGTAGTAACGGCGGGTTACGGCAACCTCATCCTTGTCGCAGTTGTTGAGAGTGCGGTCGGAGTTATCAAGCTTGAGCGTAACCTCCGCAAAACCGAGAGCCTTACGGATTTTTGTGCCGCCGAAAATAACGTCCTCCATCTTCGAGCCGCGAAGATTTTTGGTTGACTGCTCACCGAGAACCCAACGAACGGCATCGGCAATGTTACTCTTACCCGAGCCGTTAGGACCGACAACAGCCGTCATTCCGTGATTAAAATTAAAAACCGTTTTGTCAGGGAAGGATTTGAAGCCCTGCATTTCGAGTGCTTTTAATCTCATAATCTTTCATTCCTTAATATGTAAAGTTTGTACTTTTCTACCTGTTCATCCGCTGTGATTTTTGCTTCGTATCCGAGCTCCTTAAGAGCAAGGATATTTGCTTTTTTCTGCCCCGTCATCGGTGAAACCGCCTTCGGGCTGACGCAGATTTCAATTCTGCCCTGCGGAATGTTGTTTGCTTTTATAAATTCGAGTGCTTTTCTCAGGTAAATCTTACTTTCACAGATTTCCTTGAATGCGGGATGATATGCACCCGCGACAAACTCGCCCTCAACGTCTCCGCCCGAATGAAGTCCCGTGCGGATGACCTTTATCCCTGCTTCGCTGAACATTTCAAGAAGCGTTGCGCAAAGGGCTGCGGCACCTTCAACCGTCTGCGGAGTGTACTTCCCGCTTTTATAAAGCTCGCAAAGATGAGTGTTTTCGAGCACAACCGTAGGATAAATCCTGACGGTATCGGGACGAAGAGCTATAATCTTCCTTGCCGTTTCGATGCTGTCGGCATCCTCCGAGCCGTAAAGTCCCGTCATCATCTGTAAGCCTGTTTCAAAGCCTGCAGATTTAAGTAAATTGGTTGCTTTCTCAACGTCCTTTGCCGTATGTCCTCTGCGGTTGAGCGCGAGAACATTATCATCAAGGCTCTGCGCTCCGAGTTCAACTGCCGTAACGCCGTAGCGTTTTAATATACCGCAGATTTCCCCGTCAATTGCATCGGGACGGGTGGAAACGCGTATACCCCTGAAGCTGCCGTCGGCTATAAACTTATAAGCCGAGTCGAGAAGCGCGATCATCGTCTCTCTTTCGATTGCCGTAAAGCTTCCGCCGAAGAAAGCGATTTCTCCGCCCTTGCTGTCGGGATTGCCGAGTGCAATCTGCACAGCTTTTTCGACGTCATCGGGCGTTACCTGTGTCCTCTTGCCCGAGATTGCACGCTGATTGCAGAACGAGCATTGATTAGGGCAACCGACGTGCGGTACAAAGAGGGCAACGTTTACGTGCTTCACAGTCCCATAAGCTCCAAGGCTTCCCTTGCAGCCTCCTGCTCGGCGCGTTTCTTGCTTTTGCCGATACCCTTGCCGATTACGTTCGAGTTGAGATGAACCTCAACTGCAAAACGTTTATCGTGGTCGGGGCCTGACTCACCGACGAGCACATATTCGACGAGCTCGCCCGGATTACGCTGAACAACCTCCTGAAGCATCGTCTTGTAGTCCTTGAACGACTGATGCTGACGGATTGCCTCATCAATATATTTAAGCACGAACGGTCTTGCGCTATCCATACCGCCGTCAAGGTAAATTGCCGCGATGATTGCTTCAAACGCATCTGCCTGAATTGACGGTCGGTTTCTTCCTCCCGTAAGGTTTTCGCCCTTGCCGAGAAGAAGATAGCTTCCGAGGTCAATCTGTTGAGCAAAGCCTGCAAGCGACTTTTCGCAAACCGTTGCGGCACGGAGCTTTGTCAGCTCACCTTCGGGAAGCTTTTTATAGTTATTGTAGAAATTCTCCGCGGTGATAAAACCGAGAACCGAGTCGCCGAGAAATTCAAGTCTTTCGTTAGAATCGCCTGCGGAGTGGTTTTCATTGACGTAGGAAGAATGTGAAAGAGCACGGATAAGCAAGCTTTCATCATTGAAGCTGTAGCCCAGCTTTTCCTGCAATTCCTTGATATCTGCCTTCATTCTCACCAATCCTTTCCCAATGTATTTTTATAGTAGTCGAGGCTCCTTTGAGAAAGAGCTTCATAACGGAGTTTTTTATCCTTGATAACCTCGCCGAGCGGCGGTAAAATTCCGAAATTCGCGCCCATCGGCTGAAAGTTTGTAACTGTTTCGTTACTGATATAATTTGAAAGTGCACCGAGCATCGTGATGTCAGGCAGTTTAATCGGTTCTTCACCCTTGAGACGTCTTGCCATATTAAGACCTGCAAGAATACCTGCCGCCGCAGACTCCATATATCCTTCAACGCCCGTAATCTGACCCGCAAAGTAAAGTCCGTCCTTGCCCCTGAACGAAAAATCGCTGTTCAGGTGTCGCGGCGAATCAATGAAGGTATTACGGTGCATAACACCGTAGCGGACAAAATCTGCGTTTTTCAGTGCGGGAATGAGCGAAAACACCCGCTTCTGCTCGCTGAATTTGAGATTAGTCTGGAAGCCGACAAGGTTATACATCGTGCCGCTCGCGTCCTCGCGTCTCAACTGCAGAACAGCCCACGGTCTGTGACCTGTTCTCGGGTCGCGTAAGCCGACGGGCTTGAGCGGTCCGAAGCGCATTGTATCCGCACCGCGTGAAGCCATAACCTCAATCGGCATACAGCCCTCGTAAACACCCTTGCGCTTATCGAAGGAATGAAGCTCAGCCGATTCGGCATTGACAAGCTCGTTATAAAACAGCTCGTACTCTTCCTTGTTCATCGGACAGTTGAGGTAATCGTCCTCACCGCCGCGGTCGTAGCGAGACTGTGAAAAAGCACAGGTTTTGTCGATGCTTTCGTCCGTAACAATCGGCGCCGCCGCATCAAAAAAGCTGAGTGAGCCGCCGCAGAGCTTTTTGATATCCTCGGCAAGTGCATCCGAAGCAAGCGGTCCTGCCGCAACAATAACGTTGCCGTCGGGGATTTCCGTCACCTCTCTGCACTCGATTTTAATAAGCGGATGTGACTTGATTTTCTCCGTAACCATTGCGGAAAACTTATCCCTGTCAACAGCCAGCGCACCGCCCGCGGGAACACTGCAAGCCTTTGCACATTCCACGCAGACCGAGCCGAGAAGCTCCATTTCCGCCTTGAGAAGTCCTGCCGCGGAGGCAAGTCGCTGTGCCTTGAGCGAGTTTGAGCAGACAAGCTCCGCGAGCATATCGCTCTTGTGTGCAGGCGAACGCTTTTCGGGCTTCATTTCTGCGATTGTAACCGATATTCCGTTGTTTGCGAGCGCCCACGCAGCTTCAACTCCTGCGAGGCCGCCGCCTATTACAAGAACGTCGTCCATTATTCTTCCTCTGCTTTTTTTCTTGATTTTCTTTCTGCTTTCTTTTCGTAGCCGCAGCTTTCGTCAAGGCAGACAGTAAGACCGCCCTTGCGCTTGAAGAGTGACTTTCCGCACTGCGGACACTTGTCATCCGTCGGCTTATCCCAGGTCATAAAGTCGCAGTTCGGCCAGTTGCCGCAACCGTAGAAGGTATAACCGCGCTTTGACTTTTTCTCGATAACCTCGCCGCCGCACTTCGGACACTTTGCACTCGTCTGGAGAACAAGCGGTTTTGCATTCTTACATTCGGGATAGCCGGGGCAGGCAAGGAATTTGCCGTATCTGCCCGTTTTGATGACCATCATACGACCGCACTTTTCGCACGGGATGTCCGTCATATCCTCCTCGAGCTGAATTTTGACATCCTTCATCTCGTCCTTTGCCTTCTGGAGAGTCTTGTCAAAATCGTCGTAGAACTCGTGAAGCATTGCGATGTAATCCGTATTACCCTCGCCGACCTCGTCGAGCTTTGTTTCCATACCTGCGGTGAATTTTGTATTAACAATCTTGGGGAATTTTTCGTTAAGAAGGCTTGTGATAGCCTCGCCGAGCTCCGTCGGGTGAAGAAGCTTCTGCTGACGCTTGATGTATTCGCGCTTTACAATCGTTGTGATGATTGTTGCGTATGTGCTCGGTCTGCCGATGCCGTTTTCTTCAAGAGCCTTGATGAGCGATGCCTCGGTAAATCTTGCGGGAGGCTGTGTAAAATGCTGATTGCCTGCAAGCTCCTTGAGCTTCAGCTTATCGCCCTCATTGAGCTCGGGAAGCTTGGAGTTATCCTCCTCGTCATCATCTGTACCCTCTTCGTAAAGAACGGTATAGCCGTCAAATTTAACGCTGTAACCTGCGGCGGTAAATGTGCAGTAGCCGTCCTTGCCTTCCGTCACAGCCTGAATTTCAGCCTTGACCGTGTTCTGCACACAGCTTGCCATAAGACTTGCGATAAAACGCTTCCAGATGAGTGTATAGAGCTTATACTGGTCTGAGGTAAGGCTGCCCTTTACGCGCTCGGGAGTGAGCATCGGATTTGTCGGGCGGATAGCCTCGTGACCGTCCTGCGCATTGCTTCTGGACTTATAGTATCTCGGCTTTTCGGGAAGATATTTTGCGCCGTAGGTGTCGCCGATGAACTGATTTGCCATCGCTCTTGCTTCTTCTGAAATTCTCAAAGAGTCCGTTCTCATATACGTGATAAGACCCGTTGTGCCGATGCCCGAGACGTCAACACCTTCGTAAAGCTCCTGAGCCGCACGCATTGTACGCTGAGCCTGGAAGCCCATACGGCGTGAAGCCTCCTGCTGAAGAGTTGATGTGATGAACGGCGGTGCGGGATTCTTCTTTCTCGTACCCTTTTTAAGAGAAGTTACGCTGTACCTTGCACCGTCAAGACGAGCAAGATAAGCATCTGCCTGCTCCTTGTTTGTGATTTTAACCTTGCCCGTTTCGTCGCCGTAGAAGGATGCCGAAAAGCTCTTTCTGCACGGTGCGGTGAATTTCGCATCAAGTGTCCAATACTCCTCGGGAACAAAGGCACGGATTTCGTTTTCTCTGTCCACAATAAGCTTTACCGCAACGGACTGAACACGGCCTGCGGAAAGTCCGCGGCGGATTTTCTGCGAAATGAACGGGCTGAGCTTATAGCCTACGAGACGGTCAAGAATACGTCTTGCCTGCTGTGCATTGACAAGATCCATATCAATTGAACGGGGTGCTTTCATTCCGTTTTCAACACCCGTTTTTGTAATTTCGTTGAATGTAATTCTGTTCGCCTTGTTCATATCAAGGTCGAGCAGAGTTGCAAGATGCCACGAAATTGCCTCTCCCTCACGGTCGGGGTCGGTTGCGAGAAAGACCTCGTCGCTCTCGGCAACCTTTGCCTTGAGCTCCTTGACGAGCTTTTCCTTTCCCTTGATAACAGCGTATTTCGGCATAAAATCCTTTTTGATATCTACGCTGAGCTTTGCGGCAGGAAGGTCGCGGACGTGTCCCATTGATGCGGTAACGTCAAACTCCTTGCCGAGATATTTTTTAATTGTCTTAACCTTTGTGGGTGACTCCACGATAATAAGCTTTGACATATTGATCTATCATCCTATTTCAATTTATAGTTTTTACCCGCCTGAAGCTCAACGAGGTCGAAGAGTTCAAGCTCAGTCATTGCGCCCGAAAATTCACTTGCGCCGAGACCCGTTTTCAAGATAAGCTCATCAGCCTGCATCTCTGACCTTTCAAACGCGCGGTAAACCTTTTTCGCATTTTCACTCAGAAGCGGCGGTTCAGCCTGTCTGATAAATTTAACCTCACCCTTTTCGGTACGCGGCGGGTTGTCGTCTGCCTTTGACCTTGACGGCGGGTCGCCGTAATTTTTAAGGGTAAGAGTTTTTTCGATATTGTCGGAATTGATTTTTTCGGGGTAGGTCATCGAAAATCCCCCGAGCACGTCCCAAGCGCTGAAAACAGGCTTTGCTCCGTCACGGATAAGACGGTTTGCGCCCGTAAATTCGCTCGAAAGCAAATCTCCCGGAACAGCAAAGACGTCTCTGCCCTGCTCAAGAGCGTGGTTTGCGGTGATAAGTGAACCGCTTCTCTCGCCTGCTTCAATAACAACAGTTCCATAGGACAAACCCGAAATAATCCTGTTTCTTATGGGAAAATTTCTTGCAATTGCAGGTGTTTCGGGCGGAAATTCGGTGATGAGTGCACCGCTTTGTGCGATTTGTCGGCGCATAGCCTCATTCGCCACGGGATAATTGAAATTAAAGCCGCAGCCGAGCACTGCTACGGTTTTGCCGTTTTCGTCAAGCGCGCCCCAATGCGCCGCCGCATCAATGCCCAGGGCACCGCCGCTGACAACAACCGCACCCGAACGCACGATTGATGACGACAAAGCACGCGCGACAGTTGCGCTGTTGCGTGAAGGCTCACGCGTACCGACTATTGCGACAGAAATCTTGTTTTTCAAACAGTCCAAATCTCCGTTGACATAAAGAACGAGCGGAAAATTAGGCAGCTTGAAAAGCATAGACGGATAGTTTTCATCGTCTGGAGTGATAACCTGCCATCCGTTTCTGACGCACGACGCGAATATTCCCTGCGCCTTTTTAAGGTCGTTCTGCTCAAGCTTCGAGACCTGACGCGGAGTAAATATTCCCGATATAATTCTCTCCTGCTCGGATGCAAAATAAACATTTTTCGCTGTGCGGAAATAGCTTATAATTTCATCCGTTCTGATGCTCGTCGCAATTCCGAGCACCTGCTGGAGCCATATCCAATAAACCTTGTCACTCATTTTCTCATCATCTCCCAGATAAGAATAGCCGCCGCAGTTGAGGCATTGAGTGACTCTGCCCTGCCTAACATCGGGATTGTAACCCTGTGCTTGCAGGCAGACATTGTCTCTTGTGTAACACCGTTGCCTTCGTTGCCGACCACGCAGACAACGCCCGAGGTCATATTAATTTCGGTTATCGGCAGTGCACCGCTGTCGGGAGTTGAGGCGAGTGTGAGCATACCCTTTTCGTTGAACTGACGGATAAAACCGACCGCATCCGCACAGGTCATAATCGTAAGACGAAGCGCCGAGCCCATTGAAGCGCGCAACGCCTTCGGATTGTAGATATCACAACCGCCGCAGACAATCATACCGTCAACGCCGATTGCCTCCGCAGTACGGCAGACCGCGCCGAGATTTGACGGGTCCTGAACATTCTCAAGAAAAATATATTTTCCCTGCGGATTTATTTGCTGTGCAACGGCTGTATTTTCCTGCGTTCTGCAAAGACAGAATATGCCCTGGGTGCTCTGTGTGTCCGAAAGCTTTGCGGCAACATCAGCCGAAATAACATAGCCTTCATCCGCTTTTGAAAGGATTTCCGATACCTGAACGCTGTACTTTTCCATAGCGGTATCGGTAACAAATGCTCTGAAAATGCGGACGTTATTTACCGCTGCATCTCCGCACAGACGTGCACCCTCAAGAAAGAAAAGTCCCGTTTCGCGGCGCACCCTTGCGCTGTCACGGACGCTGACAGCGTGCTTGATTTTCTCATTTTGTTTTGCAGTCAGACGTTCCATTCAGAGCACTCCTTTTTCAAAAATCAGTACAAAAACACCCTTCGAGTGTTACTTATAAAAAGACAAATTCACGCCCCCGCGTATAGGGGCGTGATATAAGATTATTATTTAAGAGCTGCCTTAGCCTTCTCTGTGAGAGCTGTGAATGCAGCGGGATCAGCGATTGCAATCTCTGAAAGCATCTTACGGTTAAGTGTGATGCCTGCCTTGTTGAGGCCGTTCATAAATGTTGAGTAGTTCATACCGTTCATCTTGCAAGCTGCTGAAATTCTTGTGATCCAGAGACGACGGAAATCACGCTTCTTCTGCTTACGTCCGATGTATGCATACTGACCTGATTTCATAACTGCCTGCTTAGCAGTTCTGAAAAGACTTGACTTTGAGCCATAGTAGCCCTTAGCCATTTTTAATACTTTATTTCTTCTCTTACGAGTCATGGTAGCGCCTTTAATACGAGCCATGGTAAGTTACCTCCAATTTAAAATTTAGTTCTGGTTGCTGCCGAAGACAGCGTGTTCTTATTTGTAAGGAATCAAACGCTTGATCTGCTTAACGTTTGTTGTGTCAGCAACAACTGTCTGACGAAGACCTCTCTTACGCTTTGTTGTCTTCTTGTTAAGGATGTGTGACTTGTTAGCGTGGCCGCGGATGGGCTTACCGTTCTTAGAGAGCTTAAAGCGCTTCTTAGCACCGCTGTGAGTTTTAATTTTAGGCATGGTTTTTTCCTCCTTATTAATTCTTACTTAGATGATTTGGCTGCTAAAAACATCAGCATTGAACGACCTTCAAGCTTTGCCGGTTTTTCGACCGTACCGAACTCGCTGCAGGCATCTGCAAACTTGCTCATTGTAACCAGACCGTTTTCCGGATGAGCCATTTCACGGCCGCGGAATCTGATTGAAACCTTAACTCTGTTGCCGCTCTTCAAAAACTTGACAGCGTGGCCAACCTTTGTTTCGAAGTCGTGAGTGTCAATATTGAGCGACAGACGGACTTCCTTGATTTCAATAACTCTTTGGTTTTTCTTGGCTTCCTTTTCACGCTTTGCCTGTTCAAAGCGGTACTTGCCGTAATCCATAATCTTGCAGACAGGCGGTTTTGCCTGAGGCGCAATTTTAACAAGGTCGGTATTTTTTTCTTCAGCAAGACGAAGAGCCTCTTCAATCGGCATAATGCCGAGCTGATTACCGTCGGAATCAATTACTCTGACTTCCTTGTCTCGGATTTCCTCATTGATCTGAGTTTCTTTCGTAGCGATGTTCAAGCACCTCCAAATGCTTAATAATAAAATCAAAGCACGGATGGAACATACCCCACCCGTGCAAAATCACATAATACAAGACGGAAAACCGCCGTTGAATATTGACCGCACGGACGAGACCGTTAAGGTGGGAACGAACCATTCCACTTTGTTGTGCAGATATTCTACCACCATATCCGCGCTTTGTCAATAGTTTTTTTTATTTATTTTGAGCATGAAATTTTTGTCACTCCGATAAACGCCGCCGAAACAAGCACCTGAAGCAAAATAACAAACACCGCGGGAAGATCGGCAACAACGTTGAGCACGGAAAGAATGAGCACAATCGCAAAGCTCATCAGTATTCCGCCGAGCATCATCGTGTTCGCAATTTTGAAAACATTGCGAAGCGTTGCGGCGGTGCAAAGGCTTCTCGCAAAGGTGTATGTTGTTCCGTCGTGGATTGCGATTGCCCTTGAATTAACCTTCGGGCGCGACTTGTATTTCTTGAAAACTCTGCCTGCCGCAGAATTGAGAATTCTAATGTTATCAAGACGCATATCATAGCATTCCGAAATCATTCTGTCCGTAACGTTCGGGTCGCAGTTTCTTACGAGAACCGTAACGCCGCTGTCGCGCAGCTTTTTAAGATACGGAATAAGCTTCTTGTTCGGCGCATAGTCAACAACCATCATCGCCGCAAGCTTGTGCGCAATCGCAAGATAGATAACCTCGTGACCCGAAATAAGATATTTATCCTCATCAATGCTTTCGGGAACGTCGATATTGTGATTGAGCATCATCGTCCTGTTGCCGAGGATGACCTTCTGATTGTTTATCCAGCCCGAAACACCGAGTCTTTCCTCATAGCTGAAGGATTTGACGGTCGGAAGAATATCTCGGCGGTTGACAACCATCTGGTCAAAAACTCCCATCAGCGGGCCGCCCGAACGGATAACCATTGCCGCGGCATAGAGCATCGCATCGTCTACGCGGACATTTTTAAAATCCTTGAAGCCGTGCATTACGCACATATTCTGGTCAAACAAATCCTTGCTGTCGAGGATAATTGCATTCGTTCGGCAAAGCTCGCTTACCGCCTCCTGACAGGAAATCATACCGCCCGTCTTGTTGAACTTCTTATTGACCCAACGAAGCGGAAGCTGAACAAGCAAAGCCGCGTAAGCAGGCATAGCGAGGGAAAACGTTACTGTAAAAGCAGCAAAGCCGACCGCAAAGTGACGGTTGACCGCCCACGCAATAATCATATTGACAAGGCTGAGTACCGCGATAATAAGCGCGATAAATCGCATATTCTTATCCGTTGACGTCTCACTTGTGCAAAGCTCAATGAGATGTGACGGAAAACGTGTTTTGCCTGAATAGCGGATTCGCGGACTTGATGAGCGGACGTTTTTGCCGAGCTCGGTCGCATCCTTATCATCCGTAATGCCCTCAATGCTGTAAAGCTTATCCTTATTAGTGCCCGTGCAAAGCTCGAGTGCATCCGCCGTTCTGCAGAACGTGATGTAGGAATTGAGCTCACTCATAAGAAGAAGACCGACACCCGCACCCGCAAACACACTGACAATATTCTTCTTGAAGAAATACAGCACAAGCATCAGCAAGGTCTGCACAAAGCAGAGCACGGATGCAACGGAAACGGCTGAATTTATGTTAAACTTTTTCTTTTTTAACTGTTCGACAGAACCTGCAATCATCTGATTGCTCGTAATCAGTGAAGCTCCGATAACAATGAGATTTGAGAAAATCGTCAGGAATTTATCACCGCCGATTGTCGTTACCGATGCCGCCATAATACTGACAGCCAGCGCACAGAAAAGCAACACGGACTGAATTATTACACGGTGAAAGCTCTTTTTCTTCTGCAAAAGAAGATATCTGCGGACTCTTCGCGCATCCTTCACCTGTGAATATTCAACACCCACAAATTCGGGCTCTTCAACACGGCGCGGACGCTCCTCGTGGGTGTCGAACAGGTCGCCGAGCTTTTCCTTTTCGCCGTCAACACCGTAGGGGTCGTTTTCATTCTCATCGCCGAAAAGCACAAAGCTGTCAATTTTAGCCTTCCTTCTCTTGAAAAGCTCCTTTTCAGCCTCGCTCTCCTCGATTTTTTCAGGCTTATCCTCGCTCGGAATATCCGAAAATCCGGGCATTGCAAGCTGACCGCTTTCCTCCTCCTGACGGATTTTTGAATTAAACTCGTCACTCGGTTCGGCTTTACCCGCCTCTTCCTCAAGCGAAATTATGGTCGGTGCACCTTCAAGGTCGGAATCCTCACTGGCAACACCCTTCTTTATTACCATTCCCGGTTTTTCGAGGTAAACGTGCTTGGTTTTGCCCGCTTCCTCTTCCTCGAGAAAATCATCATCAATCTCATCGCTGACGGGCTCGGCGATTCTGATATCCTCATCACCGTCGGCAACCTCGAAATCATCATCGTCAAAATCGTCGTCCTCGTCAAGAAAATACCTTTCCTCGTTATTGCCGTCGCCGCTTTTAAGGTTGCTGATGAACGATTTACCCTTTGAAACCAATCCCGACATAAAGGACGAAGCCTTACCTGTTACGGATTTTAATGATGCCGCACAATCCACGCTCTTCTGCGACTTCGCTTCATCATTCATTATTGACTTTATGCGGTCATCGGGAGTATGCACGTTTTCTTCGGCAATATCTGTCTTTTCGATAGAAAACGCAACGGTCGCCTGTGTCGGCACAGGCTCTTCCTCTTCTTCAATAACGATACTTTCAAAGGACTCCTCCGCCGTATAAATGCTTTCGGGCACTTCCTCGGCATTTTCATTCTTCATCTTATTCGCAATTCCGAGCAAACGGTCGATATCCTCGTTTGTCCAGATTTTTGCGGGCTCGCCGTTTTCGTCAAGACCTTCCTGACGGCGTTTTTCGCGTATATCCTCAATCAGAGCCAGAAGCTCCTCTCTGTTGATTTCAGACAAGGTTTTCACCCCTTTGCTTTAATTCCTGCTCTCTGCCTTGCGACCTCGTACATCAGCACACCTGCCGCAACGGAAGCGTTGAGCGAATTTATCCTGCCCTTCATAGGCATTGAAACAATGAAATCGCATTTTTCGCGGACAAGACGGCTGACACCTCTGCCCTCCGAGCCGATAACAAGACCGACCGCACCGTCGTAATCCACGCTGCACCAATTCTCGCCGTCCATATCGGCGGCATAGAACCAAACTCCGCGCTCCTTGAGCTCGTCAATCGTCTGTGCAATATTCGCAACACGTGCAACGGGGACGTATTCCACCGCACCCGCACTCGCCTTGCCCACAACGTAGCTCAGAGAAGCATTCCTGCGCTTCGGAATAATAACACCGTGAGCGCCCGTAGCCTCTGCAGTACGAAGCACCGCACCGAGATTATGCGGGTCTTCAAGCTCGTCACATATAATAACGAAAGGCTTTTCGCCGCGCTCCTCGGCAAGAGCGAAAATATCCTCCACGCTCGAATATTCGTGTGATGCCGCATAAGCCGCAACACCCTGATGCACCGCGCCGCCGCACATAAGGTCAAGCTTTTTGCGGTCAACCTCCTTGATAACAACACCCTTGTCACGGCACTCCGCAATAATTCTGCCGATTGAGCCGTTACGCTCACCGCGCGAAACGAGCAGAGTGTCAATAGCTCTACCGCTTCGAAGAGCCTCGCTGACGGCATTTCTGCCGATTATCAAATCTTCTCTGGGAGAAGTCATTTCCTTTTCCATAATTTTCACCAATCTCAAAAAATATTAAATCAATATATTATATCACGATAATACAGTAAATTACAATATGTTTTTTATGACAAGTATTTTTGATAAATTATCCTTTTTGTCGGCAATCGTTTCTGACATATTTTGCCCGTCCGCAGATATAAAATAGATAAAAAACCTCTGAAAGGAAAATTCCGATGGAAATAACAAAAATAAAGGAAACTCTGGTTAAAACAAGTGCACATCTGCAAAAAAAAGCCGAGCTTACACCTGTGATAAAAAGCATCACCGCGTTTATCGGCTCGTTTTTGCTGATGAATCCCTTTGTTTCGGGGATTTTTTCTCCGTTTGCAGTTTCGCTGACCGCCTGCTCGGGACTTGCCGACTCCTTCTGGTCAGGCGCAGGTGCGATTATCGGTGCTTTTTTCTTTTTCGACGGCACGGATTGTGTCCGCTACTGCGCCGCTGTGCTTCTTTGTCTTTTGTGTAAAGGGCTTTACCTTCGCTACATAACCCGCGAGCTTCACGACACGGCGATGCTTCTCAACTCCTTCGCGAGCCTTTTTCTGACAGGGACGGCAATCGTCTGCGCGACAGGCTTTGATTTTGAAACGGTTTTATGCGTTTTTTACGAGAGTATACTTTGCTGTGCAGGTACGTATCTTTTCAAGAAATCGGGCGAATTGATATGGGGCAAAAAGGATTTTTCGCGTTTCACCACTCTCGACATAATAACCGTTCTCTCGACCTGTGCAATTCTTCTTATGCCCTTTTATAAATATAAGCTGTTCGCTTTTTCTCCCGTGACGATGCTGTTTTCCGCCTGTATTCTGCTTTTTGCAAGACTGCGGAATTTGAGCGGAGGCGCTCTTTGCGGGATTTGTCTCGGCGCAGTCGCAGGTCTGAGCTCACAGGTAGGCTTCATCAGCGTGGGCTACGCCCTCGGCGGACTTCTCGGCGGTGAGCTTGCACGTAAAGGCAAGGTGTGGTGCATCGCAGGATTTCTTGCGCCGATTACAATCTGTGCCTTTGCCGACGGCACTCTCGTTTCGTATATGGCGATTTTCGAGAGCATTGTCGCAAGTGCGGTTTTCTTTGCCGTGCCCGACAGATTTTTTGACTCTCTCTGCGCAAAAACAAACGCACCCGTCACAACCTGCATACAAAGCGAAAACGGCCGTCTTCTCGCACACAGGTTAAGTGAGGCTTCGGGCGCAATAAAGGAGGTCTCGACCTGCGTTGACACCGTGCAAAATACACTTAATCCGCTGACACAGACTCAGCTTAACGAGGTGCTGAGAAATGCGTGGTGCAAGGTGTGCAACGAATGCGACCTCAGGGATAGCTGCAGACCGGAAATCAAAAATCCGACAGACGGCGATATTGAAAAAATCGTACAGACCTTACAAAGCCGTGCCGAGCTTGACGAAACGCGCTTTCCGAAGGGCTTTTACTCCGCGTGCTATTCCTTTACGGAGATGCGCACAGAGCTTTATAACCGCTACCTCTCGTTTGTCGCATCCCTCGGTGCTCAGGGAAAGGTCAGCCAGATTCAGGGGCTTATGTGTGACCAGTTCCGAAGTATGGCAGAAATTCTGAACGAGCTCGCCTGCGACTTTGACGAACAGCTCAACACAGATACTGACCTTGCCGAATGTTGCACCTACGAGGCTCATCAGGCAGGACTTAATGTTCTGAAATGCGATTGCAGCCTTGACAAATTCGGCAGGACGACACTCACTCTGGACATCACCGAGCCTCGCTCCGATTTTGATATAACTCAATTCACCAAAAATCTTTCAACCGTGACGGGAACAAAGCTTGACCTCCCCGACCTCACCGAAAGCGAAAGCGACGGCGGATGCACGCTCGTTTTTAAGCAGAAAATGGATTTCCGCGTTTCAATCGGAGCTGTCAGCCGTCCTACCGATGACGAGGACATCTGCGGCGACTACTATCGCAGCTTCCGCGACAACGACGGCAGATACATTATTATATTAAGCGACGGAATGGGCACGGGAAGCCGCGCAGCTGTCGATTCGGCAATGGCGGCGGAGCTTTTTTCAAAGCTCGTCAAATCAGGTCTCGGCTTCGATTCCGCTCTCCGAATTGCAAACTCCGCCCTGCTTGTCAAAAGCTCTGACGAATCCCTCGCAACGCTCGATGTTGTATGCCTCGACCTTTACACGGGCAAAACCGATTTTATGAAGGCGGGCGCGGCGGCAACCTTCGTCCGCCACAAGGACAGCGTCGCACAGCTTGAACAGGCAAGTCTGCCGATAGGCATCCTGCGTGATATCAGCTTTTCAAAGGCAACGGCACAGCTTAATAAGGGTGACGTTATTCTTATGGTTTCCGACGGTATCCTCGGCGACTGCAATAACTGGATTCAGCACGAGCTTAAACAATGGAGCACTGAAAAATCCCCCGATGACCTTGCGCATTTTATTCTCAACTCCGCCTGTGAAAGAAAAATGGGCAAGCACCTCGACGATATGACCGTGATTGCGGTTTATGTGGAGTAAAAAGCTCTTGCTTTAAACGCGCAACTCCTATATAATGTAAAAAGTATTTTAATACGATGTAAAAAGCAAAAAACGGATGTGATATTTTGGCACAGGTACTTGCCGCTGTTATGGCGGTTTTTGCCGTAATCGGCGCGCTCGATAAGGTTTTCGGCAACCGATTAAAGCTCGGCGACGAATTTGAAAAAGGAATAATGACTCTCGGCCCGCTGTCGCTCTCGATGCTCGGTATGATGACGGTTGCGCCCGTACTCGCCGATCTGCTCGTACCCGTAATAACACCCGTGGCTGACTTTTTCGGCTTTGACCCTTCCGCGCTTGCGGGAATACTGATTGCAAACGATATGGGCGGTGCTTCGCTCGCACAGTCAATTGCGCAGGATGAGCTGCTCGGAGCCTTCCACGGTCTTTGCGTTGCCGCAATGCTCGGTGCAACCATATCCTTCACAATTCCTGTCGCTCTTCGTTCAAGTAAAAAAGAAAACCACGACGACGTTCTTCTCGGACTTCTCTGCGGTATAAGCACAATCCCCGTCGGTTGCTTTGTTTCGGGTATCGTAATGGGTATCGCACCTCTCACCGTGCTTCTGAACCTTGCACCTGCAATCCTTATTTCCGTTATCATTATCATCGGTCTTCTCAAATTCCCGAATGTGACAATCAAGATTTTCTCCGTTTTCGGAAAAATCATTTCAATACTTATTACCTGCGGTCTTGCAGTCGGAATTTTTCAGGAGCTGACAGGCAAGGTTATTCTTAAAAACACCGCACCGATAATGGAAAGCGCCGCAACTGTTTTCACAATATGCATAACCCTCGCGGGTACGTTCCCCCTGATTGCAATTATTTCGAAGCTTCTTAAAAAGCCTCTTTCCGCACTCGGCAAAAAGCTCGAGCTCGATGACACCTCCGTTGTCGGACTTATCGCAACACTCGCAAACTCAATTGCCACAATGGAAAGTGCCGATAAAATGAACAGAAAGGGCAGAGTTATGAACCTCGCCTTTGCCGTATCGGCGGCATTCGTTTTCGGTGACCACCTCGCGTTTACGCTCTCCTTCAACGAAGCACATAT
The DNA here is from genome assembly GCA_017415025.1 of Clostridia bacterium. Taxonomy (GTDB): domain Bacteria; phylum Bacillota; class Clostridia; order Oscillospirales; family Acutalibacteraceae; genus CAG-488. The sequence goes on from JAFQJH010000017.1 coordinate 37,138, forward strand.
CCTCGCCGTCATTGTCGGTAAGCTCGTTGCAGGTGTATCCGCCCTTGCCGTTGCTGTCGTACTTGAGAAAAAGACAAGAAAAAAATGAATATACGTAAAAAGGAGTCGCCTCACCGAGACAACTCCTTAATTAATTGTGTATTATTCGCGCCCTAACAGCCATTCAACAGAAACGCAGAGGATATCCGCGAGAGCATTGAGCTCTATATCGGAAACGGGACGCTTCTGCCCCTCGAGCAAGGACAGTGCAGGCGTGCTCATTTCGATACCCGCAAGCTGCAGCTTTGTGAGCAACTCAATCTGCTTCATCCCTTGTGCTTTTCTTGCCTGCGTTACACGCGCACCGATAATATTTTTGTTCCCAAGTTCAAGCTTTCTCGGTTTGATGTTGCTCACCCCCTTAACAACGTTATTATATGTTCAAAAAGGGGTTGATTTATTTGGTAATACCAAATATAATATATTTATTTGGTAACGCCAAATAAAAGGAGAGCTAATATGACTTTAGAGGAAATTTTAAATGATCCCAAATTGAAGGAAGAAGTACAACTCGAAGATGATGAAAAGTTTTTACAAGAAATAGAAGCAGCAAATAAAGATGAACGATTTAATCGTTGTGATTTTCAAGATTTTCTTGATTATTTAAATAAACTTGAGGCAAGCGAGAAAAGATAATTTTTGTTCAGACTTAATATTAAAAATAATTTATATTTTTTTCAAAAAAGTGTTGACAAAACCATATTGAATGTGTATAATAAGGAACGTTCTTTAGCGGAATTGTGTAACGGTAGCACGACAGACTCTGACTCTGTTTGTTGGGGTTCGAATCCCTATTCCGCTGCCAAAAAGCAGGTCATAGACCTGCTTTTATTTTTTGTGTATATTCTTAATTAAACGGTTAAATATGCCACGGAGGTGAAAATATGCTCGAGGTTACTGTTCTTGTTTTATTTGTCGGTGCGCTGTTCGCGTGTGTTGCGCTGGATGCTTCAATACTATTTGCACTCGTATTCGGCTTTTTTCTTCTCTTCTTTTACGGTATTTATAAAAAGCACAGTGTCCGCGAGATGCTTACCCTCTCCTTTTCAGGCATAAAGACCGTCCGTAATATTCTTTTTAATTTTGTGCTTATCGGTATCATCACCGCCGTGTGGCGCGCAGGCGGAACAATCCCCTATATCGTCTACCACGCAACAAGCTTCTGCAATCCGCACGCAATGGTACTCATCTGCTTTCTGCTTTGCGCTCTTATCTCGTTCCTCACGGGTACGGCTTTCGGCACTTCCGCAACAATGGGCGTTATCTGCATTACGATTGCAAACAGTATGGGAATTCCTATTCTCATTTCGGGCGGAGCGGTGCTGTCGGGTGCATTCTGGGGTGACAGATGCTCTCCGATGAGCACAAGTGCTCTGCTTATCAGCTCGCTGACAAAAACAAATCTTTTCAAAAACATCGCAATGATGTTCCGCACAGCGGCTGTACCGTTTGTGATAACCTGCGTCGTTTATGCACTCCTCGGTCTGGGCTTTGAATCCGATTTCGATATCAGTACTACTCAAAGAATTTTTACCGATAATTTCAACCTTCATCCCGTTACGATTATCCCCGCCGCGGTGATTATTCTGTTTTCTCTGTTTAAGGTTAATGTAAAAATCACGATGAGCATAAGTATTATCTGCGGTATACTTATCTGCGCCTTTGTGCAGGATATTCCGTTTGCTGAAATTATGCGTATGACCGTTTTCGGCTACGCTCCCGAAGCCCCCGAGGTTTCCGCTTTGCTTTCGGGCGGAGGTATGGTCTCTATGGCAAACGCGTTTTGTATTGTACTGATTTCCGCGTGCTATTCGGGTATGTTTGAGGGTACGGGACTTCTCCGTTCCGTCCACGATATTCTGATGAAAATCAGCCGCAAATTAACACCCTTCGGCGGTGTTTTTGTAACATCAATACTCTCAAGCCTTGTCTCCTGTAACCAGACGCTTGCGATTATGCTTGCACATCAGCTTTGCGGTGATATTGAAAAGGATAACAAAAAAATGGCATACTGCCTTGAAAACACTGCCGTCGTTATGGCACCGCTTGTTCCGTGGTCAATCGCGGCTACCGTTCCCCTTTCGTCCATTGATGCGCCGTCTGCGTGTATACTGACCGCGTGCTATCTCTACCTTATTCCGCTTTATAATCTGGCATTGAATTTATTGCGGAAAAGACACAAAAATAGTTAATTAATTGACAAACTTTTACATAACCGATTGACATTGAGCAAGATTTATTCTATTATATTTATGTATGAAATTTTACACTAATGAAAAGGAAGTGTTTGAAATGGATAAGCAGTACGAAGCTTTATTCACCCCCTGGAAGATAGGTAACGTGGAAATCAAAAACCGTATCGTTATGTGTCCCATGGGTGGTACATCTTTGTTCGGCTGGTTCGAGCTCGGCGGTTGTCACTTTGACAAGGAGGCTGCAAAGCTTTTCCTTGAAAGAGCTAACAACAACGTTGGTCTCATCATCCCCGGTATCGCACCTCTTCGCGACACATTCTGGGGCAAGTGGCTCTGGCAGAACCCGAAGATGTTTGAGGATCTTAAGGAGTTTATGGACGAAATCCATAAGACAGGTGCAAAGCTGTTCGTTCAGTTGACTGCAGGTATGGGCAGAAGCTGGGCTATCACAGAGCTTATCGCTCCTCTCCACAAGAACAAGTTTACCCGTACACTTATTAAGCCCATTATTGATACATCACACGAGCTTGCATCTCCCAGTGAGCAGCCCTCACGTTGGGCACACGATATCATCTGTCCCGAGATGACAAAGCATCAGATTCACGAAATTATCGAGGCTTTTGCAAAAACTGCAAAGCTCTGCCGCGATGCAGGCGTTGACGGTGTTGAGGTTCACGCTGTTCACGAGGGTTACCTTCTTGACCAGTTTGCAATTGAATTCTTTAATAAGCGTACTGACGAATACGGCGGAAGCTTCGAGAACAGATACCGTTTCGCAGTTGAAGTTGTTAAGGCTATCAAGGAGGCTTGCGGTAAGGATTACCCCGTTTCTCTTCGTTACTCCGTTGAGTCAAAGATGAAGGGCTTCTGCGAAGGCGCAATGCCCGGTGAAGAGTACACAGAGGTCGGCCGTGCAATGCCCGAATCCGAGAAGGCTGCAAAGTATCTTCAGGATGCAGGCTACGATATGCTTAACGCTGACAACGGTACTTATGACTCCTGGTACTGGGCTCATCCCCCGATGTATATGCCTCAGAACTGTAACCTTGACGACGTTGCTCACATTAAGAAGTTCGTTGATATCCCTGTTGTTTGTGCAGGTAGAATGGAGCCTGATGTCGGTGCAAAGGCTGTTGCTGAAGGCAAAATCGACGGTGTCGGCGTTGCACGTCAGTTCCTTGCTGACCCCGAGTGGATCACAAAGCTCATTGAAGACAGAGTAGAGGACATCAAGCCCTGTATCTGCTGTCACGCAGGCTGCTTCAACTTCTCATCCTCAAAGGGTCACGCTAATACACAGGATCTCTTTGATACAATGGGTCTTTCACGTTGTGCTATCAACCCGAAGACAATGCAGTCCAAGAAGTACAAGATTATCCCCGCAAAGAAGCAGAAGAAGATTGCTGTTATCGGCGGCGGTATCGGCGGTATGGAGGCTGCTATCGTTTGTGCACAGCGCGGTCATAAGGTTGACCTTTACGAAAAGAGCGACAAGCTCGGCGGTGTATTCATTGCTGCAGCCGCTCCGTCATACAAGGAGAAGGACCGTGACCTTATCGCTTGGTACAACCGTGAGGTTAAGCGTTACGATGCTATCAAAATCCATATGAACACAGAGGTTAAGGATATCGCTTCTCTCGGCGCTGACGAGGTTATCGTTGCAACAGGTTCAGTTGCAAACAAGATTCCCGTTAAGGGCGCTGAAAAGGCAATCGAAGCTGTTGACTTCCTTCTCGGCAACAAGACAGTAGGCGACAACGTTGTTGTTGTCGGCGGCGGTCTTACAGGCTGTGAAATCGCTTACGAGCTTTATCTTCAGGGCAAGAACCCGACAATCATCGAGATGCAGGATGACCTTATCACAACTCCCGGTGTTGCTCTTGCCAATACAAGCTATCTCCGTGACTTCTTCAAAACAAACAAGGTTCCCGTTTACCTTGAAACAAAGACAACAGAAATCACAGACACAAGCGTTTCTGTTATGACAAAGGACGGCAAGACAATCACAATTCCGACGGATAACGTTATTCTTTCAGTCGGATACAAGCCCGCTCCCGTTGCAGAAAAAGCAAAGCACGTTCACGTTATCGGTGACGCACAGAAGGTCGGTAACCTTCGTACAGTTATCTGGGGCGCATGGGACGTTGCAATGAAGCTCTGATAAATTACATAAACCTTACGGCTCGGAAAATTCCGGGCCGTATTTATTTAAAGAAATATCAATTATAGTTGCAACCGCAACGATTATTGTGGTACAATTAATCTGTAAAACACTTTCAGGAGAGGGGCTTGAGTAATGGCAAAGGTCAAAGCAATCAGCAAGGCTAAAGACTTTTTCAACACCGCCAAAGAATATTGGACTACTCCGCCGAAAGGCAGTTACATTCCCTATAAGGAGGTTGCGGCACTCAGCGGTGCAGGCTTCGGCGTAAACTGGGTAACCCTGCTTGCCTATGCAATCGCGCTTAACGCTTCTAACTTCCTTGTCGGAGCAAGCATCGGTCTTAAGCCTATGGATTTGCAGATTATGCTCAACGTTGCAAATCTTATCGGTATGCCGCTCGGTATTTTCCGCGGCTGGTATTATGACAATCATCACCTGAAGGGCGGTAAGTTCCTTCCGTTTTTGCGGCACACCGCCGTACCGACCGCGCTCATTTCCCTGATTTTTGTCTGGCTGCCTTATGAAAATTGGGAATACATAACTAAAGCGATCGTCGTTGAAATTATGTATCTTCTGCTCAACGTATTCCTTTGCTTCTATAACGAGAGCTATACGTATTTCCAGCAGATTATCAGCCCCGATGCGCAGGAACGCGCTACGGTTATGAGCATTTCGCAGGTAATTTATTCTCTTGCACCGTCCATAACCAACCTTTTCATCCCGTTGATAGCGGGTCTGACCTGGGGTCTGAATAACATCTGGACTTACAGAATAATCTATCCGATATTCACAGTTATCGGCTTGATTTTCAGTATCGTCTTTTTCCGAAAGGTTAAAGAGAGGCTTATCCTTCCCAAAAAGAATCCCGAGCCCGTAAGAATGCTTGACGCTATCCGCGAGGTTGCAAAAAACAAGTACTATTGGATTATTCAGGCGGCCGCCTGGGTCGTTTTCCTTGAATCAGGCTACGGTGTTGTTCTCGGCTGGTCTTTTGTCTACGGTTACGGCGGTCAATACCAGGAAACGCTCGGTCTTGCCAACACAATCATCGGTAACGCCGGCCTCTGGTCAATGCTTGCCGCACCGTTCGTCATCAAATGGATGGGTAAGCGTAACCTGCTTATAACTGCAAACACAATCAACATTTTTATACTGATAATTCTCTATTTTGTCTACGAAAACCTCGTTATGATATGCGTGCTGTGGTATTTCAACACCTTTATCAATACCTTCTGGAACATCGTTCAGCACAACATCAGCGCAGATATGCGAGATTATCACCAATGGAAAACGGGAGTCCGAGTTGACGGTCTTTTCGGACCTCTTGGTATGATTGGTACTTTCATCGGATTTTTCACCGGTATGTTCTACCCTGCCGTATATGAAAAAATGGGACTTCAGGAGGACTATGACATCCTCTATAACGATGCTGTCCGCAACAATCTTTTTGAGGTTCTTATCATCTGTTCGGCAATCGGCGCCTTGCTCAATCTTATCCCATTCTGCTTCTATGACCTGACCGAAAACAAGCACAAGGCTTATGTCAGCGTGCTTAAAATCCGCGCTATGTTTGAAAACCACGTTCTCGGCGTTCTTGAGGACGGAGAATTGACGGATGCTATGGAGCTGATTCTTGAAGCGAAGAGACTTTACGGCAAAGAAAAAACACTCGTTGACAAAACAGAGTTGAAGGCCGCACGAAAGCTACCGAAAAAGACCGAGGAAGAAAAGGAAATCCGTGCACAGGCAATCAGAAAAGCGAAGGATGAAATCCACAGAATCAAGGAAGAAAACCTTGCAATTGAACGTGCGCCTATCATTATGGAGGACCTCAATAAATTCGCAGGACAAGCCGCACAAGTCAAAGCATCACAAATGCTCAATGACGTCGCTTTGGGTGAAGTGCACTTCTACGAAAACGCAAAGCAAGAGCTTCGCGCCGCCAGAAAGCTGCCGAAAAAAACAGCAGATGAAAAGGCAATCCGCTCCGATGCAATCAAATGCGCTCGCGTCAAAAAGGAATCCGCTTCACTCTTCCGCAAGCTCGGCGCAGACAATATCACTCCGCCCGACGAGGCTTACAAGGAAGCTCTGCTCAACAGGAGCAGTAACGGCTTTATCGACTCCTTGAGAACGAAGCAAGAGCTTCGCAGATATCTCAAAAAGGAGTCAATGTACAGACGTATAACAAAGCCCTACACTGACGCACAAAACTACCTCGAGCAGAAAAACTACTACACCCATTACAATGAGCTTGAAGCCAGATATCACGAGCTTGTTGCAGTTGAACAGTAAAAAAATAATCCGCTGAAGCAATTAAGCTTCAGCGGATATTTTTTATTTAAAAAGTCCGAGGTCAATACCGTCAGCTACAATCTGACCGCCCTTTTTGTTCGGGTGGAGCATATCTCTTCCGAGATATTCCTTCTTCGAGCAATTCGGTTTTTCGGGGTTAATGCACAGGCTCGCCTGATCATAAACTGCGTGGAATTTATCCTTATTCTCCTCAAGCAGTCGGTTGTATTCCTTAACAAGCTCCTCTTTTTCGGGACGCGAATCAACACATTCGCCAAAATTAAGAACATTGAAAACAATCAGCTTTTTGCCCTTCTCGCGGAGCTTTTCCGATATACCGATAACCGCATCAAGCGCTTGCTTTGCAGTAGGCTTTTCGGACTTAGGTGCGGAAATTGTACCGTACTGCAAAAAGTCATTCGTGCCCAAGGCGAACACAACGTATTCCGTATCATCATAGTCGAGGACATCACGCTGAAGTCGGTTAAGACCGCTGATTCCGAAAAGTCCCTTTGCAATAAAACGCTTGCCGAAATCAAGTCGGATTCGGTTACCCATTATCGACTTGTTGATAACCGAATATCTGCCCTTGTATTCCTTTCTGATTCGCTCGGCAAATGCGTTTGTCCAATAGCCCTGCTGACTGATTGAGTCGCCGAAAACAGTAATCGCGCCGGCACCCGTTTCGTTAAGAAGCTCGACGGATTGAAACAGCGGAATCGGCTTGTGAAAATACATTCCGAGCACCTTCGAGGCAACCTCGCGCACACCGTCGCGCGTACGTCTTTCGTTCGTTACGCTCTTTTGCGCCGTAACGTCGCCCTTGACGGTAATCAGCTCAACGTTATCAATCAGATTTCCGCTTCGCAGAGCACCCTGTTCAACATAGACACTGACGCAGAAATACCCGTCAACCTCAACAGAAAAATCCACGGGATCAGTTTTCACGATCCCGCCCTTTTTTATCACAAAGGAAGACTGACCGTTGACGGTTACGGTTTTATATGTATCAAGGAAGCTGCCGTTTTTATCGCAATTTGCAACGGTTACGGCACCGACCTTTATATCGTTTTTAGCATATTCATTGGAAAGCTCAAGACGTACAGCCTTACCCGAAATCGCCGAGTTAATCACCATACGGTAGGTTTTCGGACAAGACGGATAATAGAAAAACGACAGCGCCGAATGTGCCTGACCCCAGGTCTGCACCCATTTTTCTGACATAAAAACACCTTCCTCTGCTTCAGTTATCCTTTAAAACAAACAGGTTCAGCTTTTCATACAGCTCTTTTCTTTGTGTCGCTTCGGCGGCAATTTTCTTCGGTTCAATCTTCGGTCTCTTTCCCAAAATTGAACGGATAACATATCTGCCGAGGAAGAAAAGCCATCCGAACGGCAAAAGCAGTTTAAAACGCTTTGAAGCAGGCCACTTTGCATAAACAACATCATTGACCGAATCAATAAATTGGGCAACCATTGATTTTCCTTCAATTCCGCCCTTTGATGCGTTTGATATGAGCAGACTCTCGTGAGTTCTCGCGCTCGATTTCTGACCAAAGTTGCCGCCCTTGAAGATATCCCTGACGACACCCTCTTCAAGCTCGCTGTCATGCTCGCCCGCCCAAGCCTTTTCGGGACAACCCAAAACCAGCGTACAGATACGGGTCATCAGCTTTGTAAAATCCCACAAGCCGATTGCTTTGAGCTTTTCTTCAAAAATACCGCAGAATTCGTCCTCCGAAAAAGCTTTAATGAAAACCGCCCAATCGCACAGATGTCGGAGACCGATTCCCTCTGTTGTCAGGTGGTGCGACATATGCATAAGCATAATCAGACCGTGATGAAAAGCAGACGGAACAACGATTTTACCGAAAACAGTCTCCTGCTCGCGTGCACATTCAAGAAGGTCTGCCAGATATCCGTGTACGACCGCACCGACCTTGCCGTCAGGAATACCCGCAGGCTCAAAATGCATCTCGTATCGGCATCCGTTATATTCATAAACAATATGATAGAAATGACCTCTGTCGCTTCGCACAAAGCCTTTTTCGGTGAGCAGCGCATCCGTCCTCTCGTAATCCGAGCGATTGATGAGAAAATCGACGTCACCCATTGAACGTACAAAGGCATCGGGATAGTATGCCGCGGAAGCCGCACCCTTGATTATCGTATAGGGAATTCCTGCCGACTGCATTACGGAATGAAGAAATATGTGTGCATTGTTAACGGCAATGTTCCGGCTCATCTGCGGTTTGAGATAATTCCTGATGCCGTTTAGCTCTTCCTCATTGCATGTGTCCTTATTAAGCTTTGAAAAAGCAAGCACTGACACCGTCTGGATGTACGCTTCGTATTTGAGCAAGGTCCAATCAACCGTATCAAAATCAATCTTATTCTCCGTCCCGTGCAAAGCATCAGAAATAAGAAAAAGGAGCACCTGTTCAGTTTCCGACAAAAAATCCAATTTACCCACTAAACAAGCCTCCTTTTTATATTATATTCTTTCTATACAGGGTAACACCGCATTACCCCAATCCTTGAACCAGTGTTTGAGTTTCTTGGAATCATCGCTGTGCTCAATATTGAAGCGTAATGCAGGTGACACACAATCATAAAACATTACCGTACCCGCCTGATCTTCATCGTAAAGATGAAGGTTCACGGTATACTTACCCGGCACAAAGTAGGAAGTATCAAGTATATACTCTGCAGTATTCAAACCCTTTTTATGACTAAGCTCTCCGCCGAAAATAACACCGACGGGAGTAGTGTCAATACCTGTTATAATCATCTTCATCAGCAAACGTTCGTCATCATTCTCACTGTTCCACTCAATTCGGAACGGCACAACATCGCCATAACTGAATGTATTGGTTTTTGCCTCATAAAGGTGAAGGTTCTGAAGTAAATGGCGTTTGTTGCATTTCGGATGTCGCTTAGCTTCTGAAGTATCAAAGAAGACAGCGTTATCCATTTCATCGTTCTGCATATAAACAGCAATCGCTTCCTCTGTCGAACCTTCAAAAATCTTTTTACCGTGACCAAGCACAATACAACGCTGGCAAAGGCTCTTTACCGTCGCCATATTGTGGCTTACATAAACAACGGTTCTTCCGTCCTCTTCCGCAACCTTTTTCATTCTGTTGATACATTTATTCTGGAAATTTACATCACCGACAGCGAGAACCTCATCCATAATAAGAATTTCACTGTCAAGATGCGATGCAACGGAGAAAGCGAGCTTGACCTTCATACCACTTGAATATCTTTTAACGGGAGTATCTATAAACTGTCCGACTTCGGAAAATTCGACAATCTCATCGAATTTCTTGTCGATTTCCGCCCTGCTCATACCAAGAATCGCACCGTTAAGGTATACGTTTTCTCTTCCCGTAAGTTCAGGGTGGAATCCTGTTCCTACCTCAAGCATACTCGTAATTCTGCCGTTGAGATAAATATTTCCCTTTGTCGGCGCAGTAACACGGCAAATCAATTTAAGAATAGTCGATTTGCCCGCGCCGTTGTGACCGAGAATACCTACTGTTTCACCTTTTTTTATATCAAAGGATAAATCATCCAACGCCAAAAAACGCTCATTTTTTTCGTGTGCCTTTTCGCCGATTTTAAGATTTGGATCTTCCTTATGTAACAGCTTGGCAAGACCCGACTGTATTTCAGCCTTGAGTGTTGCACCGCCGATTGCACCGAGGCGATACTGTTTTGAAACATTTTCAACTCTTATAGCTAACTCTTCCATCGCACACCTCACACTGTATCCATAAATGTCTTTTCAGCTTTGCTGAACATTACAGCACCGATACAAGCAACCGCTACCGTTGTCACACAACTGATTACATAAAACAACCAATCAATCTCTCCTATACCAAGGAAAGCATATCTGAATATATTAATTGAAGGTGTAACCGGATTAAGCATATAAATCTTGTACAACAAAGTTCCCGGAGCAAGCTGAGAACGGCTAAACATATCATACGCTACCGGAGAGCAATATGACCACAGGCTGACACCAAAACCAACTACCATTCCAAGATCACGGTATTTTGTTGTTAAGGAAGTAATTACCATTCCAAAGCCCATTCCCAAAACTGCAAGCTGAATCAATAACACCGGTGTCATAAGCACAAATAGATTCGGTGCAACACCTGCATCGGTGATCATATAGTAAACAAGGAAACAAAGCATAAATGCAAACTGAATAAAGAAGCCTATAAACTGCGAAATCGCTGTTGAAAGAGGCATAACGAGACGTGGAAAATAAACCTTTCCCAAAATACCGGCATTACCGGCGAATGTGTTTGAAACCGAAGAAAGACAGCTTGAAAAGAGAGTCCACACTATTGTTCCCGAAAGATAGAATATAAAATTCGGAACACCCGATGCTCCGAGTCCCGCAATATTTCCGAAAAACACGGAATAAACGACCGTTGTAAAAAACGGCTGGATAATTGCCCATGCAGGACCAAGAACTGTCTGCTTATACTTTGCAACAAAGGTGCGCCTTACAAACAGCAAGATAAGGTCTTTGCATTTTGTAAGACCTTTTATGTCCATATCAAAAAACTTGTTTTCTGATTTTACAATCGTTGTCCATTTTTGTTCCATAGTTTATCTCCTGTGTTTCTTTGGAAGTTCTATCCATTCACCAAGTCTTGTTTCCCAAGGTTCGTTAAAAGGCAACATACTTCCATGATGAAAAAAAGTTAATTCTCCAACTGCAAGTAAATCCTTCCAAATATTAAAATCCACTCTTAAAAATGGTAGCCCATCAGATAGTTTTTCTGCTAAAGATATCATTTTTTGAAAATTTTGAGGTTTTTTATATAGAGTCTCTGATGTTTTTTTTTGTAAAATACGTATAGGTTGCCAATCAACAGTATAATAATCTTCTTTTAACTCTCCATTGAATCTATCTGCATAAATAGCTATTAACTGTACTTTACCGTTGAAGCAACAAAATTTATAATCTATAGGCGCTTCCCCTTTTTGGGGCTCCATAAACTTCTCACAAATAATCTTTCTCGGCACATCTTTATACGGCCACTCTCTCAGCTTTTTGTAATAATCCCGCTTAAGTCTCCCTCTGAGTTCTTCTTTTACTTTCTCAATATCCAATTCACTCTTATCACGGCATATAATAACACCATTATCATGATTACACTTAAGCACAAATTCATTGGGCAAAGCATCAAAATCGATTTCATCCGGAGAATCCCATACTCCTAAAAGAGGTACCAGATACTCTTCACCAATTTTCTCAGCAATATATTCTCTGGCTTTATACTTATCAACCATTATAGTATACTCAGGTCGACGGTCATACAGTTTTAGCCAATTTTGCTTTTCATTAAAGGTTTTTGGATTTTTTAAATTCAGTTTTTTTCCAGTTCGTTGCTTATAGAGCATGTTCAGATAAATCTTATCCGGTAAAATACAGGTATAAGTTCCTTCGGTAGTAAAGTATTTCTTATAGAAATTGATAAGATTCCTTTTCAACCTATAAAGCGATTCAATCAACAGCATTATTCATATCTCCATTGGTTTTTATAATATTATACCGTTCCGGTTGTTTTCCTAACAACTTTACCAAGCTTATATTTCCAGGGAAAGGCTCAGTATCTCTATAAATGCCTTCTTCTCGCCAATCCTCTTTCCAATATACTTCGCTTTTGTATTTCAACGGCAACCGGTTATTCAGAAAAAACTTATTTTTGAAAGGTAGCGAATCAAAACCCTGGATTTCTTTTTCCGTACACAGATCCATCCTTGACATTTTAATGATAATATTATTAAAATTCACCCTAGCTTTTCTGCGTTCCCACTTTTCTTTTACCTCGGCTTGTGATTTGTAGTGCAGAAAAACAATTTCCACATCGCCTAACAAACCTATTGGTTTATCTGTCTGATTTCTTTCTTTTAACACCTCATAATACTTTGATTCTGACGCCTCTATGAATTCTAACGGCATTTCGAGATATCTTCGCAAATCCGAAACAAACTTTATATAATCCGGTGCAAAGAAGTACAAGCCAACCGTCGGTGACAAATATGGCATATCAAGATATTGATATGTTCGTCCCGCCCAGCAGTTGTTGGAAATTATCGTAAATTTCCTGTTTTTCAGAAACAGCTTTGTAAAAAAACGTCTTATTTCATACGGTCTGTCTTTTAACCAACGGCAAAAATTATTCAGTTTTCTTTTAAGATACACACCTTTCATAATTCCTCCGTTGTCACGTTACACTTTCTATATATTCAATCCACTGCTTTGCAATGTTTTCAGCACTTAACAGCTCTCGTATCTTTGCTGCATTCTTTGAGCACCTTTCGCGAAGTTCGTCATCCTCAATCATTCTCTTCATCGCAAAATAGAGAGCATCCACATCCTTCATCGGAACAAGCAAACCGTTTTCCTCATAAGAAATCATTTCCCTTGCTCCTCCGCCCAGACAATCCGTGCATACACAAGGAAGTCCTATCGCCATAGCTTCAATCATTGAATTTGACAAGCCCTCAAAATCCGAAGAAGAGACAAACACAGTGCAATCACGGATCATTCTGTGCACATCCTGCCGAGGAGGCAATATTTTTATATAATCCGCCGCACCAAGCTTCTCTATCACATCAATAAGCTTTTTCCTTATGCTATTTTCATTTTCCGTAACTGTATTTCCGTATATTTCCAATGAATACTCCGGATATTCTTCGTGCAGTTTTATAAACGCATTTATCATCAACGGAAGGTTTTTTTGCTCGGCAATTCTACAGAAATTAACAATAACCTTGCGCCTTCCTCCTTTATGCGGCTCCGGCAAATCGGGCTTTACCGGATTTCGGATCACCACTGCATTTTTGAAAGTGTTTTCGAAAAATTCAAGCTCATCATGAGTTTGTAAAACTGCACCCGAAGCATTTTTCAGTAAATGCAATAATTGCTGCTTTTTTTTCTCATCTTTCGGGAAATCAACCTCCGGAGCGTTTCTTTCGGCATATATTACCTTACTGCCGAAAAGCTTAGTCGCACAAAAGGTCATATCAAAATACTCCACACCAAAGGTTATATATATACTGTCCTGATGCTTCGCTGCATACGGCAGCATAGCCTCACCTTTGCGGATTTCACGAATAGCATTTTCTGCTTTTATATCCTGAGCAGGAAAGCCTTTCGTAACATATCTCCACTTTTTCAGCAGGCTGATTTTTTTTGCCTGTTTTCTTTTAATTTTGTTGACTTCTGCATCATTCTTACAAAAGGAAGAAAACTTCTTTAAAGAAACAAGCTTTACACCCTCCGCACGGGTAAAGAACACATCATCTGCTATTTCCCCGGTAACAAGTATGTCGACATCATAACCATTTTTCGCAAACTCATTTGCCAGATTTGTTGATCGCATCGGGACTCCGCCGTTTTTATAATTACCGATAACAAATACGATGTGCTTCATCATCTCTTCCCTCTGAGTGTTCTATAAACAGGATTTTCAGTAAGAACATTAATCACCGGATTAATATATTTTCTTCTGAACTCTGCTTTTTGTTTATATTTTTCGGTATAAGAGAGAAATCTTTCTGCTTTCTTTTCAAAAATAAATTCATAATATTTACGGTAAAGCGGACTGAGCTTTTCCGTCGGTATGTGACCCCTAAACCGCTCGCATATCGGATCGTTAATTATCTCATTAATAATCTCAACACGCTTTTCCCTGTCATTAGGACAAAGCGGCTTCATCTCGTTTTCAATGCAATCAGTCACAAAAAAGAATGCACGCAAGTGCATCTGATCCATAAGGTCAAGCTCTTTAAAACGCTCTGTGTCCTTATATAAAATCTCTATAAGGTAAGTATAAAGCTGCCACATATTTTTTGTGTAACCGCGTGAAAGCGAATCTGCAACAACACGGTTATGATACAACGGCTCAGCAATATAATAATAGTTCTGCGCCGCTAATGTTGCTTCATACGTAAGCTGTAAATCCTGACTCCTGCGAAGTCTTCGATCGAATTTGATGTTATTTTTTTTCAGGGTTTCGGTTTTGTATATTCGCAAGCAATTTGACCATCTTATTGCTCTCTTACTTCCATTTTTACCGACATAAGCCAAGGTTTTCGGCAAAATATCACTCTTGATTCTTTCACGACCATAAGGACCTTGCGGCACTTCGGGTGTAAAAACATATCCGTTTTCATTCTGCATACAATTGCAAAATACGATATCAGAATCATTGGATTTCGCTGACGTATACATTTTTTCGTACATATCCTGCTCGACCCAGTCATCGGAATCGACAAAGCCTATATACTCACCCTTTGCAATTTTCATACCGTCATCACGGGTAGCAGCAAGGCCTTCGTTTTCCTTGCGAAAATAGATAGCTCTCTCATCATCAAGATATTTCTTGCAGATTTCAGCGCTTCTGTCTGTTGAGCCGTCGTCAATGAGTATAATCTCAATGTCCTTAAGAGTCTGGTTTACGATGCTGTCGAGGCACTGTTCAAGATATTTTTCCGCATTGTATATAGGAACTATGACACTGACTTTAATCATCTATTATTTCCGTCCATTTCTCAATAATCTTGTCCAATGACTGTTCTTCTCTGATTTTAACGGCGTTGCGCGATAATTTTTCTGCAAGGCCTTCTTCTTCGACAATACGTTTCATAGCTTTCGCTAATGCTTCGGCGTCCTTAATAGGCACAAGAAGTCCATTCTCACCGTCACGTATAACAGCTCTTGCTCCGCCGGCAGGACAATCTGTGCACACGCACGGAAGACCGATTGCCATAGCTTCAAGCATAGAATTTGACATACCTTCATGATTAGAAGATGATACAAACATCGAAAACTCTCTTATAAATATATGCACATCTTTTTTTGCCGGAAGGATATGCACATATTCTGAACATTTGTTTTTAATTATACTCTCTTCAATTTTCAGTGAATAATCGTCAAAAGAATTTCCGATCAAATACAAATCATAATCGTTATAATCGTTATGAAAAATAGTGAATGCTTCCACCAATAATGTAATATTTTTTTCTTCAGAAATCCTGCAGAAATTAACAATCTTCTTCTGCCTTTCTCCGTTATACGCTTCGGGTAAGTCCGGCTTGACAGGGTTAAATATAACCGTTCCGCTGACGCCGATATTCTGCTCATACCATTCTTTTACATCAGGAGACTGAAAAACAATCTTGTCTGCATCTTTGAATTTATTTTTCATAAACGCCATTGTCGTCTTGCTCAAAAGTGACTGACAGGGATCTCCCCGTTCGGATATTACCACCTTATTATTCTTGCCCGTTGTAAGCAAAGTCATAAAAATCGAATCGTAAAGAAAGGCCACGGCTGTTGTATTTTTATTTTTTCTGAAATAGTTGCGTAACCATTTCACATGCTTGTAATTTCGGGAACAATATTTCAGAATTGATGATTTTTCTGCGCCGTGTTTAATTCTCAGTTTACCGACCAATCTCGCCCAAAGCATAATCAGCTTCGGCTTTTGCGACACTGTAGTACCTTTATTTATTTCGTCAGGCAAAGAAATAACTTCTATTCTCTTGTCTACGGCAGAAAGCTCGGCTTCACTGAGAGACTGATGTGTCAGAATCAGTGTCACCCGTTTGCCCGCATCGGCAAAGGCTTTGCTCAAAAGAGAAACTACTCTCTCCGCACCCCCGCCGTTCATAACTTTTATCAGAAAAACTATTTGTTTTTTCATTTACCCAGCACCTTTGATTTCAAATCGCGGATCTTTCTGATTGCTTTTTTCTTTATAAAGAAAAGTATAATTGAAACATATTTTTTGCTTTTTAATTTTTCGAATAAATACCTGTATGATTTATTTTCGTACTCATTAGGATTGTTTTCCACGCCCTCCGGCAGCATAGATGACCAGTTATAATTCAGAATAATTCTGATATCTTTAACGCTTCCGGCGTTTTCCATATATTTTGAAAACGTATACATCGTTTCATTAAGCCAGCGAGCCTTAAGCTTTTTGTGGGTTTCTTCGTCATCCATACCCCATGTGGGAAGAAGCTCGGTTAATCTGTCGTAGACATAAAGTATGTTTTTTTTGTCTATATCTGCCGTTGAAAAGCTTCGGGAAACACTCTGTAAATTAGTTCTGTAATTGTATAACGGCTCATTGATGTATACTATTTTTTCTGCCATAGTAATTAGATTGATTGATTGAAACCAATCTTCAGCCATTGTTTTATTATAATAAAAACTATAATTTGTTGTGTCTTGTCGAAGTCCTTCTGTTTTTATCGCTTTTGTCCATATTGGAGTCGTATTGGTCGAAAAAAGCAAGTTTGAATACAACTCGTTTTTCTTTTCATCTTCATAAACTGTTTCAACATCAGATAACCCAGACCTTTTGGGGACTTTGATTTCGTCATTGTAATACCAATATGAATATATAATTATATCAGTATCCAAATTTCTGTTAAAAGCCCCTTCAACCGTTGACAGAAGATTTGTTTCAACAAAATCGTCTGAATCTATAAACAAACACACCTCACCTGTTGCGTTATCTATTCCGATTTTTCGCGCAGAGACAACGCCCTCGTTCTTTTTGTGAATAACTTTTACTATTGAAGGGTTCTGTTTGGCATATCTGTCGCAAATGCTCCCCGAGCTGTCCGTTGAACCGTCATCCACGAGTATAATTTCATATTCGCCGTTATAATCCTGCAAAAGCAATGAATCGACACACTGTTCCAGATATTTTTCAACATTATAAACAGGAACAAGTATGCTGAATTTCATAACCTTTTCACCCTTCTAATATATTTCGCCACTGTGCTTTAAAATCATAAGCATCTGATACCTTATCACAATTTTTCAAGTTCTCTGTAATTTTTACACGCAATTCATTGTCAGCAATCAGGTTTTCAACTGACCCGGCAATCGCTTCGGCACTTATTTCACAAATAACACCGTTTTCACCGTCAGAAACGAGCTTTCTTCCGCCTACTGTTGCAGTTGTGACAACCGGCTTTAAAAGTTGCTGTGCCTCAACGATTGTCAATCCCCATGACTCCTCATACGACGGCTGAACATATATATTACACGCCGCCATATACGGATAAGGATTTTTTTGCATTCCGGTAATAAGTACTCTTTCTTCAAGCCTTCTGTCGGAAATCATTTTTTCGAGATGTTGTCTTTCAGGTCCGTCTCCGACAAAATACCACACAAAATCCAAATTATGCTTATTCAGGATTTCGGCGGCCTTTACAGCAAGGTCAAAGCCTTTTACTGTTGCAAATCTGCCGCAGGAGCACAAACAGAGTTTTTCCATTTTCTTGATTTCAAAAGCCTTGCTTTGCTCGAGTATAAAGCTCTTATCGGAATAATTCTCCACAATTTTTATTTTGCCGCGTGTTTCGGGATACCAGCTCTCAATCAGCTTCTGCTGTTCACTGTGCAACGCAACCACAGTATTGAAGACCGGTAATATCCTTTCGTGCATATCGTGATGGTCATCTGTACTGGTATGAAAAAAAACTATTTTTTTATCTGCTTGTATGTGCTCTGCTACAAATGCGGCAGTATACCCCTGAACGTAGGCAACCGCGATATCGTATTTCTCTGAGCGAAAATAGGTGCGCTCCTCATACAGCATCGAATCCTCAACTATTTTCTCTGCCAAATCTGCTTTTGCTTTTTCAACCTTCTCCTTGTTCTTAAAAAGCTTATACAAAAGTTCCTTCGCCTGCAAAAGAATTGCGTAAGGCTTTCTGTAATAATGGTGAGGATCCTCATTGATAATAACCTTTACCCTATTATCGATAAATCCGAGAAGATCCGTTCTGTTTTTTCTAAGATACAGCGTTATATCATATTTATCATAATCAAGCAACTTCAATGCGCTGATAAGAGACTTCTGAACGCCGCCGACAGTCAGATGATGAGCTACTATCAGAATTTTCTTTTTAGCCATTACAACAGCTCCATCCATTTCTTTGCTGTATTTTCAAGGGAAAGCTCCTCACGGATTATTGCCGCATTTTCGGAGAGCTTATCCGATAAGGTTTTATTAGTCACTATTTTTTTGAATGCCTCACACATTTCCTCGCTGTTTCCTACCTGTATCAGAAAACCGTTTTCACCGTTTTTAATAACAGCCTTTGCACCGCCGACAGGACAGTCTGTACACACAACAGGCATTCCGATTGCCATTGCCTCAAGCATAGCGTTGGACATACCTTCGTGATCCGACGAGCTTGCGTATACTGCATCCTTTAAGATCATCTGATGAACATTACTGCTAAACGGTATAAAGTCAATCTTATCCTCTATGTCAAGGTTACGGATACATTTTTTAACGTCATCAAGAACCTTTCTGTCGTCCTCGTTCTGCGCATCACCGATTATTTTAAGTCTGAAATCTTCGTGCTCTTTAGCAAAAATATGGAAGGCCTTAACAAGCATCGGAAGATTTTTAGGTCTGGATATTCTGCAGAAGGTTGTAATATATTTATCCCTTTCTCCTGTATACGGTAACGGTAAATCATCTTTAATCGGATTGAAGATTACCGTTCCCTTCGATGCTATTACCGGAGGATATATTTTTTTAGCATCCTGCGTCTGAAAAACTATCGCGTCAGCACGTTTATAGTATTTTTCAACAAACTTATACCCGTAGCGCTTTTTCATCAGTCTTTCGGGATTTCCTCTTTCCGATACAACAACTCTGTTTACGAGTCCCCGCGATGAAAGTAAAGTCATCGGGATTGACGGCTGAAGAAAGGAAATCACTGCAGCATCGGGATTGTTTTTGAATATTTTTCTTAACGCTTTTATTTCGCCGCTGTATTCAGAAATAAAGGAAAGATAAGCGAGCTCTGCAGGTACAGCTTTTTTTAAACCTTCAAACACCTTGCAAACCGCAGATGAAAAAAGCCTTAAGGGTTTGTTCTTTATTTTTTGAAATGTATTGTTTTTCTTTAATGTATCCTTTAAAACTGTAACGGTAATTTGCGGATTCAGATCACAGTTTATAATATCCTCTTTTTTCATAGAGGTTATAACAAATTCACAACCATATCCGCTTTTATAAAATTCATTGAGAAGCAATGAGGCAACTCGTTCAGCCCCTCCGCCCTTCATTACGGGCATTACCATTATCACTTTTTTCTTCATTCTTTTATCTCCGTTTCATAAACGGTATTTCAATCAGCTTATATATTACCCAGAAAATCTTTCCGTAACATCTCATTTGCAAGGCTTTATTTCCGAAAGCATTATTTTTCAGGATATCATCGGAAATCGCCTTGATTTTTTCCTTGTTTTCTTTTTTATCGTTCTTACTGAGCTTTTCGTAAATATTGAAGCAGTTGAATGCACAACGAACAATATACACTTTTGCAAAAGCTTCATCAGCAATACCAAGCAATTCCGAAAAACTTTTTACTTCTTCATAAACTCTTGTAAAGCTTGCAAAGTGCTTCGGGTTCTTATTTGATGTCATTATGGAGTTTTTACGGTAGCGCCTGTGATAAAAAGCTTCTTTAATTTGCGAAGCAACCCTTGCACAGCAAAACACCTGATATGTAAAGAGCATATCCTCGTAATAAATTCCGTCAATAAAATGAATATCGTTTTGCTCAAGCAAATCTTTTTTTATAAAAAGCAGCGGAACTGCACTGTGAAACTCATCGTTTTTCTGCATTTCAGAAAAAACAGCTGTTCCCTTACCGGTTTTATAATTATACTTTCTTATATAATTCTGACTGACCTTGAAGTTATCCTCAACATCAGCAAAAGAAACCGCATCAAAAAAAACAATGTCCGAATTTTCTTTTTCTGCTGTTTCGACAAGCTTTTCTAATGTCTGAGCTTTTAAATAATCATCGCTGTCAAGAAAATAAATATATTTTCCGTTAGCCTTTTTAAGTCCTTCATTCCTCGCAGATGAAAGCCCTCCGTTTTCTTTATGAATCACACTTATTCTGCTGTCGTTAATCGCATAAGAATCACAGATACTTCCGGACGAATCAGTTGAGCCGTCATCTACAAGTATTATTTCGTAAGAGGAATAAGTCTGCTTCAGTACACTGTCGACACATTCGCAAAGATACTTTTCCACATTGTAAACAGGAATAACAACACTGACCTTTACTGAGTTTTCCATTTTAATCAGCCCTTGACAATTTCTTTTGCAACAATCAATACTGTTGCCGCAAATCTTTTGATATCCGATACAAGTCCGTAAGAATAATGCTTTTTAAAGGTTTTCTGTATTTCTGTGTTTAATTTGACAGCTTCAATCTTAGGATGAGCAATTGCTTTAGCCGGATCAACCTTCATTTTTTCGGCATCATCACTCATACTGTGAACACCTGACTCATCGCAGCCGATGTTGCTGATGTATGAGTATCGGGGATATACGGTAAGCTGTGCGTTTTTTACAAGATGCGCACCGAATCTTACGGACCACGAGCTTCCGTTACCCTTTGTCTGTCTGTACAGACGAAGAAACCTGTCACTTCCGTTGGAGTTGAGTCTTTTGATGAGCTTCGGTGATTTATAGAAATCCGCAATACTGTAAAGCTCCCAATCTACTCCCTGCCACCTGTCCTTCCACGTTGCCCAAGTCCAGCTGCAGGACCTGTACGCCGTAAAAATATCTTTGTCGTAATTCTTCGGGAAATCAATTGCGGGTGTGTAGCCCGAAATCGCTCCGATCGTTTTGTCAGCCTCAAAGTATTCGAGACAGCTGTTCATATATTCAAGGAAATACGGTGTTGCAACGCAATCGTCTTCAACAACGATTGCTCTTCCGTATTTTTCAATAACCTGTGTAACGCCGTCAATTACCGACCTTGCAAGTCCTTTGTTTGCTTCGCTTTCGGTAATCGTAACGCTTTTAAACGCTCCAGCTTTTTTTATCTTCTGTGCCTCCTCGCGTACCTTTCGGACACCTTCGGCAGCACCTTCATTTTTTGCGCCGTCTGAAAAAATATAAAGCTCGGTTTCCTTCGCTCCGTGACAATCGGCAAGAGCTTTGCAGGTACTCATAAAATGGTCTGCGCGGTTATATACAAATATTATCACCGGTGCATTATTCATACCTTTTTCTCCTTTATATTTTCAGACAAAATAGTTTCATAAACCGACAGCAGAGTCTTCGCATTGATTTCGGGGTTATGCGTAACCGCCGCTCTCTCCCTTCCTTTTTCGGAAAGCTGCAATGCAAGCTCGTCACTGTCAAAAATTCTTTTTATATTCCATGCAAGTAATTGCGGATCGTCATTCCTGTAAAAGAGAGCTTCCTTTCCGTCCTCCGCCATATCAGGAACCCCTCCGACATAAGCCGCTACGCACGGTGTTCCGACAAGCATCGCTTCACCCAGCGTGTTCGGACTGTTCTCGATAGCAGAGCAAAGAACATAGGCGTTGACGGATGCCAACTTTTTTGCAACCTCTTCAGCTTTTAAAGGGCCTGTGAATTCAATATGCTCCTGTACCCCCAGATCGCAGATGAGCTTTTTAAGATACGCCGCATAACCCTTTTTAAAGAAAGAACGGCTGTCTTTTTTCTTGTATGGCTCGTAGCCTGCAACATAAACCTTCATATCGGGGTATTCTCTTATTAACTCAGGCAAAGCCTGTACAACAAAATGAAGTCCCTTCAGCGCAAAATAACCGTTGCCGACATAAATTGAATGTCTTTGCATACTTTCCGTAGTCCATTTTTCACCGTAAAACGGAGCTCTGAGAACACGGTTGCACGAAAAGTACTTTGCATCGGGATTGATCGCATAAGTATGAGCTCTGTCCCAGGTGGTACGTCCGAGAATATACCGTGATTTTTCGATAATTTCCCTCTCGGTCACCATTCTCGGCTTATACCATTTTCTTTTTCTCAGGTGCAATATCAATGCCGCAAACATCTGCGTAAGCGAGCCCGACAACAGCATATCATCCATCTGAAGCTGACCGCACTGATATGTGTACTGACCGTTAAGAATTCCTTGCATAGAGCTTACCGCGGGTATTCCTGCTTTTTCCGCCGCGCAAAGCATTGCTCTTGCATGAAGAAATTCCGTTCCCTCTATGTGAATTACATCGGGCTTAAAAGCTTTGATAATCTGCTCGCACCTGAGCGTCAGCTCCTCCAGACCCGTCCCCGATGAATAGGAAAGGCTGTAGTAACGGACAGAATTCACTTTTTTGTTAAAATCCGTACCTTTCTCACACTTGCAGGCTATTGCAAGCTCAACCTCCGGCTTTGCTCTCAGCTGTGAAGTCATCGCTTCTACCCAACCGCCCAGAACCTCAGGCTTCATATTAAGTTCAAGTGCCATATCCATAGGTATGAGGTTTACCGCCCAGAGTACTCTCATTCTTCAACACCCGTCCATTTGATAACATCTTCAAAAAGCATAGGTAAAACTATCAATATCATACACACAAACGCGTACGAAAAAGAGTCCAACAACGAAATAAATAGTAAAGAAACCAACGAGGAATTTGCCATTGATACAATAAATCTGTTACCGTATTTTTTCTTATAGCAACGCGGAACCGTATAAAACATCATCGCAAACATTCCGGCTCCGAAAACACCGTACTTCGCCATAATATCCAGGAAAGCCGAATGTCCTCCGCCGCTGCCTCTCCAAAGTGCACCTATCAAAGGGTACGAAATAATTGTATCTATACTTCCCTGATATGCAACCATTCTGTCCTGAATTGAGCCCTCGGCAGCACCGCTGTCTCCTGTTGCGACAAGGTCGTTTATCTTTTTAGCTACAGCTGTTCCGTCAAAAATCTCAAGAAGAAAGCTTCTGAAATCATGCAGATAGAGTATTGCCATCATCGAGCCCGCAAAAACGGCAAGTGCAACCAGAAAAGCGCTCATACCGCTTTTTCCCCTGTAAAACAGTAACAGTAACGCTCCTGCTGCTGCTGTGAAGATTGCCAGCGAATATCCCGCTTTTGAAATCAACATAACAAACGAAACCGCCCACACGGCACCAACGGCAAATTTAAGCCAGTTTTTTCGGAAAGCCTTTATTGTCCATGCGAGTGCCGCAGACGCAACACAGACCTGAGGATAAACAAGGCTGTAACCGCCGATTCCCTGCCGTAGATATACGTAGGTACTCTCATCATCGCGCACAAGCTTTCTTGCAATCGTAAGATCCTCAGCGAGTGCTGAATAGGTCTTAAAATTATAAACAATAAGCAAAATGAAAACTACCACCAATATTCCCGAAAGCTCGTCCCACTTATCCTTATAGAAGTAATTCATAATAAAACAGATTACCAGCATAAAAACACCTATCTGTTTTAAAACATCCTCAAAGCTCTCGGACTGAATAAAAATAACAAGAATAACCGCCAGCATAAAAAAGAGTGCCGCTACCTGCTCTTTTCCGAGCACCACGGGGTTTTCCCTAATAAGTAATACCGCAAACCATACGGCTGCTGCTGCAAGCGCGAGCAATCTGTAAGTCAGATCAACTTCAAGCGGAGGAGAGATTGTCCATATAACCAGATACAGCACAGCAAGCATCTGCACTGTTCCGTATGTAAAACCTCTTCTCAGCATGACCTTCTCCTATCTGTTTATCCAATCTCTGCAGCTTTTCTGATATGTTCTGTAATCAAATACTGTTCTTACTTCTGTTTTTTTGCGGCAGCCTTTCTTGATTGCATCGAGCATTGCCGCTCTTATCGTCTGTATCTGCGGATTTTCAAGAAGCTGTCCGCATTTTTCTTCCTTCATATATTCACCGACGTCACTGACTGCCGTAGTGATAATCGGAACATTGCACGTAAATGCTTCCGCAAATTTTGTCGGGAAGCCCGCATTGTTTCTCCTGTCCGATTCTCTGAAACACACACAGCAATCGCAACCAAGGAGATGTTTTATAACCTGCTTATGCGGTAACATACCCATAAAAACTATTTTTTTCTCGGTCTCGGGAGTAAGAGCTGTTTTGGGATATAACGTCCTGAATTCTTCTTCAGTAACTCCTATTATCCGCAACTGGGCATTTTCCTCATTAATACTTCTGAAGGCTTCGACCACCTTGCCCAGGCTTTCTTTTTTTCCGTCAGGCACTCCCGCAAAGCAGAATTCAAAAAATCCGTTATGCTCCTCGGGCGTCTGATGCCAGATTTCGTCATCCGTATCGACCAAGGGAGGTAATCTCAAAACTTTTTTTGCCTCACGGTAATTTCCTTCCATCATCGTACTGATAACTATCATTCTGTCGGCAATTCTGTGTGCAAGCTTGCGAACGGCAATCTCGTCAATATATTTAAAAGCTTTTTTCACAAAAGAACCCGATGTCGTGTTTGTCCATTCGGTACAATCATATGCTACCTCAATATTCCGTCTTTTCAGAGCTCTTTTTATAAGACAAAGCGTTATGACAGGCAAATTATAGAGGACAACCATTTTAACGTCGTCAAACTTTTCAACAAGGGTGAGAATCTCTTTTGTACTGAGCGTGTGTCGGATCCACTGCACGGCAGTTTCGGGATGTGCCTGCTCATACATTTCATTATGTCCGTAAATCGGTCTTATTGAGTCAAAGCTCTCTGCCGAAGCCGATGCGCCGAGAAAAACCGTTCTGTATCCGAGTGAGTTAAACAGCTTTCCGTTCGACACCACTCTGTTTGCCGCGGCACCCTTATCGGGCAGGACAAATTCACCTACATAAATAATTGTTCCGCGGCTCACGCTAAATTCTCCCTGTACCAATCAATAGCCGCCCTGATGCCTCTTTCGAAGCTCCACTCGGGATCGTAGCCCAGAAGCTCCTTTGCCTTTGAGATATCAGCATTACTGTGCTTGATATCTCCAGGTCTGTCAGGTCCGAAATTGGGCTGAATATCCACACCGAGAGCCTCGGTAAGACCGTTATATATATCAATAAGATACTCTCTTCCGCCGTAAGCGATGTTGAAAGCCTCGCCTGCCGCCTCGTGCGGTGCTGCGCAAGCCTTGAGGTTAGCCTCAATTACATTTTCTATATAAGTAAAGTCACGGCTTTGTCTGCCGTCACCGTTGATTGTCGGAGTCTCGCCCTTGAGAAGCAGCTTGATAAACTTCGGAATAACTGCCGCGTAGGCTCCGTCGGGACTCTGTCTTCTGCCGAAAACGTTGAAATAACGCAAACCATAGGTATCAAGCCCGTAATGCTTTGTATACTGCTTCGCCCATTCCTCGTCGCATCTCTTCGTCAGAGCGTAGGGAGAAAGAAGATTACCTTCCCTGCCCTCTTTTTTCGGAAGATTCGGTTCATCTCCGTAAACCGATGAGCTGGAAGCATATACAAACTTCTTTACATTATTCTGTCTTGCGGCCTCAAGCATATTGAGTGTGCCCTGAATATTATTTGCACAATAAAACAGCGGCATTTCTATACTTCTCGGTACACTGCCCCATGCAGCCTGATTGAGAACATAATCAACACCCTCACAAGCCTTAAGGCAGGTATCAAAATCCTTTATATCGCCCTTTATAAACTCATAATTTTCGTCATTTATCAGCAAATCAACGTTTTCCTGCTTACCCGTTGAAAGGTCGTCAAGACAACGCACTCTGTAGCCGAGATTGAGAATAGCTTCGCACAGATTTGTTCCGATAAAGCCCGCTCCTCCCGTTACGAGAAAAAGTGAATTATCTGGAAACTTCAAATCCTTATAGCCCATTCTTATAACCTCCAATAAATATAGCCTGCATCCTCATATTCCTTACGGTCAAGGATTCCCTTGATGTCGAGAAGAACCTTGTTGCCGCTTATCATAGAATTCATATCGTCAATTGTTATATCCTTAAACTCCTCGTGAGCAACAGCAAGCACAACTGCATCCATATCCTTAATTTCGGACATATCGGCAAATTCAATTCCGTATATTGCAAGTGCCTCTTCGGCATCGGCCTGCGGGTCCGCGATTACGGGAGAAATTCCGTATTCCTTCAGCTCATTTATAATATCAATAACTCTTGTATTTCTAGTGTCGGGGCAATTCTCCTTAAACGTAAAGCCGAGAATTGCAACCCTTGCATTTTTAACCTGCTTGTCTGCGGCAATAAGATTTTTAACCACATTTTCCGCAACATATCTGCCCATATCATCGTTGATACGGCGACCTGCAAGAATAACCTGGCTGTGGTAGCCGAGCATTTCTGCCTTGTATGTAAGATAGTATGGATCAACACCGATGCAGTGTCCGCCGACAAGTCCGGGGAAGAATTTAAGGAAATTCCACTTTGTTCCTGCCGCTCTGAGAACAGCCTGTGTGTCAATGCCCATCTTGTTGAAGATAATTGAAAGCTCATTCATAAAAGCGATATTTATATCGCGCTGGCTGTTTTCAATAACCTTTGCCGCCTCTGCAACCTTGATTGTCTCCGCACGGTGTACACCTGCATCAACAACAAGCTCATAAACCTTTGCAACAACGTCAAGTGTTTCCTCGTCCATTCCCGAAACAATCTTCTTGATTGTTTCAAGGCGGTGAACCTTATCTCCGGGATTGATTCTTTCGGGTGAATAACCGATTTTGAAATCCTCTCCGCACTTGAGGCCCGATTCCTTTTCAAGAATCGGCACGCATACATCCTCAGTAACACCGGGATAAACCGTTGATTCGAAAACAACAACCGAGCCCTTTGTAAGATTTCTGCCGAGGATGCGGCTTGCACCCTCAACGGGTGAAAGGTCGGGCGTATGGTCATCATTTACGGGAGTCGGAACAGCAACGATATGGAACTTTGCATTTTTAAGCTGTGTTTCGTCAGCCGTAAACTCAACTGTTGTGTTTTTAATCGCCTCGTCACCAACCTCGCGTGTGGGGTCGATTCCGCTTTTATACAACTCTATTTTCTTTGCGTTAAGGTCATAACCGATTACGTCAACCTTTTTTGCAAATGCAACGGCAATCGGCATACCTACATAGCCGAGACCGACAAGAGAAATCTTTTCTTCTCTGCTGACTATTTTTTCATATAATTCTGTAAATTCTGACATAACCGCCACTCCTCATTTAATTTAAAACTTCATTGATTTTATCCATATAAGCCTGAACTACTATATTTCTTGAGAAATTTTCTTTGATATACTCTCTGCCCTTTATACCCATTTCTTTTCGCTGTTCATTATCGAGTGCAAGAAATTTTTCGATTTTTTCACAAAGCTCACTGACGTTACCGCCGTGATACATAAAGCCCGTAACATTATCAACAAGAGTTTCCATACAGCCGGGATTGTCCGTTGTAATAATAGGTCTTGCAGATGATGCACTTTCTAAAAGAACATTACTCATACCCTCACCGTAGGTTGACGGATGAATTGTTGCGTGAGACGCGGTTACAAAAGGCTTTATATCCTTCTGGCTGCCGTGATACTTGACAATCCCGCGTTCCTCGAGCTCCTTCAAGTCCTTTTCATAGTGGCTCTCCGTCGGCTCAATGAAGCCGAGAAGATTGAACTCTGTTGCCGGATATTTCTTTTTTATAATTTCTGCCGCACTGATGTAATCGTCAACGCCTTTATCGTGAAGAATTCTGCCAATGTAATTGAAGACTACCTTTTCACCCTCAATTCCGTTTCCGCCGTCAGGATACGGTGCGGACGGATATCTTTTTGTATTTACGCCCGAGCCCGGTATGAGCTTATGCTCACCCTTTACAAGTCCTGTTTCTTCGGCAAACTTCATATTTGTTGAATTCTGAAACATTACGCAAGCCGAAAAGCTGTATGCAATTTTGAAAAGGGTCATAACAAGCTTTTGCGTGAAGCTCTTTTTCCTTATAACACTTCCGAAGCCCGTAACATTACTGATAACGGGAATTCCGAGAGCTTTTGCTGCGAAGCTGCCGTAAATATTCGGCTTTGCCGTATATGTAAGAACAACCGACGGACGATGCTTTCGAAAAAGATTGAAATAATGGAGAAGCAATTTTGCATCCTTTACGACATTTGTTCCCCTGCGATCAATTTCGGGGTCGTCATATATGAACTCTACGCCCTGCATCAGCTCGAACTTTTCGCCGTACGGGCAGGAAATAAGCACCTTAAAACCTTCGCTTATAAAACGCTCAACAAGTTCTTTTCTGAAGCAGTAAATATCATCATCGTTGTTTGTCAACACAGCAATCAGCCTGTTGCTTTTACTCATTTATATCACCGTAAACTCAATTTTTTGCTGTCTGAGACTCCTTTGAAGAAAACTCTTTACCGAGAACTGCTAAAAAAGTCATAAAGACAACCTTAGTCTCTTCAATAAGACTGAAATCTTCAATCGCCTTGAGGTTGTAGTACATTTTATCAGGCAGAACAGTTTCAAAATAAGTCTTTTCGGGATCGTCAGACTCATCAAGAAGCTGATTTTCATCCTTATAATATACGCTTGCAAGAGATGTAATTCCTGCGGGCAGGAGCAGAGTTGCCATCATTTCGTCGGTATATTTATCAACATATTTCGGAACCTCGGGTCTCGTCCCGACGAAGGTCATTTTTCCTCTGAAAACATCAATAAGCTGGCTGAGTTCATCAATTTTCAGCTTTCTGATAAACCTTCCCGTACGGGTAATTCTGGAATCGTTATTCACGGTAAGCTGGATACCCTTATCTGCATCCGTCACCATTGAGCGGAACTTGAAAATTCTGAACCTTTCCGCATACTGAGTAACTCTGACCTGTCGGTAGAAAACGGGGCCCTTTGAATCGAGCTTTATTGCAATTGCCGTCACGGCAAAAACAGGTGATAAAAGCACCAGCAACAATCCCGAAATAAAAATGTCCGCTATCCGCTTTATAAGAAGCTCCGCTTTTTTATCTTTTAAAATGTTGTAATACCGCTCTACCTCAGGGGTTTGCATCTGAATCGGAAGATCTTCCCATTTCCGAAGTATCATAACATCCCTCTTATTATGTATTTCTGCGAACAACCGCATTATTGCGGCTGTTCAGTTTTTTCTTCGTTTGTTTTCGGCTTGATAAACGGTTTCTTTTTTTCGCCGTAACCGTAGCCATATCCGTAGCCGTACCGTCCGTAACCGTAGCCGTATCTGCCATAGCCATAGCTTCCGTAGCCATAACCGTAGCCGTAGCCGGAAATACCGGACTTTACTCCGTTAAGGATGCATCCGATCACCTTCGCATCGGTCGCAAGAAGGCTCTCGATACCGTCACGGATTCTTGAAATTCTTACCGTATCCTGAAGCACAACGTAAACAACCGCATCAACAGCCTGCGCAACGTAAGCCGAATCGGATACAAGTCCGCAGGGCGGAGTGTCAACGATTATATAGTCGAAATCATCGCGAACGGTGTTGAAAACTTCCTTGAGCTCTTCAACATCAAGGAAAGTCCTTTCCTTGTTCTGCTTGAGCAGAGCCATATATGAGATGTTGAACTTTTCCATTTCAGCTATCTTATACTGCGGTGTCACAGCATAAAAATCAAGCTTTTCCTCTTCTTCACCGAGAAGCCCGAGAACACTCGGATGTCGCAGGTCGGCATCCACAATAAGCACCTTTTTGCCGTAGTCCGCGAGTGCAAGTGCAAGGTTGGTTGATGCTGTTGTTTTACCCTCACCCGGAGCGGTGCTCGTAACCATAACAACCTTTTCCTTGCTCTTGAGAGCGTTGGCAAAAAGATTACGCAGAACTCGCAGAGATTCCTTAAAGCTCGTTCCGACCTTGTTGTTTGTGAACAGAACAGATTCATCAATCTGCTTTGTTCTCTTTTTAAAGCTTACCTCGGGAATTGAGCCGAGAAGCTCAACGTTGAGATCCTTTTTGATATCATCCTTGGTCTTGATTGTCCTTCTCATAACCATATAGACGAGTATGATAATGACATCAATAATAAGACCGATAAGAACACCCGTTATTGCCCTGTCCATATAGTCTGAGCTGTTGGACGGGGATGTCGGCACCTGCGGGCTGGAAACAATCTCAAGCCTTATATTGCCGACGGCGTATTTTGCAACCGAGGGGAATTTCTCAATTGCGGAAAGAAGAACGTCGTATGCCATCTGCGGATCTCTGCCCGTAGCTGTCATTGTGAACATATTAGTGCCCGGAACGGACGAAGCATTGAGCGATGCCGGCACATAATCAATTCCCATATTCTCACAGATTGCATCCTGAAGAAGGTTGCTCCTCAGGATTATCGGGAATGTTGTTTCAAGCTGAGATGCGGTTGAAGCATCATAGTAGAAGGTGTACACCGAAATACTGTTGACCGATGCCGAATGCTGGGTTGTTACCGTCAGTGTTGCGGACGAGGTGTACACCGGCACATAGTTTGAATATGCCTGAATAAACATCGACGTTCCGAGAACAGCACAAATCAGCAGGCATACCCACCACAGCCTTTTAACTCCGTTCCACAGGTCGCTGAGATAAATTTTAACTTCGCCTGAGCCGGGCTTTCCCTGATTATTCTTTTTTGTTTCTGTCTGATTCATTTAATCAATCATTCTCCTGCAAATCCGAATTCATACCCAGATCCTGTACCAATCTGTCGTTTGCGACTTCGCGTGAATTGTATGCGTAATAGTTGTTGTAATACTTGTTTTTGCCGTATTTTTTGCCGTAATAGTAGCCGCCCTCGTCAACACCCGTCATTCCGAATACAGATGCGGTCGGGTAAGCATCGTTGAGAATACAGCCGGCAACCGTTCCGCCGACCTCCTCAATTGTGGAAATCGCATCATTGACAGCGGCAACGGGAACTCTGTCTGCACGGACAACCACAATGGTTTCGTCAACAAGCTTTACAATATCCGTAACCATTGAGTCCGCAGAAAGGGGTGCGGTATCAATGATGATGTAGTCAACCTTTTTCTGACAGTAATCGATAACCTTGGCAACCTCGCCGTTCTTTATCCACTTGTCATAATCCTCGTGGACATAGGTGTTGAGACCGAGGAACATAGAGGTCTTTTTATATGTTCTCAGGCAGAACTTTGAATACGGTGTTTTTCCGTTGAAAAGCTCGCCCAATTCATAGTTCTCTTTGTATTCTTCTTCGAAAATTTTGTAAAGCGCAGGCTTCTTTCTGTCAAGGTCAAAGAGGATAACGCTCTTTCCGCTTCCTGCAAGAGAAAGCGCAATATTCGAAGCCGTAGTAGACTTTCCTTCGTTTTCCGCAACGCTCGTAACAGCGAAGATTTTGTGCCCTGTTCTGCGCTTGATAAATTCAATTTTCGCCGCAATCTTGTTATATCCCTCGCTGAAGCGCAGACCGACGAGATTATTGCCGTTAACGAGAAGAGATTTTTTCTTTTTCTCGTACAAGTCCTTGAGCTTCATCACTTTTCTTTCGTGAGGAATAACGCCGAGAAGCTTTGCATCAATTTTATCTTCAAAAACCTGCTCATTTTTGACCGTATCTCTGATGATTGAAAAAACAACAATCAGCGCAATTGACAGAACTGCGCAGGCTGACATAACCAGACTCTGATTTTCAAGAGCAGGATTGTTCGACGGACCGTGAGGCATTGTCGGAAGTGTAAGCGGAGTAATGACCGCATTTGCAAACACCTTATCCGAAACCTGCGGATAAACCTCAAGAACTGCCGTAAGCAGCTCATAGGAGGTCTGCGGACTTGACGAGGTCACACGGATGTCGATAAAATTCGTGTCTGAGATAGTTGAAGCCGTCAGATTGCCGTTGAAATAGTCCTTCCCTGCATGCTCGGCAGCCTTAACCTTAACGGAAGGCTCCACAAGAACCTGTGCAATAATCCCCGACATCTCACTCGCCATACCGAAGCTGGAAAAATTTTCCGAAATAACGCTCTTCTGGTTGACAACAATCGTCGCGGACGAGGTGTATTCGGGAGTGAACACCTGCACACTTGCGATATAAACACCCATAAGACCGATGAGAACGCTGAGCAAAACCACCCACGCATTTCTTATCAGATCCCTTAGGATACTGTAAAATTCAATCGAAATCTTCTTATCCATAAATTACTTACCTACAACTACTATAAGCATTGTGTGTCCCTGTGAACCGGCTTCATCCGTTGCGTAATAATGAACGGAATAAGTTCCCTCTTTGCTGAAATCGACATTAGTTTCGATTCTGACCGTCGGAGTGAGGTCGTTGTCGTTATTGTCGGTCGCTTTCAGAAGGTACTGCTTGAAATCAAGCTTTTTATTGACCGAAGTGTATACAAGGTAATTTTTAAGTTCAATTACGGGCGCACCCGGTGTACGGTCCTCTACGACCATCGGAAACTTGAGAGTGCTTGTGTCGCCCTTGCTGTTGGTGACAGTTGCTTCAATGTTGAAAACACCTGCTGTCGAGCCGGCAAAATCCTTTGACGTGATAACAATATCCTTTGAGATGTCACCGTCAATACAATCCTTCGCACTGATAATCTCGAACAGGTCGATGTATTCATAAATCGAATAGCACGGCGAGCCGGTCATTTTAAATTCGGGTGATTTATATCCCTTGTAGCGAACCTTACGTACAGCGGTTGCAACGTTATTGTCGTTATCGCAGACGGCATAAGAAACCTTGCAGACACCTTTTTCGATGAATTTTGAAATTGTTTCAATAATCACCTTGTCCGTGATGTCCTTATCCTTCTCGTCATAAGCCGTGACACCCTTGAGAAAGTCCTCTTTTTTTGCGTCAAGCCCAACCTCGAGAATCTCTTCTTCAATTGTGATTTTCGGGATTGTATCATCGGTAGTAATTTCATCCTTGATAAACAAGACGCCCGAAATAACGGTAACGACGATAAAAATACCAAGCACCGTTATTCTTAAAATTCGCATCATTTAAAAAGCACCTCTGTTAAAACGGGTAAATTTCTTCATTGTTGATAACCGCACGCGGATTTTCCTCAAAAAGCAATTCGGCATAGTCCATAGAACACGCATCGCAGACGATTTCAAAGGCATCAGCAAGATACGGCGTTCTGACGTAAGGGCTGTGGCCGTCACTTGCGACAAAATCGGCGAGTCTCTCGTTGAGGATATGTCGCGCGGCGGAGAATGCAGGTCTGCCGAAAGCACCCTTAATGCTGCCCTTGTTGACCTGAAGCAGACAGCCGATATCCTTCATCCGTATTGCGGCATCGGGTTCCTCACAGACGAATGCGTACCGCTCGGGATGCGCGACAACGGGAACAAGGCCCTCGGAAACAAGCTGTTCGAGCTTGACGTAAGCAGACGCAGAATTCTCGTTGAAATCGAATTCCACGAGGATATAGCGCGAGGAATTGAGAGTGATAATCTTACCTTCGCGGAGCAACGAGATGAGTCTGCCGGAGCAGAAAACCTCCTGACCGGGATAGAGAGTAACGTCGATTTTCTGCCGCGCGAGCCTGTCGGAAATTTCGGCAAGGCGGTCGTTGAACAGTTGAGAATGATAGTTCCGATAGGAGTTCGGGACGTTGCAGTGCGGTGTTGCGATAATCGCACGCGTGCCGCCCTCATAGGCAAGGGAAATCATTTTTACTGAATCGTCGAGGCTGTCGGCACCGTCATCAAGACCGTATAAAACGTGACAGTGAATATCAAACATCATACCCCTCCGATTTTACATAAATACTTAATCATATAATACTATATATGGGGTTTAAAGTCAACAAAATTGCGGTAATTTTGTCGATTTCCGTAAATTGGCTAAAAGAGAAAACCACCCGTGTGAAATTCATCACACAGGTGGTTAAAATGTGGCTTTTATGAAAGGAATGCCTTTACGCCGGCTACACCTTCAGCAGAAATAGATGTAAATTTGCAATACATTTCCAATGGGACTATATGAGTACAGCCTTCGGACGCTGCAAATGCGCCGGATGTCGACAAATCCTCCAGCGGTATCTGCAGAATTTCCGCAATCAAGGTCATATCTTCCTGCGAAGTTGTGCAGGAGTTGCCCGGGTTCGGGTTCGCGACCGCTGCCGCAATGTTGAAAACGGGTTTCATATACTTTTTCACTTTTCACCCTCCTTAAAACTCAAAAAATGAGAAAACTTTGTTGAAGATATTTTTGAAGAAGTTGAATATCTTCACAAAGAAGGATTCAACCTTAGCGAAGAAGCCGTCTTCAGCAGGCTCTTCGGGATTGTCGTCGTCGGACGGGGGAAGAATATTATCATTTCCGTCGTCACTTTCGGAATTGTCACCCGAACCAATTTCTCCGATTTCGGGCGGAGCTGAATCTCCAAGTTCGAGCTTCGGTGCATTCAATTCAATCTCTTCAGCCGGCATGTCAAGTATTGCCTGAATCTCCTCAATCGTGCCTGCTGTTTCAAAGAGGAGTCCGGGCATACTTGCAGCATCGACAACCTTGATGTTGTTAAGAGCAAGAAGACCTGTGCCGGAGTTCGAAATAACAAACTTTCCATCGTCAATCATATAATCGGTGATATCATAATACATTTCTGTTCGGCTGTCAATAGTTGAATACTTGGTATTAACCTTCAACTGCGGAGTACCGTAGGCTGCACGAGCAGAAACCATAACTCTCATACTGCTGTTCCAATTCGGAATTTTAAATGAGAAGGTATTATCCTCACCGCCAATAAGATAGAACTCGTTCTTAGGTGTTCCCAATGAGTTATAAAGGATAGACTCAAGCACATTATCCGTCTTTTCAAGATAAACTGTACCCTCATTTTTACTGAAGAAATTATCAGTATCTGAAAGGATATCCACTACATTGTAGTAGGTTGCGCCCACCTCGGATTTTGCATAGTAGGAATTAACGTCCGCATTGTCTCCACAAGGATTATAAATTCTGTATCCGTCGATGTAGTTTACCAGTTCGGTAACAGACTGCGTTGTAAACGCGCCCTCTTCAACCGCAAAGGGACCTTCACCGCCATTAAGAACTGAATCCTCACTGAAGGCGATAAACTCAATGTCAGTGCCAATGAGTTCCTCGAAGCCAAGCTCTCTGAGAATCTCATTTTCATAGCTTTCAGCAAACTCCGTTGTGTAAGAAACAACACCGTTTTCACCAATAACCTGCGATTCAACACTCTGCGCCTTCAATGCTCCTGACAAGCTCGGAAGGTAAGCAGCGGTTGATTCTACAATAAAGTTGCGGTACGTACTTCCATCTGCATCAGCAGGGCACTTGAACCTGAGAATCGGTATCTGAGTAAACTGCTGATTATACTCAACCTGGTTGTAATATGTATCTATAACATAAGACTTCACAAGCGATCTTGTCACCGCATCTCTGATTGCAATAACCTGAACACCTGTTGTCGTGCCGCAAGCAGAGTAGAGGTCGAAGCCATAGCCGGTGAAGGTGAATGAAGCAACGTCACTCGTCTTATTGGTACTGCTTACAACAGACTTTAAGGCTGTGTTATTTGAGAAGAGAGCATCGTTAGTCTTATACTGCTGGTCATAACCGTAAACAGCATCATAAATATCAACAGTCTGATACGTAAACTTAGGCGAACCTTCCGTAGTCCACTTTGCAGTACCCGTTGCAGTTCCCGAAGTGTTGACAACAGTATCCTCGTGATAAACATTGGATGCGGGAACAATATTGATACCGAACCAGTCATAATCGCCGTTGTCACGCTGAATGAGCACGTACTGCTTTGACATTCCCGTTGCATCAGGCTCAATACTGTAAATCATATCCTGATCATTATTGGTAAATACCAGTGCCGTATCATCAGTTACAGCAGACTTTTTGTATGCGTTCGGATCCTGGGCTCTGAGCTGTGTATCAACGGAGCAAAGTGTACCGTTGATATCGATATCCAACATATCCATACCGTAGTCAAGAACGTATGTATACTGCGGAATAATAATACGGTCAGTCGGGAAGGACTTGAACGGAATGTTATTTATCATATGCTGTTCCGTCCTGTACAGAGCCGTCAATGAAGAATTATTGATAGCCTCATTTGCAAGGAAACCGTCGGTTCTGTCCAGATCGATTGCAGGGAGAACACCTCTGAAGGTAATAACCATCTTTCTGCCGACAGGAGCGGAACCCGTCAATCTGTCTTCTGAAAGATTATAATATGAATAGTCAAAGCCGTGTGCAATAACTGACTGTGTTCCGTCCTCCTCATCCTCAAGGTAAGAGGTGATTGCCTGTGAAACGCTGTCGTTGACAGGCTCGTCAAAATAGAGTCTGCCGAGACCGTCGTGATGTCCCTCTGCAGTTCTTACCTCAGGTACAGTGCCTTCAGGAATTATGAAAGCACCGTAGTTGATGTTCTCTCTGAGATATGTTTTTTCATCCAATCTTGCAAGTGCGTTACCCTGATTGAGCTTGATAGAAGCAAGAAGCTTTGCGCCCTGTGCAAGAACGTCATACTTTGCCATCGGAAGAGTGAGGGTGAAGTCAACACCGGTAATATTCTTCATACCTCTGTCCTGCAAGGAAGAAGCATCAATATACTCTGACGATATACAGGAAAGATAGTCCTGAACATTAAAGTCTGTCGGATTGGGAGAAAATTCACCTATTCTTACCGCGTAAAGATATGCGCACTGCTGTTTGATTCTACTTGCATACATAACTGAGGAGTTACAAGCAGCCGTTGCAGTGGCCATATCCTGACCGCTGTGATATCCTGCCGCGTTATCCGTAAGCAAAATAACACAGGCATTTCTGTCGCCGCCGGCTGCATAATCCGAGCCGCTTTGTGCCAGAATATTGTTCGCCATTTTTAAGCCAAGCTCCGCTTGCTTATCGCACGAGCCCGCCGGCATGTGTCTCATATCATTTCGCAGCTCGGTAAACTGACTTGTGTTGTGCAGAGCAGCCCCATACTGGGCATCGGTTGCACCATTTACACTTATCATACTTGATGATGTGGTAGTATAGAAGCCCGAATTCTGCCATGCAGAACCACCGGCAGTATTATAGTCTGTCGAGCCGAACTGAACGAATGCAACACGGTTCTGGCTGTTCTGCTCCGCGATATCATAGGTCATATCGACCATAATATTTCTGATGGTATCAAGTCTTGTTGCACCTGTTGAATTGTTGTAATTAACATAATGCTCACCTGAGTATATTGTCTTACTACTACGAGGATCAATCAAACCATCTGCAGAATATCCGCCTAAATTCAAAGTGTTCTCCTTTGCTGGTTTATCTGTAGAAAAAGAAGTAACATTTGTGTTTGACGAACTAGGATATTGAGCATAATACTTCGTTCCGTTGTCGTCTGTATAATACAACCATATATATATATATGTTGTTGTTCCGTTCTTATAACCTTTTCCGGTTTCTACGCTTAACTTTCGGTAACTACCATCTGCATCGTTAAAAACATATATATTGCCATCCGAATAGGTGTTGTTTTTATTATCAGCTGCATCAGCTGTTCCTGCCGCTGTCTTTAAGTCGAGGTTACTATATTTGTACTCATACCCCGCTGAAGTACGGTTCGATTCATCCGTATTTGCAATAGACTGCGAAGCATCAACAACAAAGATATAGTCAGTCGGCTTCTCTTCTGTTGTTTTTTCAAACTGGGTATTACCGATTGCGTAAGCTTCAAGTGTAAGGTCATAGGTACCGTCGGGCTGAAGCTTGAAATCGAGGTCCGTATACATACGGGTCTGGGCAAGTGAAGCGAACTCGTTCTCTATACGCTTATAGATATAAAACTCACCCATATAATACTCTTCAGTTTTAATTGCAGCACCAAGAATATCCTTTGTCGCCGAGCCCGTTCCGCTCGTAGCCGTTCCGGCAGCATCGGGGTGGAAGGTTCCGACAACCTCGTAATGACCGTTATAATTACCTAAAGCATAATTGTTGCCCTGGTAATACTCTGTATATTTATCCACATATCCGGGTACAGTACCGTCATTACACCACAGGTACGACTCATAGAAGTTCGCACGCTTGCTGGTAATATAGAACAAACCGGGCTTGCCGTCCACCGGCTGAATACCCATATTGGACAGGAGTGAGTTATCCTCGGACGACATTACAATATGGCGTCCCGTAAAGTAAAGATACGGGTGATTTTCAAAGTAGTAGTCCCGGTTTGTAATCTGATAACCGGCGGAGCTTGATCCGCTGATTTTCCAACGGATTGATCGATTTTCATCGTGCTCCGCATCAAGGTAGAGGATATCGCCGTCCTCATCCTCGGTATAGCTGTTGATTGAATACGGGAGCATACCCAGGGAGTCACCTGTACTTTCCGAATCCGGATTATCATCCTTAGGAAGTCTGCGTACTCCGTAGCCTCCGTCAGAATCGAGGAAATAAAGCATCTCCTGCTGTGTTACGGGGTCCTTCAGCTGTGATTTATGGAAAATAACATATTCATCATCAGCATTAAGCTCGCTGAGGTTGTAAACTCTCTCGTAATGGCTGGCTTCAACCTCTTCAACGGGTCTTGTGTTTCCTATAATCGCATGCTGGTCAATCTTCCAGATAACGTCGATAGGCTCTACGCATACATTATCTGAAGCCTTACCGTTATAATTCCACGCGGCACCTTCACCGAACATATAAAGATATCCGTCAATAACGCAAAGAGCTTCACCCATATAAAGCATTTTTTCCGGACTTCCCGAGGTATCACCATTAGCTTTTTCCGAACCACCAAACTTTGTAACATACTGGGAATCTACAAGGTGGCATCTTCTGTCCGTACCATTGATATTTAGCGTAATCGAACCAGGATCATTAAGGTCCATATCACCGATTACGAGTTCGCGAATATGATATGCACTCGGCTTTCGGCTCCACGAACGGCTGATATAAACCTTACCCTTATCAACCATAGCATACTGAACTCTGTCAAGGTCATTGTTCAGCGCGATTACGTAAGTCGGATTGCCTTCACAATCCGTACCGAGCATACTGGCGTCATAATCCTCGTTGTATGATTCTATTTTAAAATCTGTAATTTTGAAGTCCCTGTTTTCTTTGATATTATCCTGATCAAAACGAATAGAATATATACCCGAATATGTACCGTTCGGATTTTCTGCCCACGAGGAGTCCGCACGCGGAGGCTCTTCACCCGCAGCAAATATCATACTGTATGTATAAGTTCCGTTACCATTGTTTGTAATTGTTGTTGCACTTGACTGCTTAACGTTAGTGTGGTGGCCTGAGGGTGAGAACAGATAGATATCAGTGTCCTGATTTGTGGTTGTGTAAGAAACCTTATACTGTCTGCCCTTATCAAGCCATACACTTGCAAATTTGGGTGCAATTTCTCCTATTGCCGTGCCGCCGGCAGATACTGCAAGATCCTTAACTATTGAACCCGTAACATCAATTCCGTTTGCATCGGAGTTTAAGGTATAGGTCATCAGTGCATCGTTCTTTGATGATGTAAACACATTTGCTGACGATACAAACGGCACGCAAACTCGCTCCGACTCACCGTCACCATTTGTTGTGTTGTTATCCCAAAAAACAAAAGGTTCTAACTGTGCACTGGACAAACCGGATACCTGATAGTTATACGAAACACAATATGTTTTTCCGGCAGTTACTGACACAGACGCATTCCCGCCTGCACCGTCCCATGGATTTGAATAAGCGTCACTAGACGAAGCTGATATGGTAATTGTATTTGAATTTGTATCGTTAGAGATTGAACCACCCTGACATCCACCGTTGTTATAACTTGCCCAATTTGCAAAATTAAACAGATTCGTACCGGAGTTGCTAACCTCATAAACTTTAATATTAGAGAATTTTACCGTTGCGCCGTTTGAATTTCTCACACCAAATCTAAGTCGCATATAGCTTGCGCTTGACGGTGCAGTAACATAAAAACGCTGTGAACCCGACTGAGCAGAATTTGTATATGCACTGACTGTCATCGGATGATTTTCCTTGCAAAGATACTTCCACTCAAGTTCAGAAGAATTACCTCTGAGTCTGTAGCCTACAAGCAAGCT
Organism: Clostridia bacterium; assembly: GCA_017415025.1. Lineage (GTDB taxonomy): Bacteria > Bacillota > Clostridia > Oscillospirales > Acutalibacteraceae > CAG-488. The sequence continues at coordinate 77,724 of JAFQJH010000017.1, forward strand.
GTGATAAGATGCGTTTGCCGGTGTATCGTACGCACTCTCATTTGAATGGTAGAAGTTGCCTGCCCAAAGAACACCGTCATCATAACAACAATACGATGTATTAGCACCCGCAAGTTCTCCGCCACAGTAGATAGAATCACGGATTCGAACTGTTTTTGCCGTTCCCGGTGCTACATCCATATCCTCAAGAGGCCAATAGCTGATTCGGCTTCCTTCATCAGAACCTGAATCGGAATCAGCGTAATAGAAATTATATCCGGACGCTGCAATACCGCCACCGTGGCTGTAGTTCCACGAACCGTCACTGTTCTGAATATTAAACAAAGCTACAAACTCTGTCGTCTTTGCATCGAGAGCATAAATAACAGAATTTTTCTTGTTGCTTGATGCAGCATGATAAGCAGAGATAAGAATCCATTCCTTCTCTGCCCAATACGTCATACCTTGCGGGGTATAGTCGTCCGTACTGGCTAACCCGGGAATAACAAAATCAGTCGGCCTGTTAGTTTCAGCTCCGCCGAAAAATCTGTTACGATAGCCCTGATAGGTCAGCTTGTAATCATTAACAACTCTCTTCTGCGTGATACCGCCGATTGTGATATCAGCCGCCTCTGCCTCGATCGTAAACACCGGGCCGACAGCGAGGAAGGTTGTTACCACCATTATCGCTGAAAGCAGAAATGATACGATTCTCTTCGATGTTTTCATAAAAATACCTCCATGTGAGTTCCGTCTCTTGCGAAACTTATGTTTTCTCGCCGGGGTCTAAAAACTCCTGACACAGCTTGCCGTATTCGTGCGCCTTTTTGCACGCATATTCCGGCTTGCCGTCAAATCTGCCTGTCTCCGCGTACGACACTGCCGCGCAAAGGTCGCATATCCTTCGCCACTCGCACCGTGCACATTCAACCGGCATTATTATATTTTTACGCCTTGCGCGGATTTTCTCCCACGCCGCGCTAAAATCCTCTATTCTTTCTTTCGGCTCGTTCATCATTCCGCACGGGGTCATCTCTCCGTCCCACGTTACCCAGAACGTTGTTGAGCCTGCTCTGCAATTTATCCGCTCGCCGCAGCCTTCCTGCGCCGTCGTTACTATCGGACTTTTCACCTTGAATTCAAGAAGCTTGCGGAACTTGTCGTCCCCCAATCGCTTGCGCTGCCATCCGAACTGTGCCGCCGCCGCATCCTTCGCGGACAATCTTTCGATGTCGGGTGCGCCTTGCGCTCTCACGGGCGGATACATATAGCTCACCGCCTGCAGCTCAATGCCTTCTTCGTTTGCAAATTCAAAGATTTTTTCTTTATCCTGCGCGTTGTAGGGTGTCAGTGTGTAATTCAGCTTCAGCCTGACTCCCGCTTCTTTCAGCGCGCGGATCGCTTTTATTACCCTGCCGTACGCTTTGCCGTCCCCGCAGAGGGATTCGTAGGTTTCCTCCGACGCTCCGTACAGCGTGATATTCAACCTGTGCGGCGGATTTCCCTTGAAAAACCGCACCTTGTTTTCGTCAATCAACGTCGCATTCGTGTTCACGCTCACGAGCAAGCCCATTGAACGGCACGCGAGGTAGATTTCTTCAAAATCGCGCCTGACAAGCGGCTCACCGCCCGTCAGAAGCAATAATAACATTCCTGCATCCTTCGCCGTCTTTGCTAGCTCCAGCCACCATTCGGTCGGCTTTTCGCACCGCATTGCTTCGCGGTCATTCTCCTTGCGGTGGATGTAGCACATCTTGCAATCAAGCGAGCAACGCGAGGTCAGCTCGAACGTTCCCGACAAGGGAACCCCCGAAGCCTCCGCCTTTGTGAAAAGCGAGTCGATCAGACGATCGTATTCAGAGGGCATCAGACCGCCTCCTTCCCGAGTGCTTCCTCGAGCGCACTGACAGCTCTTTCGTCAGGCGTGCAGTTGAGTCGGAACACCGGTACCTTTTCGAACACACGAAACAGCAGGTCAACGCACATCTGATGTTCATTCGGCAACGCAAAGTCGAGGTAAATATTGTTGAGAACATCGACCAGCGCCTGCGCGCCCGTAACCCGTCGAGCCTTGTTGCTTTCACCTTGTTCAAGCAGAACTATCGCGCCGAGCGGCATTGTGACGTTGTTACAGATTCGGCTCGTTCCGCAGAACGGAAGTCCGCACGCGAAGATTTCTTCGTCAGTAACGAGCACACCGGCTTTGTCGCCGTTGATGATGCGCGCCGAGCGGTGCTTTTCCCACAGAGCCGCCTGAGTGCTCTTGCCGATTCCGCACCTTCCCGAAAAGAGAATCGCCTTGCCCTCGTGTTCGATATACGACGCGTGCATAAACAGCGCGCCGCGCGGCAAAAGAAGCTGTGCCGCCGCAACCGAGTTCCACATATAGCGTGAGTCCATCATTATCGGCAGGCTTTCTTCGGTAAAATAAGCCTGCGCCGAGTCACCCTCAAGGTGGTTATAAAAGGTTTTTACGCCCGGGTGCACCGCCATATCAACGCGTCTGCACGCGCCCCCGTTACCAAGAGAAACGAACGTTCCGTTGCCCAGCTCGCGCTCCGCGGAATATGACGGCGGCAACGCTTCGACAATGTGACAGCGGATAGAAACATCCGCATCCGTCGGGGCAATTTCAAACAGCTTCCAATCCGGATTTTCATCCGAAAAAAACGGGGATTCGATGCAAATTTTCTGTTGACAAACGGAATAAAACTTCTTCATCGGACAATAACCCACTCTTATAATCTACTTCATTATACAATAACAAAGCCTTATCTGTCAAGGCTTGCGCCCGCTTATTTTGTCGTCGAAACCGACAAAAAAACGCCTGCGGACCTTGTTTATCCGCAAGCGTTGGAAAAATATTGCATTTTATTCAAAAAATCCTGCTTCTTCAAGCATTGTAAGGAACTCCTGCAAATCTGCCGAAGCCTCTTCTCGCGACACGTCAAATTCCGCAGTAACGTCGTCAACAAGCTGTTCCGACGTCGTACCCTGCTGGAGCTTTTCCCAGAAAAATGAGCTGACCTCGTTGAGGATGATTATCTGCGACGTTGCGCTGTCGTCCGCGCCCTCAAGAGGAATCGCAAGGTACTCGCCTGCAATCTCACGCAGGATGTATTTCGGCTTGATTTTATAAATTCTGTCAGACATAATTTACCTCCCGAATCAGAACTTTTTCCAGACAACGCGGTTGACGATACCCGTATAGCTCTGGATAATTTTGACAACCTTTGTTGAGACGTTTTTATCCGCGTAATCGGGGACGGTGATGCCGTAATCCGCACATTCGCCCATTGTGATTGCGGTTTCGACCGCCTGAAGGAGCGAATCCTTGTCAATGCCGGCAAGGATGAAGCCCGCCTTGTCGAGCGCCTCGGGTCTTTCCGTTGACGTTCGGATACAAACTGCGGGGAAGCTGTGGCCGACGGAGGTAAAGAACACGCTCTCCTCGGGCAGAGTTCCGCTGTCGGAGATAACAGCGAGTGCGTTTATCTGCAGATTGTTGTAATCGTGGAAACCGAGCGGCTCATGCATAACAACTCTCTTATCAAGCTCAAAGCCTGTGCTTTCAAGTCTCTTACGGCTTCTCGGGTGGCAGGAATAGAGCACGGGAACATCGTACTTCTTCGCAATTTCGTTAATTGCCGTAAAAAGTGAAAGGAAGTTTTTATCGGTATCAATATTCTCCTCACGGTGTGCGGAAAGAAGGATATATTTCTTCTTTTCAAGACCGAGCTTTTCAAGAATATCGGACTTGCGGATTGAATCAAGGTTTTCCGTCAGCACCTCAGCCATCGGCGAGCCCGTAACATAAATTCTTTCGGGTGCGCAGCCGCAATCGGCAAGGTAACGTCTTGCGTGCTCGGAATAAGCGAGGTTTACGTCGGAAATGATGTCAACAATTCTGCGGTTCGTCTCCTCGGGAAGGCATTCATCCTTGCAACGGTTGCCTGCTTCCATATGAAAAACGGGAATATGCAGACGCTTTGCCGGAATTGCCGAAAGGCAGGAGTTTGTATCGCCGAGAATTAGGAGCGCATCGGGCTTTACGGCACACATCAGCTTGTAAGAGCAGTTGATGATGTTGCCGACGGTTGCGCCGAGGTCGTCACCCACAGCATCCATATAAACCTCGGGATCGTCAAGCTTAAGATCCCTGAAGAAAATTCCGTTGAGGTTGTAGTCATAATTCTGTCCCGTATGAGCGAGCATACAGTCAAAATACTTGCGGCACTTATTGATAACCGACGAAAGACGGATAATTTCCGGTCTTGTGCCGACGATGATAAGCAGCTTTAATTTGCCGTTATTTTTGAATGAATATTCCGAATAATCAAGTTTCATTTCAGCATCCCTTTTCTGCTTCAACTTTTTCAAAAAATGTGTCGGGCTTTGCAGGATCAAAGCATTCGTTAGCCCACATCAGCGTAACCATATCCTCTGTATCGGAAAGATTGATGATGTTATGCGTGTATCCCGGAAGCATATGTACGGCTTCGATTTTTTCGCCGCTGACTTCAAAATTAAGAACCTCGTCCGAGCCGATTTTTCTCATCTGAATAAGTCCTCTGCCCGATACGACGATGAAGAATTCCCACTTTGTATTGTGCCAATGCTCACCCTTTGTAATTCCCGGCTTTGAGATATTTACCGAGAACTGTCCGTTATTAGCCGTGCGGAGAAGCTCTGTGAAGCTGCCGCGTGCATCAACGTTCATTTTAAGAGGGAAAGACACCTTTTCCTTCGGCAGATACGAAAGATAGGTCGAATAAAGCTTTTTTGCAAATGAACCGTGAGGAATTTCCGGCATAAGCAGAGTCTCCGGCTGTTTGCGGAAGGTATATAAAAGCTCCGTAATTTCGCCGAGCGTCACCTTATGTGTCACGGGAACGGCGCAGAATTTTCCGCTGTCGCAAGGAACTGCATTTACACCGTCGAACTCGCAATGATGCTCTTTACCCTCGAGTGCGCAGAGCATCTCGTCAACAAGATCGTCGATATATAAAAGCTCGAGCTGTGTTTCGGGATTGTTAACCGTAATCGGCAGGTCGTTTGCGATATTATTGCAGAAGGTTGCAACCGCGCTGTTATAATTCGGTCTGCACCATTTGCCGAAGATGTTCGGGAAACGGTAGACGAGCACCTTTGCACCCGTTTTAGCCGAATAGTCAAAATATAAATCCTCGCCCGCACGCTTGCTCTTGCCGTAATCGCCCTCGGCATATCTGCCGACAAGCGTTGCCTGAACGGAGCTTGCAAGCATAATCGGGCAGTTGTTGGAATGCTTCTGTAAAAGCGACAGAAGCTCGTTCGGAAATTCAACGTTACCCTGCACGAACTCCTCGGGGTTAACGGGTCTGTTTACACCTGCAAGATTGAACACAAAATCCGCTTTTTCGCAGAAGGAGTCCAGCTCCTCTGCGGTATTGTTAAGGTCGTATTCAAAGATTTCTTCGATTGTCAGCGCAGGATGTGTCCTGTCCTTGCCGTCGCGTATATTCTTAAGTGCTTCGCAAAGATTTTTACCGACAAATCCTGCCGCACCTGTTACAAGTATTCTCATAATTAATACAAACCACCAAACAATTTTAATTTGAGAAGAAGCTGCTTCATTCCCTCAACGCTCAGGCGCTCGGTGTTATGAGACGTGTATTGGTCAACCGTTTCAAGATCCTTATTGCCGTCTGAAACGTAAATATCATAGTTGAGGTTTCTGTTATCAGCCGAAATGCGGTAGAAGCCGTCAAGGTCTTCGGCGCGGAGCATTTCCTCGGTTGTTACGAGAACCTCGTAGAGCTTTTCGCCGTGGCGGCTGCCGATACAGGTGTAGCCGACATCCGAGCCCTTGAGCTCAAGCACAGCCTGAGCAAGAGTCTCAATTGTTGCGGCAGGTGCCTTCTGTACGAAGAGGTCGCCCTGCTCACCGTTCTCAAAGGCATAGAGAACGAGGTCAACCGCATCGTTAAGAGTCATCATAAAGCGTGTCATATCGGGGTTGGTAACAGTCAGCTTTTTGCCGTCGGCAATCTGCTCGCAGAAAAGAGGAATAACCGAGCCGCGCGATGCCATAACGTTGCCATAGCGTGTAAGGCAGAGCACGGGATCGCCCTCGAGCATCTGACGTGAACGTGCAATAACGTTCTTTTCCATCATAGCCTTGCTCATACCCATAGCATTGATGGGATAAGCCGCCTTATCCGTCGAAAGGAAAACAGCCTTCTTTACACCGTTTTCAACGCAGGCGGTGATAACGTTATCCGAGCCGATAACATTTGTCTTAACAGCCTCCATCGGATAGAACTCGCAGGAAGGAACCTGCTTGAGAGCCGCCGCATGGAAAACATAGTCCGCACCGCGGAATGCGCCGACGATTGAATTGTAATCGCGGACGTCGCCGATGTAGAACTTGATTTTTGATGAATATTCAGGGAATCTGAGCTGATACTCGTGACGCATATCGTCCTGCTTTTTCTCATCTCTGGAAACGATACGGATTTCTCCGATATCGGATGTCAGAAAACGGTTAAGCACCGCGTTGCCGAAGCTGCCCGTACCGCCTGTGATGACGAGTACCTTGTCTTTGAAATTACTCATAAAATGAACCCCTTTTTTTACATAATACGCCATAGTAATAATTATACATTATGATTATAACTCTGTTTCGACAAAAAAACAAGTTTATTTTTTTGTGATATTGAAATCATCTGTCAATTAAAGTATAATATTATCAGTATTTTTTCGGAGGTAACGATATGGCAAAGATTATCGGACAGGCTATTCCCAACATTCCATGGCAGGACAAGCCCGAGGGATACAAATATCCCGTATGGCGTTATGACGGAAATCCTGTTATAACAAGAGATAACCTTTACGGTGCAAACAGCATTTTCAACTCCGCAGTCGTTCCCTACGGCGACGGCTTTGCGGGTGTTTTCAGAGTTGATAATATCAGCCGCGACCACACGCTCGTTGTCGGTTACAGTAAGGATGCAATCAATTGGGAGCTTGAGGAAAAGGTGATTTTCCGCGGCTATGACCCGAGACTTTGCGAAATTGAAGGCAAATACTATCTTTCTTGGGTAAATCTTACCCCTCACGGAACAACAATCGGTATTGCATACACAACTGATTTCAAGGAATGGACACAGCTTGAGGATGCGTGCTATCCCGTTGCAAGAAACGGCGTGCTTTTCCCGAGAAAGGTAAACGGCGAATATCTGCTTCTTATCCGCCCCTGCGACAGAGGCCACACACCCTACGGCGACATTTACTTAAGTCACAGTAAGGATCTTACATATTGGGGCAAGCACCGCTTTGTTATGTCCCCTGTTAAAAATTGGGAGATGACAAAGGTCGGCGCAGGTCCGACACCCATTGAGCTTGAGGACGGTTGGCTGATGTTCTACCACGGCGTACTGACAAGCTGTAACGGCTTCACTTACGCTATGGGCGCGGCAATTCTTGACAAGGACGAGCCGTGGAAGGTGCTTCACAGAGCAGATTGCTTCCTGCTCGCACCGCACGAGCTTTACGAATTTGTCGGAGACGTGCCGAACGTTGTTTTCCCCTGCGCGGCACTTGCTGATGCAGAAAGCGGAAAAATCGCAATCTACTACGGTGCGGCGGACACAAGCGTTGCACTCGCCTTCACAACGGTTGACGAGGTTGTTGATTTCATCAAAGAGCACGACCTTAACAAGTAAAAATCAAGAAATCACGGTGGCAGATTTTAAATCTGCCACCGTTTTGTTTTCTGTCAGCATTAGCTTAAATCTCTGTGCCCTTGCCTGTTATTTTTCCGTCAAAGTTAAAGCTCTTTCAAGAAGTCTGGATTTATTATTTTCGCTTAACTCTCTAAAATAAGTTATAAGCTGTTTTTCATCTGAAGTCAAATCCTTCGATGAAATTCTGTCATTATAATCCGAAACTCCGGCAATATAATCTACTGAAACATTATAGAAATCTGCAATCAATACCGCTACATCTAATCCGATGGAACGTTCGCCACTTTCATATCTTCTGTATTGCGTTGTCTGCATATAAAGCTTCTCTGCCACTTCTTTTTGTGTTAAATCTCTATCTTCACGCAAATCACGAAGTCTTTTAAAATAAGCCATAGTATTCCCCTTTCTCATATATGTAATTTATGATATAGAAAAATACCAAACGGTGTTGACAAACAGCGTAATCAGTGCTAATATATTATTTAATAACACCATTTAGTGTTATTCACAATATATAAACTCAAGGAGGACAATATTATGTATTGCAAAAACTGCGGAGCGGAAGTTAATGCAAATCAAGCCATTTGCTTAAAGTGCGGCGTAAAGACCAGTGAAGGTAATTCATTTTGCTCTAACTGCGGAAATGCAATGAATCCCGGTGCTGCTGTTTGTTTGAATTGCGGTGTCGCTCAGGTATCAGAAAAAGATAAGGACTCAAACAACGGAAAACTCACAAGAGTCAAAAAAGGAAAAATCATAGCCGGCGTTCACAGCGGTTTAGGTAAAAAGTTTGGTTGCAGTCCGTGGATTTTCAGAATTTTACATCTCATACTACATTTTGTTTTTGTCGGTTTTCTTATCGACATCGTTTACATAATTGCGGCAATCGCAATACCATACGAAGGCTGATTTTTTAAAAAACTATGGTTCTGTCAATTCTGTTTTTCGAATTGGCAGAACCATTTTTATTATTTTTACTCAACAAATACCTTTTAGTCAGCATAACTTGTGCACTTGCCAACTTTTTACACCTGAGCCAAATCCTTATATGTATCTTTAAGATTTGCGTAAAGTGATTTGTAGATTTTATGATATTTCATATACTGCGCTGTTTTTTCGCTGTCGGAATAAACAGCGTTATCGTTATAGCTTACCATTGCTTCGCACGCCTTCTCAACACTCGGGTATATTCCCGCACCGACAGCCGCAAGCACTGCAACGCCCAAAGCAGGGCCCTCACTCGAGAGAGCGGTTTTGACAGGCACTGCAAAAATATCGCAGAGCATCTGTCGCCAGAAGGCACTTTTTCCGCCGCCTCCGCAGACGAGCATTTCCGCGGGAGAAATTCCCATCTCCTTAAGCACGCAAACGCAGTCATAAAGCGAATAGCTGACACCCTCAAGCACCGCGCGGATGAAATGCGCCCTTGTGTGCATTGCGGAAATTCCGAAGAACACACCGCGGCAATCGGGGTCAAGGTGAGGTGTTCTCTCTCCCATAAGATACGGAAGATAAATAAGTCTGTCACAGCCGACGGGAATTTTGTCCGCCTCTGCTGTCATAATATCGTAATTTGTGCCCTCTTCGCAGAACTGCTTTCTGAACCACTGCAGGGAAAGTCCCGCGCCCTGGGTAACACCCATAACGTGCCACTTGCCCGGAACTGCACAGCAGAAGGTATGAACTCTGCCCGATTTGTCGATAACGGGTGAATCCGTGTGTGCAAAAACAACGCCCGATGTGCCGATTGTCGTGAAAGCCTTGCCCTCGCTGACAACGCCCATTCCGACAGCCGCGGCGGCATTGTCTCCTGCTCCGCCGACAACGAGAGTTTCCTCGGAAAGTCCCGTCTTTTCTGCGGTTTCTTTATTGATTCTGCCCGTAACCTCGGGAGATTCGTAAACCTTCGGCAGATACTCCTCCTTAATGCCGAGAGCATCAATCATAACCTGTGACCAGCATCTGTTCGGAACGTCGAGAAGCTGCATTCCCGAAGCATCGGAAACCTCGGTTGCAAAGTCGCCCGTAAGCTTGAAACGAAGATAGTCTTTAGGCAGAAGGATGTGTCTGCATCTTTCAAAAATCTCGGGCTCGTTGTTCTTAACCCAAAGAATTTTTGATGCGGTAAAGCCCGTCAGTGCAGGGTTTGCCGTAATTTCAGTGAGCTTTTCGCGTGTGAGCTTTTCTGTCAGCTCGTCGCACTCGTTGCCCGTTCTCTGATCACACCAGATGATTGACGGTCGGAGCACCTCGCAGTTTTCGTCGAGCATAACGAGTCCGTGCATCTGACCCGAAATGCCGAGAGAAACAATGTCCTCTTTACTGACACCGCTGTTTTTCACAACTTCCGTGATAGTCTCGACGCCTGCGTTATACCAATCGGCAGGCTCCTGCTCCGCCCAGCCGTTTTTCGGCTGATAAAGCGGATATTCACGGCTCGACGAGCAGACAACGTTGCCCTTTTCGTCAAACAAAACGGTCTTTGTTGCAGAGGTGCCGAGGTCTATTCCCAATACATATTTCATAATTATTCACCAAAGAAAATCTGATTTACAACGCCTTCAAGATACTCCTGTCTGCCCGAGCCGGGGTCTGCGCAGGAGCCGAGACGTGCGGCATTCTCCGCAAGAGACTCAAGCGTTGCCGTTCCGTCAACGATAGTTTTACCGATACCCTCGTTGAAGGACGAATATTTCTTTTCGATAAACTTGTCAATTCTGCCGTCCTCAATGAGCTTTGCGGCCTTGATAAGACCGAGCGCAAAGGCATCCATACCGAGGATGAATGCGTGCACCATATCCTCTTTTGTATTACTCGGACGGCGGTTTTTAGCGTCAAAGTTGAAGCCGCCGTTCTTCATTCCGTCTGCCTTGAGCACCTCGTACATACACATTGTCGTCTCGTAAACATCGAACGGGAACTCGTCGGTATCCCAGCCGAGGAGGTAGTCGCCCTGGTTAGCATCAATTGAGCCGAGCATTCCGTTGATTGCGGAAACGCGGAGCTCGTGCTGGAAGGTGTGACCCGCAAGCGTTGCGTGGTTAGCCTCGATATTCATCTTGAAATCCTTGTCAAGACCGTACTGACGAAGGAAGCCGATTGCGGTTGCGGCATCAAAATCGTATTGATGCTTCATCGGCTCTTTCGGCTTCGGCTCGATGAAAAAATCACCCGTGAAGCCGATTTTACGGCCGTATTCAACCGCCATTTTCATAAGGCGTGCGATATTCTCCTGCTCGAACTTTACGTCTGTATTGAGGAGTGATTCATAGCCTTCACGTCCGCCCCAGAAAACGTAGCCCTTACCGCCGAGCTTGACTGTAAGCTCGAGAGCCTTTTTAATCTGTGCCGCCGCAAAGCAGTAAACCTCTGCGCTGTTCGTGCTTCCTGCACCGTTCATAAAGCGCGGATTTGAGAACATATTTGCAGTACCCCAGAGGCACTTGATGCCTGTTTCCTGCATTTTCACGAGAATATAGTCAGTGATTTCGTCAAGTCTGCGGTTTGTCTCGTTGATATCCTCTGCCTCGGGAACAAGGTCAACATCGTGGAAGCAGAAATATTCGATGCCGAGCTTACTCATAAATTCAAAGCCTGCATCAACCTTTGCCTTTGCGTGCTCCATTGTAGCCTCTGTTGCACCGAAGGACTTGTCTGCAGTTCCTCTGCCGAACATATCAACACCGTTTGCGCCGAGGTTATGCCACCAAGCCATTGCAAAGGGAAGATGCTCGCGCATAGGCTTACCGAGGATTACACGGTCAGCATCATAAAATTTAAAAGAAAAGGGATTTTCACTCTTTGCACCCTCATATTTAACCTTATCAATAAAATCAAAATACATAGCGGTTACTCCTTTATTGTTATTGTTTCTTTAAGTCTTATATCATTCGAAGCGGCGCCGACCATAATTTCAAAATCGCCGTCCTCGACAACCCATTCGAAATCCTTATTAAGAAGCTTGAACGAATCAAAGTCAAGCTTGAATTCAACGGTTTTTGCTTCATCTGCTTTTAGTGAAATTCTCTCGAAGCCCTGAAGCAGCTTGAGCGGTGTTACAACTGACGAAACAACGTCGTTGACATAAAGCTGAACAACCTCGTCACCGTCAATGCCACCGATATTTTTAACATCAGCCTTAACCGTGAAATCCGTTTTGCCTGTTTTTTCAATAACGAGATTTGAATACTCAAACTTTGTATAAGAAAGACCGAAGCCGAACGGATAGCGCGCACCTCTCTTGCCCTCAAACATATCCTCAAAGTAATTGGGAAGAGCTGAATAATAGCACGGGATACGGTTAGAATCCTGCGGGAAGGAAACGGGAAGTCTGCCTGCGGGATTGTTCGTGCCGAGGAGCGTTTCAACAATCGCCTTTGCTCCGAATTCACCGCCGAACCACGAAATAAGAATTGCGTTTGACACCTTGCACTCCTCTGAAAGGTCAACGCTTCTGCCGTTTTCAAGCACAACAATAAGCGGCTTGCCTGTCTTTGCAAGCTCGAGTATAAGCTCACGCTGTCTGCCTGCAAGTCTTAAGTCGGAACGGTCGTGACCCTCACTGCTTGTTGAAGTATTGTCACCGCCGACAAAAATGATAACGTCGCTGTTCTGTGCGGCTAAAATTGCATCGTCAAAATTAGCGTTCTCGTCCTCATCGTAGACCTCTGTAAGGTGGAACTGTCCGTCCTCTGCCTTGATAGCCTGAACGCCCCTGGGGATTCCGCAGCCCGATGCCTGTGTGATTTCAAAGCCCTCACCGAGTGCCTCGCGAAGCTCGTCATAAACGCTGTTGAGCTCATATCCGTACGGTGTGGAGGAATATCCGCCCACACGCTGTCTTACCGACGACGGACCAACGAGTGCGATTTTTTTATATTTCTTTCCGAGAGGAAGTATGCCGTCATTTTCGATAAGAGTCATACCCTGTCTTGCACCCTCAAGGCTGATTGCCTTGTGCTCCTCACAGCGGATAACAGACTTGTATTTTTCCTCATCCGTGAACGGATTTTCAAAAAGACCGAGTATAAACTTCAGGCGAAGCACGCTGTATACAGCCTCGTCAAGACGTTCCTGTGAAATGCTGCCGTTCTTTACGTGGTCGATAATCGTTTTCTGTCGGAACTCGTGGGGATAAGAGCAGCATCCCTGAACGTCCATTCCCGCATTGATAACGTCACGGATAGCATCAACGTGATTTGCGGCAGTGCGGTGAGCCTCAACAAGACGCTCGATTGCACCCCAGTCCGCGCGGACATAACCCTTCATACCGTATCTGCCGCGAAGAACATCATAAAGATAATATCTTGAGCTGATAACAACCTCGGAGTCGATTGCATTATAGCACGCCATAACGTTGTTTGCGCCTGCTTTTGTGATTGCCTTCTCAAAAACGGGAAGATAGCACTGCTCCACCTCGCGCTTACCTGCACGTGCCTGAGCACAGTTGATACCGTTTTCCGCAATACCGTGAACGCAGTAATGCTTCGGCTCGGTCAGAACAGCGTCATCACGCTTGAAATCGCCGTGCTTCTGTTCGCCCGTGATAATCTGATAGCCCATTTCTCCACAGAGATACGTATCCTCACCAAAGGTTTCCTCCACTCTGCCCCAACGAGGCTCACGCGCAACGTCAAGGTTGGGAGCAAGAATTTCGTGCATACCGAGCGAACGTGTTTCCGCACCGATAGCCTTACCTGTACGGTGAACAAGGTCACGGTTAAATGAAGCCGCAAGACAAAGCGGAACGGGAAAAATCATCGCGCCCGGCCAGCTTATACCGTGCAGAGCCTCACCCGTGAAGATACACGGAATTCCGAAACGGCTCTTTGACATAATATATTTCTGATATCTGTTGAAAACCGCCGGAACCGAATACGCATCGTGCATAAATCCGATGCCGTTGTTGCCGAGAACCTTTTCGAGATTTTCGTAATCGGGTTCAGCGGTTTCATCAAGCGAGCAGTCATGTATTTTATGCGGAGCGGTAGTGAATTCAACACCGCGCAGGATATCAAGCTGTGCAACCTTTTCCTCAAGAGTCATACTGGAAAGCAGGTCCTGCGCCCTGACCTCGGGAGAAAGTGAAGCGTCCGAATATTTCATAATATCGCCTCCGTAAGAATATGAAAAAATTATATCATCCGCAAAAAATTAAGTCAAGGAAAGCCAAAATATATCTTGCAAATAAAATAAAGATTAATTATAATTGTGATGCGTTGAACCTTCATTTCGGGAGTGATGATATGGTACAAAGAATACAGAAATGGGACATACTTAAATTTATTCTTATCTTCTTTGTCGTTTTCGGGCATATATCCGAGCAATATTCGGGAATGGGCGGACTTTTCATTTTCATTTATTCGTTCCATATGCCGTTGTTTATTTTTGTTTCGGGTCTTTTCAGCAAGCGGACTATCAACGAAAAACGCTACGATAAGATATTCACCTATTTTGTGCTGTATATTTTTATCAAGATTATTATTTTCTTCGGCAATTTTGTCCGTCACACCCCCGTAAGATTCAACATTCTTTATGAGGGCGGTGTTCCGTGGTACGCTTTTGCGATTTTCGCCTTCTGTCTTATCACGGTTTTTCTCCGGAAATTTGACCCGAAATATGTTTTTGTTTTATCAATCGCTCTTGCCTGCTTTGCAGGGTATGATAACAGCCTTACCGATTTTCTTGTTTCATCAAGAATCGTTGTATTTTATCCGTTCTTCTACGCGGGATACGCCCTTGATGCAAACACAGTTGCTCAGAAGCTTAACAGAAAATCAATCAAAATCTGTTCTGCCGTGTTTATCATCGGTTACATAGCCCTGCTTTGCCTTCAGTACGATAATATCCGTTTTCTGCATCCTCTCCTTACGGGAAGAAACTCTTTCTGGGTGCTTGAAAAGCTTAACGAGTTCGGCGCACTTTTCCGCTTCGGATATTACGTCCTCGTTTTCCTGCTCGGCGCGGCAATAATTTCGCTCATACCGAACACGCTCGGCAAGGGAACAATCGCAAAGCTCGGTGCACGAAGCGTTCAGGTCTACGCTCTTCACTATTTCTTCATATTCCTTCTTTACCACAACCTGCGCATTGACGAATGGTTCGAAAGCGTTTTCCCTGTCAGCGCAAAAATACTTATACTTCCGCTGACGGTGATAATTATGCTTATATGCTCGTCAAAATACCTGACACCGATATTTGATTTTATTTTAAAACCGAAATTGAAAGGAAAGAACCGCTAACGGTAATCGTTTAATAACTGTTCCACGGAGATGAAGAAGCCATTTTATCCGATGCCGATGTATACAGATACTTCAAATCGGATAAAATGGCTAAAAAGAAATCTATATAAACAATCGGCTTGCAGTTGGATTAACTGCAAGCCGACATTGATTTATTCAGTTTCTTTTGTTCTTCGCTTCGTGGGACAGTTATTTTACTTTTTCTTAACCTTGTTAAGAATAGCATTAACCTCAAGAATCTGCTCCTTGGTGAACTTTCCGCCGCCGACCATTGAGAATACGCGCTTGACGGTAAAGCCCGATGCCATATCGTAAAGACCCTTGAGCATTGATTTGCTTATCTTCACGCCCGACATATCGAAGCCTGCAACCTCAGCCTTGCCCTTTTCGCCCTTCTTGCCCGAGGACATTGCCTTTTTGAGGAAGAGACCAATCTTGACTGCGGCAAGCTTACCGCCGAAGGTTGAAAGGATATCGCCGATTGTATCGTTGATTGAGTAACGTCCGTCAGGTGTGTTGATTTCGAACCAGTTGATAACCTGACCTTCCTCTTTCATAATATATGCTTCGTTCGGTGTGTCAACCTTGCGGATAACACCGCTGTCCTCAAGGTCGCCTGCCTTGACAGTGAGTGTTGTTTCGCCCTCGTTCTTAACGTCAAAGTAGAAGAACGGATACTTGCCCTTCTGCTGCTTGCCGACGCTGACACCGTTTGCAAAAAGCTCAACCTCGTCACAGTTAGAATAAACCGTTACCTTTGTAACGTCCTCAACGCGGTCGATGTAACGCTTGCCGCACAGGTGCACCATAGGCTTCTTTGAAAGCCAAGCCTGATAAGCAAAGAAGGAATCCTTCTTATACTTTCTGTCGAAGGTAACGAGACCCTTGTGGTTCATTCCGTTTTCGCCGCCCTCTGCACGTGCGTCAGCGGCAAAGTCAAACATATTCCATACGTGAGTTGCCCAGAGATACGGTCTGTCCGCAATCTGCTTGATGAGCTCCTCGTGATAGTATGCCTGATATTCCTCGGTGTAGTCGCCCTGAACGGGGTCTGACGTATGCCAATCGAGTGCCTCACAGCCGTATTCGCTGATGCCGATCGGCTTTTTCGGATACTTCGCGTGGAAATTATCGAACCACGGGCCGTTCATATCCGTTGTGCCGCCGTACCAGCCGTAATAATGGTTATAGGAAAGAACGTCACTGATATGAACATACTCCGAATCAATCGAACACATTGTAACGGATGCGATTGTTGTAAGACGGGTTTTATCCATCTTATGGCAAATCTCGTTAAGCTCCTTATGATTCTTGATAAGATGCGGATCATCCGCACCGGCGATTGTGATTTCGTTCGAAAGACCCCATACCACGATTGACGGGTGGTTATAGTTCTGCGAAACGAGCTCCTTCATCTGTGAGATTGTGTTGTCGTAGCCGTTGGGCATATGTCTTGAAATATAGGGAATTTCTGCCCAGAGCACAAGACCTGCCTCGTCGCAAAGGTCGTAGAAAACCTGTGAATGCTGATAATGAGCAAGACGGATTGTGTTCGCGCCCATTTCAAGAATAAGGTCAAGGTCCTCCTTGTGATGCTCGGGGAGGAGGGCGTTACCGATATCGGGTCTGTCCTGATGACGGGAAACACCGCGCAAGGGATATTCTCTGCCGTTGAGGATGAAGCCCTTTTCGGGATCAATCTTAAACGAACGGCAGCCGAAGCGTGTTGAGATTTCGTCAACCTCTTCGCCCTTATAAATAAGAGTAGCCTTTGCCGTGTAGAGATACGGGTCGTCAAGACCGTCCCAGAGATGAACGTTCTCGATTACAAAATCAGCATCGTCGTCATCAACCTTTGATGCGATAACCTCGCCGTCGGCGATAATTTCATATTTAACCTTACAGTCGTCATCATCGTTTATGAAGGTTTTGATTTCGATTTCTGCATCCTTGCCCTTGATTTCGGGAGTTACCATAATGCCCGGCGCGCCGTAGTATTCAAGGTCAAAGTGCTTTTCGGGAACGCCGATAACGCTGACGTCACGGTAAATTCCACCGTAGAAGGTAAAGTCGGCATTCTGGGGATAAACTCTGTCGTTTGATGAATTATCAACGGCAACCGCAAGGAGATTTTCGTCCTTTACATCATCAATTTTTACACGGAAGGTTGAATAACCGCCGTCGTGCTTTGTAAGACTCTTGCCGTTCCAGAAGACCTCACAGGATGAATTTACACCGTCAAACTGAAGGTGCTTTACCTCACCCTCGGGAAGCTCGTCAGCCTTGAGAGTCTTTGCAAAATAACAGGTGCCTCTGTGATAGTCATTGCCGCCGTCCTGACCGTCCTTGCCGTTCCAGGTGTAGGGCAGATTGAGCTGCGTCCACTCTGCAGGATATGATGCAGGTACGCTCTTCGCCTCAGCAGAAAAAGCCCAGCCTGCGTTGATGTTTCTGACAAGTCTCATAGTTCTTCCTCCAAAATATATTTGAGTACATAACTTTACTAATATATTTTACTTTATTTCCCTTAAAAATGCAAGAAAAAAACTGCACAGACACAGCCGTGCAGTTTTGTGTAATTTAATTATCAGTCGTTACCGAAGAAAGCTTCGTGAACAGCGGCAACTGCTCTGTCAGCATCCTTGCGGTCGATAAGAACGGAAATCTTGATTTCGCTTGTTGAAATCATCTGGATGTTGATATCCTGATTGAAGAGAGCCTCAAACATTGTTGATGCTGTGCCCGGATGTGTCTCCATACCTGCACCTACAACAGAAATCTTTGCGATTGTATCGTCACGGACAACCTTTGCATCGCCGATGAACGGAAGGCTGTTGATAGCCATAACTGCATCGTCAGCGTGTGCTTCGCTTACTGTGAAGGCGATGTCCTTTGTGCCGTCGCGGCCGACTGACTGAAGAAT
Organism: Clostridia bacterium; assembly: GCA_017415025.1. GTDB lineage: Bacteria > Bacillota > Clostridia > Oscillospirales > Acutalibacteraceae > CAG-488. The sequence continues at coordinate 95,594 of JAFQJH010000017.1, forward strand.
GATATCAACGTTGATATTCTTTGCAGCGAGGCTTGCAAAAATCTTGAAAGCAACACCGGGAACATCGTTAAGACCTGTGATTGAAATTCTGGAAGCATCTGCATCCTTTGTAACGCCTCTGACTAACATTTTTTCCATTTTAGCTGTCTCCTTTACCATTGTGCCCGGAATCGGGTTAAGGCTTGAAATAACCTCAAGCTGTACGTTATATTTTTTAGCCATTTCAACTGAACGGTTGTTAAGAACCTGTGCGCCGAGAGTTGCAAGCTCAAGCATCTCGTCATAGGTTATTTCTGGAAGTCTCTTTGCGTTCTTGACCTTTCTCGGGTCTGCTGTGTAAACGCCGTCAACGTCCGTAAAAATCTGGCACTTGTCAGCGTGGAGAGCTGCTGCGATTGCAACCGCACTTGTATCCGAGCCGCCGCGGCCGAGTGTTGTAACGTCGTCGTACTTGTTAAGTCCCTGGAAGCCTGCAACAATAACAATCTTCTTGTTGCCGAGTTCAGTCTTGAGGCGCTTTGTGTCTACCTTCTTGATTCTTGCGGCAGAGTACACGGAATCCGTGCTGAAGCCTGCCTGCCAGCCGAGAAGAGAGATTGCGTTATATCCAAGCTTCTCGATAGCCATTGCAAGAAGAGCTATTGAAATCTGCTCGCCTGCTGCCATAAGCATATCCATCTCGCGCTTGGGTGCGCCGGGGTTGATTTCCTTTGCCTTTGCGATGAGGTCGTCCGTTGTATCACCCTGCGCGGAAACAACAACAACAACTTCGTTGCCCTGCTTATAAGTGTCCGTAACGATTTTAGCGACATTCATCACACGCTCGGCATTGGCAACTGAGCTGCCGCCGAATTTCTGAACGATAAGTCCCATAATTAATTCACCACTTTATATCAATAATTTTCTACTCTGATTTTTGAGAGGAGCTCAACTTCCTCAAGCTTTGCGAGCATTGCATCAAGCTCGCCCTCCGCCATAACGGGAGTTACGAATGCAAATTCATCTTCGGGCGCATTCTCACGGGTGAGGATGCTGATATCTCCAAAAATTTCCTCCGCCTTTTTAAGCGCAAAAACCTTATCACCCTTTGCACGGATGTACAGTGAAGTTTCCACTTCCTTATGGTCAACAACATAGTTTTCGACCGCATCGCCCCAGCCGAAAGCCTTGCGCTTTTCGATGTGACGTGCACAGTCGATAACGTCAGCCACAACAGCACTTGCAGTTGCGAGCTTTCCTGCGCCTCTGCCGTAGAATGCACAGTCGCCGACAGCGTTACCGCGCACAAAAACGGCATTGAAAACGTCGTTTACGCCTGAAAGAATGCTCTCGTTCTTAACAAATGCAGGGCTGACCATAGCGGAAATTTTATCGCCGACACGCTTTGCTCTGCCGAGAAGCTTGATTACGCCGCCCCAGGAGCGCGCATATTCAACGTCCTCGAGAGTGATTTTCGTAATACCCTCCGTATAAACGCTTTCGGGGAAAACGTGCTTGCCGAATGCAAGAGATGCGAGAATACAAATCTTACGGCAGGCATCAAAGCCTTCGATATCAGCCGTCGGGTCCTTTTCCGCATAGCCGTTATCCTGCGCAAGTCTGAGTGCATCCTCAAAGCTCATTGAGTTATAAATCATCATCGTGAGGATGAAGTTTGTTGTTCCGTTAAGGATACCTGCAACCTCATCAATTCTGTTAGCCGCAAGACACTGTGCAAGAGGACGGATGACGGGGATACCGCCGCCGACACTTGCCTCAAACATAAAGTTTGCGTTGTTCTCTTCTGCCAATTTAAGAAGAATATCTCCCTTTGCGGCAACAAGCTCCTTGTTGGAGGTTGCAACGCTCTTGCCCGCCTTAAGGCAAGCGGAAACGAAATCGAAAGCAGGGTTAAGACCGCCCATAGCCTCAACAACGATTTTAACGTCAGGGTCGTTGAGGATGATGTTGAAATCCTTTACGAGCTTGCTTTCATTCTCGTCACCGGGGAAATCTCTGAGGTCAAGAATGTATTTTACGCTGACAGTGTCCTGCAGGCTTTTTTCGGCAATGCTCTGATTATTCATCGAAATAACCTGTGCAACACCCGAGCCGACAACACCGTAGCCCATAATTGCTATTTCCATATTTTTTCACTCCTTGCTACATACGCAGATAGTGTAACATAAATATCGAAAATAATAAAGAGTAAATTCAAAAAAATCTTGCCTTTTTTGAAAAAAATTCATATCTTTTTAATTGCATTGATGTAAGATTTGGTATAATATATTTGTGTAAAGGGAATGAGGTGCATTTTTTATGGACAAGATTGAACTCAGGCGCGGGCGGATAATCAACATCGTTTATCTTGCGATGATTCTCGGGCTCGGCTATCTTTTCGTCAAGTACTGCTTCTGGATGTTTTTCCCGTTTCTGCTTGCCTTCCTGCTTGCAGTCATTGTGCAGAAGCCCGCAAACTTCCTTGTAAGAAAAACAAAAATCAAAAAAGGGATAACCTCAACCATACTTATTCTTTTGCTGTTCCTGATTGCAGGCGGAATAATTTCCCTGCTCGGAATGAAGCTTGTGGACGTTATCAAGGGCACCATAGATTTTATTACGGCAAAGCTTACCGACCTGCCGTCTCTGATTGATGATATCAAGTATTGGGTAATAAACACGGCAAGTATTCTTCCCGATAAAATCGAGGCCAAATTCGTTACCTCTGCAGGAAGCTGGTTTGATGCCATAAGGGATAAGAGTGTGACGGAAATTGCCGCAATCATCGCCGACTCGGCATCGGGTGACGAAGGCTTCTCACTTTCTTCAATCACCACACCTCTCAGCGGTCTTTGGAGCACGGCAAAAAGAATTCCGTCCGTTTTCGTTGCAATCATCATCTGCATTCTTTCCTCCTGCTTTATGGCAGCGGATTATGACTGGATTGCAAACTTCATCAAAAACCAGCTTTCGCCCGAGCATAAGCGCAAGCTTTCGATAAGCAAGCGTGTCGTTTTCCAATCTCTCGGCAAGCTTTTCCGCTCTTACGCACTGATTATCTGCATCACGGGAACGGAAATTTTCATCGGTCTCAATATTCTTTCACTTATAGGTCTTTACAACGGCGGCAACATCATCGTCATATCGGTCATCGTTGCCCTGCTCGATATTCTTCCCGTACTCGGAACGGGTACGTTTATGATTCCGTGGGCAATTTATTCACTCATAACGGGTAAAATCGGACTTGCAATCGGTCTTTTCATCGTCTATGCAATCATCTACGTTGTCCGTCAGGTAATCGAGCCAAAAATCGTCGGCGGTACGGTCGGTCTTCCGCCCTTCATCACTCTTATGGGTATGTACGTCGGCTCGCAGTTATTCGGATTTATCGGTATCTTCCTTGTGCCGATTATGATAATCATCGTAAAGCTTCTCAACGACGAGGGTGTTATCCACCTCTGGAAGCCTGCCGGTGAGGTTGAGGAAAGCCCCGACACTCCGAAGCGCGGCTTGTTGAAGAAGCTGTTAAAAAAATAAGCGGAGGTGTATATTATGGCAAAAATCATTACCGTCAGCCGTGAATTTTCAAGCGGAGGCCGCGAGGTCGGCAAAAGACTTGCGGATGCGCTCGGCTTTGAATATTACGACAGAGAAATTATCGAACAGGTTGCAAAGGAAAGTCAGCTCGACGCAAATTACGTTGAAAATATGCTCAGCGGTAATTTTGCAATCAGCCTTCCCGTTACCTTCGGCAGAACCTTCCTTTACACCGATGTTATCCAGCAGAATATGACAAATCTTCTTGTTGCCGAGCAAAAAATCATCCGCTCCCTTGCACAAAGCGGAAAGGATATGGTTATTGTCGGACGGAGCGCGGACGTTATTCTTGAGGATTATAACCCGCTTAACATTTTCGTTTATGCCGATATGCAATCGAAGGTAGAGCGTTGCCGTCAGCGTGCACCCGAGGATGAGAAGCTGACCGACAAGGAGCTTATCAAAAAAATCAAGCAGGTCGACGCGGGAAGAAAGAGACAGCGCAGGATTATCACCGACAAGGCGTGGGGCGAAAAAGAAAACTACCACCTTTGCATCAACACAACGGGAATGAACATTAAAGCATTTGTTTCGTCCCTTGCAGAGTTTATAAAAAGCTATTTTAACAACTGAACAAAGAGAAAAGGCACTCTCCGCGGAGAGTGCCTTGATTTTATCTTAAATTATCCGAGGATGAGATCCCAGAGGAAATCGGGAAGAAGGAACTTGAGAATCTTGCCGAGAACCGTTACCATTACGGGTGAGAAAGCGTCAAGGAAATAGAACGGAATATCCAATACCATTTCGTTGAAGGTAATCTCATAGGTATCGTAATTTTCGGGATCGTTTTCATCAATTTCAAAAATTCTTACAGAACGGTCGCCGCCTCTGCCGTATGAGCTGAAGCCTGTGCCGCCGTTGTAGCCCATCATAATACCGTCGTCTGTAACACCGTAGAAGCTGTTTACGTGGTCGTGACCGAACCAAGCGCCTACGATATCGCCCTTTTCAACCCAAGCCTGATACTGACCTGTGTGGCTTTCAAGCGGCTCTGAGCAGGGAACCTCACCGAGAACACCGTCGATTACCTTATCGTTAAGTCTGAACCAAGCAAACTCGTCAATGCTGAAAACATCATCACTTTCAGCCTCGCTGAAGGAAACCTTATCAAGGAACTGATAAATCTCCTTTACGGGGATATGCTGGAAGAGAAGTGACGGTACAACCTTGCCGCCGTTTGCAGCCTTAAGAGCATCACTTGTCTCTCTGTACCACTCAACCTGATTCTCTCTTACGCCCTCATAGCCTGTGAGAAGGTCGCTGTCAGCGCGCTTGTTGTTTGTATCCATCATATAGATGTTGAATGCAATCTTGTCGCCCTTTGAAGACATAATGGGCACGTTATATGTACCGGGATCGCATCTGTCCTCGGGAACGATGCAGTTTTCGTACTGCTGATAGAAAGCAAGCTGCTCCTCGAGGGTGAAGAAATCCTCATAGTCGTGGTCATGATTGCCGTAAGTCATCATAAACGGAATGTCCATCTCGTCAATGATGTCAAAAAGATTTGAAAGACATTTTTTAAGACCGTCCTCCGTTGCGCCGGGGAAGAAATCAGTAAGCTGGTCACCGACAAAAACGAGAAGGTCGGGATTTTCTCTTTCAATTGCTGCTGTAATGAGCTTGATTTCAGCAACGTCCTTGAGGATCATATCCTGCGTATCGTTGAGCTGCATAATCTTGAACTTACCGTCTGCACCGAACTGAAGATCACTTTTTGTGTTCACTGCAAAAGCCGGAATTGCAACAGCAAAGCACATTACGATTGCAAGAAAAACGCTTAATACTTTTTTCATAAAAAAACCTCCGTAAAATATTTACTGAAATATTATAAAGCAAATCAGATTTAAAGTCAACAAACAAACACCTGTGCGGTATATTTTTGTGAAAATGTCAAAAATATACGGTGCAGTAATTATTTAAGGTTGACAATGAAAGTGAAATGTGAGAAAATAAACGATGTTATCTGTTAACGGGAGGTGTCGGAATTGAACAAAGAAAAGGCTTTGAGATTTGTGACAGGGCTTGTGCTTGACAAAACGCTCAGGTACATTGACAAGGACCCTGCCGCAAACATCATAAAGCTCGTAAATATGGCTGAAAAGCTTTCAGGAAAGACCTTCCCTAAAAAGGTTTTTGACGGATTCCGAAACGCCCTTAACGACGAGGACAACGTCTGGTTCGACTATGCGATGAAATTCGTCAACGACGTTGACCGCGAAAACCTCAAAAAGATGTTTCTCTCCTTTGCCCTCGGCGCCGGCTACCACGGTACAAAGGCTGTCCGCGAAAACAGAGAGAAATATAACTGCAACATTCCCTTCATCATCCTTCTCGACCCGACAAGTGCCTGCAACCTTAAATGCAAGGGCTGTTGGTCGGCGGAATACGGTCACAAATTCAACCTCAGCTACGACGAGCTTGACAGCATCGTCAGCCAGGGCGTTGAGCTGGGCACTCACCTTTATATGTTCACGGGCGGTGAACCGCTTATCCGTAAGAATGACATTCTCAAGCTTTGCCGCAAGCATCCGAACTGCACCTTCCTCGCATATACAAACGCAACTCTTGTTGACCAGAAGTTCTGCGACGATATGAAGGACGTCGGCAACCTTGCGCTTGCAATCAGCATTGAAGGAAACGAAGAAACCAACGATTACCGCCGCGGCGAAGGCGCCTACGAAACATCCGTCAAGGCACTTGACCTTCTGCAGAAAAACGGCTGTCTTTACGGTATTTCAGTCTGCTACACAGCAAAGAATATTGACGAGGTTACAAGCGACAGCTTCCTTGACCTTATGATTTCCAAGGGTGTTAAGTTCGGACTTTATTTCAACTATATGCCCGTCGGAACGAATGCCGACGTTGAGCTTATCCCCTCACCCGAGCAGAGAACCTTTATGTATAACTGGCTCAAGCAGGTGCGCAACAGCAAAACAGGCAAGCCGATGTTCGTTATGGACTTCCAGAACGACGGCGAATATGTCGGCGGTTGTATTGCAGGAGGAAGAAACTACTTCCACATCAATTCCGCAGGCGATATGGAGCCTTGCGTTTTTGTGCATTTCTCGGATTCAAATATCCGTACACATACACTTCTTGAGGCTCTCAAGAGTCCGTTGTTTATGGCTTTCCACCACAACCAGCCGTTCAACGACAATCATCTTCGTCCCTGCCCGATGCTTGAAAACCCCGATTATCTTCGCAAGATTATCAAGGTTACGGGAGCAAAATCAACTGACCTTATAAATCAGGAGGGCGTTGAACACCTTTGTGCAAAATGTGACAAATTTGCCAAGGAATGGCAGCCCGTAGCGGACAAGTTGTGGGCAGAAAACAAGCATCCGAACCCCAAAACGCAATATTATCGCGACACTGAACGTGCAATGAGGGAAAAACTTGACGATCTTGTGCGATAATTTGACAACATTGTGTTGTTGCATTAGACATAATCACGGCATTGTAAGAAGATTGCCGTGATTTTTCTGTTATTGTGCGGATTGATTGTGACAATTATTTATGGTAATATTTTATTGCGGAGTTAATCCGACACTTTTGAGGAGGAACATCAGAATGGATTTCGTAGCACAGATTCTTGCAATGGTTGAAGAGCTTCTCGCATTCCTTGGCGAGTTCGAGGCAGCAGGCATCATCGATATCATCGAGAACTTCTTCGCAAACTTCCTTGCATAATTTAAAATTGCAATAAATGACAGCCTTCCGTTCATTCGGGAGGCTGTCATTTTGTTAGGGTGACGGTAATAATCCGAACCGTGTTTTTTATCGGATGATTTCCGTCACCCTATCAGTATGTAAATGTTGCTGTTTTTGTCATTGAGCCGGAAACGACTGCACCGCCGCCGATGCCGATAAAGTTTCCGCCGCCCTCACCTGCAAGAGGCATATAAACCTCCGCATATTTGACATATCCGTCCGCGCCGACGGTCGCCTTGATTTTTGTACCCTCGTAGGTAAAATCAGCCTGCGTAATTTTCAGACCAAAGAGGTCAATTGTACTCAGATCAAGCGGGAAAGAGCACTGTCTGTTATAAACGGGGAATTTTTCAAGCGTTGCGGCTTCAGGCACAACAAGGATACTTATTTCATAATCGTTACCCTTTTTCGTAACGGTGGCACTCTTCGCACCCTTCGGGTCAAGATTTGCAGGAAAGACATGATCCGTTACCTTGCTCTTTGATTTATCGGTTGATATTCCCTTTGAGAAGGTTGCCGTACTTTCCGTTGTTTTCGCATAGGCATCGACAATTTTCTTCGCAAGCTTTGTTGCGCCCTTGGGCGTCATCGAATCAACGCTGATCGCGATTGTCTGCGTTGATTTTATTGTAGTTTTCTGCGCATTGAAGGACTTTTTCATACTGTCCGTGTAGAGCCTGACTGCCTGCTCCTTGGTATAAGAAGTCGGGTCGTTCGTCTGCGTACCCTTGTCGGGAGTCTGCGCCTGAATATCCGCGTCGGGAACGGCCGCTTCCGTATTTTCATCGGGAAGTGCATCCGTACCGTCAACGGGAGCATCGGTTTCAAAGTTGTCTGTACCGTCAATCGGAGACTCAGGTGCTGTATCGGATATGTTTTCGTCGGAATTTCCGCCCGTCTGAACCGTACCCGAGAGCTTTGCCGAATCAATAAGAGCGTCGCTGTATTTGCCGACAGCCACCGAAGAGGTGATACACAAGGCAACAACGCAAAGCACAGCCACAACTGACTTTATAACCGTTTCTTTCATTGATTTAACCCCCAATATTTTAAGCTGATTTAATCATATCATCTTTTATTCAACAAATCCATACAAATTTTTGAAAAAGTGTTGGATAAAAAGCCGTCACATCTGCGAAATATCATTCACCTCGGAGGTAATTCCTTCGGCATAAAGGTGACCCGTGTCCGCATAGGTAAGGCACTTGGGCGCGGTAACTCCGTTTTCGTTATTTTCAAACTCGATAACCGTAACGCCCGTGTAATCGTAGTCAAAGCCTGCCCACATAATATGAAGAGGGATGTGAAGAAGCACGGAAACCCACGCTCTTGAGAACGCGGCGTGGCAGAAAAGCGCAACCTTATCATCATTCGGGCGTACAATGCGGTAAATGCCGTTTTCTTCCTTATAGCCCAATCTTTCAAGAAAATTGTTGCCGTTTTTTTCTATGTAATCAACAGCCTTTTTCATTTCCGACTCTCTGATACCCTCGCACTCATAAGCCTTGTCGAACGGCAGGTCGATATTGCCGTTATGCCTGAAATAAGTGTTCTGAACGAATGAAATGGATTTCATTTCGCCGTCGGGGAAAGAAGTAAGCCTTTCGTCACCGATTTCGTGTGCCCATTCCTCCGTCTGCTTTTCGAGACCAAGCAATCTGCAGGCGGGTTCTGCAGTCTGCTGTGCGCGGAGTATGGGAGAAGCAAAAATCTTATTCACTCCGAGCTTTGCCATTCTTTTGCCGACAGCTTCAGCCTGCGCCCATCCCTTTTCGGTCAGGGCACCCACCGAATAATCGGGCTGTCCGTGACGAATTATATAAAGAATCATAACCGTACCTCCGTGAAAAAAAGGCATCGCCTTGCGACGATGCCCTATGTTTAAGTTCTAATTAATACTTGATGTTTGTGAACTTATTTGTGATAGAAGCTGAACCTGTACCTGTTGCAGGGATAAGAGTAAGCTTGAGCTTGAGTGTTGCATCGAATGAGTATGAATACTCAAGAGCTGTCATCTTACCGTTTACGATTGTTGCTGTAAAGGTAATCTTCTTGTAGTTAGCTGTTGACTCGTTTTCAACAACCTTAATTGCGCTGCCAACCTCGTTAGCAATGCTCTTGTTAACTTCGGGATATGTGATATAGTCGTCAGTTGCGTGAGCCATTGCGCTTGAAGAGTTCGGGTTTGTGCAATCCTTAACTGTGATTGTGTACTTGTTGCCGTTAACGCTGAAGGATGTAACGTCAGCCTCAGTAAGCTTCATAGCCTTGATCATATACTTAGCGTCAAAGCCTTCGCCCTTACCTGCCTTAACTGTACCTGTGATCGGCTGAGCCTTAACGCCGATAAAGCCGCCGACAACAGAGTCAAGAGAAGCGTTCTTATCTACACCGTGGATGATGCCGTTGATTGCATCTGTTGCTGAACCAACGTTGATGGGATTAACGAACTTACCTGTTCTTGTGAAGTTGTATGAACCCTTTGCAGCCTTTGCTGTTTCTGTGTTAAAGATTTTGATAACGTCAGCCTTTGTGAGAGCAGCGGGCTTGTTGTCGCCGGAAGGAGCGTTTGACGGAGCATCAGCAGGTGCATCTGTCGGAGTGTCTGCGGGTACGTCAGCAGGTGTATCTGCCGGTGTATCAGCAGGAACATCTGAAGGAACGTCAGCAGGTGTGTCTGAAGGAACGTCTGCGCCGTCGTTAGTTGCAGCGTTATTGCCGCCGACTGTTGCAACAGGTGCAAGCTTTGCAGCTTCCTTAACAGCGTCGCTGTAGTCGCCGATTGCTACTGAAGATGTAACACAGAGAACTACAACACAGATAATAGCGGTGATTGACTTGATTATTGTGTCTTTCATTGGAATTACCCCCGTTAATATTTTTTTATTTAAAGGTGACTATATCATATCACCTTTTTTCCGATATTTCCACAGTTTTTCGGAACTTATACACTTTTTTTCGAAGTGTCTTACATACTGATGACAACCACGGCGCAAATTACGCAAAGAATTGCCATAATAAAGTTGATGTTGCCCGAAATATAATTCTGCTTTTTCTTGTGAACTCCGTCAAGGAACACGGCAGAAGCGATTACACAAAGGAAAATCGCAAAGAAAACCGCAGTATAGAACTGGAAAAACATTGCAATTAAAAATGCCATAAACGACACGATTGATGCGATTGAAATAATAAGCCACGGAAGGGTAAGCTGCTGCTTGATATTCATTTTTTCTGAGTTTGATAAATTCTTTTTACTCATAGCCGTCCCTCCTATCCGATTTATTGTACCAAAAAAAGCACGTATAGTCAAGATTGATTTCGTCAAAATATGATTGAGATAGACATTTTTAATAAATACACTGCAAAAAATATGTATAAAAATTCATATTATTTTTCATTTTTTAAATGACTTTTTACAATATGTATGATATAATAGCAATCGGTGGAGATTGATTATATCAAATCCGCCGTATAATAATCCGCAAAGCGAGGTCGTCTTTTTGTTTGAGCAGATAATCAATTTTGACCGTATGGAGCAGGCTGTCAGCCTCTTTGGCAGCTTTGATGAAAATATAAAGCTTATAGAGAAAAAATATTCGGTCAACGTTGTCTGCCGCGGCTCTGACCTTAAAATAAGCGGTGAGGCGGAAAACGTCTCCCTTGCCGCGAGGGCAATCAACGGCCTGCTCGGTCTTATCAACAAGGGCGAAGCACTCAACGAGCAGAACGTTCGCTACGTAACCTCCCTCGTTGACGACGGCGCGGAGGATAAGCTCAGGCAGATGAGCGGTGACTGCATCTGCGTTACCACAAAGGGCAAGCCCGTAAAGCCGAAAACAATCGGACAGGAAAATTACGTCCGTGCGATTGACGAAAACACGATTACAATCGGTGTCGGCCCCGCGGGTACAGGTAAAACCTATCTTGCCGTTGCAATGGCGGTCAGCGCCTTCCGCGCAAAGGAAATCAACCGTATCATTCTCACCCGTCCCGCTGTTGAAGCAGGCGAAAAGCTCGGCTTCCTTCCGGGTGATTTGCAGCAGAAGGTTGACCCGTATCTCCGACCGCTCTACGACGCACTTTTCGATATGCTCGGCGCAGAGAATTTTCAGCGTTATCAGGAGCGCGGAAGCATTGAGGTCGCTCCCCTTGCCTATATGCGAGGCAGAACGCTTGACGACAGCTTTGTCATCCTTGACGAGGCGCAGAACACTACTCCCGAACAGATGAAGATGTTCCTGACGCGTCTGGGCTTCAATTCAAAAATGGTCGTTACGGGCGACGTTACCCAGATTGACCTTCCCGACGGCAAACGCTCGGGTCTTATAGAAGCCACAAGGATTCTTAAAAATATTGAAGACGTTAAAATTATACGATTTTCCGAAAAGGATGTTGTCCGCCATAAGTTAGTTCAGGACATCATCAAGGCTTATGAAAAATATGAGGAGGCAAGGAAAAGAAAATGACAGATAAAATCAAAGTAATTATCACAAACGACCAGAAAGATATCCGCATCCCCACGGGCGTAAGAATGCTTGTCCGCCGTTGCTGTAACGCGGTCCTCATTAACGAAAACTTTGAGGGCTCGGCTGAAATCAGCGTTCGCTTTGTCAACGACGAAATTATACATCAGCTCAACAAGGAATTCCGCAACGTTGATAACAGCACGGACGTGCTTTCCTTCCCTCTCGGCGAAAACGGAGTGTACGACATCAACCACGATACGGGCGCAAAGATGCTCGGCGATATCGTAATTTCCATTGAACACGCCATTATGCAGTCCAAGCTCTACGACCATTCTCTTCAGCGCGAGATTGCATTCCTGACAGTTCATTCAATGTTCCACCTTCTCGGCTATGACCACGAGAACGGCGGACTCGAAATGGTACGTATGCGCGAAAAGGAAGAGGCAGTACTTACACAGCTCGGTCTTAAAAGAAGCGACAGCTATTACACGGAGGAAATCTGATGACTAAAACCGCATTTATTGCGATTGTGGGTTGCCCGAACGTTGGCAAATCCTCGATACTTAACCGCTTGCTCGGACAAAAAATCGCGATTGTTTCCGAAAAACCGCAGACAACGCGCACAAAGATTATGGGCGTTCTCACCGAGGGCGACACACAGCTCGTCTTTACGGACACACCCGGCTTTCACCGTCCGAGAACAAAGCTCGGCGAAAAAATGGTTCAGGCAGTCAGCGACAGCGTTGCAGGCGTTGATGCTTGTCTGTTCGTTGTTGAACCGCAGGGTGAACTTCGTCCTGCCGAGCTTGAGCTGATTGAAAAATTCAAAAAGCTTAAAATGCCCGTAATTCTCGCAATCAACAAGGTTGATACACTCCCCGAAAAGGAAGTGCTGATGACGAGAATTGCCGAGCTTTCACAGGTATATGACTTCGAAGCAATCGTACCCGTATCCGCAATGAGAGGCATCAATACGGATGCACTCCTCGGCGAGCTTAACAAGCTTGCTGAAGAAAGTGTATTCTTCTTCCCCGAGGATACTCTCACCGATCAACCCGAAAGAGTGCTTGCGGCAGAGATGATACGCGAAAAGCTTCTTCGTAACCTCGACCGCGAAATTCCCCACGGCGTTGCTGTCAGTATCGAAAAAATGCGCGAGCGCGACGACAGCGACATTATGGACGTTGAAGCAATTATCTATTGCGAAAAAGAGAGCCACAAGGGTATTATCATCGGCAATGGCGGTGCAATGCTCAAGCGCGTTTCCACAAGAGCGCGCGAGGATATGGAAAAGTTCTTTATGTGCCGTGTCAACCTTCGTTGCTGGGTAAAGGTTAAAGAGGGCTGGCGCAACCGCGAAGGATTAATTCATAATTTTGGTCTTGATTAAAAGCTAATAAATACTCCCTCCCTGCAAACAATATGTTCGGAGGGATATTTTATGAATACAAACTTCAAAGAGCTTGCCGCCTGGGACAAATTTGCCCAAAGCGGTAAGATTTGCGACTATCTGCAATACAAACACATTTCACGGGAGACTGCAAATGAAGCTGAGCACGGACGGATTGATAATACGGGAGCAACAGACGGGCGAGGATGACCGTCTTGTAACCCTGCTCACCCGTGATTACGGCGTGCTGCGTGCCTTCGTGCGCGGTGCAAAAAGAATCAAGAGCAAGTCGCAGAGCGCGACACAGCTTTTTGCATACGGCAATTTTTCAATCTACCGCGGCAAGGATGCCTATTCTATTGACGAGGCACAGCCGATAGAGATTTTTTTCGATTTAAGAAACGACATTGAAGCTCTTTCGCTCGCACAGTATTTCTGTGAGCTTGCGGGCGAGCTTGCCCCCGTTGAGGATGACGCTGACGAATATCTCAAGCTCGTTCTCAACGCTTTACATATGCTTTCAAAAAACAAACGCTCTCACACCCAGCTCAAGGCAATCGTTGAGCTCAGGATGATGAGCCTTTCGGGTTATATGCCCGACCTTGTAGCCTGCGGTGACTGCGGCGAGCTGACAGACAGCGGAATGTTTTTCAGCCCCGTTGAGGGTCAGATTTTCTGCGGTGAATGTGTGAAGGATCACACCTGCATCGCTCTTCCCAACGGTACGCTTTCCGCAATGCGGCACATCTGCTACGCTGAAAACGCAAAGCTTTTCAACTTCAATCTCCCCGATGAGAGTATGAGCTTTCTTTCGGACGTGACAGAAAAATTCCTGCTGACACAGACAGCAAAAAAATTCAAAACTCTAGATTTTTATAAGATGATGAAAGGATAAGCGATATGAACAGACATCATAAATCGCTTGAACTCGATAAGGTTCTCGGGATGCTCGCTTCGCATACCTCCTGCGAGGATGCGCGCCTTGCGGCGCTTGAGCTGACTCCCGAAGCCGACCTTGACAGTGCGCAGGCTCTGATGAATCAGACAAGAGATGCGCATATGCTTCTTGCGCGCTTCGGCGGTCCGTCCTTCGGCGGGCTTACCAACGTCAACAACGCTCTTTTCCGCGCGGATGCAGGCAGTACCCTGAGCCTGCGTGAGCTTCTCGACGTTGCAGGCGTTTTGCGCGTTATCAGAAACATTGTTCATTGGCGGAGCACAAACGAGGGTGTGGAAACAATCCTCGACATTTATTTTTCCGCACTTGTGCCGAACAAATACCTTGAAGAAACAATTACCAACGCAATCATTTCCGAGGAAGAGATTGCGGATAACGCTTCTCCCCTGCTTGCTGATATAAGAAGAAAAATCAAAGCGCAGGAGAGCAAGGTAAGGGAACAGCTCGGCAAATATACCCACAATTCCAACTATTCAAAATATCTTCAGGATAACATTATCACTATGCGTAACGGACGTTACGTTGTTCCCGTCAAGAACGAGTACCGCGGCGAAATCCCCGGTCTTGTTCACGACTCCTCTGCAAGCGGTGCGACGATTTTTATCGAGCCGATGCCGATTGTTGAGGCAAACAATCAGATAAAGCTCCTCAAAAATCAGGAGGAGGACGAAATCGACCGTATCCTTGCGGAGCTTTCCGCAACCGTCGGCAGCTTTGCAAGCTCAATCAAGAGCAGCTACGAGTGTGCGGTCGAGCTCAACCTTATTTTCGCAAAGGCACAGCTTGCATACTCAATGAACGCATCCGTTCCCGAAATGAACGGAGAGGGTATCATTGAGCTTCGCCGTGCAAGACATCCGCTCATTGACAAGAAAAAGGTCGTCCCCGTTGACATTCAGCTCGGTAAGGACTTTGACACAATCGTCATCACGGGTCCGAACACGGGCGGTAAAACAGTTTCGATAAAAACTATCGGTCTGCTCTCCCTTATGGCGATGTGCGGTCTTATGCTTCCCGTTGATGACAGAAGCAGAATTTCCGTTTTCTCAAAGGTGCTTGCAGACATCGGCGACGAGCAGAGCATTGAGCAGTCTCTTTCCACCTTCTCGTCACATATGACAAATATTATAAAAATTCTTGAAGAGGCTGACAGCGAGAGCCTTGTTCTTATTGACGAGCTCGGCGCAGGCACAGACCCCGTTGAGGGTGCGGCACTTGCTATCGCCATACTTGAACAGCTCCGCAACCAGGGAGCAAAAATTGCTTCGACAACCCACTACGCAGAGCTGAAGGCTTATGCGCTCCAGACTCACGGTGTTACAAACGGAAGCTGTGAATTTGACGTGCAGTCCCTGCGTCCTACATACCGCCTGCTTATAGGCGTTCCGGGACGTTCAAACGCTTTTGCAATTTCGCAGAGACTCGGTCTTTCTGACAGCGTTATCGAGCACGCGCAGGAGCTCGTTTCCACGGAAAACACACGCTTTGAGGATGTTGTTGACCGTCTTGAGCAAAGCCGTAAGAAAATGGAAGAGGAGCACAACGAGGCTCTTAAAATACGCGCCGCCGCCGACAGAGAGCTTGAAAAAGCAAAGCAGATGAAGGCGGACATTCAGACGATGCGCGAAAAGGAAATGGAAAACGCAAAGGCACAGGCTCTCCGCATCACGGAGCAGGCAAAGAGAGAAGCTTATCAGCTTCTTAACGAGCTTGAAGAGCTCCGCAAGCAGCAGGCAAAGGAAAAGGATGCCGCTGAAATGGCCCGCCGTGCAAGAGCCGCTGTCAAAAAAGGTATTGATGCAATCGACTCTGCCGCCGACCCGATTGTCGGCACTCTCGACAGCGACGAGGATTACGTTCTTCCCCGCCCGCTCAAGGTCGGAGACAGCGTTATTATCGCCGATATCGGCAACGAGGCAACCGTCGTTACGTTGGCGGATAAAAAAGGTCTCGTAACCGTGCAGATGGGTACGATGAAAACCCGTGTTAAGCAAAAGACGCTCCGCCTTATCGAAAAGCAGAAGAAGCAACAGACGGGCGGTAAGCGTACCGTTGCAACGGGCAAGATGGAAAGCCGAATGAATATGTCCGCACAGACAAGCCTTGACCTTCGCGGAATGACTGTTGATGAGGGTCTGCTCGAGCTTGACAGATATATTGACCACGCTCTGCGTATGGGTATCGGCGAATTTACGGTTATCCACGGCAAAGGTACAGGTGTACTGCGTGCCGCCGTTCGTGAATACCTCAAGAAAAGTACTTTTGTAAAATCTCACCGCCTCGGAACTTTCGGCGAGGGAGAGGACGGAGTAAGCATTGTTACACTCAGATAACAAAAACAAAATAATGAACATCGGCGCAATGCTGATTTTCGGCACGCTCGGAATTTTCATTTTTAATCTTTCGTTACCGTCATCAGTAATCGCAATGCTACGTGCGGTAATCGGCACGGTATCAATCGGCTTTTTTATGCTCGTCACGAAGCAGAAGCTCGATTTCAAGGTAATCAGAAATAATCTGAAATATCTGCTGATATCGGGCATAGCACTCGGCTTTAACTGGATTCTGCTTTTTGAAGCATACCGCTATACGACGATTGCGGTCGCAACGCTTTGCTACTATATGGCACCCGTTTTCGTCATTCTTCTTTCCCCGCTTGTGCTCAAAGAAAAACTGACGCCGACAATGGCGGCCTGCTCCGCGGTTGCAATCCTCGGCGCGGTACTCATTTCGGGCGCAACTGCAGGAGAGGGAAAGAGCTTCAAGGGCATCATCTTCGGACTTATTGCGGCGGTGCTTTACTGCGGAATTATACTGACAAATAAGTTCATCAGAAACCAGTCGTCAACCGAAACGACATTCTTACAGCTTGCGATTTCTGCAATTATAATGATTTTATATGTATCATTCACCGAAAAGGTGTCCGTTGCCGATTTCGACACAAAAACAATTATCCTCGTTCTTGTTGTCGGCATCATTCATACAGGCATCGCATACGTGCTTTATTTCGGCTCGGTTCAGCGTATTCCTGCGCAGACCGCCGCCGTTTTCAGCTACATAGACCCCGTTTCATCGATCATACTTTCCGCCGTTCTGCTCAGCCAGAAGATGTCTATGCTGCAGATTATCGGAACAGTATTGATACTCGGAGCAACACTTTTTAACGAAATTTATCCGACATTAAAGAAAAGGAGAACAGGTGCACAATGAAGGATCTTATAATAATCGGCTCAGGCGGTCTCGGCCGCGAAGCAATCTGGATTGCCGAAAGAATGAATGCACATAATCCCGAATGGAATATCCTCGGTTTTATCGATGACAATCCCGAGCTCAGCGGTACATCCGTCAGCGGTTATCCCATTCTCGGCACGACGGCTGATGTTGTCAAATATCCCGATGCATATTACGTCTGCGCTATCGGCAACGCAAAAGCAAGAAAGCTCGTAACAAAAAAAGCTCGTTCTTTTGCACCGATAAAGTTTGCAACCCTTATTGACCCCGCCTGTATTTTCAGCAACAAGGTTACCTTCGGCGAAGGGTGCGTGGTCTGTGCTTACACATACATCACGGTTGATATAAAAATCGGTAATCACGTTTACATCGGCGCAAACTGCACCGTCGGCCACGATGCCGTTGTCGAGGATTTTGTCACGCTTTATCCGAGCGTTACACTTTCCGGCAACACACATATCGCAAGCGGGTGCGAGCTCGGAACGGGCTCACAGGTTATTCAGGGTCTGACGGTCGGAAGCAATACAATCGTCGGCGCAGGCTCTGCGGTAATCCGCAACCTCCCGTCCGACTGTACCGCCGTCGGTGTTCCCGCACTCCCGATTAAGTTCCACAGAAAAAAGGCGTAAAAAACAGTAAAGAGCAGTAAAAACAAATTGTTTTTACTGCTCTCTTTTTTATTCAGTTATCAGAACGGCATCAGTGCGCTGAACCAATAGTAAACAATATTGAACAGCATTGAGAAAAGCTCTTTAAGCCCGAGCGTTTTAAGAATTGCGTTGAGGTTGTTGTTGAGCAGACCGTCAAACGGTGTTGTCGGCTCGACGCTGACAAAGCCTTCCTGCGTTTCGGCCTTTTCTCCGTTATCAAGGCGGAAGCCCTGCGTTCTGTATCCGAGCGGTGTTACGGTATCCATTGCGTAATAAACGGTAACGTTAACCACTGTATCGGAAGCCGCAGGAATATCACCCGTGAACGGGATTTCAATACTCTCGCCCGGTGCGATATCAATAAAGGGATTGAGCTCAAAATCAAGGTCGAGTGCATCACATTCAATCGCCGCAACTCTTACCGTACTGTTCGCACAGGTGTTCATAACAACGAGCGTATCTGCGCCGCCCGAGGTAAAGCCTTCTTTACAGCCCTTGAACGAAGCGTGCACCGTGTGGGATGCGTTTGTGGAATACTTGAACTGCGGATAATCGGGATTCGAATAAACGTCCGTGATGTCATCCGTCAGCAGGAGTGTCATCATCAGCACTCTTGTGTAATTATCCTTATATGTCATTCCGTGGAAAAGCCCGTCAACGAACCACGTGTTGTCGGGAAGATATGCCGTTGAAGCATCAATATCCATTGCGGGCGAAACCTTATCATTACCGCCGCAGGAGTTGATCTGCTTGTAGCCGTCCGCGAAGCGCTGACCGTAGGGTGCGCAGGTTGCTCCCGTTGATGCCGCCGTTGTGATAATACCGTCCGAATTTTCATTCATACCCGTAACGATACGGTTGCCCGTACCTGCGATGATAGAAATATTCATTCCGTTTTCAATACACTCGGCAAATTTTTCGGGCATTGAGGGAAGAATCTCATAGTGGAAGCGGTCGCTGATTTCGATAAGTCTTGCGCTCTCTTCACTGTCGAGGAGAGTTTCCTTTGCTTTTTCATACTTGTCAACCGTTACGAAATCCCAGAGACTTCCCCAATATCCGATTGTCGGGAAAATCTTCGGGAAGAGCGCGTTGAGAAGCGTGTCAACAAAGCCGAGCTGATGAGCCTTGACAAGCCAATTGTAGTTTTCCTCGGTCATTGTGCCGTTTTCAACGAAGCGGACAAGGCACTCCTCGTCAAACTCAACACAAGCCATAAGCGCATCGTAAGCAATGCCTGCACCGCCGATTGCGGGAATTGTCAAAACGGCATTGTCAACGTCACCCTTGTCGCCGTAAAGTGCAAGGTACGTAGCCGTTACCTGTCCGCCGTGGCTGATAGCGAAAAGATTAACCTTATCCTTTCCGCTGTGCTCCTTTACGGACTGAACAAAGTCGTCAAGCTGACCGGCGCAGAACTCTGCACCCATACGGAAATCACAACTGAAATTATAGATATTTTCGTGACCGATATATTCTGCAATCTCCTCGGAGATTTCAACCTCCTGACGGTATTTTGTATCCGTTCTGTTTTCGATAAGATATGCGTTATTCTTATGAAGCGCATCGGTATA
Organism: Clostridia bacterium; assembly: GCA_017415025.1. Lineage (GTDB taxonomy): Bacteria > Bacillota > Clostridia > Oscillospirales > Acutalibacteraceae > CAG-488. Next base: position 115,153 of record JAFQJH010000017.1, read on the forward strand.
GTCCTGATGAAGCTCATATACACTTGTTCCGTCGGGATTGCAACGCAGCTTTTCGAGAAGCGGATTCAGTTCGCTTGCAACAACGTCTGTAATGTATTCGGCATTGTCAAACGCGAATGTGCCCAGACCGATTGCAAGTCCTGCAATACGTGCAAGCACACGCTCGAGAACGTAATCAAAATTGAGTCCCCATACGGTCTCGCCCGTTTCAAGGCTGTCGCCGTAATAGAGGTCTGTTGAGCTGTAGCCCGGAACTATAATTACGGGATAATCGCTGATATCGCCCTTCACCTCGCCCGCCGCAGAAGCAAAGCAGGTAAGCGACATAACCAGCATTACAACGGACATAATGATACATAAAAGCTTTTTCACAATATCACTTCCAAAAAATTTATATGCTAATTTTAGCACTAATTATAAAAGATGTAAATTGTCAAAAGTACATAAAAAAGGTCTGCCCCGTTTGACAGGACAGACCATATTATTATTCAAAAATCGCTGTGTATTTTGCAACGTAGCCCTTGCTCTGCTTATCCGTCTTGGAGCCCTTGAAGGTGCTGTTGTCAGACTTTGTCCAGCCCGAAATCACGAACGAGCCGTCCTCAAGCACACAAGCGCCTGTTGCGCTGTCCGTCTTTTCGCCCTCAAGAAGCATCTTGAAGGTTGTCTGACCCTTTTCGTTAAGAATCATAACAAAGCCGTCCTCTGCACCGCCTGCCTTTTCGCCTGCAAAGTCGAGGTCAGCGGATGTTGTCTGACCCGTGACGATAAAGCCGCCGTTGAACTCGGTTACCGAATTGATATAATCAACGCCCGAGCCGCCGATAATTCTTGCCCAGCAGACATCGCCCTTCGCATTGTAGCGGATAACATAACCGTCAGATTTGCCGTAGGTTCTGCTGTAAATGCCGTCAACCTTCTTGTTTATTGTATAAGAGCCGCCGACGATACAGCCGCCGTCCGACGTTGCATAAACTGCATTATATTCGCTGTTACCCGAGCCCTGAAGGTAATGTGACCACTCAAGGTCGCCCTTCTTGTTGAGCTTGATAAGAACAGTATTCTTTGTAAGTGATGAAAAATATGTTATACCTGCAAAGTCACCGTCGGTTGAAACAGTTACGCACGTTGCGAAAATGTCGCCGTCCGCATTGACTGAAAGTGCAGTGATGTTATTGGACTTTGAACCTTCAAGAGTCTTACGCCACTTGATGTTACAGTTCTTGTCGAACTTGAAGACAAAAGCCTTGATTGAATCCTCCTCGGTCTTGAAGAAGCCGCCGTTGGAAACAGCCTTACCGCCGACAACAAAGCCGCCGTCGGGAGTTGCCGCAACGCTCTCGAGGAATTCACCGTTCTGGGTCTCATCACCCGGGAAGGAATACATCCAGATAAGCTTGCCGTTCTTATCAAGACGTACAATCAAAGCGGAAACGCCCTGGTTGTTAAGCGGAGCATCAATATCCGTTGCCATTGTATGACCGACAGCAACGATTGACTTATCCTTGAGCTCTGCAACGTCCGTGAAGGAAACCTCGGAATCACCGCCGAGAATATACTTCCAGCTCATATTGCCGTCAGCATTATACTTGACAACTGCGCCGTGACCTGCCCAATCCTTGCTGATACCGCTGAAATCACCGTCATAAGACTGTGAATAGCCTGCAGTTACAAAGCCGCCGTCAGCACAGTTCTTTACGCCGTAGAATAAATCCATACCCTTGCCGCCGAAATACTGAATATTGCTGCGCTTTACATCCTCAATCTTGAGAATCTTATCAGACTCGAAGCCGACCGTTGTTGTGGTCGTTGTTGTGTTATTGCTGATGCTCGGTCTTTCGTTGGTCGTATAGTCGGGCTTTTCCGTTGTCGGAATCAGAACAAGCTTGCCGTTCGAATCGTACTTGCCCGTGTAATAGATAAGATTGCCGAAGGAATCGACGTTGTTCTTCGTATAAAGAACATTGCCCTTTGAGTCAACCTTACCCGTTGTGTAGATAAGCTGACCTGCGCTGTCCTTCTGACCCGTTGAATAAATCTTATGGCCGTTCTTGTCTGTTATTCCGACCCTGTCAACAACGTTACCGTTAACGTCGGTTGCGCCTGTGATAGCCGTAACATCCTCTGCCTTGACAAGGTCCTCGTCAGTTACGATATTGAGACTGTCGGGTGTCTTTTCCAGCTCGTCTTCATTCTTTTTGCCCGGTGTTTTGGAATTGCCGCAAGCCGCAAAGGTTGTGACAATCAGAACGAGAGCAAGAAGAAACGCAATAATCTTTTTGTTCATTGTTATACCTCCAATAGGTTTATACAAAGATATAATAACACAAAGCGATACTTTTTTCAATAATATAATTAAAGTTAATAAATGTAAAGGTCGGCTTGCATCCCACAAACCGACCTTAATTTTATTTCTGATAAATCTTCACATAATCGACGATGTATTCCGTCTTGTAGTCCTTGTCAACTCCGTCAAGCTTTGAAGCAGAAGGAACACAAAGCGAAATTATCGGAAGAAGCTCCTCCCTTGAAACACCGTTGCCGAAGGTTGAGCGCGTTGTCTCAACGCCGTTGATGTAGAAGATATATTCATCCTGAGTCCATTCCAGACCGTAGGTGTTATATTCCTCAAAGATGTTTCTGCCCTTGAAATCACCGAGGATTGCGGACTGGAAGCCCTCCTGAACGCCGTTCACACCTGCACAATGGATTGTCGACGTTACGCTGTTGCCGCCGAAGAGCTGACCCGGCTTGCTGAAGCATTCGAAGATGTCAAGCTCCGCGCCGCCGATACCGCCCTGCGAATATTCAGCCTCGTAGGGGTGGTGAGCCTGAAGCCAGAATGCGCTCCAGAACGCCTCGCCGCTGCTGCAGATGCAGCGGATTTCAAAGTAGCCGTTGGTATACCATTGTGTACGCGCAATTTCCGCACCGTACCATCCCGGACCGTATGCACCGTCCTCGCGGTATTCACCCGTAAGCACGACATTGCCGTCACGCAGAGAAACCTGAGAAAGGTTGGAATAGCCACCGTTCTGCGCGCCCTCGCCGCGGTGATACCAGTTATCGTAATTCAGAGTGTCACCCTCAAATTCGTCATAAAAAACAAGCTCGTAGCCCGTAAGGTCAAGCTCCTGACCACGCGGAGTTGTCGGCAAGCCGAAAACAAGCATACCGAAAAGCTCGACAACAGCCATAAGTCCTGCAAAAAAGCCCTTGACCGAAAAGCCCGTGAACATTTCGTGAAGATGAGAAAAAATACCTCTCAACGCCCATTCCTCGCGGTAAACAAGACCGAGAGCTTCAACAATTTTATCCAACATACGGCACCCTCCTTTTTATAATTTGAATTTAGCACAATAAACGTTTTTTGTCAATAAAGAAAACCGCCTGCCGAAGCAAGCGGTTTAAGCTTTTATTTGGAAACATAATGTGACGGATTCTGCTTTTCTCCGTTATAACGGATTTCAAAGTGGACGTGAGGTCCCGTTGAATAGCCCGACGAGCCGATGTAAGCAATAACCTGTCCCTGACTTACCCTATCACCGACAGAAACTGCAAGAGCACTGCAGTGACCGTAGAGCGAGGAATATCCGCCGCCGTGGTCAATCATAACGTAGTTACCGTAGCCCGAGTTGCTGTGCACCGCACGGATAACCGTTCCGCCCTTTGTTGCAACGAGCTTTTTGCCGTGCGCACTTGCCATTGTGATATCAATTCCGCTGTGGAATTTATATGCACCGGAAATCGGGTCGTTTCTGTATCCGTAAGGAGAGCTGATGTAAGAGTTCGAATACGGCACGGGCCACTGCCAGCCCTTCGTGCTGACGTTTGATGAAGCGGAGCCCGCATTCGATGATGAACCGCCCGACGAACCCGAGGATGAAGCCTGCTCCTTGAGGAAGGCCTCGATTTCGTCCTCGATTTTATCCATTTCGGAATTGTATTTCTCAAGGCTTACTTCAAGCTTCTTTGTCTGATAGTTAAGATCAGCAAGCTTTTTGTTAACCTCGGTTGACTTTGCAATAATTGTTGACTGTGTCGCATTCAGCTCGTTTTCTGCTGACTGCAAATCATTTCTTTTGACAACAAGTGCCGCCTTTTCAGCCTCAACGGAAGTCTTCTTTTCCTCGAGCTTCTTCTGCATCTCTTCGATTTCGGCAATTTCCTTGTTCAACTGGTCAACAAGTGCCTGATCGTTCTTTGTAACTCTGCGGAAGAGCTCAAGACGGTTGAGAAAGCCTGAAATTGAGGATGATGCGGTAAACATTTCAAGAATTGACGTTTCACCTGCAATATAATTTGCTCTGATACGCTCGCAGAAAATCTCGATTGTTTCTTCGATTTCCTTATCTTTTTCAAGGATTTCAGCGTCGAGCTGCTTGATTTCTTCGTCAAGCTCACGGATTTTCTTTTCCGTATCCTTTATATCGCCGTTGATAATGCTCTTCTGACCGCGGACATTGTCAAGCTGTTCATTGAGCTGTGCAATCTGGTTGTTAAGCTCGGCAATGATGTCCTCCTGCCTTGCCTGCTGTTTTTCGAGCTCCTTGATTTTCGCTTCGCTGTCCTTAACCTTATCCTTGATTGCCGCCTGCTGATCCCTGAGGGAAGAAAGACTCTTCGCCTGAGTTTCGGGCGCAAAAGCTGCAAACGAAACGAAAACAAGAGTGAAGCAAAGGAAGAATGATATTATTTTTGTTGCAAAATTATTCTGCTTCATCATAAACAACTCCTCCTCTTTCTTTAAGATACTTCTGAATGGAAATAAGGCTTCCGATTCCGCCGGAAAGGATACCTATTACCACGAATGCCGCCAGAATATACGGTGCATAGCCCGTAAAGCTGACAATTTCAAAGTTCTTACTGATCATTCCGAAGATTGAATCCACCGTCGGCTCAAGCAGTGCATAGATGCCCCATACAACACCGAGGGAAACGACCGCTGAAATCACGCCGAGAAGCATACCCTCAACAATGAACGGCCAGCGGATGAACCAATTTGTCGCGCCGACAGATTTCATAATATTGATTTCGAGTCTTCTGCTGAACATCGTGATTCGGATTGTATTCGATATGATGAACAGTGAAATTACAAGCAGAACTGCGATAATGCCGATGCTGACGTAAGAAATTGACGAACGGATCTGAACAAGAACGTTTGCAATTTCCTGATTGTCACGCACGATATCAACGTGCTCAATAGCGGCAAGTGCATCAACTGTGCTGTCGAACTTTGACATATCGGAAATGGAGACCTCAAAAAGGTCTGGCAAGGGATTTTCGACACCCTCAAAATAGGTTGCATCCGTATCAAGGTCTGCGATAGCCTCGTCAAATGCGGATTCCTTGCTCGTATACTTGCAACGCAGAACGTTAGGTGTTTCGAGAATATCCTGCTCCACTCGCTTGACGTCGGAATCGGTCGCATCCATATCGAGGTAAACCATAACAACGTTTTCTGCCTCAATTTCCTTCATAACGCCCTCAACGTTGACAAGCACCATAAACGCAGAGCCCATCATAACGAGACACGCCATAAGAACAGCAACGGATGCAATTGACATCAGGCGGTTAATCCACACGTTGCGGAAACCTTCTTTTGTAAGATAGCTTAAGCTTCCACCCTTTTTCATTCTCCGTCACCGCCTTTCTCTTCTTCGGCAGTAACCGTTGCTTCGGTTTTTTCTTCCTCTTCAAGATAAACACGGTAGGAGTCCGTATCTCCGACAAGCGCGTCAAGGAAGGTTTCATCCTCGCCCTTCTGCCCGTCCTCAATTATCTCCGCCTTGTTTTTCTTGCCGAATTTTTTAAATTTAGTTTTTATCTTACCTTTTTGCTGAACGTTAAGGTGTGATGAAGAGTGAATCGGGATTTCTCCGTTTTCCACAAGACCGTCAGACACAACCTCACCGCTGTCAAGAACGATAACACGGTTGTCAAATTTCTTGACAAGGTCGTGAGCGTGAGTAACCATTATAACGGTTGTGCCCGTCTCGTTAAGACGCTTGAGAAGCTCAACGATTTCGAGCGACATCTGCGGGTCAACGTTACCTGTCGGCTCATCCGCGATGATGATGTCAGCATTATTTACGAGCGCTCTTGCAAGAGCAACTCTCTGCTGTTCACCGCCCGAAAGCTCGCTCGGGTAGCTGCGCGCCTTCTGCGAAAGACCGACGATATTGATAACATAAGGAACTCTTTTGCGGATTTCCTTTTCCTTTGCACCGACAACTCTCATTGCGAACGCAACGTTATCATAAACCGTCATATTGGGGATAAGGCGAAAGTCCTGAAAAACGATACCCATATTTCGTCTGAAATATGGGATTTTACGTTTTTTCATCTCGCCGAGGTTGTAATCCTTGATTCTGATTGTGCCCGAGGAGGGTACCTCTTCTCTCATCATAAGCTTGAGGAAGGTACTCTTGCCCGCACCCGATGCACCGACAACAAAAACAAACTCGCCTTTATCAATATGTATATTGACATTGCTCAGAGCCTTTGTGCCGTTGTCATACACCTTTGACACATTTTTAAAGTCAATCATACTTATTGCCTCTGAAAATTAATATTTGATTGGATTGGCGTCAAGATATTTCTTGACCATAAGTGCAACCTTGAATTCGATTGCATCGTCAAATTCGCGAAGATCAAGACCTGTAAGCTTCTTGATTTTTTCAAGACGGTAAACAAGAGTGTTACGGTGAACAAAAAGCTTTCTTGAGGTTTCGCTGACGTTAAGGTTGTTCTCAAAGAACTTCTGAATAGTGAACAGAGTTTCCTGATCGAGACTCTCGATTGAGCCGCGCTTGAAAATCTCGTGAAGGAACATTTCGCAAAGCGTTGTCGGAAGCTGATAGATAAGACGTGCGATACCGAGGCTGTCATATCTTACGATAGACTTCTCCGTATCAAACACCTTGCCGACCTCGAGAGAAACCTGTGCCTCTTTGAACGAACGTGCAAGCTCCTTGATGCCGACTACTGCAGTACCGATACCGATCTGAGCGTGAACGTAAAGCTCTGTTGAAAGAGAATCCACGATTGAACGTGAGAGCTTTTCGAGATCCTTTGATTCGATGTTGCTCTTGACTTCCTTGATGAGAGCTATGTCAGTCTCACTTACGTTTACGATGAAGTCCTTGGACTTGTCCGGGAAGAGATTCTGGATAACGTCATAAGCAGAGGCATCCGACTGCTCGGGGATTCTGATAAGAAGAACCACTCTTGAAGCATCGTTGTTGAAGCGAAGCTCACGAGCCTTTAAGTAGATGTCTCCGGGAAGGATGTTATCGAGAATAACGTTCTTTATAAAGTTGTTTCTGTCATACTTCTCGTCAAAATACTGCTTGAGGTTGCTCAGGGCAACTGCGCTGATGTTGACGTACTTTTCAGCAAGCTCGTCATCGCCATCAACGAAAACCGCATATTCGGGATGAACCTGATTGCCGAAGGTTTTGTATGTACAACCGTTTACAACACAGACATCGGAATCCATAAAGGTAGTAGCCGCCGCAATGGAATTAACCTCGCCGATTCTGCCGAGCTCACTGCAGGAGATGATTGTACCCGACTCGTCGATGATACCGATTGTTCTGTCAATAGCGCTCTTCATCTGATGAATAACGCCCTGGAAAAGTCTGTTTGACATATTAAAACTCCTCACTTATGAAAAATTAACATCTGAATTTGCCTGCGCTTGTCCAAAATGACGAAGCGTATAGTCGTTTATACAAAATGCCAATCTAAACATATACATTTTACACAATTGCAGGGTGTTTTGCAAGTGTTTTGAGGTGTTTTTTGAAAAAATTTTTGAAAAAACGGGTTTTTAACTGCTTATTTTATCGAAAAGTGACAAATATTGCCTTGCTTTTCCGTGCATTTTCATTTGTGTAAAATCACCATTTGTTGTGACTTTTTCAGTGGAAAACTCGTTTTGAGCACAATATTTTGATTTTGTGTGGACAAAATTAACAAAAAACGCAAAATGTATAAAAATAAATACCCGACAGAAAAATTTTCACAAATTTCTGTCAGGTAATCTGTTTTATAAAAATTACTGCACGTCTTTTTTCTTCAGCGGAGACTTGTTTCCCTTGTCGTCCACCACGCGCACACTTTCGAGTGCCGCAACGAGGTTGCGCTTGTAAGCCGCGATGTATTCGGCGCGAAGCTGTGCTCTCTCCTCTGTTTCCTCGGGTGTCAGCTCCTGCACCTTTGCCTTGCGTGCAAGCTCGTTGATTCTGTCAATTTTCTTCTGATCCATTTATTTTTCCTCCGTTATTCCAAAACATATTATCTGTTTGATTGTCTGAATTTTTTCTTGAGTACAAAATGAGACGCAACAAAATAAGCAAGAGTAACCACAAAAACGCCCAGAGCGGCATAACTAAACAAAGGGTTTTGCGTGAACCAACGTAGTAAGTTAAATAACGTCATTACAGAAACCAAGATAAAAGTAGTAGCACTTTGTATGCGAAAAATTTTCACATCCATTTTTTCCTGTTCTTCTTTTGTCGCTTTCAAGTAAACATCATCAAGGATAATGTTTTTACCTATAAGACACATTAGGCCTAAAACCAGTGAAGTTAAAAAGATAAATGCTAAAAATATCAAACCCATTATTGAAATAATATTCACTATTCTCACTCCAAATTTATACTTTTATGCTAATGAAAATTTCTTAAAACTCAACTTTCTTTCGCAATCGGACAAACCTTCATACATATTCCGCACACGGCGCCTCTGCCGATGTGTTTGAAATTCTTTTTCATATATTCACTGCATTTTTCGGGGTTGAAAACTTCCTCGCGCTCCATTCCTTCCTGCCACAGCGTGCCGTTGATTGCGCCCGACGGGCAAGCCTCAACGCAGAGATTGCACTGAATGCACGGTGACACATAGTCCTGTGGCTCACATTCAAACGGACAATCCGTAAAAAGCGTACCGAGTCTTACCCGCGCGCCGTGCTCTCTGTGCAGGAAAAGGCTGTTTTTGCCGATTCCGCCGAGACCTGCGAGCGAAGCGACCTTCTTGTGCGAATATCTGCCGTGATAATTCCAGCCGTCCTTGTTGATACTCTGCGATGCGCCGACGGGGATGTATTTATATCCGTTCTGCTCTAAAATAAAGCCTGCCTGCAGAATGACACGGTCGATGAACGCATTAACCGTTCTGTAATGGTGAAAATAGGTGTGGGTCGGCTCGTCGGTTATCTCGTCAACAACAGCATCCGAGAGCTTGATAACAATGCTCACCGCATAGGTTTTGTCGCCGAACGGACCGTCGCTTACCTGCGTAAAGCCGACATCCGCAACTCCGTTATCTTTGAATAGCATAACAATCTCGTCTTGTAGCTTCATATCGCACCCCATTTTTTGCGTATCAGTCTCCCTTGAGTAAAGGAGGGCTTATTACCTAAAGTATACTTTCGTCAACCCGACACTCCGTAAACCGCAGTCATAAGTGCGGCATAGTCACCGATTTCATCACCGAGCAAGGCAGGACGCACATCAAGACATCTCACGGTATGGAAAAGCGCCTCTTTTTCAAGCTCCGCCTGCATCGCAGGACGAAGAAGCTCCTCGCTTCTCGCAAAAACACTGCCGATAACCACACGCTCGGGATTGAGAATATCCGCAAGAATCGCAAGCGTTCTGCCGAGATATTTTCCGCTAGTACGGTAAATTTCAAGCGCGGTTTCATCACCGTTTTTTGCATCAAGCGCAATGTCCTTCGCGCTCTTGTCCACGCCAAAAAGCCTGCCGATATTCCGTATTCCTCCGCCCGAGCAATAGCCCTCCGCCGAGCCCGACTTGCCGTAGCCCTCGGGACCGTCCTCGGTCAATCGGATATGACCGACCTCGCCCGCCATATCCGACGCGCCGACATAAAGTCTGCCGTCAAGGATGAGTCCTGCACCGAAGCCCGTGCCGAAGGTGAGAAAAATCATATTCTGCGTTCCCCTGCCCGCACCGAGCTTCCACTCCGCAAGCGCACAGGCGTTCGCATCGTTCTGCAGAAAAACGGGAACACCAAATCGCGAAGAAAGGGTTTCGACAATCGGAACGTCAATCCACTTCGGCAGATTGGGCGGACAAAGTACAACTCCCGTTCTGCTGTCAAGCGGACCTCCGCAGGAAATGCCGATAGCCTCAAAATCCTTTTCCTTTGAAATAATTTCGCAGAAAACTTCTATGATGTCCGTCGGCTCTTCGTCTGTATCCGTCGCAAAGGCCGTACGGGAAATTATTTTGATTTCATCATTTTCATATTCACCGACAATCACGGCGCACTTCGTGCCCCCGATGTCGATACCGATATACTTTTTCATAGTACCACCAATCAAATCTGCTTGATTTCCAAAAATCAGAATTGAAAATAAATAAATGGGTTAGCGTTAGTATATGCCAAAGCAACAATTAACAGAATTTCAAGAAAGAAGATAACAAGAGAACCAACTTTATTCAAATCAAGAACAGGATAATATCCGTTCACTTCTTTACTTTTTGTTTTCTTTGCTCTTACAAGTGCAAAAATATTTGCAATCGCAATAACAGCAACACCGAAAACTGACCATGAAAAAATCTGTGTTATTCCGTCCTGCCAGATAAACATACGCGACAGTACATCCATAGCTATACTGAAATTCTCTGCACGGAAGAACACCCAACAAATACACACAAACGCATACGTGAACAGTACAGATATAATCGAGCCGACAACAGTTGCTTTTTTACCTTTTCTGGCTTTCATAAAAAGCTTATGTATACACAAGGCAACGCCGTGGAGCAAGCCCCAGAACACAAAAGTATAGTTCGCACCGTGCCATAATCCGCCCAGAATCATTGTAAGAAGGAGATTGATGTATCGGCGGACAGTACCTTTGCGATTTCCGCCCAAAGGTATGTACAAATATTCCTGCAACCAGGTCGAAAGGCTGATGTGCCACCTTTTCCAAAATTCCGTTACATTTTTCGAAATGTACGGCATATTGAAGTTAGCATTAAATTCATATCCGAAGCTCTTTGCAACACCTATTGCCATATCTGAATATCCCGAGAAATCGCAATATATCTGAATTGAATACGAAATAACCGCAAGAATAACCGTCAGCGAAGAAAACGCAAGCGGCTTTGAAAAAACATCATCAACAAACACAGACAAATTATCTGCGATGACAATCTTTTTAAAAAGACCAAAAGCAAAAATCTGTGCACCTTTCGCCAAATCCGCTATTTTCAAGGTATGATTGCTCCGTAACTGCGGCATAAAATCTGATGCTTTGACAATCGGACCTGCAACCAATTGCGGAAAGAATGATACATACAACGCTACATCCATAAATGAATGACTTTTTATAATGCCTCGAAATACATCAATTGTATAACTCATTGACTGGAAGGTATAAAAAGAAATTCCGACAGGCAAAATTATATTCAGAGCGGATGTAAACTTGATACCAAATACAGAGATAAATGAATCAACAAAGAAATTGAAATATTTAAAGAAGCCTAATATCAATAGCGGAAAGACTACACCGATTGTAACAAAAAGCTTTCGGTTTTTGTCTTGGTCAATCTTTCTTGCACAAAACCACGCTACCGCCGTCAGCAACAGCATAAGGAAACAGAAGCGATAGTCCCACCAACCGTAAAAAACATAGCTTGCTATTAAAAGGATTGTATGCTTGAGGTTCAACTGCATTTTTTCAGGAATCTTTTCTTGAACGGTCCTGCTGTTGAAAAGTAGCATTACCGAATATGTAATTACAAAGAAAACCAAAAACGGTACACTCGAGAAAGTCATGCAGCATCACCTCTCTTCAAAAAATCATACAGCTTTTCCGCAATACAGTTATGACCGTATCTGTTCGCGTGGCCTCTTCCGATTGCTGTGTTTGAAAAGCCCTGAGGTAAGTGATTTGTTTTCTCATACATCTCTTCATAAGAGTCAAACATATTTATGTAGTCAATATCATATTTTTCGCAAAGCTTCTCAAAAAGCTTCTCCTCTTCACTGACCTCTCCTTTTATGATATTTCCGTAATAATCAACTGCCATCTGCGGTGAATGGAGTATCAGCACTCTGCAATTGTGTTTTCCTGCTGTTTCGCTGCATTTACGGAGCATTCTTTCAAGATACAACTCATATTCCTTCAAGAATTCAGCTCTTTCCTCTTCACTTTCAAAACGCACGTCATCGTCGTCATCATTACTGTCTTCTTTATCCATTGCATTAGAAATTTGTGCGTATATCAGTCTGAAAATATTGATTTTCTGTAAATATGAAACTATGCCAGAATTGTGAGACTGTAAATCAGCAAACTCTCCATTATCAAGCTGTATCATCTGTTCGATATTCCAAACTGCCGTTGCTGTTTCAATTACAACACAATCCGTCGGTTCATACTTTTCGAGTGCAGCATCAAGATTCTTCATACATCTCAGCAAAGTATGTCCCGAAGTCGCTATGTTATAAGCATATCGGTCATCGTTTTTTTCTTTTAGTTTTTTGTTCAACAGATATGTGAAATTCTCATCACTGTCAACATTAAAGCCTTCCGCATGCGAAGAACCCATAACGAGTATATTTACCCTATCACCTTTTTCAGGGAATGTGTTTACATTTCCATTTTCGTCCGTATAAGTGCGGGCAAAACCCTCCGTGCCACGCATGGATAAAAAGTTCTTATCCCAAAAATAGTCAGTCGCCCCCGAAGAATTTGTATAATGTACAGGCAAATTATAGTAAAAAAAGCAAAACCCAACCATTATACCTAACGCTACCACCCCTGCAATGATTGCTTTTGCAAGCCAGGTGCATATCTTTTTCATCGAAATCCCCCTTTTGTAAACACTGATTAAAACATATATTACAAGCCGTCAAACAGCAAGTCAGATCCCAAAGCTTCCGCTTTTTAGGATGTGCCTTACCGTGCCGTACCGACACCACCACACGGATTATAGCATAAAAGTTTTTAAAAGTAAATCATCAAGTATAAATCCCCACACTTTACAGATACTAACATCACAATTTGAAAATGCAGCGAGGCGAATTCCCCTCGCTAGTTAACACACAGAACACCGTCACCCTAAAGCTTATACGGTTAAAATCCATTTTTAACTTGACAATCCCCAAATTTGTAAGTATAATGAATATAAAGAATTTTGGAATTAAACAAGAAACACTTCAACAATTTGTTCAAAACCGATAAAGGAGGCTTTAGGAATGGAACATAAAGATTTACCGTTACTGTTGCTCGACAATAGTAGTATGATGTCCGTATTGAACGAGGGTTCGTTCAAATGCCACAATATGACGTTGGAAGAAGCAAAGGTTGTTTTGGAAGAATATGACGAAAACGATATATTGCGTTGTTTCAGCAACCAAGATATCGAGACCATAATGTTTGATTATCTTAGTATTACTCGTAAAAACTTTACCTATAAAAAAATCCGCAATATGCGACCGAACCAAATGGCAATTGTATTTAAACTATACACTACTACATCTGAAACCCAACCCGTTATAAAGGCTGACGATGGTGTAGAGGCTAAAAAAATACAAAATGTATATGTTTACTGTCAGCTTATAACTCGTACATCTTAATTTCTATAAACAAAAAGAGATTGCATTACTTTGATTAGTGAAGCAACCTCTTTTTTTGTTTTTTACACAACAAGCGTTGTCTTAGTCTCGGACTCTTTATACCGGTGTACCGTTCGTGGTATTCAACTAGTGAAAGACGGCTCTTTTTTTGGAATTATTACGCTTGTAGATCGTTCTTTTTATTCAAAGTCTTCTACATTTCACAAAAGATATGAATATATTTCGATAAATACAGCACATATGAAACACGGCTTTTGGAAATATCATTATGGACACTCGTCGGATAACGGTTCATCCTCCGATGATGAGATATACTATCTTCACCCCTTATTTAAAGAGAAATAGACATTAATTAGCAAAGCTATAAAATTATTTCAAGCAGTATAAAACTCCAATGTTTACAGATAATAGAAGTGTTATCAAGTAAGCAAAGGAGATTTATATATGAAAGCAACAGGAATTGTTCGTAGAATAGAGGCTCGTGTTATAATAACACAAAAGTGTAATAAATCCTTATAAATGCCAGGTTTGCGGGCGATTTTTGAAAAAATTTTTTGACGAAATGCAACACGTTTCGACCTATACATAGCAACAGCGAGGTGAATTTCACCTCGCTGTTGAATCATTATAAGTACTGCTTGAAGATTTCTTCGGTTTCAGGAAGACATATTATTTTGAAAAGATACTTATTGTCTTTTTTGAATACAATGTATCGCATTCCTGCAAAGCTCAATCGATAACCCTTGACTTTGTGTGAATATCCAATACAGATTTCAGCCGATGTAATATCAGAAAAAGAAATATGCTTTTCCTTTTTTATGCCCCAATAATAATCTACAACATAAATTTCGTTTTCTTTTATTTCGATATATGCCTTTTCAATATCTTTTATATGAATCAGGATAATTGCAGTTAGCAAAACAGGTATCAGTATAACAGATATACCGCCTATAAAACTATGAGCATAATAAAAACAAGCAAAAGAAACCAACCCGAAAATGCTATATATTAAAAATACACATATTAAAAACAGCACTTTTATAAAATTGCTGTTTTGTGGTCTCGGTGTACAGTCGTGTGTGTTTAATTTCATATTTTCACCGCCTTTGATTTATTATATCATACTCAAAACAAAAAGCAAATTCACAAAGTATAAATCCCCACACTTTACAGATACTAACATCACAATTTGAAAATGTAGGGAACGGATTTATCCGTTCCGTTAAAATCGGAAGGCATAAATGCCTTCCCTACAAAAAAGACACAAAGGAGATTTATATATGAAAGCAACAGGTATAGTTCGTAGAATAGAGGAATGCGTTATAATAGGGCAAACCGCTTGAAACCCGCATAAACACTAGGGTTTTCGCTGGTTTGCCCCATTGAACGCATTGGTGTCAAAAACGGGTTTTTGGGCGGTTTTAGAAAGGAGCAGAGTAACATTCTAAATATGCGTCAGAAATCCACTGATCTGAGCAGCTTAAAACTAAATATTCAAACTGTCACAAGACAAAGCCGGATGAGCGAGAATACTCATTCGGCTTTTCTATTTTCACAGAAAGGACGATTAGGCTATGAGAGAAGGTGTACTTGTTTATGATCACGAGAGTGGTCGAATGGACATCCGATTTGACTTGTTGGATTACTACGGTGGTTTGCATTGTGGTGAGCCGCTTGAGGTCAAGATCGGAGATGAGTGGGTACCAACCACAATTGAGCTTGGAGACTTCTGGTATCTGAAAGGAGTCTACATAGCGAAGCTGAACGGCTTACACGTAAGAATTAAAGATTGAGGGTATTCCCTCGCCTACAAACTGAAGAAAGGAGTTGTCCCTTATGAAATGCTTGATGAAGTATCAATGGGTAAAGTTGCCTCGCAACCACCTGCCTGAAGGCAAAGGTGTAATGGGTGCCTGGGCGAAGTTGGCGTCTCGGGCTGCGTTCCGTAAGGGACAAGCCTCTTATTGCGGCCATATTAACGCTGTAAGGCCAGGAATGTGGTCAGGTGGTGTTGTGGGGCTAAAGAGCATTCTCGGCCTCAGGAGCCGCGCACAGAGCCTTGAGACGCTAAATAAATTGTCTGAGCTTGGATTTGTCAGTTATAAGCTCGACAGCAAGACAAAGAAACTCAATTACGAAATCAAGGATTGGGTTATCAACTGTTCCGGAGCTGAGTGCATGGATGGGACAGTATACGCCACAGAGGGTTATGGGTTCCTATGCCTCCCTCGTGGCATCACAGACAGACTTGTACAACAGAATTATGTATTTGAGGAAGCAGACGCATGGCTTGACCTCTGGTGCCACACGGTATCCGAGGACGAGAACAATGCGTTTTCTTTTTTGGCACCGACAATTCAATTCGGAAGATACGGTGCCGTTATGACATTGGAAACCCTGGGCCGACGTTGGAACTGGGAAAAGACTAAAGTGTGGCGCTTTTTCAAGAAGTATGGGGATGCTTTTGTGCTACACCGTCTTCCCGGATCCTACGGCTGTCTCATTTTTAATATGCTGTATCCCACAGATACAGAGGTTTCATTACCCGAGTCTGAGAAAATTGAGCGTATAATTGCCGAAATACGCATTTTGGGCAAGAAAACGCAGAAAGTGGGTTCTGATAGCGAACATATCGGCAGACTTATTGCCCTTTATAGCTATCAGCTCGTTACCGAATGTGTTTTTGAGCCTGAGGAAACGGTATCGCAAAATCGCGTTGCACTTTTCGACGTATATAAATTACGCGCGTATTTTTCTCACTCGAATTGTAAGAACTGTATATATGACTGCAGGAGTAATTATATATACCCTCCTGTAGTTGATGATACGAGTAAAATCCGTGGGCCATGTGCGCCCGTGGATATAACCCAAATAGCAAAGGAGATGTTTACATATGAGCCCGAAACCGGACGAAAATTCGCTGTATGAACAGCAAGAGAATAAAATACTTCAGCAGTCAGACGCCTTTATCTCACTTCTTACAAAGCGTGGGATATTAGGTGATCACGAGATTGACAACACGAGAGTTCGCAATGCTCAACAGAAAAGGCGCAGAACGGCTTTTCACAACACACAGGTTCTTCTGCAGCACTATCGTTCTTTCAAGTGGATCCTTGAGATGATGCCGGAAACCATCGCTGAAGAGTTAGATAAACCATTCGAAGGGATCGATATGCTGCTTGAACACGTAGATACCGAGCTTGCCCTGGGCAATAAAAAGCTTGCAGGACGATTGGAAGGCGTGGAAAAGTCGAGATTGTTGATTGATAAGCTCGAAATGGCCTTAACTGTGCTCAAACAGAAGCCTGGCAACGGTGAACGCCTGTATGAGCTGATTTATCTCACGTATCTTGGACCGGAAAGATACTTCCACACCGAGCTGCTTGAAAAGCTTAAGATGTCATCACGAACTTATTACCGCCTTCGTCAGCAGGCAATCACAATTCTTTCAATTCGTTTGTGGGCAGCCCCCATCGCAGAGGTTGATATGTGGTTCGATATTCTCACATTGATGGAGAATTTGGACTGACTTTTAGGGGTGCCTATTTCGTGCCTATTTTTTGCCTATAAAAAGACGATTTTTTGCCGATGACAAGGGAATGTAAATGTGCTATACTTGTATCGTGCAAAAGTGTAGATAGACACGGGCACGGTATAAATAACGTCTTGAGAACTTCACTCTCCGAAGTTTTTAAGGCGTATTTTTTATGCCATTTTTTCGAAAGGAGGTACACAGGCATGGTAAAGAAACTCAGACTGGGCGGAACCCAAATGAAGTCCGCTTACTGGTCGCTTGTCGGTATGGCTTCGGCTATGATTTGCTCGATGCATCCCGTTATGGCCGCAACTATCTGGGATCGCTTCTCCGCGATTATGCAGGATATTTACGGTCAGATTGTGGCGATCAGCACCATTGTGGCAGTCACAGTGGGTGCCATTGCCCTGATTATTCGAATGGTTTCACGTAATCAGCGTGCAGTGGATGAAGCAACCCAGTGGCTCAAGAGAATCGTGATCACCTGGATCATTCTTAACTCTTTGGGCTTCATCGTTGCTTACTTGCAGCCTCTCATCGCCGGCGGTAACTATTCGCCCGGTGGTGGCGGTGGTGGTACGACAACCATCTAAGTATCCGTGTCAAGCAGGAATGGAGGTGAACACATATGCTTGACTGGATTTTTGAAGGGATAATCACATGGGTCAGCAGTGTTGTGACCGATCTTATGGATGCCGTATCCGGATTGTTCCTTCAAGCGCTTGGAACAGATATGACAGCGATGGAAGAATATTTCCCGTTTGTCACAAAGGCGTTTACAGTCATGCAGTACACAGCATGGGCTTTACTCTTTTTGATTACGGTCTGGCAGCTGTTCCGTATTTTTGGCGGGCCAATAACTGATGCGGAAAATCCGTGGGCACTCCTTGCCCGAAGTGCATTGATGGCACTACTTATCGGTTATGCGAAGCCTATCTTCTCTATGGTGCTCAATATTGCCAGGGCACCGTACACAGCCCTGATGGATGTCCAATTAAGCGCAGAGGATTTCACCTTTGCGGGAATTGAGGCAATGCTAATGAACGGATTGACGACGCTCATCGCCACGATATCCGTTGTTGGACTGTTGCTCCTCGTTATTTTGGAACTCTGTCTCGGTTGGAACTATTTTAAACTACTGCTTGAAACAGTAGAACGGTATATCGTAGTCGGAGTGCTCTGCTATACCTCGCCTCTTGCATATTCCATGGGTGCCTCTAAAGCAACGACACCGGTGTTCAGAAGCTGGTGTCGTATGGTCGGATCACAGATGTTGTTGCTCGTGATGAACGTATGGTTCCTGAGAGGTTTCAACTCCTCAATGGGTGCCTACATAGGAAACGGCGGCGCACTGTCAACAGGACAAGGAAGCGTATTCCTCTGGATGTTCTGTGCGCTCGCTTTTCTCAAAACCGCCCAGAAGTTTGACTCCTATCTTGCATCGATAGGTCTCAACGTGGCTCAGACCGGCTCCGGCATGGGAATGGAGCTTCTGATGGCAGCACGCGTCGTTACAGGCGCTGTTGGCGGAGGAATGAGAAGTGCTGGTCGAGTCTTCGGCGGAGGCGCTGGTGCTACTGCCACAGGTACCGGTGCTGCAGCAACTGGTTTTGCAGGCGGGTTTGCCAATATGTTCAAGGGCAACTCTTACGTGCGAGATGCAGTTGTTAATGGCGGTCAAAGAATGGGCGCAGGCGGAACGATTGGTTTTGTCGGTCGTACATTCGGTGGAATCGCCGCAAGAAACGGTGCTCAGCTTACGGGCGACTCTATTTCGTCCGTTGCATCAAGACCCCCTGCTGTGTCCGGTTCGATAGCCGGAGATATTGCAGACAGAAGCCTTGGAAACTATATGCCGCATCTTAGCGGAATGCAGGTTTCCGGCACCGAAATCACCGGTGGTCAGATTACTGCCAAGGTTGTTGGTGCAGATGGCAAAGAAACCTCTGTCGGTCTTTACAGCACAGATCAATTTGAAAAGCCTGAAGGTCCGCACTCAATGGTTACGGCCTCTGACGGAAGCCAGTGGTATCAGATTGCCAATGGTCCTGGTGCAGGAGCATTTTATGATGCACCTCAGTTCAACGGAGCTGTTGGAGAAGCTGCTATGGTCGCTGCCACATTCCCGGATGCAGCTGAAGGCACAACTCTCAGAACAGTTGATGATGGTGTTATCGAAGCCACACAGGGCGGTCATAGCTCGATGTGGTACAACAGCGCATATTACGACGAGCCGGATGCGCCTCATACCATTATGCAGGCGTCCAACGGTGTTGAGTGGTATGCAATGCAGCAACACGCAGAAATGCCCGGATTCGAGCCGGGAGACGAAGCACAGGCATACAATCAAGCGACATTCCAAAGCTTTATGCCTGGATACGATCAACAGGTTTACTCGGTCGATGGTTCTCAGAGAGCCGAAAACGGTTACTTTGAAGTCCGACACGAGAATGGCTCCGGCACAATGTTCTACGATACCTCGCAGTTTGCTCCCCCACGTGGAGATTATCAGGTATACGAGGACGTCAATGGAAGCCAGTGGTATGCAATTCACGGTGAGGCTGCTGTGGAGCGCAAACCTGTCTTCGAAAACGGAAAGCCCGTTTATGATGGAGACAATGTACGCACGGTCAATACTGAGACCGTCAGGTACAAAACAACTCCTTCTCGTTATGCTGAACCTGAAGCCCGCGATGGCGACAGCAAGGCACCGAGAAGAAAACGCTAATATAGGCGACAGCCGAATCGGACTCTTTTCCGGTTCGGCTGTTTGCTTATCTAAATTTGAAAACAATACTGCCAATGCAGTTGAATATAGGAGGTGCAGATAATGGCAGAACCGAATAAACAACAAATCGGTGATGGCGCCGATAATTACGGTGCCGCAGCGCAAAATGCCGCCAAAGCCGCGAAATCTGCGGCAAATGCCGGTAAGGAAGCAACCAAATCCATCGTTCAAAATGCGGCCGCAAAAGGTGCTGAAGCTACTGCCAATGCTGCAGCTGCCACAGTTAAGGCCGGCGTTGAAGGCGGAAAGGCTGTTGCAGAGGTAGCCGCAGGTACAGCATCCGGTGGTCCCTGGGGAGCCATCATTGCGGCAGCCTGGGCTATGAGACACACACTGTTCAAGATCCTATGTGTTGTCTGCCTTTGTGTTGTATTCCTCGTCGTGCTCATAGTAGAGCTCCCCGGCATTCTTATTAATCGTGCATTAGGTCTCGATGGCAGCGAACCTACAGAACAGGTCACAATCGTAACCGTGTTTGAGACCGTTACGGATGTTATATCAAACATTATTGGTCTTGGTTATGATTCCTCTATGACGCAGGTTGAGACATTGATTGCCGATGGCGGTTATGATTACGAGCTTTCAATGAATGCCCTTGTTAATCACGCACAGAGTTCGGCAGGATATGACGTTGCTTATATTATGTCAGCGTATTCGACCTCGGTTGATCAGCTCAGTGCAACTGACAGTGACCTGGAGGCAAAGCTATCGGGAGTATCCGGCAATATGTTTCCGGTAACGTCGGTAGAAAAAGAAAACGAGGTTATCACCCCGGTTACGTACTACACCTACAAGCCGGTTACAATGACAGTTGTGACAAGAGTCGTCCAGACCGGAACGATAAACGGTGTTCCACAGTACCGATATGAAACGGCTGAGAAGACCTACTATGTGCAGGATGAAGAAAAGACTTCCGATGTTGCTGTTGAGGTTGATGCTTATTCCGCTGTGTCCGTTACACTTCCCGTGTATTCGGGTGGTTCCATTACCGGCACACGCACAGCGGTCTATTATCAGTCTATTGGAAAACAGACCCTCACACCGACAAAAGAAGTAGTTAAGTATCTTGAATGCACCATTCATCCCTTTGATAATACCGTGATCTCCAGTGCCTTCGGTTTGGATCTGAATGCGGAGTACAGTCAGTTTGGCACAACTTATGGTCAAGTCATCGACAGTCGTGCTCAAGCATTGAAGATGACCTTGTATGGTACTGCCACAAACGGCAGCGCAGTTCCTCTTACCGATACCGAACTCATCGCATTCTTGGCAAGACAGAATTGCAGTGAAACCAGAAAGCATATTGTGAAGACAGGACTTTCCCTTGTAGGCAAGGTTCCTTACTTCTGGGGTGGCAAATCGGCTGCAGGTTGGAATGATGAGTGGAATACCCCGAAACTTGTAACAGCGGCAGGCTCTACCACAAGCGGAACCATTCGCCCCTTCGGTCTGGATTGCTCAGGCTTTACCGACTGGACATATAAGACAGCCGTTGGTGTCAGCCTTTACGGTGGTACTTGGAGCCAATGGGATGAATCTCATGCTATAACAGCCGCCGAACTTCTTCCGGGAGATCTCGGCTTTTTAATGGATGCGGACGGTCAAGGATGGAACCATGTGCTTATCTTCGCCGGATACGGTGAAAACGGAGAGCGTATGTGGGTGCATTCCTCCGGTGGCGAGGGTGTTATCCTCAACACACCGAGTTATGAAGCATCCCTATCACTTCGCAGACCAAACGAAGTAGACTTTGATGACTAAGGAGGATGTCAGATGGAAGATAGAGAATTTGATAATGTCTTTTCTATACCGGCGAACTACACCGATTCAGGTAAGATTCTCGGCGGTATGCTCGAACCGAGAAACGCAATCGAGGCAGTCATTCTGCTTGTGGTTGTCGGATACCCCGAACTGATGTGGATCCCAATGCCGTCAACTATTCGCATCGTTGTAATGACGGTGACACTGATTCCTCTTGCTGTTGTGGCAATGATGGGAATTGACGGTGATTCGTTATTCCAGTATTTAGGACATATCATCTATTACTTTTTTAACCGAAGAAAACTAACATTTAGAAGGGTGGGATACAAATATGACCCAGCACAACTCCGGAAAAAGAAAAAAGGCAAAAAGAAAACTGGAAAAGCTTGAGTTCGTACAGGACTTTATACCAATCAAGGATCTGCGCCACGGCATTATTCAAACGACCGATGGCAGATATATCAAAATCCTTGAGATTGAACCTATCAACTTTATGCTTCGCTCGGATGATGAGCAGTTCAGTATCATCTCAACCTTTGCAAGTTGGCTGAAGATCTCACCGATGCGATTGCAATTCAAATCTGTAACCCGAAGAGCCGATTCCGATAAGCACGTTGCAATGGTGCGTGAGGAGTTGGATAGCGAACCGAGTGCAGAGTGCCGACGTCTTGGAGACGATTACATCAGTCTTATCAAGGATGTCGGAAGCCGAGAAGCGTTAACCAGACGCTTCTTTTTAATTTTCCAATACGAAGAGCTCAGGCGTAACGAAACCGAAGACTTTGCTCAAATCTATGGAGCGATGCAAACGGCAGAACAGAATGCCAGAGCGTACTTTATGCAGTGCGGCAATAATATTCTTCAGCCTGAGGATCCCGATGAAGCAACAGCCGAAATCCTGTATATGTTCTTTAACCGTCGTTCCTGTGTGGATGAGCCATTCTCTTCCCGAGTGGAAAGAGTGGTTGTTGACACTATGGCAGCGAAGAACAAGGTTATCGGCATTGATGAAGTACCGCACATTCGTTTTTCTAACTTCATCGCTCCAAGGGGTATTGACTTAAAGCATCACAACCACGTGATTATGGATGGCCTTTATTACTCCTTCCTTTTCATCAAGGGTGATGGCTATCCAAGCCGTGTTCGTGCAGGTTGGATGAGCTCGCTGATCAATGCCGGCGAGGGTGTTGACATTGACGTATTCCTACGCCGCGAGAACCGAAGTAAGACCATTGATAAGGTCGCTCAACGTATCCGTCTCAACCGAACCAAAATTAAGAGTATGCAGGATACGAGCACAGACTACGAGGAGCTTGCAAACTCCATTCAGGCCGGTTATTACATCAAGCAAGGCATTGCCAACTACAATGAGGATCTTTTCTATATGTCAGTCTTCATTACGATATCGGCAAAGACCTATGAGGAGCTGATGTGGCGAAAGCAGCAAATGACAGACATGCTCAAGTCAATGGATATGTACGTTAGCGATTGCTCCTTCCAACAGGAAGCCGCACTTCGTTCGGTAATGCCGTTTTTGAAGGTTGCCCCCTCCCTTGAAAAGAAGGCCCAGCGAAACGTGCTTACCAGTGGTGCAGCATCCACCTATATGTTCACAAGTTATGAGTTGTCGGACGACACCGGCGTGTTGCTTGGCATCAACCGTCATAATAACTCGCTGTGCATTGTGGACCTGTTCAATACCAAGAAGAACAAAAACGCCAATCTGAACCTTATCGGTACCAGTGGCGCCGGCAAAACATTCACGCTGCAGCTTCTTGCCTTGCGTATGAGAATGCGCGGTATTCAGTGTTACATCATGGCACCAATCAAGGGCCATGAGTTCCGCAGGGCCTGTAACGCTGTCGGTGGTCAGTTCATTCGAATTGCCCCCGGTTCTCCTCACTGTATCAACATTATGGAGATCAGACACACAATGGCACCGGAAATGGAACTCATTGATGCTATGGATTACGTGGAGCTTGGCTCAATGCTGGCAAACAAAATCCAGCAGCTTATGATTTTCTTCTCATTGCTTATTCCCGATATGACCAACGAAGAAGAACAGCTTCTGGATGAGGCGCTGATAAAAACATACGCCGATTTCGGTATCACGCACGATAACGATTCGGTCTATGAGGATATTTCAGTCAGCCCTCCGGTTATGAAACAGATGCCTATCTTGGGTGACCTTCACAAGCACTTGCTTGACAATCCGATGACGGAACGAATTGCTGTTATCGTTAGCCGATTTGTTACCGGCTCGGCACAGTCGTTCAACCGTCAGACAAACGTGGATCTGTCAAACAAGTATATTGTGTTCGACCTTTCCGAGCTGAAAGGTAAGCTCCTTCCTGTTGGAATGATGATTGCTCTTGACTATGTGTGGGACTCCGTTAAGTCAGACCTCACGAAAAAGAAAGCAGTTATGATCGACGAGATATGGAAGCTCGTTGGCACCAGTTCCAACAAACAAGCTGCAGAGTTCTGCTTGACCATCTTCAAAACCATTCGTGGTTTTGGTGGTGCTGCCATATCTGCCACTCAGGACCTCAGTGATTTCTTTGGCCTTGAAGATGGCAAGTACGGTCGAGCTATTATCAATAACTCGAAGAACAAAATCATCCTCAATCTTGAGCCGGATGAAGCGAAGTATGTTCAGGATGTTTTGAAACTCACTAAGACCGAGGTTCAATCCATCACACGCTTTGAACGTGGCGAGGCACTGATTTATTCCAACAACAATAAGGTTCCTGTTTTGGTGAAGGCATCAAAAGCAGAGCACGAGATGATTACTACTGACCGCGCTGAGCTTGAAGCAATCCTTCGCCAGAAACAGCAATCTCATACGCATTCCGAGTAAAATACTCATTTCAAGTAAAATACGCACAAGGAGGTGTTCTAAATGCTGTTACAGGATGAGCAATACATTATCAAGTGGCTGTCCCAGTACGGCCCCCTTTCCAAGATCCAAGTAAGAGGACTTCTGCAGAAAAGCGAAGATATCACCCGTAAGATTATCAAGGGACTCAGAAATCAGAATAGAGTGTTTCATATTTCCGATGGATACTATGTAGGACTTGATCCCATAAGCAAACCAGATCCGAGATTATCCATTGCAATATGGGTGCTTCTCAAATTCGTCGATAA